>CAVURJ010000001.1:0-652564 GCA_963743885.1 Candidatus Moraniibacteriota bacterium | reverse complement strand
TACAGTAAAAGCATTTAAACGATAAACGACACTCTCTTCGATTTGCAATGAACCTCCTTGCATATCGAAGTTGTACCACCGGGTATGGCCAAGCCAGCTGCCGATCACGTCCGCATTCCCCCGCACAACCTCGAAGCCGAAGCATCTGTCCTCGGATCGCTCATGCTCGACAAGGATGCTGTCATCAAGATCGCCGATATCCTCAAGGTCGGCGACTTCTACAAGGACGACCACAACCTGGTCTATGAGACGATGCTCGCCCTTTATGAGGAGCGCGAGCCGATAGATGTCCTCTCCCTCTCCAACAAGCTCGAGGAGAAAGGCCAGCTCGAGCGCGTCGGCGGATCAAGCTACATCGCTTCTCTCGTCAACACCGTCCCTTCCGCGACCAACATCGTCCACTACGCCAAGGTCGTGCAGAAGAAAGCGCTCCTCCGCCGCCTCATCTCGATGGCGAGCGATATCGTCGAGATGGGCTATGACGAATCCGAAGACGTCCAGCGGCTCCTCGACGAAGCCGAACAGAAGATCTTCTCCGTCTCGCAAAACTACATCAAGCAGGACTTCATCCCGATCAAGTCCATCCTTGAAGCTGCCTTCGACCGCATCGACGAACTTCACAAGAGCGACCACACCTTCCGCGGCGTGCAGACGCACTATCCTGACCTCGACGGCATCCTGGCCGGCCTCCAAAAATCCGACCTCATCATCCTCGCAGCTCGTCCGTCGATCGGTAAAACGACCTTCGCCCTCGACATCGCCCGCCAAGTCGGCGTCTTCTCCAAAGTGCCGGTCGGCATCTTCTCGCTCGAAATGGGTTCCGATCAGCTGGTCGACCGAATGATCGCAGCCCAAGCGGGTGTTGACCTCTGGAAACTCCGCACCGGTAAACTCTCAAGTGAAGGACCCAACAACGATTTTGAACGGATTTCTGACGCGATGGGCGTCCTCTCAGAGGCGCCTATTTTCATTGATGATTCAGGATCGCTCAATATTATGGAGATGCGCACTATGGCGCGACGTCTGCAGGCCGAACACCACCTGGGACTCATCATTGTTGACTACCTCCAACTAATGGAAGGCCGTGGCACCCGTCGCAGTGACAACCGAGTCCAAGAGATTTCCGAGATCTCGAGAGGTCTCAAGCAGCTCGCGCGCGAACTCAATATCCCCGTCATCGCCCTCTCCCAGCTCTCTCGCGCCGTCGAATCGCGCCCGGACCAGATACCGAAACTCTCCGACCTCCGCGAATCCGGTTCCATCGAACAGGACGCTGACGTGGTTATGTTCCTCTATCGCGAGGACCGCGTGAAGCCGGACACCCCAAACAAAGGCGTCGCCGACGTCATCATCGCCAAGCATCGCAACGGCCCAGTCGGCAAGATCTCGCTCTTCTTCGAGGAGAACTCGACGACGTTCAAGTCACTCGAAAAAATACATAACTAAACCGATACGAATAACCCGAATTTAGACCCTAATAATCCGAATGGGATCGGAATTCGTGGCATTCGGATGTGATTCTAGATTCGGATCGGATTGCTTTATGAAATATCCTACCACTTTCCAAAACCTCATCAATCATTTCTCCGCCCTACCGTCGGTGGGGCCCAAGATGGCTGAGCGCCTTGTGCTCTGGCTCTTCAAACAAGATGAGGCCAAGCTCTCGAACTTCGCCGAAGCACTCGAAGAGCTTCATCGCCTGAAAAGCTGCACCCGCTGCTTCCACATCGCCGAAGATGACCTCTGCGCCATCTGCGCCGACCCGAGACGCGATCAGCACACGCTCTGCGTCGTCGAAGAACCGCTCGACGTCATTGCCATCGAACGGACCGGCGGCTTCATGGGCCTCTACCATGTCTTAGGTGGTCTCCTCGAGAGCGGCAAGAACGACAACAGCCAGAATCTTCGCATCCCAGAGCTCCTGCATCGCGTGGAAGACGAGCATATACAGGAGGTCATCTTCGCCACCAACCCGACCACCGAAGGCGACCTGACCGCCCTCTACCTCAAGAAAAAACTAGAGCCTTACGGCGTCAAAATGACCCGGATAGCACGCGGATTGGCCACTGGCGGCGATATCGAATACGCCGACGAGCTGACCCTGACGTCAGCCTTGACAAATCGCAAGGATTTGGTATAATAGACGGTAAATCAGGTCTTTACCAATTTTTTCAATCCTTACGCAAAATCGGAGGTTTTCATCATGGTCTCACCCACCAAAACGGCACTCGCGAAAGGCATCCTCGATGCCGCCGTTCTCGAGCTCCGCGGCACACAAGAAGGCCTCCTGGCCGAAGATTCGCTCCAAATGCTAGAACGCCGCTGTGTCACACTCTGCACCGAGCATCTTTCGCTCGACCGCAGCGCCATCCGAATCATCCGAGCTGGCGTCTCGCCATCAAAGAAACACTCGCTCCACAAAGGCAAGCATCGCTACGCCGTGGCGTTCTCGATCACATCGGACAATCAGCTGCTCCGCTTCACGCTCTACAGAGGAGCTACAGGCGACGGCTTTGATGCTCTCGAACCGAGATTCGAAAAGATGACCGGGGACCGGATCGCATTCTCCGTCTTTTTCCAGATATCTACCGCCACTGAGTTCAAGCAAGAACCAGCACCACAAATTGTCATTGGTGGATCAAACAAGGAGAGTCCCTTATGTCATTCGTACCATATGAGGCCCTAGAAGAAACCAGCGGAAATGATTGCCGCCAACCGGACGGCAACGCATTCCTACGGGGACTTGACTACTTTTCGGCACCCTCTTAGGAGGCCCCTCGCATGACACTCTTCCACCAAATGGAAATGACGCTCCAAGGAATCTCGCCGACCAAGCTCCCGACAAGGCCAAGGACGACTCCTGCTCCGGCAATTGATGTCTTTCCGTCGGAAATGATGCATGCGCTCCATGGCGAGCATCGCCCGACAAAACCTCCCAGCAAAGGATCGGGACCACACGCACTCCCTTACATCATCATCGAGTGAGACAACAGATATATCAGGCGGCTCTCGCATAATACCGAGGCCGCTTTTTCTTTTCTTTTTTCGATACGAAAAACCCCGACTTCACATCGGGGTCTTTTTGATATCTACGCGGAAATCTTGGTAATCTCGACTTCGGTGTACGGCTGGCGATGGCCGAAGCGAACGAGATAGCGCTTCTTCGGCTTGTGTTTGATGCCCTTCACCTTGTCGTGACGATCCTGATCGAGGACCTTGCCTTCGACGACAGCCTTCTCGAGCACCGGGGTACCGACCTCGACAGCCTTCTCATCACCGACGAACAATGTCTCAAATGTAAGCGTCGAACCGACTTCGGCTTCGAGCTTCTCTACCTTAATCCTGGAACCGACAGCCACCTTATACTGCTTCCCGCCGGTCTTGATAATCGCTATCATACGCCAAAACTGAGTCATTTATGTACCTACCCACTATACGCTATTTCCAGAAAACTGTCAAACATCAGCCTAGACTTGCTTCGTTTTTTCGTTCCTTATCCACCCTTCCTAAAATCCCGCCCAGCCGTACGAGTCTTTTTTGGATATTCCTTCCCCGGCTTCCTTTTTCTTCCTTGGTCCCCAGCGAACATCCCTGACTCGTTCTGTCGAACGGAGGAGCCCCGCCCGACACGCTTGACGCGAGTCATGCGGGCGGGTGTCCGTTCTGAGGACTGAAACAGTCCCGAACGCCACGCTCGACCGTTACCGACTCGCTCATCACGGATGTGACCGCTGTCGACCAAAGGAAGAAAAAAGAAATCCGGAGAGGTCATACTTTGCGATGTAGAAAATCCCGCCCCTGCAGGCGTGTTTCTCGGTTATCCGGCATTGTCTGAGAAGGTTTCTCTGATCGAAAGAAAGACTGGGGGTCGTGGAGAAAGATGCCTGCCTGCCGGTAGGCAGGGATTTCTTTCGCTAGCAGAGAAGCCTTCGAGTTTGCCGGATAATCCGAAAACAGCGACTGGACGGCTGGGCGGGATTTTAAAAAAACAAAAGAAAACAAAAACTACTCTCTTCGGAGGGCTTCCATCGGGGAAAGACGGGATGCGCGATAAGCCGGAGAAACGCCGAAAAGGATGCCGACCGCCACGGAAAAGCCGGCGCCGACCAGAAGCGCGTCCCAGGTGAAGGTGATCTTCATCCCGAAGCCGGCTGCCGTGAACGCGAGACTCGCCACGAAAGACAGGAGCGCACCGAGCGCGATGCCGATCAATCCGCCCAAAAGCGTAATGATGAGCGCCTCGAGAAGGAACTGCTGAAGAATGATGCCGGACTTGGCACCGACCGCCTTGCGCAAGCCGATCTCGGAGGTGCGCTCGGACACTGAGACATACATGACATTCATAATACCCACCCCACCAACCACGAGCGAGATGGACGTGAGGGCGAGCAGAAGGATCTTGATAGCGCCAAGGATGGTCCCGAGCGTCTCCTGTGCCTCCTTGGTCGAAGTCACCGCGAAATCATCCTTGCTCGGATCATCGATATCATGCCGCTTCCTGAGAAGCGCAGTGATATCCGCCACTGTCTCCGATTCCCGCGATGCATCCTCCATCTTGACCGAAACCATGGCAAGATAGTCGATGCCAAGGATCTTCTTGTCGAGCGTCTGGACCGGCACGTAAGCGAAGGTATCCATATTGATGAAGCCAGCTGCGCCGCGTGGAGCGAAGACACCGATGACACGGTACTTCTCGCTCTTGACCGTAATCGACTCCCCTATCGGATCACGGTCAGGAAAAAAGGTCTCTGCAATTTCAGAACCGATGACAATGACCCGCGCCAGACTACGATCCTCGTCTTCCGTAAAGAAGCGTCCGCTTGCGAGCTTGGCGTTTTCATCCACGAACGGCACCTCGGCCCCCGCCCCGAAAAGCATAATGCGCTTGCCGGTCGGTCCATAGGTCGCCCGCTCCTGCCCGATATTGCCAGCATACGCCGCTTTGACATTGGGAAGCTTCCGGATAGCGTCACGGTCATCGATAGTAAGCGTCGTAATCTGCGTGCCCTGAGTACGCGAAGCGGCATTTTCCGTCGACATCTTGCCGGTGCTCGGTATCTTCACCTCCACCTGGATGAGATCCGTACCAAAAGTCTCCACTTGGCTCAGGATAAAGCTCCGGACGCCATTGCCGAGGAGCGTAATAACGACCACAGAAAAGACGCCGATAACGACACCCAAAAGTGCAAGGAACGTCCGCGCCTTATGCGTACGGATCGTCCGGAGAGCAAACATAAGTGGTATGAGAGATTTCTTATTCATATCTCAGGGCTTCCATAGGACTGACGCGCGAAGCCTTGATGGCCGGGTAGAGGCCGAATACGACTCCGATTGCGAGCGAGACGAAGAAGCCGAGCGCGACCGAGAACAACGAAACGATGAATTCCCATTCGTAGCCGAGCTGCACGATCACGATTGAGGCGATATAGGTGAGGCTGATGCCGAAAAGGATGCCGACCAAACCGCCTAAGAGCGTGATAAACGACGATTCGATGAGGAACTGCGTGATGATATGGCGCGGCCGGGCCCCGACCGACTTGCGGAGGCCAATCTCACGCACGCGCTGCGAGACCGATATAAGCATCGAATTCATGATGCCGATGCCGCCAACCAGAAGCGAGATGGAAGCGATGGCAGACAAGAAATACTTGAGCACATCCGTCACGCTAGAAAGCACCTCGAGCGCCGCCGCCGTACTCCTGACAGAAAAATCAGACTCATCCTCCTCATCAAGGTCATGCCGGTCACGAAGGAGCGTCGTCGCATCAGCAATGGAGCGGTCCACATTATCCGGACTATCTACCTTGGCACGGGCGAAATTGAGATAGTCGATACCAAGAAGAAGCTTTTGCGCGCTCCCGACAGGCACATAGACGAGACTATCCGGATTAGAAAAGGTGGAAGATCCCTTCGATTCAAGCACGCCAACAACCTTGAAAGGGATCTCTCTTAATGTAACCGTTTTGCCAATGGGATCCTGCCCGGGAAAGAGCTCCTCAGCGCGCTCCGAGCCGAGCACAATGACACGGGAAAGGTCTTCTTCCTCCTCAGAATAAAAGAATCGACCGGCAGCCACATCTATATCCTCCACCTCCATCATCTGCGGAGAGACACCCTGAAAGCTGACCGAGTAACTCTCCGACCCGGCCTCAGCCGTCGCTGATCCAGTCACATAACCGGAAGCCGCCACGATATGCGGGGCATTGCGGCGCTCCCGAAGCGCCTTGAGATCATCGTTGGTCAGGGTCGTCGTCACGATGCCGAGCGCCTGAGCCGGCGGGCCATCCTCTTCAGAGGCTCCTGGCAGGATACCGATCAGATTGGACCCGACCTTTTCCACCTGTGAAAGCACGAGCCGCTGTGCTGAGGCGCCGATACCCATGACCATGATAACCGCGGCGACACCAATGACTACGCCGAGCACCGTCAAAAAGAACCGCAGTTTCGCGGCCGCCAGAGAACGGTAAGCGATCTTGAGAGGGTCTGATAATTTCATTTCAAAAGTGTTTCCGCGCCATCCGCGATGCGGCGATCCCGCACGGGCTCATCAGCGACGAGTCGACCATCCATGACACGCAGGATACGCTTGGCGTGCTCGGCCGTGAAAGTCTCGTGCGTCACAAGAATAATTGTCTTGCCAACATCATTTAGGCGCTGCAGGATACGCATCACCTGGAGACCGGACTTGGAATCAAGATTGCCGGTCGGTTCATCCGCGAAGATAATCTCAGGGTCGTTCACGAGCGCACGAGCGATAGCGACACGCTGCTTCTCGCCGCCAGAAAGCTGCCCCGAAAGATACTCGATACGATGAGAGAGACCAACCGCCTCGAGTGCGGCGCGCACCTTCACATCATTGTCTTCTGTAATCTCATCATCATAAAGGAGCGGCAGCTCGACATTCTCGTAGACGCTCGTCTTCGGCAACAGATTGAATGCCTGAAAAACGAAGCCGATTTTCCGATTTCGGAGTGTAGCGAGCTCATCATCGGAAAATCCGGTCACATCCTTGCCATCAAGCAAAAAAGTGCCGCGCGAAGACCGATCAAGCAGACCCAAAATCTGCATGAGCGTCGACTTGCCGGAACCGGATGGCCCCATAATGGAGACGAACTCGCCCTTTTCGAGAGAAAACGAGACTCCATCGAGAGCTTTCGTTTCCACGCCTTCGCTTTCATATGTCTTGGAGAGGTCCTGGACGGATATAAGAGGCATACTTGTATATGAATTCCAATCTTCAGAACACAAAGACCAAACAAAACACAGGATTCAATTTTCAAAGCACAAACACCGATATATCACGTTTGGATATTGTATTTTCGGTTTTGTGCTTTTAAAAGCTATTGTTGCCTTCCGATGACCGAAACCTGATCGCCTTCCTTGAGTCCGGACTTGATCTCGACTATTCCTTCGTCACTCTCGATACCAACTACTACTTCCGTCTTCTTGAACGTGCCATCAGCCTGCTTCACCTGGGCGTACGTCTTACCAGACTCCTTGGTAAGCGAACGGAACGGCACCGTCAAGACGCCGCTCGCTTCCGCTACCCTGATATCAATATCCGCCGTCATACCCTCTTTGAGCCGATTATCTGGATCCTTCATACGGAACTTCACCTTGTAGGAAACGACATCCTGGACGACCGTCGCGGCCGGATCAATGAAAAACACCTCCGCCTCAAAAATATCGTTCGAAGATAGAGCATCGAATTTCACCGTCGCGGCCATGCCCATCTTTACGGACACGATGTCGGATTCTGGCACGCGCACCTCTACGATTGGCGCAGCATCCTGAGAGACACGAGCAATATCAGTACCTATGACCGCCGTCTCGCCCTCGCGGATATCGAGCTTAGTCAAAATGCCGTCAATCGGCGCTGAGACAAAGGAGTTATCCATCTGAGCGATGATGGTCCGGACACCCTCGCGAGCCTGATCGGTCGCCAGCTTCTTCGCAGCGCGCTCCTCCGGCTGGAGGTCTTCCCAACCGCGACGAGCGAGCTTCTCATTCTCCTCAGCCACCCGCAAAGCCATACGAGCCTCGGCAAGCTGTGAAGCAAGCACAGAGCGATCGAGTGCCGCTATAATATCCCCCGCCTTCACCCGATCGCTCTTCGCAGCATAGATCCGCTCGACGACACCCGTCGCCGCGAAAGAAAGGTCTGCATATACTTCTGGGACGAGCGAACCCGTCACCGAAACGACTTCGGCGACATCACCCTTCTTCACCGTCTCCGTCGGCGTCACTGGCCCGGAATCCTGGCTACGATAATAGAAAAATCCGCCAATGAGGACTACCACAACAACTACAATGATGATTTTTGACTTTGTCTTCATAGATTTTTAGAAAGACACAAGGAACAAGTTACAAGACACAAACAAATCACAATAACCAATCTCACAAACCCCTTGCTTGCCAATCTTCATATTTCGTATTTCATATCTTGCTTCTTTTTGTTCCTTGTTTCTTGTAGCTTGTATCTTTTCTCAGTGCCTAAAGCATCTTCTCTTGCCTAGTTGCCTCATCCATCGCCTTATTGGCTTCGGCATCCGCGACGCTGTTCTCCTCGCGCGGGACATGGACGAAACGGACTTCCGCGAAATCGAGCATCAGATTCCAGACCTCAAGAAACAGCGGCTGAAGCTTTTCATTCTCGATCTTGTAGATATGGTTAAGCTGCCGACAGGCGAGCTCGCTGTCCATCCGGCATTCGATCGCTGCCTTCTTGGCCTTCTCCTTGCCAATGAGTGACTTGATCTTTCTCAGTCCGGAAACAATGGCGGCATATTCCGCCTCGTTGTTCGTCTTGGTACCAAGGAACTCCCCATAACGCTTCCCGAGCGTCTCGATATGCACTCCCAAAGCGGACGGACCTGGGTTGCCGCGCGACCCGCCGTCACTGTACATCACGATCTTTTCCATGTGAGTATTCAAAGATATTTCCTTTACAGTGTACCATATTTCCCGCTTTTTTCCCATGAAAAAGGCGGGTTCCGTGTTTCCGAAAACCCGCCGTCAATGATGATACTTCTGCCTGAGAGAAAAATCTTTTCCTTCCGTTATCGCCGCTAAAAAATATCCTGGCTCCGCCGGACACAGCTCGGAAAGCAATACTCGGACAGTCCGGCTATACCGATTCTCCTTGCGCGGCTTGATGCCGGCCGCTACCCTGGCAAACATGAGCATTTCCCGCGAAAGGACGAGTGAGGGATACAAATCCTCGAGCAACTCCGCTCCTTTTTCTACCGGATACATCTCTGGTACGGAATAGAGGTAGACTTCCACCGCTGTTTCCGCGTACGTCTTCGCCGGAATGATCCGCGCTATCTCAGCGAAATACCACTGGCGCGGACTGCCCGTGTCATACGAAAAGCGTGCGCATACAAACTGCCCGACTTTCCAGTCGTAAAACATCCGTTTCGATGCCATCAGACTACCTCCTCTTTCAAAATTTTCAAAAAGAACCCATATTCAAGCGGTTTTCTGTTTGATATCAACAAGCTTGAGTTGCAGGCTCGTCGTTCCGTTCCAAGTATTCTCATCCAACTGGAAAGCAATGTCAAGACGGTCTCCTGGCACGAGGTCGCCGAACACCTCTCCGAGAGAGAACCCGATCGCATCGAAGACCTTCGGTGTCGAATCACCGGCCGAGACTTTCAGTTTGAGGTGCTTCGCCCCGTTGCCGACCAGCCGCACTTCTTCCACACGGACATCCTCAAGGGCGAACGTCGGCTCCGGATTGCCCTCGCCGAATGGCGCCATACGCACAATATCGCGATAGAGCGCCGGCACGATATGCGAAGCACGGAGCCGCATATCGATAGCCAGCTCCGGCTCCGTCACGACATCCGCCAGCCGCTCTTCGACCAAGGCACTGAACCGCTCATAAAAAGCCTCCAGCTTATCATTCTCGATTGTCATACCGGCCGCCTGCGCATGCCCGCCAAATTTCACGAGAAGATCACCGCATTCCTCAATCGCCGAAATGATATCAAATTCCGGCACACTCCGAAACGATCCCTGACTCGTCTTCTCGCCCTTCGTCAAGACACAAGTCGGCTTGCGAAGCTCGTTTGCGATCCGTCCCGCCACCAGTCCGACGATGCCGAAAGGATAGCTCTCATCCGCTGCGAAGACGAACTTCTTGCCAGCATACCGCTCGAGCGCCACCTTGCGGACTGCATCGGTCGTCGCCGTACTGATCTTCTGTCGAGCGGTATTGTGGGCATCAAGCTCGAGCGCGAGCACCCGTGCATGAGCCTGGTCTTTCGCCATAAGGAGGTCGTGCGCCAGCATGGCGTGCGCCATACGGGACGCGGCATTGATACGCGGCGCGATCCGAAAAGCCACCATCCGAGCATCCGGCTTCACACCTTCGTCTATCTTCATACCACCGACGGAAAACATCTCCTGGAAACCGACACGACGGGTCTTCGGAAGCACGATTAGGCCATATTTCACGATGACGCGGTTCTCGCCGATAAGTGGCATCACATCAGCCACCGTCCCGACCGCCGCTACATCCAAGAGCCACTTAAGCTGCTCCGTTTGCTCCGGCAGAAAACAGCGATACAGCGCCTGAGCAACCTTGAAACTCGTCCCAGCACCACAGAGCTCGCGAAACGGGTACGTCTCACCTGGCAGCTTGGGATTGATGATAGCGTACGCTTCCGGCAGGACCTCGGGCACATGATGATGGTCGACGATGATCACATCAATGCCGAGCTTCTTCGCAAGCGAGACTTCATCATGGTTCGTCATGCCACAATCAAGCGTGAGCATGAGTGTCACGCCTTTCTCCGCAAACGTCTCGACGGCCTTCCGGTTGAGTCCGTGCCCCTCGCTCAGCTTTTCCGGAATATAGATCTCGATCGACAACCCGAGCGCCGAGAGCGCCTCACGCATGATAACGGATGATGTCACGCCGTCCGCATCGTAATCGCCGAAGATGCCAACCTTCTCTTTCTTCTCACGGGCCTCGCCAATCCGTGACACGACGCGCTCCATCTGCGAAAAAAGGAAAGGATCATGCATGTCCCGATCGAAATCAGGCGCAAAAAAAAGGCTGCGCGCAGCCTGATCGGCATACCCGCGCTCCCCAAGCAGCGCCTCCGTGACCGGATGGCACGCCACGTCGGCGGATGCCGGAATATCATTGATGAGATAGCGCCATTTCACAAGATAGAGCCTGGTGCATTAAGAAAAAAAACAGGCTCAGATACAGGTCAGCTCGGCGTCGAAGCGACGTTCAGCGCTATCACGCAGCTTGAGCTTGAGAACAAGCCTTCCTCCTTCCTTCTCGGAACAGACGAAATCGGGGCTAAGGTGGAGGTCGCGCGCGAGCTTCTCTGCATCATAGTCGAACGGATCGATACCAATCAAATATTCGACTATAGAAAAAACCTCTTTGATGCGCCTGATCACCTCATTCGGCGGCGTCACATCTCTGACGATGAAGTCCTCGACACCGAGCTCCTTGGCACGCTTCTGATCCTCCTCGCGTCCGAGATGTGAGAGAAAAACGACCGGAACATGAGCGGTCGCGACATTTTTCTTGAGCGTCTCAACCATAGCGAAACCATCCATACGCGGCATGATGATACCAGTAATGACAAGATCCACCGGCAGCTGACCGGCCTTCTCAAGCCCCTCCAGCCCATCACGCGCCTCTATAATCTCATAGCCGGCCGCATGAAGAAACTCCATATAGATCTCACGTGTATTGTCATCATCATCGACGAGCAAAATACGGAGACGCTTGTCTTTCTTATTGTCTGACATAATTTTTCTCAAACAGTCCTACGGCTTCATTATACGAAAAAACAGGGCTATCAGCAACCCTGTTTTTCTCCATTCCACGGCTATTTTTCCTCTTTCTTCAAAGCCTCGATAAGCCGCTTCTCCTCAGAAGAGAGCCTTTTCGGTACCTTGACCGACACCGTCACGAGATGATCACCACGACCATAGCGTCCCATATGCGGGATACCCTTGCCCTTGAGACGGAAAACTTCTCCCGGCTGCGTGCCCGCAGGGATCTTCATGCGCACTTCGCCTTCGACGGTCGCAACCGGCACGCTCTCGCCAAGCGCCGCCTGAGCGAATGAGACCTCAAGCTTTGAAAGAATATCATCACCCTGCCGACGGAATCCGTCATGCGGACGCACGTGCACCGCGATGATCAGATCTCCCGATGGTCCGCCCAACTCTCCGGCAGCACCACGACCCGAAAGAGAAAGTGCCTGGCCATCATGAATACCGGCCGGAATGTCGACCGAAACCGATTCCTCTTTCTGGACGCGGCCCGCACCGGAACATTCCCGGCACTTCTCGGCATATGTCTTGCCTTTCCCGTGGCAGCGTTCGCACGGCACGACCTGCGCGAATGTCCCAAGAATACTCCGAACCGTCTGACGAACTTCGCCGCGACCCTGACATTCCTTACAGGATTCCTCCCTAGATCCCGGCTGACCGCCTGTTCCTGAACAGATGTCACAACGCGAAAACTTCCGGAAACGAATGTCTTTTCTCGTACCATTCACCATCTCCTCAAACGAAAGCTCTACATCGACCTGGATATCCGATCCAGCGCGCGCGCCACCGCGACGCCCTGGCCGGCCGCCGCCGAACATTTCCGAAAAAATATCCTCAAAACCAGATCCATCAAAACCATGAGAGGAGAATCCAGAGAAGTCAAAACCGCCGAAACCCTGTCCGGCTCCGGAAGCGCCGTTCCCATGGAACGCCTGACCGAACTGGTCATACTGCTGGCGCTTCTTTTCATCGGAAAGCACCTGATATGCCTCGTTGATCTCCTTGAACTTCGCTTCATCGCCAGTCCCTTTGTCCGGATGATATTTGTGGGCAAGCTTGCGGAACGCTTTCTTGACCTCATCCTGCGAAGCACCCTTTTCTATGCCGAGTGTTTTGTAGTAATCCGCCATATTCGTCGTTGAGTCCGCGAAACGCTACGAATATGAGCGTCCCGCTTTGATTCTTAGAAAAAACATCTTTTAAATCCAACTAAGCCGCCAGGCGCTTCCGTGAAAACAGCGTCCTGAATCCACGAACCCTATTCGGAATCAGGGCGGGAAGCCATTCTTTGTCGCGTTTCCCATGATACCTCAAAATCAAAAAATTAGCAATCCATTCCATAGAGTGCTAATCCCCATGTATGTCCAAAGACGGCTTCAATCAGCCAACACTTCCTGTTCCCGTGTCGCTGTCTCGATACGGACCCATCCGGCCATCATGAATACCGAAAAGAGCATCCAAGCTACCGCGATCCACAGAAGGCCGAATAAAGACCCGATCGGCAAAAGCGTAAGGAAGAGCAGCACCGAAAGCAAGAACGGCACGAAACGCGGCATGGCATGCTCAGCCGGAGAGATGCCAGCGAGTGCTGTCACGATGCGGCCCTTGAGGGTTGCTGCGAATACATCCGAGATCCGCTCACCGCCCTGGACCGGCCTCCCAGCGAGCTTCGCGAGCTGCTCATGGCCCGCCGCCAAGAATGCCGCCCGAGAACTGTCGGCAAATGAATCCATAAGCGTGCTTGGAAGCGAAGCTATGCCGGAAGCAGTGATCTTCTGTACGAACGATGAGTTTCCATCCCCTTCCTGCATAGAAAGCAGGAACTGATCCACTGTCATCGCCCCATCGGACGAACCGCGGAGCTCCGGATAAATGAATCCAGCCGCCCCCATGATGATCGAGGATGTCCCCTCGCTTACCTGGAAACGGGTTATGAGACTCTCCCATGTCGCCCCCTGCTGAAGCGAGAAGAAGCCGCTCGAGATGGCGAGCGCCATCGAGAAGATGAAAAGCGTCTGCCCCGATCGGACATTCCTGAAAAAACGAAAGTTAAGATGATCCTCAGCCTCATGCTGAATACTACGAATGCCCCACCAGGCGAACACGACCGCAAGAAGACAAAACGCCGCATGATACAGGGTCGATATGAACAGTGGTCCTGACAAGAACACCGCGAACGCCCCGGCGATACGAAGGAAAGGATGGCTCCAAACGATCGTACCAACAAAGAAGACCGCTGCGAGCGCTGATGCCCAGATGAAGGTCCGGAGCGACGCATACCCAGTCGCGCCAAGCGCCGACACCGAAAACGATCCCCACATACCGAGCGACAGGAGCGCCACCGCGAGCACCAGGAATATCCCGACTACCTCCCTTTTCGTGAAATGCATATTTTGTTTTTTGGACACGCACGAACGGTTTTCCAGATCCATTTTTCCATTCCCGGTCTCCAGCGAACATCCCTGACTTGCTCTGCCGAACGGGGAGCTGTCCACTCTGAGGACCGAAACGGTCCCGAGCGTCACGCTCGACCGTTGCCAGCTCGCTCATCACGGATGTGACCGCTGTCATCCGAAGGAAGGAAAAATGAACTAGAAAAACCGTTACACTTTCTCTTACATCCTACCTCTTACTTCTTGCCTCCGCATCTTACAGTCCATGAGCGGCTTTGGCGGCGACATGCTCATCATACGTTGCGGAGAAGATCGTCTCTCCCGTCTTAGGGTCAGAAAGGAAATAAAAGTACGGATTCGACTCAGGAACGGCGACCGCACGGAGCGACATGAGACCAGGATTGCCTACCGGCCCCTTCGGCAGCCCCTTGTTGAGATAGGTATTGTACGGCGAGACGGCCTGTGTCTCATCGTAGGAATACTGCTTCTTGTCGACACCGAGGATATACTGAAGCGTCGCGCAGCTCTGAAGCGGCATCCCGGTCGACAAACGGCGGGAGAAGAGATCCGCGACGACCTTGCGGTCGCGCTCAGTCGGCACCTCGTTCTCAACAATGCTCGCAAGCGTTACCGCTGCAAAAAGACTTCCCTGCTTCGCTACGAGGCCCTTCCGAAGATCAGCATCAATCTTCTTGCCAAAATTCCGGAGCATCGTCTCAATGATCGTCTGGCCAGATGCTTCCGGATTGAAAAGATACGTATCAGGAAAAAGATAACCCTCAACCGAGGCATCCTTCGGCAAGTCAGACAAAAAATCAAACTTGGTCCGCCACTCCGGCAACGGATGCGCTACAAGGTAAGAAAACTTATCACCTGGCAATCCGCTCGCTGTCAGGCGTGCTGCCATCTTCCGCACGGTCCAACCTTCAGGAAAGACCACCTTCACGTCCTTCGGCACTACCTTGCCCTCTGCGAGAAGATAGGATATTTCCGGTATGGTAAGCGTGCCACGAAGCGCGTATTCTCCGGCGACCAAGCTATGCAATCTGTTCTCCCGGAGTAGGTCCCAGACGAAAGCAAAACGGGATGAAACAATACCAGCTTCCTCGAGCCGAGTACCGACTGAAAGAGCGTTGTCTCCCGGGTGCACCTCAAAGCGCTGCTCAGCCGATGCAAAACCATGCGAATACGACGCCTGATACGACACAAACAAGAAAACGCCGGTCACGACGGCGGTCACAAGAGCTGAAAATATAATGAGCTTGCGCATCTTAGACAGTTACTAACTAGTATGATTTCTTGATAAGCGGGACGAACGAGAAGCCCGGAAACTCTTCCTTCAAAAAGTCGCTTTCTGAACGGCGCTCGACATAGCAGAGGTGGTTATGGAGCGGCAACACCATCTTGCCACCGTCCTTCAGCTGATCTTTGAACGCCTTCGGAATCTCATCCGGCGCTGCCGAAGCCAGAATGCGGTCATACGGCGCATAGGATTGGTACCCGGCGCTGCCGTCACCCTCGATGCACTCGACGATACCAGCCTTGATGAGGCCGAACTTCTCGACGTTCTCTCTGGTCATCCGATGGAGCTCAGGCAGGCGTTCGATGGCGACCACCTTGCCAGTCTCACCGACAATACGACCAAGAAGCGCGCTCGTCCAACCAGAACCACTCCCGATATCGAGAATGTGCTGGCCTGGACGGGGGTCTAGGAGCTCAAGCATGATCGCGACCGTCGTCGGCTGCGAGATAGTCTGCCCGAAACCGATTGGCAACGGGATATCCGCCTCCGCCTCACTCTCAAAATGCTCGGGCACAAAATCAGCCCGCACAATCTCCTTGAAGGCTTCGATGATATGCGGCGACTTGAGGTAGCCGTTCCGGATGAGGATTTCAACGATACCGCTTCCCATACCCAGTAGTACAACTTCAGATATAAATCAGAAACCGCTCAACAAAAGAAACTCTCCCTACCCCTCTTAAAAAACACTCTGCGAGGTACACCCAAAATGCACAACTTCTGAAGTTGTCCTACTGGGCATACCTCTCCCTTAGACTCCGATTACCTGGATGATGGCGTCACGCTTGCGGGAACCGTCGAACTCGACCACGAAGATATTTTGGAGTTCTGTAAGGGCCAGTTTCCCCTTTTCCACCGGAATCGTCTCGCTGTTGCCGAGGAGAATCGCCTTGCAGTGCGAATGCCCATTACTCCGGCCATCCGAGTTGCCGCCCTGACGCAGTTCGAAGAGATCATGGGAATACTGGTCGTCCACCGGAACGATCTTGTAGAGAATACGCATGAAATCCTGCAGTAGCATCGACTCATTGTGATTGATAGCGACGCCCATGGTCGTGTGCGGCACATAGACAAGCACCTGTCCCTCACGGACACCAGAGCGATCAACAATCTCCTGGACCCGATCGGTCACATCCAAAAACTCGATCTGCGTCTTGCTCTCGAGCTCGATGCGTTCCTTGTAGATTTTCATACCCGGTGGTACAACTTCAGCGATTCTTTTGAAAAAGTATCACTGAAATATTTATTTTTTATTATTTACCACGATTCATCTTTTCCTTAGACTGACGTGGAC
Organism: Candidatus Moraniibacteriota bacterium; assembly: GCA_963743885.1. GTDB lineage: Bacteria > Patescibacteriota > Minisyncoccia > Moranbacterales > UBA1568 > UBA1568. The sequence goes on along the minus strand of CAVURJ010000001.1, from coordinate 635,766 downwards.
TACCCGGCTGAAGTTGTCCCACCGGGCATACGATTTTTGTTTTACATGAAACCCTCAGGACTAGGCCGACTGCAACTCACCCTTGAGCGTCTCCTTGCCCTGGACGCCGACGAACTCCTTGACGACCGCTCCGCCCTTGAAGATCTTCATCGTCGGGATCGACATCACACCGTACGCCTGAGCAGTCGCAGGATTGTCATCTACATTGACCTTGCCAACCTTCGCGAAAGTCGCCTCCTCAGCCAGCTGATCGATGACTGGACCCATGACCTGGCACGGCCCGCACCACGGCGCCCAGAAATCGACGAGTACCGGCTTATCGCTCTTGAGCACTTCCTGATCGAAATTAGCGTCGGTAAATTCCATTGCCATAACCATTTCCCTATTTATCGAAATTACATGCTTCCATTATACCGAAAGGTCACCGAAAGAGCAAAAAAAAGCGGCCTCGATGCATCGCACCGTGCCGCCTTATACCACACTGATCAGTCGTTACCTTCGTCGCTGCGCCGTCTTACGGGAAACAAATCCCCTACTCCCGATCGGATACTTTCACCCATAGTTCTCGTCTGCCTGCAACACTGCCGATTAAATCCAGCCAATCCCATGCCTTCCACCGAAAACACAGGGGCATCCGTACCCTCGATGACATCAACAGGATTTCCCTGTCCATCCACCAGTGGTTGACGATTGTTCTGATCCATTTTTCTTCCCTCCTATCTGCCCATTGGCAAAGGACTAACCCGACACCGGATAACATACCAGAAAACAGGGCTCTGTCAAGACGGCTGCCATCGCAAAGAAACAATCGCCATACCCTAGCCTATGATCTTCACTATTTTCTTAGCGACCTCCCCTTTCGCGGCCTTGTCAGTCGCGCTTTCGCTCGGCATTCCAGAAAAATCACGTATCAGACCGATAAGCCCATCAACCCTATCTCCGTGATCCTCTTCAAAATACGCCATCTCGGCGAATGACGCCCCCTTGTAATTGAGCGTCCCATCCAACATCTTCAAATCATCATCAGAAAGAGCTTCCAGTATAGGCAGCAAACACGAATGTTTCAAAAACTTCTCCCTATGCAAAGCCAGTGCAGCCTGTCCATTCAGCTCCCGACGTTCAGCATAATCATACTCGGTCTCTATGCTTGCCCCGAGACCAATAGAGCTCTCGCGCGGTTCCGCACCTTTCCCCCATCTCTGGATAGGATCAGGTTTCTCTTTTGGAACTCTAGCCCCCGCAGTTATATTGACTCTTTCAAATGATCCCATATGACATTTTCTTACTTGTTCTCTCTATACTCCTTTCATCCCAATAGTACACCCTACTTCTTCAGTACAGCAAGGAAGGCCTGGCTCGGAATGTTGACTTTGCCCTTGCCCATCTCAGCCGACTTCTTCTTACCCTTCTTCTGCTTCTCAAGCAGCTTCTTCTTGCGCGAAAAGTCGCCGCCGTACATATAACCGGTCACGTCCTTGCGATACGCCGCGATCGTCTCGCGGGCGATCACTTTGCCGCCAATCGCTGCCTGAATAGCCACCGCAAAGTTCTGCCGCGGCAAGACCTCCTTCAGCTTCTCGACGACACGCTTGCCCTCGCCGTAGGCATCACGCTTAGGCACCATGCGAGCAAAGGCATCCACCGGCTCACCAGCGACCAGGATATCGAGTTTCACCACATCGCTCTGCCGATAGCCGATCAGCTCGTAGTTCATCGAGGCATAGCCAGACGACGCGCTCTTCAGATCATCATGGAAATTGACGATCACGTCCATGAGCGGCGCTTCGAAAGAAAGCAGCACGCGCTCCTCATCGATATATTCGGTATTCTTGTACTCCGCGCGGATTGACTGCGAAAGCTGCATGACACCGCCGAGATACTCAGACGGCGTGACGATGGAGAGCGACACATACGGCTCGTACATCGACTCAATACTCGCTGGATCCGGCAAGTCAACCGGCGAATAGAGCGGGATATGCTCTTCTTGGCCACGTACTTTCAACTCATACACGACCGAGGGCGTCGTGATGGTCGGATTTAGATTGAACTCACGACTCAGACGCGCCTGGATGATCTCAAGATGGAGCAGTCCGAGGAAGCCGCAGCGGAATCCGCGACCGAGCGCCTGATTGCTCTCTGGCTCGAAAACGAACGCAGCGTCATTCAACTTGAGCTTGTCGAGTGCATCACGCATGAGCGTATAGTCATCGCCATCGACAGGATAGAGGCTCGCATACACAGCTGGACGGATCTCCTTGTATCCAGGCAGCTGCTCGACGAGAAACGGCTCACGCTCACGCGGCTTGTACGTCACAGTATCACCCACGCGGCAGTGCGCCACTTCCTTGAGACCAGTCGCGATGTAGCCGATATCACCAGCGCGCAAGATATCCGTCGGCACGAGACCCGGCTTGAAAAGACCGACTTCCACGGTCATCCCCTCTTTCTCTGTCCCAAGCATATGGAGCGCATCGTCACGCTTCACAGTGCCATCGACGACCTTCACATAGGCCACGACGCCCTTGTACGTGTTGTAGACCGAATCGAAGATAAGCGCGCGGAGCGGCTTCTCCTCATCACCCTTTGGTGACGGCACGCGCTCGATCACGCGCTCGAGCACCGCTTGCACACCGAGACCCGTCTTGCCGGACGCTGTGAGGATATCGTCTTCCGGACAGCCGAGGATATGGACGATCTCCTTCTTCGTCTTCTCCACCTGTGCGTTCGGCAGATCGATCTTGTTGATGACCGGGATGATTTCGAGCCCCTGATCGATAGCGAGATAAAGATTGGCGAGTGTCTGCGCCTGCACGCCCTTGGTCGCGTCGACGAGAAGTATCGCGCCTTCGACCGCTGCGAGCGACCGAGACACCTCATAATGGAAGTCCACATGCCCTGGGGTATCGATCAGATTCAGGGTATACTCTGAATCTGATAACTCACGACTGACGACTGACGACTCACTACTCTCCCCATCCTCCGTCGTTAGTTGTTTGTTGTTAGTTGTAGGTCTGTACGTATAGTGCATCTGGACCGGCTGCAGCTTGATCGTGATGCCGCGCTCCCGCTCGAGGTCCATCTGATCGAGAAGCTGTTCCTTCATCTTTCGCTTTTCGACCGTATGGGTAAGGTCAATCAACCGATCGGCCAAGGTAGACTTGCCGTGATCGATGTGGGCAATGATACAAAAGTTTCGGATGTTTTGCTGTCTCATACTTTCCTACCATACGTGAAAAATCCTTTTAAAGCAAGAAAAAACGGGTGGGAAGAAGTTCTCCGCACCCGTAATCAGCTTCTCTCGATTCAGGATTTTTTCCTTGCCATAGGAAGCAAAAAAGGATCTCTGAGCATCGTCCGAAGCTTGGACGACACATCGATCGAAGTCCTGAAGTAGGTTTTACTCCAATACTCGCCGTCAGATGACTGTTTGCAAGCCATCTGATACCGGTACGGCTGGCTGTCCAACGAAGCGATCGGGCGCTCCATGACTTCGATAACGCAGGCAATATCGCTGAATCCACTGCCGCCTTTTTCCGTCTGCCATTCATTGCTCCGAAATGCGCTAGTAAGCGCAGCAGCTTCTATGCCGTAACACGCCTGGCTGCCTGGCGTACAGACGACACTCACGCGCACCAACGGAGCCTTCGCTCCTCCAGCCACGAACGTCACTGGCAATGCTATGGCTGGTGCGAAAGACTCTTCTGCTCCAACTGATGCAAAACGCGTCCGGACACTGACAACCTTTCCATCTCCCCTGACTGAAACCGGCCCGGACTCAGGGTGTCGCATCCCATACATGAGCGATCCGACAATGATCATCCCAAATATGATGCCGAATGCGATGAGTATAGTGGTCGCGAGCGCCTTTTCAGGATGCTCTTCTACAGCCTGCATAATCCGCGCTTCCAACGCTTCCAGTCTTTTTTTCATCGATATCTCCCGTTTTAAAGGACTACTCAATCAAACAACCAAAAAAACACCAAGCCATTCTACTCCTTCTCCGATTTCCGTCAAGCGGATTCCAGAAAAGAAACGGCGCATCAATCCCTATGATACGGGAGATTGATGCGCCAGACACCACTACCGGTATGACTTCGGCGCACGAAGCGTAACGAACTCACCCTTCGTGTCGCCGTACCAATCGGAGATCCAGACTTCGCAGTTGTTGCTCGTATGACAGGTTTCGTCATAACCACTGTAATCAGCCTTCATGTCGCGCCAATAATCGACGCCGAGCTGCAGTCGTGCCGAGCCACTGATCTTCGCCACTGCCTCGACGAAATACTGTGCGCCCGGTTTGGCTTCCGTACGCGGATCGGTCCAAGCGTGATAGACCCGGCGACTGGCTTGGGTCAGATCGATGACGATATCCCCCTTATCGATCATGTCGATATGGAGATTATCTGATCCTTTGGTTTCTCCGAACCATTTCGGGAGCCGAGGAAAAAGCGCGCCCTTAAAAGACTTGGCCGCTGCCGCTTCATCGGAAAAATCAATCTCCCTGACAACAGACTCAAACCCAGACGCATCGCGCTCGATGAGACGGATCGTCCGTATCTCGATCTTCGCGCCGATCTTATCCGATGCGCATGGCAATGCCGTCGCGGCATTGATCCATCCAACAAACGCCGTATAACCGGCTATGTCTGCTTTCTCGACGAAAGCCTCCTGCTTCCAGATCGCTCCTTGCGGAACTTTCTTCAGCTTGCCAGTAGCATTGGGTGCCACCTGGCAAATCGCTGTGACCGGATCGACGACACCGCGCTCGACCGCAAGGCCGGCGCCGCTCGCGATAGCGACCAGCGAAAACAAAGCTATTCTCAGTGCGTAAGCCATTTTTTTCTCCTTAAATCCTAATTGTCAAGGAAACAAGCCCTGACATGCCGATTAAAAATCGTCCAACGTCCTATGTCGGACAGATTCTTACCGACCGTACATTATAGCACTTCTACGTTATTTTGTCTAGAGCGATGGTCTAAGTAACTATCTCAAATCTCATGTCTCGAGAAAATGTTCGGATTTCGTGATGGAAACCGTGAAAAGTGAGAAAGGCTATCGAGATAACCCGACGAGCTTTGAGGGGTTTCCAGCCGAAATCCGGATATTTATCAGACAAGCCTGATGCTGTGTTTTTACAGAGGCGGTGAGATTTGAGATAGTTACTAACGGTCCTTTCCGTCGACCAGCGACTCATACAAAGATATTAAATGAGCCATGAAAGTCTCTTCCGTAAGATCAGCGACGCTTTCATGCGCCCTGCGTCGGATCATATCGATATCGAGCGTATCAAGCGATCGTATAATCTCAGTAAGCGACGACACGTCACCTGCCCTGAAGAGCAATCCGTTCTCGCCATGCCGAATACGTTCGGACATACCTCCGAGATCCGACGCGATCACGATGCATCCGGATTGCAGGCTCTCAATAAGCGCATACGGGAAATTCTCATACCAAACCGACGGTATAGCAATTGCCTGCGCGCGCTGCTTCATCCGCTCCAGGTCATCGCCATACAGAGCCCCGAAAAACCTCACTCGCCCGGCGACACCGCGTTCAGCAGCAAGACGTTCCAGCCGCTCGCGATCAGGACCGTCTCCGACTACCCAGAGCTTTTTATCAGGGAGCGACACAAGTGCTTCAATCAGCAGATCGATACCCTTCTCTTTGGATACCCGCCCAAAAGAGAGAAGTACACCTACTTCGCGCTCTTCGCCCGAAACTGCCGTATCCACCGAAACGAGCGGATTGGGTATATAGCTAATTTCCCGTCGGAAACCTAGGTCCTTGAACTTCTGTATGAGGAACCGGCTCGGTGCAACGAAGGCATCTACTTTCCTATAGCTACCGATAAGTGCATGCAGCCACTGCTCGAGCGCGCAGACCAGGCTCTTCGCATATGAATCCTTCACCGAGCGGTCTAGGATACAACGGAGACCCGATGTGTGCTCCCAGATCTTCCCACGTACGAAGAGGCTGTAATTCGGCGAGACCAGCTTGTAATCATGTAGCGTCATGACGATCGGGATACCGCGCCTCTTGAGCGGAGCGAAAATCGACGGTGAGAGCTGATGATAGATATTATGGACATGCGCGATATCCGGACGGAACTCATCGAGGAGCTTCTCCAGATTGCGCTTCGCTTCAAAGCTGTAGATAATCTTCGCTGCAAGCGCAAGCTTTTTGCAGAGTGATTGGCTGCCATCCTGATACTCGGCGTTCTCCACAAAATACTTCTCCCACGGCGTCCTGATATTCTCCGGATGCTTCATCGAAAAGAACGCGACCTCATGACCGCGTGCCTCAAGCATCTTGGCCATATCGAAATAGGCGCGCTCAGCGCCGCCCTTCAAGAAATGATACTTGTTAATCAGAAGAACCTTCATATAAATCCGGTTGACTTTTTGGCTTTCTTATGGGATTATAGAATAAAATACGAAACATCGCAATATTATCCTATCAATCATGTCATCGCTTCTTGAACTCATCGCTTACGCTGTATCAAAAACGAGCCGCGAACGGAAATTCGCGCAGTTTCTCGCGCTCATCGCGCCAGCACCGCATGAAACCATCGCTGATATCGGCGTCAACACCAAGGAGTACTCGACAACCGACAACTACCTTGAGAAGCACTACACCTATCCAGAACAAGTCACCGCTATCGGCGAAGGTGATATGAGCGATTTTGCCAAGCGCTACCCGGCGATCCACACTGTTTCCGGCGACGGAAAATCCCTCCCCTTTGCTGATGACGCCTTTGACATCGCCTACTCCAACGCTGTCATCGAGCACGTAGGCGGCCGCGACGCACAGCATGCTTTCCTCGTCGAGCTCATCCGCATCAGCAAGCGCGGCTATCTGACGACTCCGAACCGGCTCTTCCCGATCGAGCTCCATACGAGAATACCTCTCCTTCACCTCATTCTTTCTAAGCGCCGCTTCGACGCCCTCCTCCGCATGATCGGCAAAGGCTGGGCAGCCGGCGACTACATGTATCTTCTCTCCGAGCGCGAACTCCGCTCGCTCTTCGCCGACTCCGGCATCACGGACTACACATTCATCAAGAACCGCTTCTTCGGATTCCCGATGACCTTCACGGTCATCTGGAAGAAATAATACAAAAAAAACCACCTGATTCTCATACGCGGTGAGAATTGGGGCAGCCACCAAACCATCTCACACTATGAATACACCGACACCGATCCTCCGACAAGCCTCCTTCTGGATATTTATCCTGACCCTTGCCGCCTTCGGAGTGGTCGCAGCGCTCGGACTCGAGCTACCACTCTTCCTCCCGGCCACGCTCGCTTTCGCCGCGGCTGCCATCATTCTCGCCTTCCGCGCCCCGCTCGCGCTCCTCTGTCTTCTCATCGTCATCCGCATGTCGCTCGACTATTCCGCCCAATACATGAGCGTCACACTCTACGGCATCACACTCTCGCTCTCACAGATGCTCGGCATCGGCATCGCAGCGCTCGGGATCATTATCGCACTCCTCTATCGGAAAAAACTTCTCCGCTTCCCACTCAAGACCCCATTTCTCATCATGGCTCTCTGGGGCATCCTCACCATCGTCTCTTCCATCGCGCCGAAGAACACACTCCAGGAACTTCTCCGCTTCTTCGACCTCTACGCACTCGCCTTTCTCGCCTACGCCACCATCAAGAACGCTGACCATTTCCGGGCGGTACTCCGAGCCATCCTCATCTCCGGCATCCTACCGATCGGCTTCGGCATCTATCAGTATCTTTTTCATATCGGTCTCACCGACGAAAATGTCTCCATTCCGCGCATCTTCGGCACCTTCAGCCATCCAAACGTCTACAGCCTCTACCTCTTCGCGCTGATCGTCATCTCCGGACTCTTCCTCGTCGCCTACGCTCGCGACCGCGAGGAAAAGCTCTTCGCTCTTCTCTTCCTCTTCGCCTCCTCCGGCATGCTCTTCCTCACCTTCGCCCGCGTCGCCTGGGTGGCGCTCGCCGTCTTCATCCTTCTTCTCGCGCTCTTCCGCTACCGCATCCTCCTCCTACCACTCATGTTCGTCCCCGCCGCACTCCTCTTCTTCTCGCCCGCCTTCCAAGCCCGCGTCGACGAGAGCCTCCGTCCCGGTCCGGACAGCTCGATCGTCTGGCGGCAGACACTCTGGCACGATGTCACAGAATATGCGAAACAGAAGGACATCACGCTCTTCGGAACCGGCTTCGATACGTTCCCCCGCTTCTCAGAAAGCCTCCGCGGCACCGCGCTCGGCCCCAACGAACCACACAACGATTTTGTGAAGTTCTTCGTCGAAGGCGGCTGGGTCGGGCTCGCCGTCTTCATCCTCTATCTCGGCTCGCTTCTCACCATCATGGTCCGCCGCTACCTCGCCGCTCGACCGGAAAGCGTACTCCGTCTCTCCTACGGCATCCTCATCCTCTTCTTCCTCGCACTCGAACTCTCGGCCCTCACCGACAACGTCTTCAAGAACACGCCGGTTCAGTGGCTCTTCTTCATCGTTTTGGGATCGCTCCTCGCGCTCTCACAAAACGAAAAAACTTCTCGAGCGAAAAGCTTGTAAGGAAAACTTCAAGTCTTACTATTTAAGCAATTGCACAAATAGTAAGACTTACTTAAGTAAGCTTATAGCAAAACGTGGTATCTGACTCTTTTCGCGATTGTGTACATTGTCAGACTTACTTGAAAAACTACAAAAAAACTTTTTAGACAAAGAAAAAGGGCTCCGTCGATTGTTACATCGAGGGAGCCCTTGCTGCGAGACGGCGTTGCCGCCTTGTTACTTGCTGGCGAGACCAGTCTTCCGGTCCGCGTCCATGGCGACCACCTGCGGGCCGTTGAAGCACCAGGCCGTGGCCGGCTTGCCGCCCACCTTGACGAAGTTCGGCGAATGCTGGCCGGTTTCGTTGTTGTCGCCGTTGGGACCCCAGGTGCGCTTGCCGTCGGGCAATACGATCACCCAGTTCACCACGCGGCAAGTCTGACCAGCTGGACGCACGAAGGTAAGCACCGCCGTACTACCCTTGATTTCACCCTTGGCCTTGGCCTTGGAAAGGTCGAGGTTATTGATGTTGGCATCAAGGGCACCCCACTCGCCGCCGAGACCCATCGCGTACAGCATGGAGCCAGGGGGCAGAGCCTTCAGGATCCAGTTGGGCTGATCGTCGTAGGGACTCTTCACCTCGACCGCAGCAGCGATGCTGGGGTTTTCGGTAAAGATGCCAACAACGTTGTTGGCCGTGACGGTGTAGGCACCATCGGCCGCAACCGACGTAAACGCCAGTGCGAGCGGACCATCATTGACCGACGACTTGCCATCGAAACCACTGACGCCGTCAAGATTGCCAGCCGCATGAGCCAGACCGACGAGGCCGAACAGGGACAGGAACAACAGAACGAGTTTGCGCATTTGGATTCCTCCTTAGGAAAAGCGCTATGGGAGTGCCGTTGATACTATCTCTGGCGTTAAGGTACTGCATTGAAACCTGTGCCATCGATCCTTCTGATGATGACACTACATAATACACCCAAATGATATTTTTGTCAACCCCGTACGAATTCCGGCATAAACAAGCTAAAAAATGATATCTCGAGACGAAGTCGCCTATCAGCTCAAACGCACTGTCAACACTAACTAGAAAAAGAATTCGTACGGGGTCAATAGTATAAAAATTGCTTTTTAAAGGGAAAAAGTAAAGGGCGTATGGTATAATTCCACCAAAACGCCCTTCGTAATTGCTTCGTCGAAGCCGCTTCTCTTGCCTGCTTATAGCCGCCTATCTCGGATGCTTGCGCACGTGCCGGACAGACCTTTTTATCACCGCTCCCATTCGGGAGGGTTTCCGGGGGTGGTTACCCTTAGACTGTATAAGACTTACGGACCATAGTTCCGCGACTTCTCTTCATTGCGCGCGTCAATCGAGATCGATACCTTCGGCCTTGAGCGCCTTGTAGGTCTCTTGCCAACGGGCATTCTCGATCGACATCTTCATCGCTCGGCCGCCATCATGCGTGATGCCGGCACCGAGGACTGTTCCCAGGTGACTGAAATGCGGCCCGGCACCAAACGTCCAGAGTTTATCGGACGTTCTGACACCGAGATACGCATGGCCAGAAGGATCCATCGGAACTTCCTGGTTGACACCCAGTTCGAAGAACGGCTGGAGCTTGCGAGCGACATCGCCAGAGGCGACACCGGCCGTTTCCAGATCGCGATGAAGATAGAGCCTGAAACCGATGCTCACGAGCGCTGTGGACTTGCCGAGTGCGGACGTATCCGCGATCGGCTGACCCTGCCAGGTATGGCCATAACTCTTGGCCTTCAGCTGGCAGTAGTTCATCCAGAACGTCCATTCGGGAAGCGCCTTCTTGCCTTCACGTTCGCGCGAAGCGTCCGTGTAGTTGGAAGCAAGGCATACCGACCGATACAACTGGTCGCTCTCGTAGGCACCCTGATGGCCGTTTTCTTTCACACGACCGAAGAGCAGTTTCAGATTGACATCACGCCTATCCTTGCCGGACCACTTGTAGGCCAGGCCTGGAGCAAAAGCATATCCGTCATACTGGAAGCCAGTATGAGTATGTCCATCCCACCAGTCGCCCTTGACGCCGATACCAACCGCATGACGGCCGGTCGCGACGTTCTTGGGACGCGGGTAGTAGGCACCCTCGAATCCGGCAAACATGACATCCTTATCCGCTCCGGCATATTCAGCCAGGTCGTAATCGGGGTCGTACCGCTCAGTGATGATGTCTTTCTGCGGCGGCGCCTGGGGAGTTTCCTCCTTCGACAGCGACCTCAGTTCAACAGGTGGCGGAGCAACCGGCTTCATAAAGACTGCCGGATTGCCACAACGTCGCGGTATAGCGAGATAAGTGCCATCGCCCAGGTCGTACGTATCCATGACTTCCGGCTTGCCCCCTTCTTCAGGAGTGCAGACCGGCTTGTCGTAGACGTGCTTAGCTTGGCCGAACACCTTACTCTGGTAGAGCATCTCACGGAAGACCGTATGGCCGGTCAGCTTATTCTCGGACGTCTTCTCACCAGCCGTTACCTTCTGCTTCGCCACCGCCTTTTGTGCGGGCGTGAGCGTCGTCAGTTGGTTGATGCCTGCGAGCGTGCGTTCGAGCTGATGCTCCGGATTCCACGGCGCCACTCCCAGCGTGATACAGGATGGATGAGGAACGACCGCTGCCACACGCGCTTTATGAGCACGAGGAGCGGCAGTTAGCTTTAGCACTTGACCGACATGAATCTTGTTGCAATCCGCAAGCTTGTTCAGCTTGCAGTCTGCCTTCCAATTCGCACCGGAAATCTTGCCGAACGTTTCCCCAGGTCTCACAACATGGGTTGCCAGCTCGGCTGCCTGCACTGCCGACATTCCGAAGAATGCCAGAAGCCAAACAAGCCACAACAACATGCGTTTCATTTCTTCTCTCCTTGTGAGTTCGGACCGCCAGCAAGCAGTCCGGTCGATTGGACTGGATTGCTTCTGACGGATGCCGCCCTGAGAGCCTCTACTCGTGACCACATATCCTCGATGTCGAGGTAAAGGTCACGAGCGATCTGCCATCCGGAACGGCTGCCCTCAAAAGAGACTACTGGAGCCGCAAGCGGCGTCTCTTCCCTGCCGAGCCTGCGCTCGAGATCATGGACATAGGTGCTATATTGCCTGAAGCTGCTCGCGAGGATCATTCCGGCCTCCTCAGCGGAATACTGCCGCTCCCCGAAAGGACCGACATACCGCTCATCGAAAGCCTGGACTGCTGGCACGACGTTATTGAGCAGATTGCCCACCACCACGGCTGCAGGAAGCGCACCGATCGGAAGAGAGACTTTCCCTCCCCCGTGGCTGCGGAACCGTTCGCCATAGGTAGCCTGACGCACATCGCCGAATACTTCCGGCGACATCGCATCAGAATGCACTGAATACACCACACCATCGGAACGCTTTGGCCAAAGGAATTTCTTCTTGATATCCCGGATGATCGCATGATCGCCAGAGAGATCGACGGCACCAGAAGCAGGCGACGGGAAGTCGTTGAAGAATCCCTCGTCGATTGCACTGATGCAATTCTTGTCCGCGCGAAGCGAAACGGTATCCCCCTTCGTCGTGAGCGCCTTCGTATGCGCCCCAGACAGAATGATGATCCGATCGCCGTCATTCACCTCTGCCGCAGAACGGTCAGGGATCACGACGGTGAAGTATGGATTGATGAGTGGGCTCTTGGCTATCGCCGGATAGAACCGCTGCTCTCCAGATTTGGTAACCAGAAGAGCAGACCAGACAAGACGAGGCAGATATCTCACTTCCCTGTCATTGATAGGAACGGGCCACCCGAGGGCGTCACCGATCCATTCTGGCGTCATAGCGACTTGCACGACGGTAGCTCGCGAGAGATCGCTCGTCCTCACACCTTCAAGCGCAAGCGCCTTCCAGTGCTGAGGAACCTCACAAACACCCTCCCCGCTGATACGATTGCTCGAAAGCGACGTATCGAAGCGAGGGTTGGTCGCGCAGCCCGAGAGGGCCGCGCTCGCTGCGATAAACAGCGGTAATACGATCCTTCTCAGCATGGACATGATGTCCTCCTTTTCTTTCGCAATGAATTGAGATTGTTAAGCTACTTTCGGGAGTCTATTACCCTCCTGGATCAGGAGTATTATCCCTGCCGGATAACACTCCCCGTCCAGAAGACTATGCTTCTCATTCGGCGTCCGGATATTCTGCGCGTCCGGAACGAGTCTCATTCCTGATGACAGCGGAAAGGAGCACGATAAGGAAACCCGCAAAGAAGCCGGCAACTGCCGCTGCTCCAACCTTATCGGATCCGAGGTTGTACCTGATGATCGGACCAGAGAGCGTGCGGATCTCGACACTCTTCTCATCACCGCTCCGGAAGAGCGAGTTCTTCTCAATGAGCACCTGAGCGACACCTGAAGCGATGCGCGCAGCATCGCGCTCGTTCGCAGCCTTCACCGTCACTGACATAACGCTGATATCAAGGTTGTTTTTGACGGATACCATATCGCGCCATACCTTCAATCGGTCAGACTTTCCGGCTGGAAGCGTCTTGGAACTGAGAGCGCCAGTCTCTGCGACCGCATCGATGAAGCGCTCGCTACCGACGGCATTCGAAAACACGTTGCCAAGATACTCGGATGACTTGAAGAGCGTATAGAAATCCTTATTCTCCGATCCGACCTGGACGATAAGAAAATCCGTATCCGCACGGTACTTCGACTGCATCACAAACATGAACGCGATTGAAACGAAGGCAAGCAAAATACCAAGCACGACTGCCCGCGAAACATTCTTCCTTATGACCGACGAAAGCGGCTGTTTCCGTACGAAATTCATAGTATGGATATGACAACTCTTTATACTTGAAACCGTTCATTGTATCAAAAAAATAGACATCTGTCAAGATGGTATAACGAAAAATCCCTTATATTAGGGATTTTTCTGTATTCTACAATCGAAAAACGATGAGCACTCACCGGAAAGGTTTGCCTGCCTAGCGATTCATCTAAAAAAAGCTCGTAAGCTTCTCCAGAAGCTTGAACTGCGAGAAATCGCGGATCGTGACGAAGAGCATGAGGAGCAGGAGCAGAATGAAGCCGACCTGATGGATCATCCCCTCTATCTTCCGACTGACCGGACTCCCCTTCAGCTTCTCGATGAGCACGAAAAGGATGCGGCCGCCATCGAGCGCCGGGATTGGCAGGATGTTGATGATGCCGAGATTGATCGAGAGGAGCGCTGCGAACTGGAGGAGATAGGCGATTCCAAGGTCGCTCATCTGCTTCGTCATATAGACAATGCCGACCGGCCCAGTGACGTCGATCGGAACCTTCGGTGCTCCGAAGAGCGATGCGATCATCTGACCGAACGCCTCGAGAATAGACACCGTGACCGTATACGTCGCCTGGGCGCCATGAAGGATCGCCTCGTGCCACGGATACGAAACCGTCGCTGTCTCGGAGAACGAGATACCGAGAGCACCTTCCCCCTGCGGAGACTCCATACGCGGCGTGCCGCGGAGTGTCATGTCCTTGCCGAAACGGTCCACCTCGACAGCAATCTCACGGCCCTTGTTGGCCGAGATAATATCGCTCACGGACTGGAGACCATCGACTTTCACACCTTCGATAGCCACGATGGCATCGCCCGGCTGGAGACCCATAGCGGAGGCTGGCGAATCCCGACGGACATCAACGATCTGAACGCGGGCATCCGGATACAGGTGGCGATCAGCATCATCGATCGGCTGCGGCAGCCCGAGACCAAAAACAACAGAGAACAGTATCCAAGCGAGGAAGAAGTTCATGAGGACGCCGGCAGCCAGCACGAGCACACGGACGCAGGCTGGCTTATTCACGAAGCTGTTTGGATCATCCGCATGCCCGCCATCCTCCCCTTCGATGCGGACGAAGCCGCCGAGCGGAATCCAGTTGATCGAGTAAATAGTATGCTCGCTCCGCTCGTCCTTGTCGCCCAGGATGAAGCGGTACTTGCCGGTCACGCTGTCCTTCACGAAGCCACCGATACGCGGCGGAAAACCGAAACCGAACTCATCCACCTTGATCCCGTTCCAGCGGGCCGTGATAAAATGCCCGAACTCATGGACGAAGACCAGTAATCCTAATATGACCACAAATATGATAATTGTCAGCATGCCAACATCGTTTTATAAACTTAAAAAAGTAATTTGTAACTAGCAACTCGTAACTAGGAAATGCCACAAAAACATGATTCCTACCCAGTTACCGGTTACCAATTACTCGTTACTATACTGTAAGTATCTCTTGTTCTTTTTTAACACGCAAATCCTCGATTCGGGAATTGTATTCATCGATGACCTTCTGGAGCGCGTCCTTGCCCTGGAATTTGTCATCCTCGCTGATTACGCCCTCCTTCTCAAGATCCTGGATCTCCTTCCAAACATCCTCACGAACGGTGCGGATGGCGATGCGGGCCTCTTCGGCACGAGCGCCGAGCGACTTCACCAGGTCGCGGCGACGTTCCTCATTGAGCGCTGGTAGTACGATACGGATGTTCTGACCATCATTGCCAGGGTTGAGACCAAGGTCGGAATCGCGGATCGCGGTCTCGATCGGCTGCATCGCACCCTTGTCCCACGGCTGGATAAGGATCTGCCGCGCCTCAGGGATGCTGATGCTCGCGATCTGGAGAAGCGGCGTCTTGGTACCGTAATAATCGACCATGATGTGCTCGACGAGCGCCGGATTGGCGCGGCCGGTGCGAAGCTTGGTCGCCTCCTCAGCGAAATGCGTCACGGCATTCTCGAAACTCTCCCTCTTCCCATCTATCAGTTCTTTCACCATATATGTTCAGTTAAAACAGTTAACAGATAACAACTAACAATTAACAGAAACGGATTCACTCGGAAAAATCCGTATTGAAATCATTGCTACTTTTTTTCATACTATTTAATATTTCCTGCTAACTGTATCTCGTTGACTGTTGATTGTTGACTGCCTCTACAGCTTGCGGAGTGCTAGGTAGATGATCTCCGGATGCATCGGATCATAAGCAATCACCGAAACGCTCCTGTCGACGCCGAGCTCGGTCACCGACCAGGTCTCTCCGGCATTCTTCGACTTATAAAATGCATTCCCGGCCACAAAGACAATCTCATTCGAATCATGCGGGTTGACAGCGAACGATCGAATCGGAAGTTTCTCGGCGCTCTCGATGATATTGAGCTTCTCCCAGTACTTGCCGAAATCGCGGCTGCGATAGACACCTCCCTGCTTCGTAGCATAGAGCATTCCGGAAACCAATGGGTCCGGTATAATCGAAAGGATACCATCAGGAGCCTTGGTTAAAAGCGTCTGATCAACTAACGAAGACGTCCGCGCGGAAACATCTTTCGACTTCTCCTTCTCCCAATCAACCCAAGTAACACCACCATCCGGAGAGTAGAAGATCTGACGATTGAAAATGAGAGCATACAAAACATACGGTCGATCGGCATCGAATACGAACTGAGTGATCGGCCCATCAAGCGTCGCGCCGATATTCTTCCATGTCTCACCGCCATCAACGCTCTTCACGACCGTACCAGCGCTCGTGCCACCAAAGAGCACATTGGTATCACGCGGATGCTCGGCGACCGCCGTCATGACTGCGCCAGTGCCCGGCTCCGAATACACCTCGCGCCAATTCTGCCCAGTATCATCAGTCCGGTAGATCTTGCCAACATTGTTCATCATTCCAGACGCGAACATACGATTGTCCGGGTCATTCCGATCGAGGATGAAGCTGTAAATCTTCTTGGGTGGAAAATCGATCGGCTCCCAAGTCTCTCCGCCATTTTTTGTCCTAAAAATACCGTTATCCACCGTGCCAATATAAATAATACTAGAATCGTGCGGATGAAAAGAAAATGAAAGAACATCGGCACTCGAGATGGAACGCGTCTCATCCACTGTCGATCGTATAGAAAATGTCTGTCCACCATCAAACGATTTCCAAATACTCCCCCTATCACCACTCGGACCAGGTATTGGCGCGCTACAACCAGAAAGCACGATTGCTCCGAATACCGCTGCCGCTATTTTCTTTATCATAAGAATCTATACTAAATACTTTCCTATTATACCAGTAAAATCCTCAATACAAAAGAAAAAAGGCTTCTCTCGAAGCCTTTTTCCTATTTTGAGTGAATACAGGGAATCGGTTACCTCATCCGTGCGCCGTCGCGCCCGGACTCCTCGACCCCGGTATTCCGTCTTTTTCTGCTGAAAAAGCACTGGAATACCCTTCGATTCCCCGCATACGCAAAGCCATTTGCGTACTCCGCGGGGGAAAAATTGTGGGTGCGGGGGGAATCGAACCCTCGACCGTTGGCTTAAAAGGCCACTGCTCTACCGACTGAGCTACGCACCCGAAATTTCAATCAACAGACAACATTAAGCAGTTAACAACAAAAACCAAACAAAATCAAGACCAAGACGTGACCAACCTCTTCCCTTGTTGACTGTTATTTGTTGGCTGTTTTCTGAACAATCACATCCTTGCCGACGAACGGACGGAGGACTTCCGGCACAACGACCGAGCCATCCGCCTGCTGGTAATTCTCGAGAATAGCGATCAGAATGCGCGGACTCGGCAAAGCAGTGTTGTTGAGCATATAGGCATGCTTGCGCTCGCCGGTCGCAGCGTCCTTGTATTTCACATCCAGACGACGCGACTGCCAATCGAGGAAATCAGAAGCAGAACCGGTCTCGCCGTAGCGGTCCATGCCCGGCATCCAAGCCTCGAGATCGAATGCGCGGTACTTGCCAGCACTCATATCACCCGTGCAGATCTGGATCTTGCGGTATGGCAGCCCGAGCTCGCGATGCATCTCTTCGGAAATGCCGATCATCTCTTCCTGGAGTGCATCGACCGCCTCGATATCGGCTGGCGCGATGACCACCTGCTCCACCTTGAAGAACTCGTGCACGCGGTACATGCCCTTGGTATCCTTGCCATAGCTGCCAATCTCGCTCCGATAGCACTGGCTGAATCCAGCGAGCCGCATCGGAAGCGTGGCGCCATCGAGCACCTCGCCGGAATAATAGGCGAGAAGTGACGGCTCAGCCGTCCCGACCAAGAACTTTGATTCCTTGGATGCGCTGCCATCAGCCTCTTTGTCAGATGTCGCGACCTGATAGATCTCATCGACGCCACCGTCATACTCGAGCCCCTTGAAGTAGCCGCTGCCGAAAAGCGGGAAGCCCTTCACGAGGGTCGGCGGAATCATCGGCGCATAACCCTTGGATACCATCTTCTGGATCGCATAGAGCATGAGCCCCATCACGAGGAGCGTGCCTTCGTTCTTGAGATAGTAGCCGCGATAGCCAGAGACCTTGGTCCCACGCTCGAAGTCGATGATATCGAGCATCTCGCCGAGCTCGATATGCGTGCGCGGTGTAAACTCGAAAGCAGGCTTCGTCCCCCACTGCATGATCTCGACATTCTCCGCATCGGTCTTGCCTACTGGCGTATCCGGAGAGACGATATTCGGCACCTGAGCCATGAGCTCGACATACTCTTCCTTGACCGCAGCATAGCGCGGTTCAACCTCATCAAGCTTCGCTTTGATCTCCTTGCCCTTCGCGATGATCTCTGTGCGCTCCTCAGGCGTCGCGGCCTTCTGTATCAGCTCGTTGATGTCATTCTTGAGCGACTTGAGCTCCTCGATCTCCTGGAGCAGCGCTACGCGCTCCTGATCCTTCACTAAGAGCGCCTCCACGTCGAAAGACAGGTTCTTATTCTTCGCCGCCTCGGCGATTCTTTCCTTATTGGTGCGGATGAATTGGATATCTAACATATTGAAGAAGAGTAAAGAATCAAGAGACAAGAATCAAGAAAAACGGTGATTACAGCTCCTAGTGTAGCGGTTTTGGCTGAAAAAAGCAAAAAGAAAAGCCCCCAACAGAGCCGCTCTCCCTCATTCCTTATTATTTCGGTTTCTGCTGAGGAGCTTGTTGTGGAGCAAGCGTTACTTGAAATTGTTTACCCCACGATACTCCATGAGTGCTTTCATAAAGTTTAACGAACTGGCTTGCGTTAAAAAACCCACTGAGTAAAATATGTGCCTCCCAAAGCAAATCGCAAAGTCCATCATCCGCAACTTCTACTTTCAAGCCAAACCCATTTTGGAGTTTAGCTGGCGACAAAGAGCGTGAATGACTGTGATGGGTGTCGTAATCTGAAAAGAAATTGGCAATTTTCTTTACCTTGCGAGTGAGCGGAGCGCCATGCTCTCCAGCAAACATATATTTCCTGAGCCATGAAGACACCAAATCCTTCGAGAGTTTCTCGGAATCCTCACATAATTCGAGCAGGTCAAGGGAATATTTCTCAATAAGCGGGATATAAGCAGGAAGAGATTCCGGCCCCTCCTTTTTGAGAACGGCTTTCGCTTTTGCAAAGCCATTGAGAATAGATTTTGCTGGCGTAAAGCGCACCATACCCTCCTTGGTCGGAATACCAAGTTGTGGGTCAATCGGGCCAAGAGTTGCGCTCGGGTGCAAAACAATAGTATCGCCAGAGAGCGCGAGCATGGTAGCCGCTGAATACGCGGAGTGCGGGACAAGAAAGTGAACTTCCTTGAACTTGTTGCGAAGTATCTCTACGATGCGCTCTGTTGCGTCGGGACGCCCACCCGGACTATGGAGTAAGATATCTACTGAATCAGAATCGGATATGGAGTTGATGAGATCAGTAAATCCATCAATATCCGGCAGATCAATTTGATTCGGCGTGCCCGGAAAGACACCTTCCAAAAACTTTGTTGCGTATACGAGAAGCGGGCGACCGCGTAGTGATTCAATCTCGACATAGCACGCCTTCCGCAAATCAAATAGCTGTCCTCCTGTGATGGGAGTACCAGATTGGAGAAGCGGACCAAGGTAGTCATTCCAATCCTGCGTCGTCCTAAATCGTTTGCGCTGTTGTGGAGTAGGCTCCATGACGGTTAATCTCAAAATTCAGCGTGGAGCCAGTATCTGACTTGAAAATAACTCTCTTGCCCGAAGCAAAATCAACACGCTCAATAATATCCGCGGCTTTTCTATAGTTACCATATACCTCAAAGGCGGTGACATTCTTTTTTACGGCACCTTTTGAGGCAACCTTACTGATGAGACTTTTTTGCAAAGCTTTTTTATTCATATCTCAATAATAGCGCAGATCAAGATGAAAATCTAATAAGTGTACGCAGAAGTGCTAAACACAGAGGATTTCGGGCGGGGACTCTGAACCAGTGAACCTTTGCGGATGATACTGGATTCGAACCAGTGACCCCAGCAATGTGAATGCTGCGCTCTAACCCCCGCCTGAGGCGGGTCCACCTTTGGCGGAAACTGAACCTCCTGTGGACAATACTGGATTCGAACCAGTGACCCCAGCAATGTGAATGCTGTGCTCCCCGCCCGAACGTACCGTTCGGTACGGGCGGGTAACCAACTGCTCAACTCCGAGCAGAAACTGAACCACTTAAACTCCTCCTGTGGTCGCACCTGGACTCGAACCAGGGACCTTTCGAATGTGAATCGAACGTTCTAACCAACTGAACTATGCGACCAGGTTGTTAATGCTGTGCTCCCCGCCCGTACCGAACGGTACGTTCGGGCGGGTAACCAACTGAGCTAATCATCCAAACTCATCTATATCACGTATGCCGTATCGCGTATTGTGCGACAAAAGCACCCAGAAACTTTAATCTATTTTAAAGCGTTTGGCAAGGCAAAGCCTTGCTCTCTTCATACATAATACTTAATACACTATACAAAATACTACTCCCTCCCCTTCATCGGCGGGAAGATGACCGTCTCGCGAACGGATCGATCCATGAGAATAGCGAAGAGCCGTTCGCTCATGCCGAAGCCGCACGCCGGCGGCATGCCGTATTCGAGCGCTTCGAGGAAATCCTCATCGAGCATCATACCTTCGGCATCGCCCGCGGCGCGGAGCTTCATCTGCTCTTCGAAACGGCGACGCTGGTCGGCCGGATCATTGAGCTCTGCAAACCCGTTGCCGAGCTCGCTTCGGACCGCGACCGGCTGGAAGCGAAGCACCTTCTTCGGATCCTTCGGGTCGATCTTCGCCAAGGGCGATACCGCGAGCGGATGTCCCACGAGGAGGCACGGCTGCATCAGGCGCTGACGGACCGTCTTCTTGTAAAGCGTATCGATCATGCGACCGAGACCGTAATTCTTCTCGTACTTGATACCGAGCTCATCGGCTTTCTTCTGGAGTTCCTCGACGCTGACGTCATCCGAAAGATCGATATCAGTCTCTTTCTTAAATTCGGTGAAATAGTCGACGCGCGGGAATGGCTTCGACCAATCGATCGTCTCGCCCTCGTACGAAGTCGTCAAAGCCTCGCCAGCGACCGCGCGCACGATATCCCGATACATCTTCTCCACAAGCGCCATACCCTGCTCCATGTCCATATAGGCCGCATAGAACTCCATGTGGTCGAACTCCTGGAGATGCTCGCGGTCGATGCCCTCGTTGCGGAAGACGCGACCGATCTCGAAGACCCGCTCGTATCCGCCGACCAGGAGACGCTTGAGCGAAAGCTCGAGTGAGATGCGAAGATAAAAATCAGCATCGAGCGCATTGTGATGCGTGACGAACGGCTCGGCTTCGGCGCCGCCCGGGATATGCTCGAGGACTGGCGTCTGGACCTCAAGAAACTTCTCGCTCGAGAGCAACGTACGTACCGTCTGCCAGAAAGCATTCTTCTTCACAAAGATATCGCGCGTCTCAGGATTGGAAAGCAAATCAAGATAGCGGCGGCGAAGCTTCTCCTCCTCATCCTGGAGTCCGAAGTGCTCGGTCGGGATCGGACGCATGGACTTACCGAGGATCTTCCAGCCAGCCACCTCGATCGTCTTCTCTTCCTTCTTGGTCAGGAACGCCTTACCGGTCGCCTCGACGAAATCGCCAATCTCGATAGTATCTGCAAAGAGCTTGAGCGTATCCAGACCGGTCGCCTGCTCGGAAAGAAAAATCTGCATCTTGCCGCTCCCATCCTCGATGTGTGCGAAACCGATCTTGCCCATCATGCGAAGAGACTTCACACGGCCCGCAATCGTCACCTGGTCGCCTGATTGTAGAAGTGCGTCAAAGCCACCGAGTACATCAGCCACGGCGTGGGTACGGCCGCACTGCTCCGGATACGCTGTCCCGAAAGCCTTAGTCAGGGTACCGAGTTTTTCTTCTTTGGTCGCCAGAATGTCTTCGCGCATACCTAAGTCAGTGAAACTTCGACAATTTCTTATGAAATCGAGGAAGATTGATTAGTTCTTGTTATATCGGAAATACCTGCCTTTTTGTAATAATTCTGAATGCTCGGTCGAAGTTCTACTACCAGGCATAGTGTTTTCACAAGATAGTAGCCATATTTTAGCCTTTTCCAAGCGAAAAGGCAAGAAAAAATCCCCATCCGAGAGACTTCTCGGATGAGGAAGGAAACTACTTCTTCGAATATCGCCCGTAAGTGGTACAGACTTCCGTGTTGGGATTACCTACGGGAGTCCCGCCATCAGCCCGCAGGCAGGCAATGACCGTATGCTAGTGCTTTGAGAGGATATCGATGAAACTTTGTATTCGAGCGATTTCTTTATCTCTATGACCATCTTTGTTTACTTTTTGTCTCCACTCTATTTCCTTTTGTGCTGTAGTCAACAACTCTTGTTTAGAATACTCAATTCCCCAGGCTTTTTTCTGTTGACCGCTATCAATCATAGCGATAATCCAATCGTCTTCAGTGATAAGCGGGTCGTGGCCCTCCTTGGTCCAGTCTTTCCATCCATAGATATACGTCTTGAGGAAATTTTCCCTTTTGGTCGTGGGCGCAATAGCATTGCCATTAATATAATCATCAACACTATAGAGTGGTAGGTAATCGACCGGAAATTGTGGCTTAGCAGGAACAAAAAAAAGCCATCCCCCAAGGAGAGTTATCAGTCCTAAAGCCATAAGAAGTTTTTTGCTCATAGAGTATACATAAAATGTTTTAAAAAGATTAACAGAAAATCTTATCGGAAGATTAATCAATATTTTCCGTTCTGTCAAGCCAAAAAGAAAGCCCCTCCACGCAGGAGGGGCTTGAAATATCTACTTGATCTCAAGGATCTCGTATTTGACCTTGCCAGCCGGAGCAGCGAACTCAATCTTATCGCCCTTCCCCTTGCCCATGAACTCCTTGCCGAGCGGAGACTCATTGGAGATCTTGCCCTGGGCCGGATCGACTTCATTCGAACCGACGATCGTGAACTGCATCTCCTTGTGGCCGACCTTCACGGTAAGACGCGAGCCGATGCCGACGGTCGAGGTGCTCCGGTGCTTCGCAGCGACGACGGAATCCTTGAGCATGGTCTCGAGCTCAGCGATGCGCGACTCATTCTCGTTCTGCTGATGCTTGGCCTCGCTGTACTCAGCGTTCTCGGAGAGGTCGCCCTGCTCCTTGGCTTCCTTGATAGCGGCCGCGATCTCCTGGCGAAGCGTCGTCTTGCGATCCTCGAGCTCCTCCTTTATCTTCCGGAGACCTTCTTCAGTAAAAATCCGCGCCATGATGGTTGGTATTATCAGTATTGAAACAAAAACTCTCATTCCCGAAGGAAGAGAATTATCGAAAGCGCCTCTTATGGTATCAGAAGGCGGGGTATTGTCAACCCCATTGCAAATGAGGCTTGATAGAGGTATTTTACATCAACTCGAAAGCAATCCCCTACGGTTTTTATTACCAAACGAAGCGAGCGAAACGAAAGTGTACTTTCGTTTCCGAGCGAGTGCTGGTAAAATCGGTTCGTTTTTTTAGTCCAGGGCTTGCCCTGAGGTGAATACCCGTTATACCTTTATATCGGAGAATTTTCCTCAGATTTGCAACGGGGCGCGTGCTCCTCTTCATCTCCTCCGGCATCATTCCGTGAGCCGCTTATCTACTTTCCGACGGACGTGAGAAATACCAGCTAAAAGCTTCCTTGGTCACAGGTACAGCGTTGTATCCCTCCTCGCCCTGCCCCTCGACCAGCACGATCATCGCGAGCTCCGGATGTTCATATGGCGCGAATGAGACGAACCAACCATGCGTCTTGCCATCACCGCCGAACTGCGCCGTACCGGTCTTGCCAGCAGTCTCGACCGGCAGATCCTGAAGCGACTGCGCCGTGCCCCCGGTCACTGTCTGCCGCATCCCCTCACGCACGACCCGGAGCACTCCTGGATCGATGAATCCACTCCGGATAACCTTGGGTGCAATGACCGATGCCTGACCGCCAGCCGAACGAACCTGGGCAGCGATATGCGGCTCATAGAGCGTACCTCCGTTCGCTATCGCGGCGACGGAATTGAGGATCTGGAGCGGCGTCGAAAGCACGAAGCCCTGCCCAATGGAAGCATGGTACGTATTGCCGATGCTCCACCGTTCACCAATTTTTTCTTCCTTCCAACGAGCATCCGGCACCAGGCCATCCGCCTCACCGGTCGTATCGATACCGGTCCTTTCTCCATAACCGAAGAGTCCCTCGTACTTCTTCATGCGGTCCATCCCCAAGCCACGGACCGGACCGTATCCGCCGCCAATCGTGTAAAAGAAGATGTCATTACTCTCTGCGATCGCTTGACGGATAGCACTCGGCCCATGGACCGTCCAGTCGCGAAATGACGCCGCCCCAATGCGGAGCGCGCCACCGAGACTATCGACGACCGTGTCGGGACTGACGACGCCTTCTGCGAGCGCAGCGGCCGCGACGACCGGCTTGATAGTCGAACCAGGCGGATACTCACCCGAGACCGCACGATTGAAGAGTGGCTGCGACGGATCATCAGCAAGCATCCGATAATCAGCCGAGGAAATGCCTTGCGAAAAGAGATTGTTATCGAAGCTCGGCAGGCTGACCAGCGCCCGCACAGCGCCATCGCGCGGATCGATCGCGACAGCGGCAGCCCGATGCAGACCATTCTTCTCGAGCAACGTCTGAAGGCTATCGAAAATCTTCTTCTGAAGATCGGCATCAATATTGAGGAAGAGATCATTTCCCGCCTCCGGATACACGGTCCCAAGGTCCTTCTTCACCTGGCCGAGTGCATCCACCTCCACACGCTGGAAACCATGTCGACCGCGCAAGACGGACTCGTAGCTCTTCTCGATGCCCTGCTTGCCGATAGCATCGGTCATGAGATACTCGGGATGCTCCTCAAGCTCTTCTTTCTTGATCTTGCCTTCATACCCCAGAATATGCGAGAAGATGAGACCATCCATATAATCCCGATATGCCGATCGGTAGAGGCCAACGCCCCGGAGCTCCCGGCCCTGTCCAGCGATAAGGAGCGCTTCTTCCTGACTGATACGCTCCTTAAGTAGTACCGGCTTGGTAGAACGGCGATCGAGACGCGAAAACACATCTTCGGCTTCGCTTCGATCGAGCGAAAGCAGTCCAATCAGCGTCTCTCGGAGCCGGTCGCGTCCATCGCCTTCGGGAACATCCGTCGGGATAAGGACCGCGTCCATACTCGGCGTATTGCGCACAAGCGCCTTGCCGAAACGGTCGTAGACGATGCCGCGCGGCGCCGGTATGACGATCTGGCGAAGGCTATTGCGAGCCGCCTTCTCCTGGTATTCCGCTCCCTTGACGATATCGAGATAAAAGATGCGGCCAGCGAGCGCTGCGAGGCCGAGCACTGCAACAACAAAGAATACGCCGAGCACCGAACGATTGAGTGGCCACTCGATCTTGGCTGCGCCCGTCTCCGTCACGGTCAGCACGGCATCATCAATCTCCATGCTGCCACTCCGGTACTCATTTTTCTTCACGAACAGCTTCATACCCGGTAGTGAAATTTCGAACAATTAACTTAATCACGTCTATATCTCTTTTGATTCAGAATGTACATATTTTCCTACGACCGTGGAAAAATACGTACATCGGTTTTTTCATTCCCTGGAAGAATCTCATTTCGAAATTCTACTACCGGGCATATTACCTGACATTCAAAAACTGCTTCTGGGCAATTGATTTCGCACGCTCTTCGAAGCGTAAGATGGCCGGATAGGCGATGAGGAACGCTAGGATGGCAAGAGCGACAGAAAGGAACAGCATACCAGGTGAAAATTCAGATGGGAGACGCAGAAGATCCGACTCGGCGGCATCTGTCCGGCTACGCAGAAGCAGATACATCGCTCCCTGATAAGCGAGCGCCATCGCCGCCGTGAAGACTGCATACAAAAATGCACCGGCACCGCGCTGCCCGACCAAAATACGGCGCGACAGGAAGCTCGTCGCATACGCGAGGAGGACGGCGTAGAGCGAGAAAATACCGACAGTACCCGAGGAAAACACCTCGAAAGCGACCGAGAGCGGCACGGTCATCCGAAGCGATTCAGGAAAGCCGAGTGCGAGCGTCCAGGCCACCACACACGCTATGAGCAGGAGCGGCACATGGAACCACGGAAAAGCGATATCGAAGAATGACAGCTGCAGTGCGACAGCGATAACGATAGCAGAAGATCGGAGAAGGAATATCTTCATGGTTTCTTTGCTGGACCGATTATGACAAAGACGTATCGCAGGCGATCATGACGGACAGGAAAGACCACCGCAGCGCGGCGGAAAAGTCGGTCAGGCGAAAAGCTCGGGTCCTGGAGCGTACCGATAAGGAGACCTTCTGGCATATCGCCGCCAAGCCCTGATGTCACAACCGTATCGCCAGCATGGATAGCATCCGCTTGGAGCACCATATCAAGCATCGCCCCGAGCCCATGTTCACCCTTCACGATGCCACGCGCATCGGTATCTGGAACGATAGCGTTGATACGACTCTCAGGATCAGAAACCAGCATCACTCGAGCGCTCGCTGGGAAAACCTGGTCGACACGTCCAACGAGCACGCCAGAAGACGCGCCGGCAGCCGTCTTGCCACCCGACACGATGACTGGCATTCCTTCTGCAATACCAGAAAGGGATCCATGGTCGATGATAAGTGCGTGCCCGGATCCATCAGCGTCCTCACGTCCGATGACTGATACGGCTGCAAGATCGAACGCGTCGCGCGGCAAAAGACCAAGCTCGCTCCGGAGCGTCTCATCATCTTTCACCAGATCGGCAAGCCGGGCATTCTCAGCAAGAAGAACCAAGCGCTCCTTCTCGAGACGGATATTCTCATCCTTCAAGCTGCCTATGGAAGAGAAGAAGCGCGCGGCATCACTCGCCTCGAAAGATACGAATGACGCCACCTTCCCGATCGGCCAGGCAACCATCGAAAAAAACGCGCGGAGCGGGTCAGAAAGAAAACGTGGCGGAAACACCATGAACAGACCAAGGATGGCGGCAACGACCATCGCTTTGAAGAATTTGGTCTGTGTGAATTTCCTCCGTAAAGCCATAATAGGAAAAGAATCCAGAATCAAGAATTAAGAATCAAGATTTGCATATCAGCCGTTTCCCTTTCTTGTACGATTTGCTGACAAAAACTGCAAAGCATCCATTCCTGGAAATACACTCTCCGGATCCCATCCCATTCATAATTCTTGATTCTCAATTCACCATTCTTTATCCCAGAGGTCTTCCTTCTTCTTCTTCGATGAGTACTTCCTTGAGATGCTCCATATCATCGAGCACGATGCCGGTACCGCGCACAACAGCCGTAAGCGGATCTTCCATCATGCGCACCGGAATGCCGGTCTGGTTGGCGATGAGCTTGTCGAGGCCACGGATGAGGCTGCCGCCACCGGCCAGGATGATACCGCGCTGCATAACATCAGCTAGAAGCTCTGGCGGTGTCTCTTCGACAATCGTCTTGATATTGTTCACGATGATGCGAATCGAACGAGAAAGCGCCTCACGCATATGCTCGTCATTGGCAATCACTTCCTTGGGCAACCCAGAGACCAGATCGCGTCCGCGCATTGGAAACGTCAGCCGCTCGCGCTGCTGGTACGCATTGCCGATAGCGATCTTCGCCTCTTCAGCCGTCTTCTCGCCAATCAAGATATTGAACTCATCACGACTGTAGCGCACGATGTCTTCGTTCATCTCATCACCAGCCACGCGAAGGCTGCGCGAGATGACCACACCTCCGAGCGAGATGACTGCGATCTCCGTCGTACCGCCGCCGATATCGACGACCATATTGCCACCAGCATCAACGACCGGCAGACGGGCGCCAATAGCAGCTGCCATCGGCTCATCGATCAGGAACACCTGGCGCGCTCCGGCACTGAGACCTGCCTCAATCACGGCACGCTTCTCCACTTCGGTCACACCAGACGGGATACCGATGAGAAGGCGCGGCCGACGCAGGAACGAAAAGCCGTCCTTCGTCACCTTGTTGATGAAATAACGGAGCATCTGCTGGGTCACCTCGAAATCGCTCACCACGCCATCGACGAGCGGCCGAGTCGCCACGATATGACTCGGGGTCTTGCCGACCATCTTCTTGGCCTCGCGGCCGATAGCGAGGATCTGTCCGGTCCGCTGGTTGACCGCCACGACCGACGGCTCATTGATCACGATACCGCGCCCCTTCACATAAACGAGCGTATTGGCTGTCCCAAGATCAATGCCAATATCCGGAGAAAGATTGCTGAAAAAACGCTCTATCAAGCCTTTTTGAATATCAGAGAGGAATTGCTCCAGCTTGCTCATACAGAAACATGCCACAAAAAATGGGATACACCCCATTGTATCCCATTCCTGAAAAATATTCCAGTTAAGCCGTTAATCGGCTTTTTCCGGCCTCACGATACGGATACCAAGCTCAGCCAACTGCTCGGAAGAGATATCTGAAGGCGCCTGCATCATGAGATCCCTGCCCTCGCCGGTCTTGGCGAACGGGATGACCTCGCGGATGTTCGGCTCGCCCTGAAGAAGCATCATCAGACGATCAAAACCGAATGCCAAACCGCCATGTGGAGGCGTGCCAGAAGCGAGCGCCTGGAGCATATGGCCGAAATTCTTCTCGATGCGCTCATCCTCATAGCCCATCACCTGGAACACGCGCTTGAGCGCTTCCGGGTCATGATTGCGGATACCACCGCCACCGATCTCGTAGCCATTGAGCACCATATCATACTGAGCTGCGACAATCTCTCCGATATTCTTCTTCTCCATGAGGTCGCCCATGCACTCGGGCTTCGGTGCGGAGAACGGATTGTGCGTAAATGTCCATCCACCCTTGTCATCGTTCTCGAAGAACGGGAAGTCGATCACCCAGCAGAATGCGAGCAGATTCGGATCGTTCTTGTCGGTACGGATATCCGGCTTATCGGAACCGTACTTCTCCATCGCTTCCTTGTAGGTAATGCGCGGGAACGGCAGTTCCTGAATCCTCTTCTCCGGGTAGATTGTCTTGACCGCATCCACGATGACCGCCTCGTTGATCCGCATCACATCTTCCTGCGTGACGAAGCTCATCTCCATATCCACCTGGGTGAACTCCGGCTGGCGATCACCACGAGTATCCTCATCGCGGAAACAACGAGCAATCTGGAAATACCGCTCGAACCCGGCAGACATCAAGAGCTGCTTGTACTGCTGCGGCGACTGCGGGAGCGCATAGAATTTGCCCTGCTCGATGCGGGACGGGACGACATAGTCGCGCGAACCTTCCGGTGTCGACTTGGTCATGTACGGCGTCTCGATCTCGACGAAACCTTCGTTTGAATAGGACTGGCGGAGACGGAGCATGACTTCATGACGCTTGCGGATATTCTGCTGCATCCGCTCACGGCGCAAATCAAGATACCGGTATGTGAGGCGCGTCTCTTCGCCAATCTCCTTGCCATCCGAATCGATATCAAACACTGGTGTCTCTGCCTCGTTCAGCACTTTGATTGAAAGCACTTCTATCTCGATGGCGCCATTCGGCTGGTCATGATTGACGAGCTTTTCCGGACGCGGATTGACGTTGCCAGTCACCTCAATGACCCACTCAGAACGGAGCGCCTGGGCGGCGGCATGTGCCTCCGGATGATGCGGCAGCACCACCATCTGCACCTTACCGCTCCGATCGCGGAGATCGATGAACACGAGCTTGCCATGATCGCGGCGCACATGCACCCACCCGGCGAGCTTCACTTCTTCCCCTGTATGCTTCGGTGTCTCAGCGATCAGTATCCTTTCCATATCGGTCGTTCAGTCAATCAGTTAGGCAGTTTTCTCCTCGCGTTCCTTGAAAAAATCATTCACAGCATATGTCAGCTCGCTCGGCGTGATCTGAGTCTTGAGGAACGTCTTTTCCACATCATGCGTCGCCTCAAGCTCCTTGAGCTCGGCCGTATCGAGCGATGCTGAGAATACAAAGACTGGCGTATTATTCTCCTTCTCGGCCTCGCGCAACTTGGTCACAAGCTCACGGCCATCCATACCCGGCATCATGATATCGCAGATGACGAGATCAAACGTCCCATCGATCGCCGCCTGGAGACCCGAGACACCATCGCGCACCGCCGTCACTCCGTACCCTTCGTCGCGAAGGCGCTTGCCAAACATCTCGACAAAGACCGGCTCATCCTCGATAAAGAGAATTTTCTTGCCAGCACCCTTGCCCTGGCGACGCACTTCCTCGGCCGCCTGCTCATCCTGGCCATCGCGCTCGAGATTTTTTTCGCGCTCATCGAACTGGCGGAGGAAACGATTGATTTCTCCGATTACCTCGGACGGAGAAAACTCAGTCTTGGAAATAAAGCCATTGGCTCCGAGCTTGAGACACTGGTCGCGATCCTCCTGACTGGAAAGGTTGCTGAAGACGACAATCTTCATATCTGGATCATAGTCCGGATTGTGCCGGAGCTCACGGAGCACCTCAGTGCCGCTCATCTCTGGGATCACCAGGTCCAAGAGGATGAGGTCGAACTTCTGTTCCTTGGCTTCCTTAAGGACGGCCTTACCATTTGCGACATTGAGCACATCAAAGCCGGATGACTCGAACTTCTTCTTGTAGATCTCAGCGATGAACGGATCATCCTCGACAAACAGTATCTTCGGCATATTGATATATTATTTTTTTCTGAAAGCAAATTTCCCCTTTACGGTAGCAGAAAAAGACCGGAAAATCAATCTTTTCCACTACTTCCCCTCATAGCTCTTGCCGAATGTCGCGACCTCATCACGACCGGCAGCGGAATACTCGTACGGCAGCTCCACAATGAAACGCGCCCCTTGCCCCTGACCTTCCGATTCTGCCCAGATCCGGCCGCCATGCGCCTCGACGAAGTTCTTGCCAACGTACAGGCCGAGACCCGTGCCAGATGTCACCATCTTCGCCGTCTCCTTGCTCCTCACGAACTTTTCAAACAGTCTGTCCTTATCTTCCGGAAGGATGCCGACACCGGTATCCTCGACGGTCACGCGCGCCACGTGACGCTCTTCATCGCCCTCAAGAAAAATCCTTACTTCCCCACCCTGCGGCGTATACTTCACGGCGTTATCGATAAGATTGGAGATTGTCTCCTTGATCTTCCCGGCATCGATCGTAAGCTGTGGCAACGCCTTCTTGGAGAGATGCATCCGAAGCGCGATTCCCTTGTCCTTGGCTGTGATTGAAAACATATCAACCAGATCAGTGATGATCATCTCAAGTCGGACCGGCGCATACTGATACTGGATACGACCAGACTCGATGCGAGAGACATTGAGCAAATCCTCGACGAGCTGCGCGAGCTGCCCCTGGACCCCGTACACTTTCTCGAGCACGTCCTCCACTTCCGCGCTCACCTTGCCGTACGACCCCTCGAGGATGAGCGAGACATATCCCTTGATGGCAGTAAGCGGTGTGCGCAACTGGTGCGACGCGATGGAGATGAACTCCGACTTGGCGTTATCGAGCCGTCGCAGCCGCTCATTGGCCGACGCCAAGCTGTCCGAGATCATCTGCAGCTCCTCCTTGCGCTCGACTTCGTTCTCAATGGAACGAATAAGCATGACGACAAGAATAAAGAACACGAGAAACAAAAGGGCTCTGGCAAAAATCTGGAACATGTTCTCAGAAAAGAATATCTGAACGAACATGATAAGTAGCATCAGAAAAGAAAGCGTCTCAGCAGCAATTACACGAATATTAAAAAGCTTATGCCGAATAATCGCGTAACCCGGAAACAAGACTATAAAAAGCATCCCATAAATTCCGAAGCGAGAATAAATACTATAATACGGGCTATTCTGTATATAATCGCCAAGGATGACATTAGTGACCAGCGCGGTCAATATAGAAAGAAGAAGTCCAACCATGAAATATGCGTAACGAGTCTTATCAGCAGAACCAACGTCATTATATTTCCATAACACAATGCCAAGTCCAGCCAAAGCGACAATAGCAACTATCACATCATAAAGAAATCCAAAACTACCATACATCGGAACTAGTATGCCAAATTTTGAAAATTCATAACCACTTATAATAAA
The DNA here is from genome assembly GCA_963743885.1 of Candidatus Moraniibacteriota bacterium. Taxonomy (GTDB): domain Bacteria; phylum Patescibacteriota; class Minisyncoccia; order Moranbacterales; family UBA1568; genus UBA1568. Next base: position 603,842 of record CAVURJ010000001.1, on the reverse strand, counting down.
ATCTGAACTAAAAATAAGAACACTCAAAATAACCGGAATAACAAAAATTAACACTCTTGCTAGTGGCCTTCTCACCAAATCAGACTGGACCATATCAAGACACAACAGCAACAAACTAAACACCAAAAAAGCGCCTGCTGAAAAATCAAGATTAAGTAAATAAATGCGCGTTATCGGATTGGAAACATTATCCTCAAAGTATACAGCAATAATCCAAATTATCACTGCCAACGTGAATAGAAAAAAACTCTTATTCAAATATTGTTTCGGATCTTTATAAACAACAAAGGCTCCAATAAAAAATACAAGGAACACTGTTCCCCACAGAAAGATGCTTTCAGGAATAAGTAACATAAATGAATACAGGTTTATTTACTACCATAGTATCTTTTTCTGTTCTCAACAGCAAGACAACTAGTATGGAATGGCTTGACTAAACAAGAATATTTTGAGATAATCCTGGCTGATCTTTAACAAAGAAAGGAAGCTTACATGTACCGCACCACAATTAAGTGCATCGCTGATTTACTTCATCATGGCCACGACCAAATCGCCCTTGCTGACCGATTCGTCGAAATCAATCGAGAAGTATGGCCAGATGTTCCAGAGCGTTATTTATGGACCAGAGAAAAGGTTCTCTCTCAATTTCTACATTGTCCCAACACTATTTATTGCGCTACAAAAAATGGTGTAGTTGTAGGAACTATGAGTGCTATTTACTTAAATGAACACGATGCGCTCAATGCAGAAACTTGGGAAATCACCAGTGCCGATGGAACATTTTTAACCCACAACAAAAATGGTGATAGCGCATTCGGTCTCGACCTTTCGGTCCTACCATCTGCCCAAGGAAAAGATGTAGGCGATCAATTAGTCGAAAAAAGTATCCTGTTCTTCGTGATTCTCTCCGGAAAAAAAGGAGTCTTCCTTGGATCACGAGTCCCGGGATTTAGAAAACGGTCAGCGACAACAACCATAGAAGATCATGTCTTCGGTAAAAACGGTCGGAGCCGCGACCCAGAAGTTCGCATGTATCAAAACGACGGATTCAACGTCATCCGGATTATTCCTGGATATATGGAAGATCCTGACAGTTGTAACTATGGGGTCCTGATGTTTTATCCGAATCCGTTCTACCGATACACACGATGGATTCCGAAAAAGATTATGGACAACATTGCGCGTCTCGCTCGCCGATGGCTACTCTAAAGGAAAAGCGGGAACATTCCATTCGGAACGTTCCCGCTGTTTTTTTTCGTCACACATGCCAACCAGATACTTTCAAACCGTTCGTTCTTCCAAAAGATACGACTTGATGAGAAATCCGGCCAATACTACGCCAAAAAGCTCGAGAAAAAGAAGGGTATTCACCCAGCCAGGCAGCTTCGAAAACCCGACGAGCAAGACATAGCTCGATGGCACAGCCGAGACAACGCGGTTCAACCAGAATCCAACATGCACCAAATTACCAGAAAAACGGATTCTCTCAAAATCAAAATCCCATATTTCCTTAATGGTCAGCCTGTGCATCCCGCTCCCGACCAGCATCATGACGACACCGATATTGAACAGCACTTCCGTACCTATCGCAATTACCGTCAGAAGCACCGGATCGATACCATACGACTCATTGAAAAACTCTGACCCGTCACGCCACCAGGTTACGATAAACAACACACAAAGAAGCGCGAACAGCGCGCCAGTAAACCAGCTCAGCTGCTTTCTCAGTTTCATTTCCTGCCTCCTCGGCAATCAAAGGTTGTCAAAATAACTCATTCCGAAATATGTCCTGGAAAATATCCAGTGTGACATCAAAATAACGGGTATTGACCCGATTTTACCAACACTGCGCTCGGAAACAAAAGTACGCTTTCGTTTCACTCGCTTCGTTTGGTAATAAGAAATTTATTCTTGTGTATATTTTTTTCCTCTCTCAATAAGATTCACTTCAGTATCCTTGAGTTCGAAACGATCAGTGAAATACCCGATAACCCTCTCCGTATCCAGTCCGTTCTTACAGGTATACGCATCGATGCTCACGAATCCGCGAGCTGGAAAAGTATGGATGCTGATATGACTCTCCTGGATGACAACGAAGCCGCTCCAACCGCCCGGATCCTTCCCTCCATTACCCTCAGCAAAGTATACTTCAGGTTCGGCCAGCTTATGCATATCAAGCATTTCTGGTAGTTCATTGAGCGACGCGAGCACCAAGTCCTTGTCGTTCAGTTTTTCGAATGATCCACCGTAACCATCCAGCATCAAATGTTCACCGAAATGCGTCTGTCCCTCCATATCCATTAAAAAATAGTATAAAAAAACCAACTAACTCAAAACTTACACATTAAATAATAGTAGAATAAAGCCACTTTGTCAATGACTAAAATCGGTTTTTGCTAGTGAAACCACTTTTTTCTCCCGTCGGATTGGCAACTCCACGATAAAACGCGAGCCTCTGCCGAGACCTTCAGACTCTGCCCAGATCCGGCCGCCGTGCGCTTCGATGAAATTGCGGCTCACATAGAGCCCGAGACCAGTGCCCGAGACATCGATTACCGATGTGTTGCGGCTGCGGATGAATTTCTCAAAAAGGCGCGGCATATCCTCAGCAGCGATGCCTGCGCCCGTGTCTTCAACGATGAGCCGCACCGACCGCGCATGCGATTCGAAAGACACCTTCACCCTGCCCCGCTCGGTATACTTGAGAGCATTGTCGATGAGGTTCGAAACGACTTCACGTATCTTGCTCTCGTCGAGCGGAAGTTTCGGCAACGGTTTCTTCGGAGAGACTAGCTCCAAAGATACCCCCCTACTCCTTGCTAAGACAGCGAACATGTCGGCAATCTCAGAGACGATCAGCTCAAGGCTGAGCGGGATAAAATGGTACTCTACCTTCCCGGATTCGATACGTGAGATATCCAGGAGGTCATCAACGAGCGAAGCAAGGTGACCATTGATGAGATACACCTTATCGAGTGCGTCCTGCATCTTGGTGCTTACTACACCATATGATCCCTCGAGCATGAGCGAAACATAGCCTTTGACGGCGGAGAGCGGCGTGCGCAGCTGATGCGACGCGATGGAAATGAACTCCGACTTGGCGACATCCAATCGACGCAGCTCCTGATTGGCAGCCTTCAGCTGCTTCGTCATCCTTTCGAGCTCATCCTTGCGCCGCACTTCGTCCATAACGCTTTTCACAAGAAGCGCTCCAACAACAAGAACCGTCATCAATGCCACAGAATTCATCACCCAATCCGAAAAGGATCGGGAATTAAGCAGCTGGATGAGCGAAGTCGCCACAAGGACACCCACCAAAACCTGCGCCAGGATGACTTTAGCGCCAAGCAGCCTATGACGTACCACGGCTACCATAGTGAACAGGACGAAGATGAGCGAACTCGGGCTATCAAGATTGGTATAGTCAAAAATACCGAATGTCGGCAACACACCGCTCACCAAAAGGGTATTGAGCATGAAAATAGAGACACCGATCAGGACAAACCCCGCCTGACGTCTCTTAAGACCGGAAAACCGATGCCGAAGAATAGCGACATGGACAACCGATCCGATAATCATCAGGAAAAGATAAAGACTGAAGAGACCGAAGAATCGGCCTTCATCCGCGTCGATGCCGCTCACGCTCACGCTTCGGATCGCCCCGACAACGAATCCGTCAAACATCGAGAGTATTCCCATGATGATACCGGCGAGATAGGCCGTGATATGCAACCGATAGCTTTTGAGTTGGCCGTTGTAGAAAAGCGACCAGGCAAAGAGCGATGCGACCATGAGCGCACCAGAGGCATATGTCAGCCGGACAAGGACCGCATCAAAAAAAACATAGTACGCGATGAAATTCGAAAGTCCCCAAAAGCCAGTAATGATGCAGAACCAACCGAAAGAAATGATCTCTTTCTTTCTCTCGCCTCTTCCCAAAGCGAGTGCCCCGAGGAAGATATTCAATATGGCTGCTACAAGAATGATCTGGCCCATACTAAGCTGGTATTCGATAACGCAAAAAAACAGGTGCCGCCCTCATATCACATTGTAACATGAGAGCGGTACCTTATACGAGGTTCAGAACCGGAACTTTTCCCGCGCACCGACAAAGGCGCCCACCACCTGCTCAAGATGGGAATCCGTATGCAGGGCTGAAACGACGATCCTTATGAGATCGCGCCTCTTCGGTACGGACGGCCACTTCATAGCGGTGTAGAACTGGCGGCGATCACGCAGAAGATAGTCTTGGATGGCATAGCACCTCCTACCTTCATCCCCGGTAACGACCGGGATGATATGGGAGGCCGATTCCATCGTATCGAATCCCTTCTCTTTCAATGCTTCGCGCAAGAACGCCGAGTTGCGCGCGAGACGCGTACGGCGCTCGTCGCCCAGCGGTCCCTGGATCATCTCTACGAGATCCGCATACGTCGCTACGAGGAAACTCGGCAATCCGGCCGAAAAAACCGCCCGCTGATCCGAAGCTCGTGCCAGATCCGCTAACTCGGAGAAAATAGTTACATATCCTCCGACCGCCCCAGCCAGCGTCTTACTGAACGTTCCGGACTGGAAGATGCATCCGAGATCCTCTGGATCGCAGATACCTGCATCCTCGACCACCCCTCTCCCTTGCGGTCCGTACCCTCCGTCGCTATGAGCATTGTCAATCACGAGGAAGGCGCGATACTGCCTGGCAAGCGCGTGCAGCCGCTTCACGTCGGCGAAATCGCCATTCACGGAAAACAAGCTGTCGACCACGATAAAGCGGTCGAAATCATCCCTGTCAGCCGTCGGCGCCAGCAATTCTTCGAGCTGCACGTAATCGGCATGACGGAACGGCCTGATGATGACTTTCGGATCATTCCTATACACGCCGACCGCGTTCTGAATCGATGCATGAGAAAACTCGTCCACGCAGACAAGCGCATCCGATGCTATGCGCAGCCGGCCACCACCGAACGTCTTCACCTTCCGCGCGAGAAGCAGCGAAAGGAGCATCTCGTTGGCAGCGTATCCGCCTACCACTCCGACACACGCTTCCGCACGCTTGAACTGCCGTATGACCCGCTCGAGCCGGACGTGCGCGTCCGAATCGAGCGCCATGCGGGAATTGGAGAATCCGAACCCATACACAGAGAGGTTCCGCATCGCGGCTTCCTTAGCCTCGGCAGAGGCACCGATACCGAGAGTATCGAAGTTGGAAAAAGAAATCACTGGCCCGATACCCTCGATAACGATCCCGGTGCCGAGTGATGTCCCTTCGGCGACATACCGATTCCTGAATCTCCCTTTCTCAAGACAACCCTCATAAAACAGACTATACGACGACCTGTACCGTGAAAGGTATCCCGCATCCATTTTTGTTCTCCTTGGAAAAGATTGGAAACAAAAAAAGCCATGTTGTGAACGAACCATGACCCACGTTCGCATTCTACACAAAAAACCAATTCCGGACGAATCGAAAAACGAAAAAGAGGCTCGACGCCTCTTTTCTTTCTTCTTTTATTGATCTGATTCATTGGCGACAGGCGAACGGACCGAAGCCCACCGACCGATACCTTCTTATCTTACCCCTGTTCTCAAGAGAAAAGAAAAATATCTGTCAATAAGACCGGGTCCGTAGCCCGTCATGGTATAAAACGCACTGCTCAGAGTAATCTTACAACCCCCCCCACAGAAAAAACCGCCCGACTAAAACGAGCGGAAAAGATCGAGCGTCTGACGAGCAGTCTCACGCCAGGTAAACGAAGCGGCGCGCGCCGATCCGCGTGTACGGAGCGACTGGAGGAATTCCTGGTCGCGGAGCGTCTCGTCAAGCGCACGGAAAAGTTCATCAGGACGATAGGGATCGATCATGACGCCCGCATCCCCGACTACCTCGGGGAGCGACGACGAATGCGAGACAATCACCGGCACACCGCACGCCATCGCCTCAAGTGGCGGGAATCCGAATCCTTCGTAGAATGACGGGTAGGCGAATACGGATGCAAGACTGTAGAGCGCCGGCTTGTCCTGGTCATCCACGAAGCCAGTCAGGATAATCGTATCGCGATGCGGCGACTGTTCAATCGCTTGATAGATGTCTTCACACTTCCAACCCCGCGCTCCGGCAAGGACCAGGTGATACCGGCTGAGGACCGGGTGCTTGAGGTCCATGAGTGCTTCATAAGCCCGGATGAGCGAGATAGCATTCTTGCGCGGCTCAAACGTACCAAGCGAGAGGATAAACCGGTACGGCAGATGGTAGCGTTCCTTGACCGCGAGCAACGCCGGGTCGTTCCGGGAAAGCGACACGAACCGCTCCGCGATACCGCTCCGAACGACAGTGATCTTCGCTTCCGGAATGCCGTAGTACGAGGAAAGATCGCTCTTGGTCGACTGCGAAACAGCGATGATCCAATCCGCTCGGCGGACAAGGCGGCGGAAATCAACGAGAAAATGCCAGAAACGACGCTGCCAGGAGAACGTCTCGGGATAGAGCTCGAAGGAAAGGTCATGCGCCGTCACAACAAGCTTCGTCTTCCGCGACACGGCCGCAAAATTGAGATTGGGCAAGAAAAAAACATCCGTACCGCCAACGAGACGGTCGAGCTTCGGCCAACCGAGATACCAGAGCGAGAGATTGAGCAGCTTGTTCGGAAAACGGAAAGACTTGATGGAAACACGAGAATGCTCCGCCTCCCATCGGAGAGCGATATCAGGAACAGCATACCGGCGCGCGTTGAAAAAGAGCACATACTCGTTCTCCGTATCCTGCTTGAAGAGCTCCTCCAAAAGCCCGATCACGTATTCTTCGACTCCGGTACGCTTCCCCTCCGCGAGGCACCGCACGTCTATGCCAATCTTCATATCCAGCGAACAATCAACAGCTAACAGTTAACAAGAAATCATCCGTCTTCAGCATCCCATTCTCCGTTTACTGTTGTTTGTTTTTTGTTGACTGGAAATAATGCCTGATGAGAACAATCCAAAACCCAAGGAAGATGCCGATGGCTGCGCCGATGCCGAGCGCGACCAGAAGATTCGTCCGACCGTCGCGGATGACCGGATCACTCCCGATCACCGAGAACCATCCCGGCTCGCTCCCCTCCTGATCCAAGCTTTCCGTGTAGCGATTGAGGACGGAAACGATGGCGCGCGAAAGCTCGACGGCCTGGCGTTCATTCCTGGCACCATACGTCACTTCGATCATCTGCGAAGAAAGTCGCTTACCAGAGAACGACCCCTTCAGCCCGCGCAGCCCGATCGCATCGGTATCGATCTTGGCCTCGGCATAGATATCTTCGACGACGCGCGGCGACTGGAGCCAGCGGACCACTGTATCAGCAAACCGCTCATCGGCCTGGAGACGATAGAAGTCATCATACGCATACTCCGTCGTCTGCTGTGTGCCGGAACGACCGATATTGATGAGCAAAGCCGCATCGAACGATTTCGGCTGGAGGCTCTGCCATGCGAACGCGATTGCGACCGGCAAAGCAGCAATGAGCCAGAACGCCCTCGCCTGCTTCCTGAAGATATCAATATACTCTCGAAACTCCATAAGATAATTTCCAATATCTAATTACTAATTCCTAACAAAAATCCTAATGTCTAATGCTAGAATTCGGAATTGAGACATTAGATATTTCATTAGAAATTAGAAATTTGGAATTAGATATTAAATGCTCTTGGAGAGCATTTTCAACATAGTCCTTTATTGTAGCCTTAAACCGCTCTTTGTCAAAGGAGAGCGACTTGGAGCGAATATAAGCCGGGTCATAGTGGCTCTCATCGAAGGAGCGTACCGCCGCCTCGATCGCATCGGCGCTCTGGACATCGAAGAGCTCTCCCATCCTGCCTGCCTCGAGGTGCTCGACGATATCACCGCCCCGATAGGCGATAAGCGGTCGGCCGGCAGCCATCGCCTCGATCGCCACGATGCCGAAATCCTCTTCCTGTGGAAAGACGAACGCGCGACACTCAGCATACTGTTTCGGCAACTCCTCTTCCGGTACACGCCCGAGGAATTCGATCGTCGGTCCAGCCAGCTTCTTCAGACGGTCGAACTCCGGACCGCGACCGATGATCTTGAGCGGGAGCTTCAGCCGGTTGAACGCCTCGATAGCGATATCGTGACGCTTGTACGCGATGAGCCGCCCTACCATGAGAAAGTAGTCTTTGCGATCTTCCGGCCGAGCGACATAGAAACGGTCCACATTGACCGGCGGATGGATGACTGTCGCCTCTTTGCGATAGTATTTCGCAATACGCTTGGCGACGAACTGAGAATTCGCCAAAAAACGGTCGACGCGATCAGCGCTCGCCTTGTCCCAGATCCGGATTGGATTCATGAAAAACGGCACCAAACGCTTCACGAAGCGCGGCAGGCCGAAGTCCTGCGTGTACTTCTGACAGTCGTCCCAGGCATAGCGCATCGGCGTATGCACATACGAGATATGGAGTGTCTCTGGACGAGTGATGATGCCCTTGGCATAGCTCGACGAATCGGACAGCACGACATCGTATTTCGAAAAATCGAACTGCTCGATCGCAAGTGGCATGAGTGGCGGGAAGAAGCGGTGACGCTTGCGCGAGAACGGCAGTTTCTGGAGAAACGACGTGTAGATCCGCTTATCGTCAAAAACGCCATGCATCGCCTCGCGATCATGGATGAGTGTATAGATCGGCGCGTACGGATAAAGCTCGGTGAACGCTTCAAGCACTCGCTCAGCTCCGCCGTACTGCACCAGATAATCATGGACCAGCGCTATTCTCATCCCGTTAGAAGCAGGTCGCGACCACATATCGTCGCGCCATACCTAATATACAATACTTATCATCGACAAACGAAATCCCACCAAAAAAACAGTCGTGGCCGCGGCTTCTAACGGGATTCATTCCCCCTAGAGCCTATCCCAATAGAGTATGTCGAGATGCAAATTCCAGAATTTCGAGCGAAAATCTCTGAAAGAGGAGAAGGGATACTGTAGCTATTCCGCCGAGTCTTTCAGGATTTGCAGCCGAAATTCTGGAATTTCAGCCGACAAGCGAGGTTTCTTTTTTTACTTCCGCGGTAATCTATTGGGATAGGCTCTTACGCTACCTTATAGTACTCGCGATACCAATCGACGAAATTCTTGATGCCCTGCTCGATTCGGGTCGTCGGCTTCCAGCCAAGCTTCCGGAGCTTCCGGATATCCGCGACCGTCGACGGCACGTCGCCCGGCTGGATCGGCAGCATCCGCTTCTTCGCCTTCTTGCCGACATTCTCCTCGATCACTTCAATGAAGCGCATGAGCGTCTCCTCGCGGTCACCACCGATGTTCATGACCGCATACGGCTGCAGCGTATCGAGCGCGACGATCGTGCCGGAAACGATATCATCGATATACGTGAAGTTGCGGCTCATCTTGCCGCGGTTGTAGACATCGATTGACTCACCGGAAAACGTATTCTTCACGAACTTGTAGAGCGCCATATCCGGCCGACCCCACGGGCCATAAACGGTGAAATAGCGGAGCCCGGTCGTCGGAAGCTTATAGATATGACTATAGGTATGTGCAATAAGCTCATTCGCTTTCTTGGTCGCGGCATACGGCGAGATCGGTGTATCAACCGGATCAGTCTCCGCAAACGGCACCTTGGTATTGTTGCCATAGACCGACGAGGACGACGCGTAGACGAAGTTCTTGACTTTGTACTTCACCGCCGCCTCGAGCAGATTGATGAAGCCCATCACATTCACATCAGCATACAGGCGCGGATCGAGGAGCGAATTGCGCACGCCGGCCATCGCCGCCAGATTGAGTACCTTCGCCGGACGTTCCTTCTTGAAGACGCGTTCGATGAACTTCTGATCACGGATATCACCCTTGTACAACGTGTACCGGCCCTTGTAGCCCTTAAGCAACTTCGAGATACGATCCTTCTTCAACTGCGGATCATAATAATCATTGAAATTGTCGATCAAGATCGGCGTATCACCGCGATCCATGAGCTTCTTCGCTGTCGCGCTCCCAATGAAACCAGCCCCGCCTGTGATGAGTATCTTCATACCGCTATTTCAGCTTACTGCTTAGATATCCGTAATATTCCTCATTGTCAGCATCCATTGTCGCATATTTCGCAAGGATTGTCTTTCTTGCCTCGCTACCCATCCGCTCGCGCAGACTACGGTCCACCACAAGCTGTCCGACCTTCTCGATCCACTCCGCTGTCGTAGCGGCTGTGAACCCATCGACGCCTTCCGTGATTGCTTCCTTGAACGTCCCAGTCGCAGCAGCGACGGTCGGCACACTCATAAGTCCTGCCTCAAACCATTTGAGTTCAGATTTCGACTCACAGAACGGATTGCCGATCTCCAGGGGTGCTAGATTGATATCAAGCTTCGCGACCGTCTCGAAATATTCTTTCCGCGGTGCGAATGGCACCCGTTCGATCTGACTGGCGAATGTCGAAAGTGCATCATCCGTATCGAGCGGTCCAGCAAGCACGAGACGCATCTCCGGATGTTTCCCAAGCAGCTCTGCGAGCGCCGCAGTAATCGTCGCGAAATCCTTGTTGTGGCTCGGCGTGCCAGACAGGTATCCGACGCGCACGACCGATCCATCCTTCTTCATATCCTTCAAGATCATCTCCGAACGTTTCACATCCTCCTCCGACATCTTGTTCCGCACGATGAACACCCGCTTGCCACGCTCACGGAGCTTCTCGGCAAGATAGCCCGTCGACGTCGTCGCGACCTTCACATACGGATCCGCCAAGATCTCGCCGCCCACGCCATGCTCGTAGAGCTTGCGCTCAAGCGCGTTCATAGTGGTAAAGTAATCCATATGCTGAAGGAACGCCGGATCATACACGAGGTCATCAGTCTCGAAAACGATCTCCTTCCCCTGTTCTTTGATGCGTGCGATCAGCCGAGCCACACTCGGCGTAAAGAGCACGCGATGGAACACAAATATCGAAAACTGGTCCGCATACGTCGACAGGAACGGATTGTCCTGCACCGTCGACGATACTTTGAACCCATGGAACTGGAGCTCTTCGCCGACGTGTTCCGTCCGATACCGGGCACTGTCCCCTACGCCGCCCGTGATGAAAAGGATATCGCCCGGACGTACACGCCTGAACAAAGCGAGCGCCGCTGCCATCACCCGCCGGCCGCCGCGCACCAGACCTTCCCGTCTGAGCGTATGCCATGCCTTGCCGAATTTTATGAGCAGTAATTTCATACCAGTTCCAAATATATCTTCTCCAGCTCTTCCGCCGATTTTTCCCAGCTGAACATCGCGGCGCGCTCGCGACCCACGGCGCCCTTCGCACGACGAAGCTCTGGATCGCGGATCAACCGGCCGATCGCCTCGGCCAACGCTTCTGGCGTACCAGAGGTGGCATACGATCCACCATCACCGAGATACTCACGATTGTTCTGCGTATCGAAACAAGCAATCGGCAACCCGGCGCCCATATAGTTAAGCATCTTGCCGCTCGCCTGCTTGGTCGTCGCTTCCTTCGGATCGACACCGATATCGCTCATCATGAGGATCTCCGGCAATCGGAAATACGGGAGTGGCGACACAACTGTCGCATGTGTCTGGAAGACGTCTTTCTCGAGATACTCACCGATCTGATCAAGCGGAAATCCAGCAATCAGAAAATGCGCTTCCGGATGCTTCGCACAGACGAGCGGCACCGCCTCAAGGAAAAGCTCAATCCCCTTGTTCGGGATGAGCGCGCCGGTATAAGCGATGAGAACTTTGTCATCCGGTATGCCGTACCGCTGCCGGAGTGCTCCTCGATCCGTCGCTCCCGAAAACATCGACAGACGCGTGCCGTCGATGATCGGCACAACAGGATTCTTGGTACGGATGGAGCTGATTTCCTCGGCATTGTCCCATGAGCTCGCCACTGCCCGATCGCCGAGGTTGTCGATCCATCGCTCGACAAGCGCAAACAGACGCTGCAAGCCGACGGCCCGCAGGTACGCATGTGAGACCATCTCACGCGTCAGGCTGCCATGAAAATCCGCCACGAGCTTCATGCGGCGCCAGAAGAGACACTTCGTCACGACCCAACCAATGAGCGCGCCCTCATGCAGGTGCCCATGGATAATATCCGGTTTCCAAGTCCGGGCCAGATAAAAAGACTTCCTGATAAGCATGATATCGAGCAGAATCTTCTGCCAATCCGGACCTGCCTCAAGCTTCTTATACCAGAACAGCAGCCGGCGGATGCGGCGAATATCGATTGTGGTATCAAGCGACTCTGGCAGGTCACTACCGATATGATACGTCGCTATCTTCACCTCATGGCCGCGACTCTCAAGCGCCAGCGCCTCCTCGAGGATGCGGATATGCGTGCCCCGATCTGAAAAAAACGGGGTCGGTGCCACGACGAGAATCTTCAATTTTCGCCTCTCTTCTTCCATATCCATACACAGTATAAGCGAGTCAATCAGAGCGGCTATTCTACCAGATCATCCGGATATACTGTCAATGACCCGCCAGACGAGAGCTCTCCGGCGATGATTCTCTTCACGACGGCATCTTCGATAGTATTCTCGATATAGCGGTTGATGGAACGCATGCCGAACTCGGGCTCGAACCCATTTTCTACGATCTTTGCCGTCACTTCCGGCGCAAAGAGGATATCGATATCCTTCTCTTCCTTCAACCGCTTGGCGAAAGCAGCCAACTTGAGCTCGGTCACCTCGAACAACTGCTCGTTCCGGAGCGGCTCGAAGAAAATGATGCCATCGAAACGACCCAAGAATTCGAGACGGAATAGCCCTTTCTTCACGACCTCATCGAGCACCTGCTTGCGGATCGCATCGCCCTTCACTCCCTGTGCGACCAGGTCCTTGATGAGCGGCGCACCGGCATTCGACGTAGCGATAATCACCATATTGCGGAAGCTCACCTTCTCACCGAAGGCATCCGTCACGTAACCTTCATCAAGAATCTGAAGGAACAAATCGAGCATCCGTGGATACGCCTTCTCGATCTCATCAAGCAACAATATGGAGAATGGATGTTCCTTGGCGGCGACCGTCAGCTGGCCCTGGACACCAGTATCACGCGACCCGATCATACGCTCGACGGACTCTTCTGTCTGGTATTCGCTCATGTCGAGACGGATCATCTTCTCATCGCTGCCGAAATAGCTCTCAGCGAACGCCTTGACTGTCTCCGTCTTGCCAACACCGGAAGGACCAAGGAAGATGAAGCTTCCGAGCGGACGCTTCCTGTTGCCGAAGCCGGCGCGCGACTTGCGCATCGCTTCCGCCACCTGCTTCACCGCCTCTTCCTGACCGATAACACGTTCGTGGAGATGCTCTTCGAGACGGAGCAATTTGTCCTTCTCTTCCGCACTGATCGTACCGGTCGGCACACCCGTCTTGATTGTGATAAACGCATCCACGACCTCTGGAGTGATGAAACGGCTCTCAGCGCTATCGCACCAGTAGATGAGCACTTCCTGAGCCAGATCGAGCGCGCGCTCAGGGAACGGGAACTCCCAATTGTAGCGGCCGGCAGCTGTGATGATGCTCTCGAAGCCCTTGAGTGTGAAGACAACCTGCCGCGCTTCAGTCTCTTCGAAATGCTGCACGAGAATATCGAAAGTTTGCTGCTCGTTCGTCTCGCGCAGATAGACGACCTCGAGCGACTTGAGCGTCTGGTCATCAGCCTTCGCGACAGCATGATAGCGCGCCGCGGTCGACGTGCCGATAACACGGAACGACGGCAACGAGAGGTATGTAGAAAGGATCGGTGCCAGATTGTGCCGCGAAGCGTCGCCGCCGATATAAAGATCGAAATCCTCGATGACGAGAGTAACATTGCCGGCAAATGCTGCTTCATGAAAAAGCGTGCGGATGGCATTGTCGACATCCTCACCGCTATTCACTGCATCACTCACCGCGAGCCCCAGATCGAGCATGAGGATGCGCATATCGCGGAAGTACGGGTCCTGGAACGCATTGGTCCGGATGAGGCGGGCCAGATGATGGATGAAGGTCTTCTTGCCGATGCCAGGATCACCGACCAAGAGGATACTGTTCTGTACCGGCCGCTCGAGGACGATTTTGACCACACGCAGCTCCTCCTCACGCCCGACGAGCACAGCCCGGTCGTATTCGGTCGGATCGTATTCGGAAAGGTCGAGCGCATACCGGTCGAGGTGTGGCGTGTACGCATAGCGCCAACCCTTGCCGATCGGCTGCGTCTCGGAAAGCTTTTCCCACGTCCAAAAACGCCGCTCATCGGCACGACGGTCTTCTGCAGCGCGCTCGATGCCAACTGACCGCTCGTATGATGCCTGGTCTGATCCGATCGACGCGAGAAACTCCGCAAAGCTCGCCGCATCGCGAATGGCAGCACTGACATCCATCCCCTCCTCGACACCAAGACGAGCAAGCACACGCGGGAACCACTTCTTCTTCCGCACCGCGGATATATCGAGAGATCTATCGCCATCATCAGTCTCACGAGACGAATAGCCGATGACTGCCGCCACGAGGCCGAGAGCCCCAAGACCAGCAGCTAGGCCGCCGAAGACCGGGTTCCATGGGAACATCACCAGTCCGACCGATAAGAGCGCCGGCGCGAGAGTATAGGCCGCGAGGAGTACCAGACCGAACACTGACACGATTATCCAGAACACTAAGCCAAAGACGATCATCGGCACCCGGACGAACATGCCGGCGATGCGCGACATGATGTTATTCAGAAGCAGCGAGAGCGACTTGATCGGATGGAACCCGCGCCAGGTCTTCGGCGAGACATCGCGCTTCCATGGCGAAAGGATCGTCGAAAGCAGTCCCCACGTATTAAACCGGTACGGGATGAATCGCGAATAATTCCTGAATAGGCGCGCGGCTCCGCTGAGACCGTCCGCGTAATACCAAAAAGGAAAGCTCTTGTCCATGCTGTTCGGGAAAAGAGAGAGGGTTTATCTTCTTTATTGTATCAGATAACGGACATTTACCACAGAGTTCACCCACGCTCCGTTCAACAATACCATATGGCCGAGCCAGCCGGTTTACGATATAATGACTGACATGAGACTCTTCACAGATACCGAAGGAAACAACACGCTCCCGATCCTCTTCGGGCTCTCTTTTGTCGTCCTCGGATGGTTCTTCCTTTCGCTCGCTTTGGGAGGACTCTTCATCACACCACTCGTCTTCTCCGGGTCAGCCATACTCGCCGCAATGAGCGTCCTCATCGCTGTCCGAGTCATCCGCCGATCATCATGGATCTTCCGCACTGCCTGCATGGCAGCTCTTCTCTTCGCCTTCCTGCCCGCCGTCTTCTCCGAACCGACCGTCTTCTCCGGCCGCGACCAGGGTTCCATCGCCGAAGCCGCCTGGCGCCTCGCTGACAACGGACAACTCGCCTTCTCACTCCCGACCGCCAAGCTCTTCGCCGAAATCTATGATACCGAAGCACCCGTAGACCCTGCCCTCAATTTCCCCGGCTTCGCCTACGTCGGCGAAGACGCCCTCATCACCGCCTTCCCGCTCGGCTATACCTCCTGGCTCGCCGGCTTCGTCTCGATCTTCGGCCTCTCCGGATACGCGATCGGCAACGGACTCCTGCTTTTCCTCTCCCTCATCACCCTCTATTCAATCATCCGCCTCTTCGCAAGCCCGTTCTACGCCTTCGCCGGACTCATCCTCGCCGGCGCCTCCTTCCTGCCGTCATGGTTCGCCAAACTGACGCTTACCGAAAACCTCGGCCTCTTCCTCTTCCTCTTCCTCGCTGAAAGCCTCATCCTCTATCTCCGAAGTGGAAAGTTCGTCTTCTACGCAGCCGCACTCCTCTCAGGCGGACTCTTCGCCTTCACTCGGCTCGAGGGCTTCGCCTTCCTCGCGATCGCACTTCTCATCATGCTCTTCTCAGCGCACACACGCACCATCTGGAAAGCCTACCCGATGAAAAGCATCGTCATCCCCGGACTCGTCTTTGGCCTCTTTCTCCTCCGCGACTTCTTCCTCAATCTTCCCTACTACCGCATGGCCGGCAAGGGACTCCTCGGATTCTCCGATTCGGTCAGCAAAGCCGCAGCGAGCGGATCAACCGCTATCGGCAGTGCGCTCTTCATCTACGGATTACTCATCCTCTTCATCATCGGACTCTTCGGCATCCTCGTCTTCATCAAGAAACGACGCTTCCTACTCCTCCTGCCGGCGCTCATCGCGCTACCGACCCTCATCTATCTCTTCTCGCCCAATATCACGCCTGACCATCCGTGGATGCTCCGCCGCTACCTCTTCTCGATCTTCCCGGCGCTCCTCTTCTCAGCCGTGCTCGGCATCGCGCTCCTCTTCGACAAGACCGGCGAAGACCCGATCCCTGCTCCACGCGGCAAACGTCTCTTCTTCGTCGGTATCATCTTCGCAAGCCTGCTCTTCCTCGAGCTCCCCGCCTTCCTCTACGCCCTGCCATTCGCTGAACACCGCGGCCTCACCGAAGCAGCCTCTTCCTGGAG
The DNA here is from genome assembly GCA_963743885.1 of Candidatus Moraniibacteriota bacterium. GTDB lineage: Bacteria > Patescibacteriota > Minisyncoccia > Moranbacterales > UBA1568 > UBA1568. Next base: position 587,366 of record CAVURJ010000001.1, on the reverse strand, counting down.
TGCGCGCTTCACCGACCGCGATCTCATCCTCATCGACCGTTTCGCGACTGGCGACAATTTCGCCATGCTCTCTGGTCCGCTCCAATTCCTCTCCAGCAAGAATGCCGTCTACTTCTTCAATACCGAAGACCTCGGCCGGCTCGATACCTCCGGATTCGACCGCGTCTACCTGCTCATCCCCGAAGACAGCCTGGAGCGCTACGCAGCAGCCTTCGGAGACCGAATGACCCTCGAGGAGCGCGTCTCCTTTCCACTCTCGCGCTTCGAAAGCCTCTCACTCCGGAATGAACCTCCTCGCCTGCCCACAAAGATCGATACCAGCGTCACCGACCTTCTCTTCAGAATCTACTGATTCCTCTTCCTTATGCTGCCGACCATCTCTCCTATCCCGAAACATCTCGAACAGACCTATACCAAGCTCCGCATAGGCCTCTATGTCATCGCGCTCTTCCTCATCGGGTCATTCGCATATCGGACGCTCTTCCCGATCCTCGGATTCCCCTTTGACTTCCGGACTCCAGGTTCAAGTAAGAACACGCTCCTTGATCCCCGTTCCGACACAGGGATACTCCGTGAGAACGGCAAGATCGAAGCCGCTGGCACACTCGTCGCCGACGCCGCCGCTTTCGGCGATTTCTCCTCCGCAACCATCGAAGCAGCGCTCGAGAAAAAATCCGAGCTACCAGAAACGCTCCGATTCTCCATCCGGCGTTCCTACCGCGGATTCCTCCTACCGGACGGCCCCACTCTGGGACGACCAGACGAAGGAACACTCTACCAGGTCGGCGATACGTACTATGCCCTCCGCGACGGCATGCTCCATCCGTTCGTAAGCGAAGCCGCCTACCTCTCGCGCCACCGCGCACCGGATGCTCTCCGCGTCACCGAGAGCCTCCTCTCCCAGCATCCGGCCTCGGATGACTGGATCGGCTTTCGTATCGGATCGCTCGTCTCATTCGCGGACGGTATCTTCGTCATCGTCTCTGATACCGAGATGCGGCCAATCGGCAGCGCCGAGATCTTCCTCGGGCTCGGCTACCGCTTCGAAGACGTTATCCCAGGAAGCGAAGAGGAGATCGGTATCTACAAGCGCGGCCGAATATTCCTCTTGGGCGACACGCATCCGGACGGCACCCTCTTCCTTGATACCGACACCAGAAACTACTTCTTGATCGATCAGGGCTCGAAACACCCGATCACCGATACGGACTATCTTTCGTTTCTCCTCGAGCATATCTCGCCGATCGCTGTCTCGGGAAGCGCGAGCCTCGTCTCGGCATCCTGCGATACCACTCCCACTGCCTTTGGCCGCGCCTTTTCCTGCACCACCCCTATCGACGCTCTCGCATCAGGCAATGGCAACAATTTTGAGATCCGCTTGGGCGGCAGCGACACAGACATAGACATCAACACTCTCACGCTCTCGCTCGAGACCGGCACGAGCAGCCGCAACATGCTGACACTTCTCTCACAGGTCAAGCAACGATTGTTCGCCCGCTTTGGGGCTGGGAATTAATAAAAAACACAAAGACAAAAAGCACAAAAACCAAACAAAGCACAATCCGCAAAACCAAAACAAACTATAAGAAAATCCGTGCTTTGAAATTTGAAATCTGTGTTTTGTTTGGGGTTTGTGTTTTGAAAATTGTGCTTTACGAAAAATTATGGGTATTCTGAATCAAAAAATAAAGGTAGTCTTCGAAAGATGGCGAGTTGCCGGATCGCTACATGTGGCTTACGCATTGCTCGCTGAGGCGCTCCTCATCGGCTTCACCGTATTCGCGGCGCTCTTCACACTCGAGACGCTTCTCCCTACCTTCGTCGCAGTCCGACTCAATCTCGCGACCTTCCTCATCATCCTCCTCATCGGATCATTCCTACTCTCCATCCTCGGACGGTTCCTCAATCTCGACTTCGCCTCCGGACTCCGCCGCCGCAACCCGCTCCTCTCCATTGGTATCCTCTGGATCGTCGGTATCCTCGCCGTCTCGCTCTACAAGTTCCCGCTCATCCTCATCCCAATCCTCATCCTTGCCTTCCTCGGCATCGGATACCTCTTCCTTTCCCTCTTCTTCGGAAAAGACGAGTGAACTGGAGAGCGTGCCGCTATTTTTTAAAAAATACAGGCGGGAGTTCTCATGGAGAATTCCCGCCTTTTACCTACTGTTTCCTTCCGTGCTTGAGGTAATTCATGAAGAATCCCCAACACGCCGGACACGTACCCTTCTTGTCTCCGACAAACGAACCGCCCATAACATGAACGAGCGCCTCATCCAGTACAGCTTTCCGATCATTATCGGCCAGACCAACGTCATGAAACGCGCTCTTCATCTTGATTTGGGCGGCACAACACGCCTCGACTGCCTGGGACTGATCAACCGTCATCACTGCCATTTTCTCTCTCCTATTGAAAAAAATACAACAAAAAAAGAACTGATACTAACGTACCATTATACACCAAAAAACATATCCTGTCAATACGACAGAATTAGGCAAGTGATTCGAGATCGAGCACCTCATCGATGCGGATCTCGGCCACGAAGTCCGGCACGTGTGAGACGAAGATCATCGTCCCCTTGTACTTGTCGAGCGCCTCGGCAATAACCGGGATATGGCGGAAGTTGATATGATTGGTCGGCTCATCAAGAATGAGTACGTCCGGCTTCTGGAGAAAAAGATAAGCAAACATGAGCAGCCCCTTCTGCCCCTCTGACAGACTCTCCACTTTGTTCTGGACGAGCTCAGCCGGCAAAAGGAAGCGCGCCGCGGTCCGATAGACCGTCTCCATATTCCGATCTTCCGTCACATTGATGAGCGTCTCGGCCACCGTCTTGTCGAAATCGAGCGTCGAGAAATCCTGGCGATAGTATCCGACCTTCACTCCCGGTGCGATTGTCACGCGCTCCGGATCAGCGGCGGCCAGCGACTCGAGGAACGTGCTCTTACCGATACCGTTCGGACCCGAGACGAGCAGGTGTGTATTGCGTTTAAGGTCCATGTCGACCTGTTTGACCGTCGGGCCCATCTCCGTGATGAGCGATACGGTCTTGATATGCACGATACGGCCGAGGATATCCTCGCACGCGATTTCAAACGGCGTCAGTGTCTTATCTTCCTGCCGCACATCGACTTTGTTCTCCTCAAGATCGGATGCGAGAGTACGCATGCGCTTAGCGACACCGCGGAGCTTACCGCCCTTGTTGGCGAAGACGTTGGCCTGATCCTTCTTTTCCTGGATGGTCCGCTCGAGGCGCACGTTCTCGCTCTGCGCCTTCTCGATGCGACGTTTGATCTCATCCACCACGTCGTAATAGTCGCCGGTATACTGCTCCATCTTGTGTGTGAAGACATCGAGATACAGCACGCCCTGGGTAAAGGAATTCAAAAACTCCGCATCATGCGAAATGACGATGACGGTCTTCTGGTATTCAATCAGAAACTGCGTCAGGTGCGCGATGCCAGCGTAGTCGAGATTGTTGGTCGGCTCATCAAGGAGGAGGACATCTGGATCATCCATAAGTGCCGAGGCGAGAAGGATTCGCGCCTGCTGCCCGCCGGAGAACGCCATGATCTTCTTATCAAGCGGCGGCATCGGCATGTTGACGACATCGAGCACGTCCTTGATACGACCCGGAAGCTCCCAGTCCTTGCCGCTGAAGTGCTTCGCGAAAAACTCTTCGACCGTAAGATCGAGATCCGCGCGCGGGATGACCTGGCGGGCGATCGCGACGGTCGCACCCGGATCCACCGAAACACGGCCGGACTGTGGCACATTCTCACCAGTGATCAGTTTAAAAAGCGAGCTCTTGCCGGCGCCGTTCTGTCCCATGAGCGTGAACTTCGCTCCACTACGCACGCTAAAACTCACCTCCTCAAGAATCGGCTTCCCGTGGCTATATTCGAATGATACGTTATCAAAACGCAGGACAACCGAGTCTTTGGCCATGATTGTAGAGATAATAAAAACCCTTCGACAAGCTCAGGGTGCGATTTTCAATCGCAAAAAATGCCCCGTGGCAAAACGTATTCTGACACAGAATTGCCATCCATGCAAGTCCGCTATTCAGAGATGTATTGGAGCGTCTCCTCGGCACACGTATCCCAGGAGAATTTCCGAAGCTGATCCTCGCCGCTCATGACAAGATGCTCTCGGAGCGCTTCGTCATCCCAGAGCCGTTCAAGCTTCTCAGCGATATCCGGCACGCTCTCCGCATGGCAGTAGAGCGCCGCTTTTCCAGCCACCTCTACCAGGCTCGAATTGGCCGCTGTAAGTACCGGCGTACCAGAAGCGAATGCTTCGAGAATCGGCAGTCCGAATCCCTCATAGAGCGACGGGAAGGCAAAGAATCGCGCACCCTGATAGAGCGCTCGCAGATCTTCGAACGTCACACGCCCCGTCAGAATGATATCGTCCTTATGCGGACTCTTCTCCCGCGCCGCAAGAATACCATCCGACAGCCAGGCTGGCTCCCCCGCAAGCACGAGCTTCATCTCCGGGGTACTCTGTTTCGCGATATCGAACGCCTCAATGAGACGCACAAGGTTCTTCCTTGGCTGGAGAGCACCAACGTACAAGCAATAGCTTGTAGCTTTCAGCTTCACTAGCTTCATTAGCTTTTCGTCCAATTCTTCCGACGAAATTTTCGCGCCAAAGAAAGCGGCGTCAAAACCGTGATGAATAACGCGGATCTTTTCCGGTGAAAGATGCGGGAAAAACTCGAGCAGATCATGTTTGGTCGACTCAGAGACCGCAATCAGCTTGTCCGCTTGCCGCACCGCCGTAGCGAGCATTAGATTGAGCTTCTGGAGATGCGATTTCGGAAACGTCTCCGGATACCGCCGGAACGCGAGATCATGAATCGTCGCCGTCACCTCGATGCCACGTGGCAGGATAATTGGCGCCGCCTGGATCGGCAAGAAGAGCTTCTCCGGCTTCCGGAGAAACATCTCGAGCGCGAACCGGGTCTGCATCCACGCATATGGAAATGGCAGAGTCCGCTCCTGATAGTTCGCCATCCGAGGTGGTGCGAGCGCCGGATTGAACACGCCCTTATGATACAACGCAAACTCCGCTTCAGGCATGATGGCACCGAAACGCTTGAGAAGCTCCCTAAGATAGACACGCGTCCCGTCAATACGGGCGTGATCAAGATCGGAAGCCTGTACGACTATATTCATATCAGAAAAAAATCAATAATACGATACAGAAAGAAACAAGACGCAAGAAACAAGTTACAAACAAATTCCAATAACCAATATCAAAAATTGAAATTTCTTCTTTAAATTTTGTATCTTCTTTGTCTCTTGTTGCTTGTTTCTTGTTACTTCCTATTCTCACGCCTTGCCTCCCAGCCCTTCACTCGCTTTGATCCGCATCAGCTCAATCGGCTCAGCGAATGACATATTCTCCGGCTTCACTATGAAATCCTCGATTACTGCTCCTTGTGTCGCAAAATACCGCGCTACTTCCTGTACGACATGCTCCGGCGCGCTCGCTCCGGCGCTTAAACCGACGGTCTCGATACCCTCGAGCCACGACGAATCAATCTCCGATACGTCATCAATAAGATATGCATGTGCTCCCACGGTCCGCGCCGTCTCCATGAGGCGCGTCGAGTTGGATGAGGTCTTGGATCCGAGGATCAGCACGAGATCAGAAACCCCCGCGAGCTCCTTCACGGCTGCCTGCCGGTTGGTCGTCGCAAAACAGATATCAGAGAGCGGCGGCGCGACAATCTGTGGATACTTCTTCCGGAGCGCATCAATCACTACAGCGGTATCACCGACCGAGAGCGTCGTCTGGGTGAGATATACCAGCTTTTCCGGACTCCCGATCTCAAGCCGATCGACATCCTGAACCGTCTCGACGATTGGCACTGCACCTTCCGGTGCCTCAGCTAGGACGCCAATACCCTCGATATGTCCCTTATGCCCGATGTAGACCACCTCGTATCCTTCCCTGATGAAACGTGCCATCTCGAGATGCACTTTGGTTACCAAGGGGCACGTCGCATCGATCAGCCGCATGCCGCGCCGTTTCGCTTCCTCATACTGTCCCGGCGTCGACCCATGCGCAGAAAAAACAACTGTCGCGCCATCCGGCGCTTCGGAAAGATCCTCAATCGTCACCGCCCCTTTCGCTTCGAGCATAGCGACGACGTGCTTGTTATGCACGATCTCATGCTTCACGTAGACCCGCCCATCCTCTTGTTTTTCAAGAGAATGATTCGGGCAGGCGGGTGAGTCAAAAATTGCTAGCGTATCCTCAACTGCCTTTACCGCGCGCGCTACGCCGGCACAGAACCCCCTCGGCGAAGCCAGAAGGACCTTCCGCACAACCATGCTTCCGGACTCTCCGGCCAAACGCCCGCCCATTACGATTTGAAATACCTGATCAGATCAGAAAGCTGGACATTCTCGGCTTCAGCCGCTCCGCGCTTCTTCACTTCGGCCATACCCGACTCCGCCGAGCGCTTACCGATGACGACACGATACGGGATACCGATGAGATCACTCTCAGCGAACTTCGCACCAGCAGATGTGTCACGATCGTCATAGAGGACCTCAATACCAGAAGAGATGAATGCTTCATAAACAGCCGTCGCTTCAGCATCTGCGCCGAGCGAGAGCAAATGGATACGGAATGGCGCCACACTCTCCGGCCAGATAAGACCATTCTCGTCGGACAGCGTCTCGGCGATCGTCCCCATCACACGGCCCGGACCGATGCCGTAGCAACCCATGAGCACCGGATGCTCAGCACCCGTCTCATCCCGAAACTTAAGCCCGAGCGGATCGGAGAACCGCGTCCCGAGCGTGAAGATATTGCCGACTTCAATCGACTTCTTCTCGACGAGATCTTCGCGCTTGATGCCGAGATCCTCAAGCACATCATCCTGAAGCACTTCCTTATTGAGGGCGCGTCCACTCTTCTCATCCACATAGATCAGATCTTCCCCGGCATCAGACACCGTCTGGAACTCTTCCGAGTAGCGACTAAAGATGCCTCCCGACGCAAATGTCGCATAGGTCCGATCACCGAGACCCACGCGCTCAAAAATGCGCTTATAGGCGGTCCTGACCGATCCATAGATCCGCTCATGCTCTTCTTCCGACTTCGCGAAGGAATAGAGGTCCTTCATGATGAACTCGCGCACGCGCATGATACCGCTCTTAGCGCGCGTCTCGTTGCGGAATTTGGTCTGAAACTGATACGCAAGCGCTGGCAGATCGCGATACGAGGATATCTGGTTCGCCATAAGCCGTGTGACCGGTTCTTCATGCGTCGACCCGAGGCCGAGCTCGGTCCCATTCTTAAGCATCGTCTTGAACCACACATCCACCTTCTTGTCGTCCCAACGGTCCGTCTTCTCCCAGAGTTCCTTCTCCTGAAGTGCTGTAAGCAAGATCTCCTGTCCGCCGATCATATTCATCTCATCGCGGATGATGCCGATGACTTTGTTGAGCACGCGCAAACCCAAAGGTAGGAATGAATAGGCGCCCGCCATCTCCTTATGGATAAATCCAGCCCGGATGAGCAGCTGGGCGTTCTTCGATACCTCGTCCTTCGGCGCTTCTTTTTTTGTCTTCGAGAACAACTGACTCTGACGCATATGCTTGTAGCTAGAAAATACAGGATTTCCCTCATTCTACAACAAAAAAAGGCCTCCCGTCAAAAGCGATGGGAGGCTGAAAATTCAATATGGATAGGCTTACCACTCTACTGTAAGCACTTTCTCTTCTCCATCTCGTACGACAGAAATATCCGTCCTGTCAGGAGTCCCGAGACGTGAGAGGAGTTCTGGCAGCGGATCATCAAGCGTCACCGGAGCGCCCGCAGCCGTAATGATGATATCGCCAACCTGGAGGCCAGCACGATTGGCTGGAGAATCCGCGATGAGCGCGAGGCCAGTCTTGCCGGACAGCGAATAGATGAGCGCGCCCTGATCACGAGAAAGTCCGCTCCCGGCAGCAAGTGCCTTGGTCACCGGAAGATAATACGCCCCAAACGTCTTGTACGCTGTCCCGCTGATCACGCGTCCAAGCGCATCCTTGACGGCATTCGATGGCACCGCGAACGCCTTCGGCTCGCCATCGAACACGAGCATACCGATCATCCCCTCCATCTCCCCATTCGCATCGACGAGCGGCCCGCCAACGAACCGTTCCAATCCGGCGATATCCGGACGGAATACGCCCTGCCACTTCTCCGACGAAGCGACCGTCTTACCGGAAAGACTGAACGATTTGTCGATATCGCCAATGACACCGGTCGCAGCACGGATCTGATAACTCACTTCGGCGTGACCGAGCGCCGAGACCTTCTTGCCAATACGGGCATCATCAGAATTAGCAAAAGCAATCGCCTGCGTATTTGGATTGCCATCAAGACGGAAGAAAGCAAGACCAGTCAAAGCATCATAACCGGCTGGCTGGGCTGCCTTGACGGAACCATCAAGCAGGATCGCCTGGTAAGAAAATCTCTTCGAGTCGGCTGGCTGGCCACTATAAGCAGCGAACATCCCATCATTCGTCAGAAGCACACCAGTCGATGTCTCCGCACGTCCAGCTGTTTTGTCTGATACTACGAGCGCCACGACAGCAGCCGCTGCCTGTGACACCACCTTCTCGAGCGGATCTTCCTCCTTCACTACCACCTGCTCCGTCTTGTTGATAATCGTCACGCGCTCATTGAAATTCTTGACGAAACCAAAATTCGAAAACGCTGGGATCGCAGCCAAACGCGGCACCACAATGGTATCAGAAAGGATGCTGCCGACGCCGCCAAGCATGACGACGAGCGCTGCCATGGAAAACCAAAAAATAGCCTTTTTGAACATATTTCTTTCTCAATATACATCACTATTCCTACCACGTTTCCGACGCCATGGCAAACCTCGGATATTCTCCGCTCCGTATCAGACCAGGATTCTCCAAGGCGAAGAAAGGAAGAGCGCCGCAATAACCGCGATGAAGAAGAGGATACGCGCCACGGCCTTCTTGAGCGAAAGTTCCTTGCGGAACGCATCGGAAGCCACATCCCACGCGATGAAAAACAACACAAGGTTGATAGCGCCGACCGTCAGATAACCGAACGGCCAAAGACTTGAAACCCAGGCCATCTCGCCCATCACGAGACCAATGAGCACGCTGTAGACCGTCACGCGCGGGCTCTCATCGCCCCGGTCGACATCGACGAACGTCTCCCGACTAACAAACGCGGCTCCAAGGAAATACAGTACCATCAGCCCCCAGAGCGGGAAAGAGAAGTTGAGATAAAAGCCGTACAATCCAGCGAAGAAAAAAAACATCGCCGCCATCGCTGACGCATTGAGCATCGACTGCGCAGTACGGTCATTCGGCGCATGCCGCAGTCGATATGCTCCGATGAGCGACACGTAGTACATGAGAGCGGTCAGCGCAACGAACGCCTGCCGTTCAGCCGGCCGGTCGATAAATGAAAGCAAAACCGGTGCCGTGACAGACAACAGCACAGAAAGCGATGCACCAGAGAATGCGCCAGCCACCCGATGCCCGGCGACGAGCGATATGGCGACGAGCGGAAGGATAGAGAGTGCATACCATCCCCATGACGGCTCAGCTGGCGAAAAAGCCAGATATCCCAGCCAGGACGAAAAGACAGCGGTCCAGAAGAGTACGGCGAAATGGAAGATCATTCTGAAGAAGAATCAGGAATTAAGAATCGAGAATTATGACGAGAAATCCCTTTCTCATACTATACCATACCGAAAACAGCCTCTCTAGATGCTGTTTCTTGATTCATGATTCCTGATTCATGATTCTATTTTTTCCTTTTCTTTTCCATCTTTTTAAAAACCACCCTGTCCTTCCCTATGGAGGTTTCCACTACATCGCCCCCCTGCACCTTTTTCTCGAGAATTTCAAGCGACAGCGGATCGAGGATCTCGTTCTGGATCAGCCGCTTGAGCGGGCGGGCGCCATAGGCGGGATCATACCCCTTCTTCGCGAGATACGCCTTTACTTGTGCCGCAAACCGGATCCGCACCCCCTGCTTCGCAAGGCGCTCGACAACACGCGCGAGCTGCAAATCAACGATGCCGCCGAAGACCTTTTCAGAGAGCGGATGGAAGATAATCGTCTCATCGATACGATTCAGGAATTCCGGCTTGAAGCGCTCGCGCAGGCTGGAGAGGATACGCTCGCGGATCTCATCCTCGGACAACGTCCCATCATCACCGCTCCGGTCACCCTTGAAACCGAGGCCCTTGGCCCGGACCAGGATATCGGACCCGACATTCGACGTCATGATAATGACGGTATTCTTGAAATTGACGACACGCCCTTTGCTATCGGTCAGGCGTCCATCATCGAGGATTTGGAGCAGCGCGTTGAAAACATCCGGATGCGCCTTCTCGATCTCATCGAAGAGCACGACGCTGTACGGCCTCCGACGGATAGTCTCCGTCAGCTGACCACCCTCCTCATACCCCACATAGCCCGGGGGCGACCCAATCATCTTGGCGACCGAGTGCGACTCCATGTATTCGCTCATATCCACGCGCACCAGCGCTTTCTCATCATCAAAGAGGAACTGCGCCAAAGCCTTGGCGAGCTCGGTCTTGCCGACGCCGGTCAATCCAAGGAAAATGAATGATCCGATCGGCTTCGTCTCCTCGGCGAGCCCTGCTCTCGAGCGTCGGATCGCACTCGCGACCGCTTTCACGGCATCATCCTGACCAATGACCCTCGTCTGGAGCGCCGCTTCCATATGGACGAGCTTCTCCGCTTCCTTCTCGAGCATCTTGGCGATTGGGATACCAGTCGCACGCGAGACGACCGCGGCGATATCCTCCTCGCTGATCTCCTCGTGCAGAATCGAACCGTCCTTCTGAAGCTTCACAAGGCGTTTCTCTTCAGCAAGGAGCTTCTTCTCGATCTCTGGGATGCGACCATAGCGGATCTCCGCCACACGGTCGAGCTCACCTTGGCGCTCGGCCATCTCAGCCTCGCTCCTTAGTTTATCAATATCAGCCTTGTGCCCACGCATCGCCATGATGAGTTCGCGTTCGGTCTTCCAACGGAGCGACAGCTTCTGCGAACGCTCCCGGAGCTCCGCGAGCTCCCGGTTGATTTCCCGTACCTTCTTCTCGGCGCCGCCCTCCTTCTCAAGCGCGCGGCTTCTCGATCTCCAGGCGCCGGATGCTCCGCTCATCCTGATCAAGTTCAGTCGGCATCGAATCAATCTCCATACGGCGGAGCGACGCCGCCTCATCGATGAGGTCGATCGCCTTGTCCGGCAAGAAACGGTCAGCGATATAACGCTTGGAAAGCTTCACAGCTGCGATGAGCGCATCATCGGTGATCTTCACGCCGTGATGGAGCGCGTATTTCTCCTTGATGCCGCGCAGGATGGCGATTGCATCCTCTTCCGACGGCTCACTCACGATGACCGGCTGGAAACGCCGCTCAAGCGCTGCGTCCTTCTCGATATAACGCTGGTACTCCTTGATCGTCGTTGCGCCGATCGTGCGGAGTCTGCCACGCGAGAGCGCGGGCTTTAGCATGTTCGACGCATCGAGTGCACCCTCGGTCGCGCCGGCACCCACAAGCGTATGCAGCTCATCGATGAAAAGGATGAAACGGTCAGCCGAACGCTCAATCTCTTTGAGGATAGCCTTGAGCCGCTCCTCGAACTCGCCGCGAAATTTCGCACCCGCAAGGAGCGCTCCGAGATCGAGCGATATGACTTCCTTGCCCTTCAAGTTCTCCGGCACGTCACCCGAGACGATGCGCTGCGCCAGACCTTCCGCGATGGCGGTCTTGCCAGTGCCAGCCTCGCCAATCAAGACGGGATTGTTCTTGGTGCGACGCGAAAGGATCTGCATCACACGGCGGATCTCGTCATCACGACCAATGACTGGATCGAGCTTCTCAGCGCGTGCGAGCTCGGTCAGATTGATAGCGTACTTCTCGAGCGCCTGGTACGTCTGCTCAGGGTCCTGGCTTTCCACCTTCTGTCCGCCACGGAGCTCAGAGAGTATGCGGAGCACATCATCATACTTCACACCGTTCTTCTCGAGGAGCGTCTTCATGGGACCGCCGACGGAAAGCAGTGAGAGCAAAAGATGCTCGGTCGAGACGAAATCATCCCCGATCTTTCCCATCTGGTCTTCAGCTTCAGACAATGTCCGTGCAAATCCCGGTGACAAATACAGACTCCCAAGTACACCCGCTTCCGCCTGCGGAAACTTGTCTATCTCAGCGAGGATGCCGCCCTTCAACTTCTCAATATCCGCCTCAAGCTCGCCGAAAACGGCCGGCACGATGGAATCAGGCTGGAGCAACAGTGCATAGAGCAGGTGTGCTGTATCCATCTGCGGGTTGTTCCGCGAAAGCGCGATCTCCTGCGCATTGCGGATGGCTTCCTGACTCTTGGTAGTGAATTTTCCGATGTTCATATCTGAGTTTGTAAAGTTATCAAGTTCGTAAAGTGATCAAGATTATGAAACTTATGGCGCCATCAAACCCATAAAGCCGAGCTATACTACCAAGGTTTTCAGACTTTATAACCTGACAAACCTGATAACGGGTACTGCACCGCGGGGCAAGCCCCGCATTGCAGACAAGCTTCGCTTGCCTTCCCCGCAGCAAGCTGCGGGGTATTGACCCGATTTTACCCGCGCTTCGTTCGGAAACGAGAGTAAACTCTCGTTTCACTCACTACACTTGGTAATAAACTTTATGAACTACTTATACTATACTACAAAAATACAAAATTAGCACTCTAGTGTCAAGAGTGCTAAAACAACGCTATGCAAATATTAACGGAACCTGGAGAAAATGCCAGGATGAAGGCACTTTTTTGTTCTTTGGGAGAATCAAAATGGATGATTGCCAAGTCCTTCCGGGTGGAGCGCTGCTCGGTCCACCCATCGCACCAATGACCACGGGAGAAGAGGCTGCCGCCCGCCGTCGAGCCCAGGAGACCCTGGAACGTATCGCCGCCCGCAAACAGCCGGAACAGAAGAGTGCTCCCGGCATCGAACGGATCACTGCCCTCCTCCGCGCCGCGCCACCTGCTGTCCGCAGCGCCTGGATTCTGAACAAAGGATTCACACGTATCGCGTTCTATCCAAATGGTTACACCACGATGGATAGCTGCAGGTGCTGCTTCGACCACCATCCGCCTGGCTGGTATCTCGGAAAAGTCCGAATTTCCTCTTTCTTCGGAATACGATGCGAAGATGTCTTCTGGACCCCCATCTGCGGTCTGGACGGCGGCCCGATTGGCAAGACAGAAAGTTGGGACATCCTCGATTCACACTAGCCACCCCGGCGAGACACGCTCTCGCCGGATTTTTTTATGCAAAAAAGAGACTCCTCTGAGTCTCTTTTTATACATACTACCTAATACGTAATACTCACTATTTCCGCTCCTCCAGCGTCACCTTGATCTCCTTGGTCTCGCCCTTGTGCCAGACCTTGAGAGCTACTTCATCCCCTGCTGTACGGCTACTGATGAGCGAAGCGAGCGGATGCTCTTCGTCGACCTTCTGACCGCCGATCTCGAGGATGATATCATTCTCGACGATGCCCGCTTTGTCAGCTGGCGACCCAGGCACAACCGCGAAATCCGTGATCCGCTGGCCGCGGAGTACCAAGGCACCATAACCGAATGGAAGGCCATTCTGCTTCTGAATCTCCTCGCTCAAGATGATATAGCGCACACCAAGATACGGCACCGAAAGCCGCCCAGTCGTCCGGACCTGCTCCACCACCCGCTTCACGGAATTGATTGGAAGCGCAAAGCCAATATTCTCGGCACCCTGCGCCATCGCGACATTCACACCGATCACCTCGCCAGAAAGGTCAAAGAGCGGCCCACCGGAATTGCCTGGGTTGATGGCAGCGTCGGTCTGGATGATATCCGAGAGTTTCTCCGTATCGCCATAGTTCGATCCGGCCGTCACACTCCGCTTGAGGCCGGAGATGATGCCGCGCGAGACAGAATTGGCGAATTCGCCAAGTGGGTTGCCGATCGCAAGCACTGTCTCGCCGACCCTGATCGCATCGGAATCACCGAGCGTGACCGGACGAAGACCAATCGCCTCCGCCTTGAGCACCGCGATATCATTGTTCGGATCACGAGCCAGGACCTTCGCCGGATATTCCTTGCCGTCAGAAGTGATGACGGTGTACTCGGCCTGCTCGTCCGACACGACATGCTTGTTGGTCACAACCAGGCCGTCCTCGGAAACGATGAAGCCCGATCCTGATCCGACCTGGCGCTTCTCTGGTTCAGCCTGAGCTGATCCGTCATCCGTACCACTGCCAAGATTCCACGGATCAAAAAGAAAGGATCGGCCGCCAAACGGATTGCCAAAAAAATTCCGTACCTTCGGCACATCCTTGGTGATGACGATGCTCACGACCGACGGCGAGTTCGCTTCCACAAGGTCCGCAATCGCATCATCCTCCGCGACCACACTCACCTTCTCCCTGATTGTATCCTTGACTTGACGCTCCGCCACTATGCCACGAAAAATCGGGCACCACTTGCTCATGAGCGGCACCGTGTACGGCGCAACGAGACCGCCCGCAAATCCGGCGAATACTGAAAGAGTAATCAGTACAGCAAGCGCAAAACCACCTCTCCCCTTCCGGGTCGCAGCTGGAGGCGAGGATACCGGCTGGTCGCTCGGGACCTGTCCTGGGATATTCGAAGTATCCATATATATTTGTTTTTACAGATTACACTCTCTCTTAGGGAATACGCGCAGACGGAAAAACAGGGCGCACTCAAAACTCATCAAACTACCCTTCGACTTCGCTCTCTTCGAGTCTGAGCCTGAGGGCTCATCCCTCAGAGTCGATGACAGGGTAACGCAGGGAAGCCCTGCGCTAGAAGAAGAATAACGCGTCGCCATCCGACTTCTCAAGAAGTTCCTTCTCAAAATCACGCAATTCTGAATCCCTGAATTCCGCCTGGGCCGTATCAGCATTCCAGATGTACTCCGGCGAAAGAACGAGCACCGGGACATCCTTCATCTGTGCGGTCAACCAATCGGCGAATGTCGTCTTCTTGGCGAAGATCTGGCGGAGACGATAGAGATCCTTGCCAGACTCCTTCTTCTTCTCCTCCACGAGAACGACATGGAAACCGAGCGCGCTTTCGATTATATCGCTCGGGACGCCGACCTTCTGGGAAGATACGGTGACGCGGAGTTCCGGTGCAAGATCAGAAAGCGTGAACCAGCCCAGATCGCCGCCCTCAGATGCCGTCTGTCCCTCAGAATGCTGCTTGGCGGCATCAGCGAAGCTCGCTCCTTCCTGGAGCATCTTCCGAGCAGCCTCGACTTTTTCCCGGGCGTCGGAAGAGAGATCTGCTTCTTCTGCAAAACGCTCCACAAGCTTCTCCTGATAGAGGCTCGGGCGCACGACCTTGTCTTCGAAATCCGCCAGCGTCCATCCATACAGTTTGTCGAGGTTCTGCCTCACTTCGCTGCCAGAACCGTATTCATCCAGCTTGCGGCGGAGCCCCTCCCTCACGGTATCATCGCTCACCGAGATATCCCGAGCGCGAGCAAGTCGCATAACTGCCTCGTCCTCGATCATCTTATTAAATACTTCCTTCTCGCGGATCTTGAACCGCCGCTGCCCTTCCTCGGTAGAAAAATCAACGCGCAATCCGACCTGCGAAAAATCCTGCGATTCATAGAACCGCTTGATGGACGCCATATTCTCCGCAAGCGTCCTAAATGAGATAGCATCACCATAACCGATGATCGCCGCCGGATACGGCAAGTACGAGACGAAACGCCCCGTATACGCATTCGAACGCGGTAATGCATACGCTACGACCAGACTTGTGATGAATGCAAAGATAACAAGAGCAGCTGCAGCATAAGCAACCGTCTTCAGACGCGTCCTCTTCGCGATTCCCTTCTTTCCTTGTTCCATAGTCTATATATTTAACCTATCTCATCCTATCATTTCCCTGATACTGAGAAACGGTCCCCAAAGAACGCTTCCCACCATTTCCCGGCGCGAGACGACGGCGTGAGCCTATCTGGAGCAGCCGGCGAAGCAGCGGCTGATACAGCAGCATCGCTTCCATCATAGACCGCTCCTGGGCGAATGACAACCATCGTTTCATCCTCACGCTTTAGCCCGAGCTTGCGCTTGGCCTCCTGCTCGCGGAAATCTTGCGATGAGAAATATGCGATCTTCTCGCGGAGCGTCTCATTTTCCCGACGGATCTTCTCAGCCTCCGTCTCGAGCGCAGATACCTCATCCTCGATCCTCTGGTTACGTTCTGACTGCCGCGAAGAGACGGAAAAAACCCATCCGACGATCGCCAGAGCCGCCAGGGCGATCCCTCCGAATACGAGCCATTTCCGCTTCAACATACTAAGTAACTATTCAAATTCTCACCGCTAATTAAGAAGACATCATACTTGTCTGATAAAATATCCGGATTTCGGCTGAAAACCCTTCAAAGCTCGTCTGGTTATCTCGATAGCCCTCCTCGCTTCTTCAAGGTTTTCATCTCGAAATCCGAACATTTTCTCGAGACATGAGACTTTGAACAGTTACTAACTAATACATGAAGAACGGCGCGAACAAGAATGCCACCATGGAAATGACCACGAGGACGGAGATAACTACCCAGAATGTATACGCGCGCTTGTGCCATTTCTTGAAACTCATACCCAGTAGAACAACTTCAAAAAATTATCTTCTATAAAACCCTGTCACACACATCTATCGCTCGACAATGAAGATTTCTAAATAATCAGATCTCATTATGCTTTGCATTTGAAGTTGTGCTACCGGGCATATTTCTTAGTGTACCAAGTTTACCCTGTGAAATCCAGCTTCGCTGGTCTGCTTCCGGCAGAATTTCACAGGATAAATAAAGTTAATTAAGTTCTTCAGGTCATCAATACAAAGTCATATATTCCCCTCTCCCTCATCTTTCATCAAGCGTCACTATCATCCCTCTGACGGGCGCTCTGGATCAATCCACGCACTTCATCCAGATCGACAGCCGGCCGCTTCGACAAACTCTTGAACTTCTTCGGTCCGATGTGCTGGGCCTGCATGAGCGAGAGCGGTGCTTCGGCAGACGCATACGATTTCGGCCGATATGTCCTTTCCTTGCTCGGCGAAGGATGCTTCTGGACATCTCTCCGCTCCTGCTGGGCCTGATTGCCGCCATTGTTACTGGCAATCTCCTGGCGTGCCTTAGCGGTCGCCCGCTGATAATCACGCAAACAATCCTTACAAAAGGTCGGGCGCTTACCATCCGGCACGAACGGTACCTCGATATCGACGCCGCACGTCGCGCAATTCGCGGGGTATAACATCTTCTCGGGCACAACCTCAGGAAGCGGCTCTTCCAATATGACTGCTTCCGGCTCCTGGGCCAGTACCTCGGAAACGACTAGCACCTCTTCTTCTACCGGCGCCGGCATGACCGGTTCCGCTGATACCTTTTCTTCCTGCTTCGGTGGCACCACGATCTCTTCCTCCTTCGGAAGCTCCATGATCGGCTGTTTTCTCGGAGCGAGCGGCGGCGTAAAGAACGCTTCAGCGGACTTCATCGGCTGCTCTTCAAGCGGCAGTACTGGCTGGGAAACCTCCTGTCGAATAGTAGCTACTGGACGCGGTGCTGGTTTCGGTGCAGGATTCGGCTGCGCTGGGCGCGGAGCCGGACGATTCGGAGCAGCCGGACGAACCGACGGCGCCGGACGGGCAGCCTGCGGCGCAGGTGCATGACCCTGGCTCGTATGGTCCGCAAGAAGCGCCGCCTTCTCCTCTGGCGTCAGCATACCGCTCCAGCGGCGGATCTTGTCCTCCACCTCCACACGCTGCGCGGTGTAGCGTTCGCGCGAGATACGGATGATCTTCTCCTCATTGCCAGCGTCTTCAAGCTTGATCGGCGGCAGCGTCGTCGCTGAGAAAGCGTCCCCCGCGATGCCATCGATCATGAGCTTGAGGTAGATCTGGTATTTCGGCAGATTGACGATATCGTTCATCATGAAGACCGGCTCGAATTCCTTCTCAAGATACTCGGCATCGGCCGCACCCACGCGGAACGAGATGATGCTGCCGGCGTTGCCGAAGATCGCGTCGCACACCTTCTCATCGATCTGCGTGATGTACTGGTTCGCCAGGATGAGGTTGAGATGGTACTTTCTCGCCTCAGAGAGGATGTTCGCGAACGACTCGGTCGCGAAGTTCTGGAACTCATCGACGTAGAGATAGAAGTCATTACGGGTCTCTTCCGGGATATCCACGCGGGCCATGGCGGCCAGCTGGATCTTGGTGATGATCATGGCACCGAGGAGCGCACTATTGTCCTCACCGATGCGGCCCTTCGAGAGGTTCATGATGAGGATCTTCCGACTATCCATGATTTCACGGATATCGAACGACGAGACCGTCTGGCCGACGATATTGCGGACAAGCGAGCTCGTCAGGAACTGTCCGACCTTGTTCTGGATCGGCGAGATGACTTCCTGCAGCACGCGGTCATTCCACTTGGAAAATTCATCCACCCAGAAGCTCCGCACCACTGGGTCCGTCACCTTCTCGACGACGCGGTCGCGGTACGATTTGTCGACCAGGATGCGCGTCACGCCGAGGAGCGTGGAGCCCGGATATTCGAGGAGCGCGAGGATGGCGTTGCGGAGGATATATTCGAGCCGCGGACCCCACGAATCAGCCCAGATTTTCTTGAAGACGCCGACCAAGCCCGAAGCGACCAGATGGCGGTACTCCGGATCGACTTTCTCCATCACGTTGAACGCGATCGGAAAATCCTGATCGGCCGGATTGAAATAGATGACATCGTTGATACGGTTCGACGGGATCGCCTTGATGAGCTTCTCGGCCGTATCGCCGTGTGGATCGATAAACGCGATGCCATGGCCCTTCTGGATATCCTGGATAGCCAGATTCTCCAAAAGATTAGTCTTGCCCATACCCGTCTTGCCGATCACGTACATGTGGCGGCGGCGGTCGTCCGTCTTGATGCCGAAGATGCGTTCCTGGTTGCGGAAGTTCGTCTTGGCGAAGAAAGTGATGTCGTTCTGGTTATGATTGGCCATATGGCTTATATATTGTCTCGTTAACGAGTTGCGAGTTAACGGGTTATCGGATTCGAACTCGTTAACACGTGAACGCGTTAACCGAAAAACTCACTCTTGAATAGGAAGATTGGACGGCGCTCCGCTGCGCTTGGCGGTGACACGCGTGAGCGACGGCGCGGTGATCGCCATATCCGGAATATGGAACACGGTCGCAAGCTCTTCGGTACTCAGAAGGAAGCGGGAGCTCTGCGGATCCGTATCGCGCGTGATATAACGGCGGAAGATGCGGCGCTGGCGATACCGCAGACGCGACGCAGTCATGACATAATTGGCATACGTCTTGGAATCATCATGCGGCTTGAAGCCATTCAGATTCTGATCATTGAACTGCTTGATGCCACCGATGAAGGCCGACACGCCGGTCGGCTTGCTGTAGGTCTCGCGGCGACCGACGTAGATATGGCGCATACGCACCCTGTACATCTGCTTGCCGAGATTGGCCTGTAATGCCTTGAGCACATCCTTCTCGCCAGGCGTCAGACGGAACTCAATCGGCTGCTCTTCCTTCTTTTCCGCGGCCGCACCAGCAGAAAATGCCACTTCTTTCGCCAGCAGCCCGTTGCCGATATTCGAAATGATATCGATGATATCCGCGAACAGGCGCGCGAGAACGCTCTTCGGCTTCTCTTTCTTCTTGCCGAGAAATTCATCTACATATGACTGGCCGACATCCTTGGACCAGGTCGGCTTGAGCGGCGTCACGATATACTGAAGCCAGATATGCTGCCCCGGACCGATCTTCCCCATCGTCTCAATGAGACCGGCGAGCGGGTCGATCATCTTGCCGGTCACGCTCTCTTCGAAGTATTTATACGTCTTGATCGGATAGAGATCGTTCTTCACCAGGACGAAATCGGTCCCCCACAAGTCCCAATCCTTGTTCGGCACCGTCTTGGGAACATTGGCCACGTAATCCGGCACCTCCGTGATCTCGATATTCGGATAATGCGCGTAGAAATGCGCCTCGACCAGATTGCGGAATCCGGCCTGCGTGCGCACATAGAAATGCACCTGCCCCTCGGTACTGACGATCTCAAGCGAGAACGAGCACGGGAACTCGCCCTTGATATATTCTTCAGCCGCAGACAGGCCTTTTTCCACGCCAGCAAACCCAGCGAAGACAGATTCCATCGGCAACGGTCCCGCCTCAATGTCGCGCGGCGGAACGATCTCGAGGAGCACCCACTTGATCTTGCTCCCATAGTCGTCCTGGACATATTTCATCCAGAGCAACATAAAAACAAACCAGAGAAGCGGCGGAAAAACGATGAACCAAACGTCAAAGACGGCGGAAAAGACACTCCCGATTGCCGAGAAAAAATATGCTATGTCTGAAAAAAGAGTACCCATGGGACGAAGGTGCGTTGACCCCGTTAGAGTCCTGTCATACCAGGACAAAAAACTACTACCCTGTATGCTTTTCAAAAGCCCGCCCCCGCATGCATCCTGCTCGTCAGGACTCTAACGGGGTTGGCCTTGTTTAGCTATCCCGAAAAAACGATGCTGCCGAAAACAGAAGGGAGTGGAATGTTCTCCTACTTCTTTATAGTATACGCATTCTTGCCAATCCGCGCAAAGAAGGTATTGAGATTGATGACGATAGTCGAGCGCTTGACCTGGCGGACCTTGAAGACGGCCTCGAGGACCTCCTCACGGGAGAGCGGCTTGCTAGCCTCGCGGAGCACATCAGCAATGACATCCTTCACAGTGCCACGCTTGTATCCCCACTCGGAGAGCGCGTAGATGCCGCGGCCGACCAGGATGAAGCGCTTGTCCTTGATAAGCTCGTTATGAACCGTCTGAGGATGGCTCTTGTCCTTCTTGCCCTGAAGCCCGTGTTTGTCGATAAGCGATGCAATCTCGCGGAAATGAAGCGGCTTGGCAGATGTCTTGAGCACAAGGTATGCCTTCTCACGGGTACCGCGCGGGCGGATATCACTCCACGTAGCAAGACCCCATCTTCCGAAGACGTTCTTCTTGACTTCCTTCGACAGCGCGAGCAGATCGAAGAGACGCTTCTCGCTCATCTGCGGATGCGTCTTCGCGAACCGGACAGCGAACTCCTTCGCCTCGAGCGGCTCACCCGCCTCCGCGAGCAACTTCTTCGCATCTTCCTTCACCTTCTTCCATTCAGAAAGAGAGAAACCATCGAGCATATAGATCTTGCCGTGTTCCTTATCGTCCTTGCCTTCCTTGATGCCCGAAAGACCTTCGAGGAATGCCAGGATCGCACCGCGCTCGCTCGCACTGCCAGCAAGCTTCGCAAGAAGCTCATCAGCGTCCATCGCACCGCCCTTCTCACGGAGCGCCGACTGCACTGCGAGAGCGATACGGACCACCATATCATTGTCTTTTTCTCCAGAAAGAAAACCGAGCGCGCTCGCCACTACCTGACGGACACGTTCACGAGTAATCTTGTAGGTGCGGCCGATCTCCTCGAGCGTCTTCGGCTCGCTCCCGGAAATGCCGAAACGGGCCTCCACGATATCGCGGGACCGGGCCGGCAGGCGGCCGAGCAGCACGCGAAGCGCTTCAGAAAAAGACAAATCTTCCTTGGCGGCAGTTTCCTGGTTCGACATAAAGGTTTCTCTTTAGGGGATTTACAAAATGATAGATTTCCTCTCAAATTCCAGTCGAGTTATATTAACGCATAATCCTATTTTTTGTCAAGACCTCGAAAATATCCGTCAAAAATTCCAAATATCGCTGGCCGATATTGTCTCGTACGACTACGGTATACCATCATCTCCATTCTCATCATCCGACTCGCGTTATGACATGATGACTCCCCATCTCGTCACGCATCGCGAGACCAATCTTCATGGCTATCACAGAAAAAATTCGAAAGAGCATCCCGATTTCCCATGCGTCGCACGAGACACGATGGAACTCGACACATCATGATGCGAAATCACTCCCCAACAGCAATCAGTCCTTGCTTCCTCCGAAACCATATATTATAATGACTGTATCAAGACAGAAAGAAACATACTTTCCGAAAACACTCATCGGAAAGCGCGCAAACAAAAAATACTATGACGAAGAATATCACTCCAGCTGAGCCGGAAGCTGTCGACGAAGCGGACCGCTCCATGAAGATCCAGGCGCTCCGCGACATGGTCAACAACGCAGAGAAAACTATCCAGAGCGCCAAGGCGATGCTCCTCCAGCTTGAGGGCAAGAAGAAGTCCGGCCGCCCACGCAAAATCGACCTCTCCGATGTCGATGGCACCATCGTGGAAGGCACGTTCGACGGCCAGATCATGATGGGCGCCGACGGCAAGCAGTACCCCGTCCCGGCCAACTATGCTTCCAAGTCCAAACTGGTCGAGGGAGATATGCTCAAGCTCACCATCACGACCGACGGCACCTTCCTCTACAAGCAGATCGGTCCGATCGACCGCCGGCACGCTATCGGCGTCGTCACCCAGGATGAGAGCGGCAGCTACTATGTCGTCGCTGACGGCAAGCCGTTTCGCATCCTGCTCGCTTCCATCACGTATTTCAAAGCATCCCCAGGAGATGAGGTAGCTGTCCTGCTCCCTCGCGATCTCGAAGCCACTTGGGCCGCGCTCGAAAACATCCTCCAGAAAGGCGCCCACAAGGATTGGGAGGGCGAGCTCGCCCGTGCCGAAGACAAGCACAGCGCCATCAATAGCTGGCGCGAGAGCCTGAAAGAAGATGCCACTGTCGCGCCTCAGCCCGTCGTCGAGACTCCTGCCCCAGCCGAAGCTCCGGCTCCGGCCGCTGACACTGATTCTATCCTCGGCGCTTGGGTCCGCGATATGGAGGCCATCGAAAAAGAGATCAACGGACAGAAGTAACGCTCCGCACTATCGAAAGAGCCGGCCATGAGCCGGCTTTCGTACAAATCCAATATATCTCTCACTCATTAATCCATTCATTTCCCCGCTATGGGATCAAGGAAAGATTACCTGTTCGCGACCGTCTCGGGCTTCCTCATCGGCGTACTCCTCATGCCGACGCTCGAGACCGCCAAGCCATCTCTCTATGAGGCGCTCAAGTTCGCCATTGTTCCTATCTTCACCGTCATTGTGCCCGTCGGCCTCGTCGTCGCCTCCTGGATCGGCCGCCGCTTCGCCATCATCTGGCAGCTCGCCAAGTTCATCGTCATCGGTGTGCTCAATACGTTGGTCGACATCGGTGCCCTCGCCTTCATGCTCACCCTCGCCGCCGCAAGCGCGCTCCCGATAGCCGCAAGCGACGTCGCCTTCTCCATCGGCATATCGATCACTTTCTTCACGCTCTACAAGAGCATCTCCTTCATCATCGCCAACGTGAACAGCTACTTCTGGAACAAACACTGGACCTTCAGCTCCGCCACCGAGAAGAAGACCTCCGAGGAGTTCATCCAGTTCTTCGTCGTCAGCCTCATCGGCTTCATCATCAATGTCGTCGCCTCCTCGCTTATCTTCTCATTCTTCCACAAGCTCGGTGGCCTCTCACCAGAACAGTGGGCTCTGGTCAGCGCCGCTGCCGGCAGTATTTCCGGACTCGCCTGGAACTTCATCGGCTACAAATTCATCGTGTTTAAGAAATAGATATATGGATAACAAAAAAATCCCGACCAGGCTCGGAGCCGTCATCCTCGTCGTCATCGCCATTACGGTGGGGGGTTTTGTGTGGGTGTATGAGAAAAATCAAGGATCGATAGCGACAGATATTCCGACTCAGGCCATACAGAAGAAAGCGCAGACTGCAGAAAAGGTACACCCGGGTAAGACAGATGAAAAGGTTGCGATAGCCGAACCGGTTGAGCAATGGAAAACGTGCCGAAATGAAAAGGCTGGATATGAGGTAAAATATCCGAGTGCTTGGGTTCTTGGCTTAAGAGGGCCGTATGGGTTTGAAGAACTGAAAGATTGTACGAGTACATGGATGTTTTTTACAAATAAGTTCACGGTTTCAACTGCTGGCGATATTTCCGTATCAATTGATGCTATTGATATGAATCAGAAGGGCGGCGCTAACTTTAAAAAAAGCAATTCTCTAGAAGAATATTTGCAGCAAAATAAAAACCTTCCTCCAATAGAAAAAGAATCTGCATTGTTTGGAGAAAAAATTGTTTGGTTAAAGGATAATATTGTTATCTTTTATCATAACAATACTATCTTCAACATAAATTTTTCCGGTCTTGACGAAAAATTCACCAACGATTTCCTCTCCACATTCAAGTTCCTGAACTAGCTCGCACTATCAGATTAAAAAAACCTCCCTACCAGATTTCTCTGATAGGGAGTTTATTTTACAGGCGTTGCTGTTCAGTGCGACCAGAGGATGTTATTCGTGCCATCTCCGTACGGATCGACAAGATCCCAGTTACTGGTTGAAACGCTCTTCTTGTAGATTTCAAGATGCATATGGTACCCGTATGTATTGGCACCCGACGTCCCCCATCCGCCTACTTGGGCAACGAATTGGCCTTTCGTAACAGTGGCATAACCATGCTGCTCGATTGATGATTGAATCGAACCCTCAAGATTGTTGCTATGGAGAAATCCGGTTATGTAATCGGCAGGACTACCATTAATATTCAGCCCTGAATGCACGATATAGAAAGCGTGATATTCATGACCATTAGTGTCCCATGTTGTTGATCCGGCTAATGCCGCAAGCGGACATCTTGTTGGGTCGCGCCATACCGTTCCAGCACCATAACTCTGCGTATTGGCTGTAGCCACACAAAGGGTTCCGCCTTCAGGAGCCACAATATATGTGCCTTGACTAAACGGATAGTCGTAGCCGGGGTGGCCGTCATAGAAAAGACGTGTGTCGTTATGTTCTCCAGAAGGTGCGGGGTAATTGATAAGCTTGTTCCCGTTTGCATCTTCGAAGAAGTATCCGCCACCTGTTTTGGAATAACCAATAACCGAACAACCGGGAGGATTATAACAGTACGACTGATTATCTCCTGTTTCGCCATCGAAGGCCACCACAATTCCATTATAGGAATACGGTCCATTCGGCATAGACTGATCCATCACTGAACTCACCGGTGCCGTATAGGCCGTATAGGGCACTCCGTTCCGGCTAGAATTCCCGTTCAGGTCGTACGGTATCGGAAAACTGAGGTATGCGAACGGAGTTCCCCCCTCCACCAGCACATCCCCCGCCGCCAGGCTCGTCAACCCGAACTGTCCGCTCCAATCGTAAGCGAAGTTTGACCTTAATATCGATGCCAACCGCCCTAACCAGGTCGTTCTGGAGATCGTACCCGGTCGGGCCAGCGTAGGTCCAGTCGAACCAGGTGTACTGGCGATACCGGATCTGGTTGCTCGAGACAGGATTACCCCAGGTATCGTTTTGACAAGCAACATTTCCCTAGCAGAGGTAGACGATGACACCTGGATTGTAGTCAAAGCTGTCAAATGCCTGGCTTTGAGAGGCTGGGTTAAGCAAAATCCAGAGATGCTGGTAGGGAAGGCCCTGGTTGTAGTCGACGGCGACCGGCTTCAGGCTTTCAGGGATGTTTTCCGGATAGTAGACGGTGTAGTTCTGGTGGTACCACGGATGCCTCGTCTGGACGAAGGCGTCGTAGGTGACGCCGTTCTCCGTGAACGGGATCGGTTTCGGAGGAGGCAGCCGGCTCCAATCGAAAGCATTGGCGAGGCCGGAACAGAAGAGACAGAAGATCAGTACGAATTTTCTCATGCGATACTCCTTTGGGAGAAAAAACAAAAAAACAGCACGTAGTGCTACTTTTTCAGATGCTTCTTTTGGATTCGATGGGGAAGATGGGCTCCTTGGTTGTGAAAGAACAAAGAAAGAATAGCCAGAATCCTGTTCTATGTCAAGAAAAAGCCTCTTTTCCGAGGCTTTTTTTGTTAGACGAAAGGAGATATAATGGATGAAGTAACTAGTAATGAGTAACTCGTAACCAGGGGGGTCACTTCTTTCCTAGTTACCGATTACGGATTACCAGTTACTATTTTCAAAGTTTCTCGAAACCCCATCAATCCACTTTTCTGCCCTATGACTACATCCACCACCTTGTATCGCAAGTACCGTCCGCAGACCTTCGCCGATGTCGTCGGCCAGCAGCATATCGTGAAGACCCTGACGAACGCGCTCCGCATGGGACGCGTCGGCCAAGCCTATCTCCTCACTGGTCCGCGCGGCACCGGCAAGACCACACTCGCCCGCCTCTTCGCCAAAGCTGTCAACTGTTCTCATCGTGACAAGAAGACCGCGGAACCGTGCGGCACATGCGCACACTGCCTCCTCATGGCCGAGGGACGCAGCCTCGATGTCACCGAGATCGATGCCGCATCGCACACCGGCGTCGACAATATCCGCGAGCTCCGCGAGACCATCTCGCTCCCACCAACCCTAGGGTCACACAAGATCTACATCATCGACGAAGTCCACATGCTTTCGATCGGCGCTTTCAACGCGCTCCTCAAGACCCTCGAAGAGCCACCAGCGCACGTCATCTTCATCCTTGCTACTACCGCGCTCCACAAGGTGCCAGATACCATCGTCTCCCGCTGCCAGTGTTTCGACCTCTCCCGCTTCCCGGTCAAGGACATCATCGCCAAGCTCACGAAGATTACCAAAGAAGAGAAGCTGAAAATCGAGCCGGGTGCTCTCCGGATGATTGCGCTCGCAGCCGAAGGTGGCATGCGCGATGCCGAATCGCTCCTCACCCAGGTAGCGGCGCTCGGGAATACACTCATCACAGAAGAGAAGGTCGCCGAAGTGCTCGGCACCACCAAGCGCGAGAATGTCGCGGCGCTTGTCTCGCTCTTGGGCGCACATGAGCTCTATCCGGCCCTCTCCTTCGTCGGCAAGCTCTCAGGAGACGGCGTTGACCTCTCCGTCTTTGGCGGCGCGCTTCTCTCCTTCCTCCGCGAGCTCCTGCTCGTCTCGGCCAGCCCGAAGACAGCCCTCTCTGATATGGACCACCTGACCGATGAGCAACGCGCGGACCTCGAACGGCTCGCATCGCTCTTCACGCCGGGTACGATCGTCCGTATGCTCGAGGAATTCCAGATCGCCCAGGCCGCGAGCAAGACCTCGGTCATCGCCGAGCTCCCGCTCGAGATCGCTATCGTACGGATACTGGCAGATGACGCAAGAGGCAAGACGCAAGAGGCAAGAGAACCAGAAACGCCAGCCCAAGGAAGAAAGATTGCGGCCACCTCCCCAGCTCTCTCTTCTCCTAACGAAGCTAAAGAAGCTAGTGAAGCTAACGCAGCTAGCAAGGCTTCCTCTTCTGTCATTCCGAGTGCAAGCGAGGAATCTCAACCCTCCTCTCCGAAAACTAAAGAAGCTAGCGAAGCCAAGGAAGCTAACGCAGCTAATTTTGACTTCTCCCATATCAGCAACCGCTGGCACATGATCCTCGAGAAGGCCAAAGAACTCAACGCCTCGCTCTCGCTCGCCCTCTCCACCGCTCGTCCGGTCTCGACCGAAGGCATGGAGATCGTCATCGCCGTCAAATACCCCTTCCACAAAGAACGCCTCGACCAGCCGGCCAACCGGTTGACGCTCAAGCAGGCCTTTGATACCATCTTGGAGTCCGAGACACGGCTCCGGATCATCCTCGACAACGCTCCCGCCGCGGCAGCCCCAGCAAATCCGCTCGTGGCCCAAGCGATGGAGATGCTTGGAGGAAAATTAGTTCAGGAGAACTAATTTTAGTATCTGGTATCTAGTATTTCGTAGTTAGTATTTTCGGATAAATCTAAGAAGCTAAGCAGCTAATGAAGCTAGCGAAGCTATTAGTGGGGAGTAGTCCGTCTCGAAACGAGACGCGACAGGCCAAGTGGCCCGCCTCGACTCGCGGACTCATCGACCCGCCTAGACTCTTTCGGCGAGGCTGGCGCGAGGCGGGTAAGGCAGGATCAAAAAGCTATGGCAAAGGGATTCGTATATATTCTACTCAGTCAGAAAGATAAAAAAACATATACCGGATCAACCGATAACATAGAAAAACGAATAAAAGAACACTCAGACGGTTACTGCAAAGCGACAATACACCGCAGGCCATTACAATTGATACATTCTGAAACATTTGATACTCTATCCGAAGCAAGAAAAAGAGAACATTACTTAAAAACAGCATCAGGACGAAAACAACTAAAAAAGATACTAGAAAATATTATTGGGGAGTAGCCAAGTGGTAAGGCAGGGCCCTTTGAAGGCTCCATTTCGTAGGTTCGATCCCTACCTCCCCAACATCAATAATGATAGCCAAGTGGCCCGCCTCGCGTCGACGCGAGTCGAGGCGGGTAAGGCAGCGGACTTTGACTCCGCTATGCGCAGGTTCGAACCCTGCCCGGGCAACATACCCCACAACCACTGATTCAGAGGCTTTTTGAAGCCTCTTTTTCGTTTTTGCTATTGACCGATACCATAAAATATGCTATCATATTAGGTCCGATGAATCTCGTCGGCATCCCGCAACTTCCAAATTGGAGCGATGAAATGACATTCAAAAAGATCGAACGCAAGGCACCCGAGATCATGGCTGCACTCGCAAACGCGTCCGTGTTCAAGAAACAGGGCCAGGTGAAAGCTCGCCCCGCAGTGGTCGGCGAAGAAATCACCACGACGCTCGAAGGTGGCGCCAAGGAAACGACCAACACCGCACAGGCGGGCGACTGGATCGTGACGAACCCTTCCGGTGAGCAGTACATCATCTCCGAGAAGAAGTTCTTCGATCGCTACGAAACGACCGGCGAAGGCGATGTCTACAAGGCCAAGGGGTCGTGCAGAGCCATCGTGAATCCGTTCGGCACGCCGATCGAGATCATGGCCTCATGGGGTTCGCCGCAAACCAGCGGCGCCAACTGCATGATTGCCGACACCTGCGATGAAGACGGCTCGAACATGGGCGGCGAACCCTACCTGATCGACGCCGATGCGTTTGCGAAGACATACGTGTAGGACAAAAGCTCTACCGCCACAAACCCACCAACGGAAAATCCGCTTCGGTGGGTTTTCTGTTTTTCGGAGAGTATTATGCTAATTTCTAAGACTAGATAGATATACCCATTACAAAAAAACCAGCCGCGAGACCGTTTTTGTTGCTTAGGATTTCAGGCCATACCAAGCTTGTAAGAAGCCTGGTTTAGGGCTATATTTCAGATGTTACCTATATTTTTGTTTTACTTTCTAGTAACAGATACCAAACTCTGGAATGGGTTTTGGGCTCACCCATCCGCGGCCGGCCGCAGGAAAATCACTACACATATTATGGCCATCCACAGAAATACCAACTCGATGATTAAAGAAGCCTTAAAAGAGATGATTGAGGTTTCAGAGTATTGTATCAACTTTGATAAAAGCAAAGACTTCAGATGGCCTAATCAAGCAGGATGTTATGGATACCCCTCCGCAATATTACTTCTATGTATAGTAGATAGTGTCGGAACACTAATCGAAAAAGGGGGAGACGATATTGGAAAACACTTCCAAATATTAAATAATCCGGAGTACTATAACTTAAAGTTGTCAGAAGTTGAACTCAGGCTAATAGAAAAAGAATACAGAAACAGGCTTACTCATAATAGCCACATGCCTCCTGGTATGATGCTGTATCCAGGAAATAACCAGGATTCAGTTTTAGTAAAGAGAGATGAGTATTATTGTCTGAACCTAAGGCCGTTCTTGGAAATTTCCAAGATGGTAGTTAAGAAAATTTTGACTCAAATCTAGTACGATAAAACATTTAAATATTTTCCAATTCCATCCCACAGCCCCAACAAATCTTATGAAACACATCGAATTAACAAATCATATCCGAGGTTCAATATTGAAACAGCAATACCTTGAAGCCTTTCTTGTTCAAGGTGCTTATATAGAGAGTCTTTTAAAATTACATGCCGATTTCTCTTTTTTTGTTGAGACGAATAAAATTAAGGATTCAGAAATTATAAATGAACTCAGAACTGAAGTTTCTAATTATAGTCTTTATAAACTTATTGAGTTTTTAAATAAAACTAAACTGATAAAGGGAACACTAGCACAGGATCTACATCATTTTAGAGCTAAAAGAAATAAAGTAGTTCATGATCTTCTTACGGAAATCTATGATGATTCTTTTGAAGAAGACCTAAAAGAAATTTGTGCTTTAGGTGAGGCTATCGTTACAAGTGAAGAGTTTAAAAGTATTTTGAGTATTGTAGAGTATCAAGATGAAACGAATAAAAAAATCACTGCAAGCACAAGTTCAAGTGTCAATCCTAATGATCAGAAGCTTCCTAAATAAGTTCCAACTTCGTCCCATAGGGACAGCAAAATATTATGGACAGCCCCACAATTGAAAATTGGTTCCGATCCTTGAAAGATATCTGGATCAATAAGGATATCGAGAATATCGATAGTTTGCTTTCTTCAAATTTTCAATACTACGAAGATCCTTTCGAGCCTCCACTCACTTCCTTGGATGAAGTAAAGGGTGCTTGGAAAGAAGTCTCTGATCAGGACATTCTTAAGCTCGAAATAAACACGCTCCTCACAAAAGAAAATGAAGGAAGCGCATCATACGAATTTTCCTTTAAAGATACCAGGGGAAATATTCATGACTCCAAGGGCGCTTATTATGTAAAACTGGATAATCAAGGAAAAGCGATCGAATTCAGACAGTGGTGGGTTAATAAATAACGGGTATTGAACCCGATTTTACCGGCACTGCGCTCGGAAATGAGAGCAAGCTCTCATTTCGCTCACTGCGTTTGATAATAAGCTCTGATTTCCATTTGCCACAGTTCACCCAACAAACATATGCTTACCGCCTACAACGTCATCTCTTCGGATAGATTCATCGCACAGACGGATGGAGGCGAGGATTTCATCCCCGATGAGGTCTGGGATGATTTCCTAGAGCTTCTGGCCGAATACGACGTCCTCGTCATGGGGAAGAACACCTACGATGCAATCCAATCTTTCGATCAGAATCTCATAGACGCTTTCGAACACACGGCTATCAAAAAAATCGTCGTTACACGCGATGATTCTTTCGTTCCGAAAGCAGCCTACGCGAAGATCTCCTCGCTTCAGGACGCAGCCACGATGAGTCCGAATATTCTCCTCTGTAGCGGCCCCGGCCTCAATACCGCTTTCCTGAAAGAGAAACTGATCGATAGAATCATCCTCAACAAGCTCCCAGCCACTATCGGCGGTGGCATCCGGCAATTCGAGACAGTAGACCC
This sequence comes from Candidatus Moraniibacteriota bacterium, assembly GCA_963743885.1. GTDB lineage: Bacteria > Patescibacteriota > Minisyncoccia > Moranbacterales > UBA1568 > UBA1568. The sequence goes on along the minus strand of CAVURJ010000001.1, from coordinate 556,048 downwards.
CGAGCTCATTCCCCTGCCAGAGCTGACAAAGAAAACGAGAGGTGGCAGAACGTTCGAGTTTTACAAGGTAAACTCTATTTAAAATACGCATGAACAAAACATTCAAAGCCATTGTCTTCGATCATGGCGGCGTCATTGAGCTATCGACGGGCGGAAATCTTCTGACGAATATTTCTGATTTCTTGCACGTTCCCAAAGAAGACTTCAAGAAAGAGTACTTCAAGCATAACCACCTGAGCAATACAGGAAACACCCCCTGGGAAGACATGATCATGGAAGTCGTCTCCGCCTTCGTTCCAAAAGAAGATGTTCACGACGGCGTGATGTCGGTCATCAAGGAATATCGATCGAAAAGCACGATCAATACTGCCCTCGTCGCACTTTTCCCAATCATGCGGAAGCACGGATTCAAAGTCGCCATCTTCAGCAATCATACGACCTCATTGAGAGAGAAACTTCGCACGGACGGCATCTTAGACCTCGTGGACGAAGTCGTCGTCTCTGGAGAAATCGGATTTCAGAAACCGCACAAAGAAGCATTCGACGTACTTTTCGAAAAGCTCGCCGTCCAACCAGAAGAAGTAATCTTCATAGACGACGCCCCGAAAAGTCTAGAGAAGGCAGGTGAGATCGGCTATACCCCCATACTCTTCAAAAGCAACGAGCAGCTCAAAGCTGACCTAGAACATCTCGGGATTCATCTGTAAAAAATCCCCAATCTCCCCCAGCTATCGACATAAAAAGAGGCTTTCAGAAGCCTCTTTTTCGTTTCAGTGTGGACAAAACGTAATTTTTGGTGTATAATGTACGGTTACCATATCATTGTGGTAATCCATCTGTCGCATGGATTTCGCGACAACCAAGCACATTAACAAGGAGATCGCTTCATGAAAAGCACGGAGTATCGTTCCCTTCTCGGACAACTCCCAATCAAGAGCCCGAAGCCCGAGGACATGGCCAGGCTATGTCCTCACCTCACGCCCGAAGAAGCTGTCCGGGCATTCACGACCGGCGAAGGCTACGTCGCCTGCCCGCCGCTCCGCGTCCGCCATGGTTTCCAAGTCATCAAATACCGCAGGGAATTGGTCGAAGTAGTCGGCATCACCATCATCAAGAATCATCCGGCATTGCTCGAATACGCATACGCCGAAAGGACGCTCGCCTCATACGCAGACGGCATGCCACATGGCGACGTGTTCTTGAAATACGAACATGCGGACAAGGCGATGCGGTTCGCTGAAGAGAACTGGGGCAACGAACTCGTTCTGGACGACTGGGAATCCTCCGTCAGCTTCTACATCCAGGATCCCACCGATCTCGTCAACGACCGGTACCATAGAGACTCACCGCGCACAAAGGTGGTGCTCTACGTCACCCTGAAGCGCGACTGGAACAAAATTATCAACGACTGGTCCAAGCCGGAGAGCGAACTCATTGACGAAGCGATTTCGCAGATGACGATCGACCACATGATCCATAGCGAGATTTCTGGCGGACGAGGCGGCTTCACGGAATTCAACTGCGCTCATTGCGGCGCAGGCCTCCTGCTCTCGAGCTGTTCCGGCTGTGGTCGCAAGTTCCGTGATGATCAATCCCGCTGCGGCTGGCACACGCCACTATCCCGGAAAATGGTCGCGTTCCTCCGTGAAAACGGCCACGTGTTCCAGGTCGATCCCGAAATCGCCTGGGAAAAGGAGCGTGCAGCCTACCAAGCGATGAAGTCATAAGGAATTCCACGAAATTCCTTCCCCCGCCATGTCCCCTGGACCTCTGGCGGTTTTTTCTTACAAAAAACCAGCCGCGAGACCGTTTCTGTTGCTTAGGATTTCAGGCCATACCAAGCTTGTAAGAAGCCTGGTTTAGGGCTATATTTCAATTGTTAGCCTTAATTATAGAGGGTGTTTTAGTTTAAAAACAAATACCCCGTCTATGCCTACTCCTAATCGAAAAGAAATAATTGAAACATTAGTATTATTCCATAGAAAATCGGAAGCTTTAGGTGATCAAGAATTTTTAAAAAACCTTAGCTTAAACATTAAAGCAAAAGAGGAGAGGTACGGAACTCATGTTTCTACTGCTTTTGATGGACCAGATAGAAAAACAACTGAGTCATTCTTACTAAGATTTCGTCCTTTTGTCTTGCAAGGAGAGGCGGTACATTTCCTTTCAATATGTAATAAGCTCAGCCTTCTTTTAAAAGACCAAGACTCTGAACTATTTAAGAAAGTACAGGATGCAAAAATGGCATGGCAAAAAGTGTTAGCCCCAGGAGCAAGTATGCGATTCAATCTGGGTGAAGAAACGATTGAGGCAGAAGAGATTTTTGATCTTTGGCTAAATGGCGAATTCTTTCATCCAACAGACAACAAAGGGCAAAAATATAAAAAACTAGAATTAGCTAAAATTCCACCATTTGAACAAATACTATTTCTTCAGTTTATTGATTATGTTCAAAAATACACAATGCTAATTCGCTGGTTAGACCTAAATATTATTCAAAAAATAATATAGCCCCTTACAAATTCTATGGGATACGGAATATCAGTTGCTAAAAAAGGGTGCGATGTAATAAAGGGTCGTCCTAAAAAAGAAATGCCACCCGATGCATTAATTAAGGAAAGAAAAACTGACCACATTGTTTGGACACTTGCGCTTCCATATGTAAAAGGAGCAAAAAAGCAACTAAATAGATACACAGAGGTCGCAAAAGAACTTCATCAGTACAATGCTGTAGATTCGGTTTTAGATTGCTTACACGAGATATCTTGTTTATTTGAAGATCTTGCGGGTATACAAAAATACTGCGAGAAATCTGGTTCTGAGTCTCATAGCCTGAGTGATTTAATTATTGTAATTCGCAATCACATTCGACACGATATTCGTGAAAATTTTGATGAGGAAGAAGACGAAAGAAAGGTAAAGAGACACCAAAAGCTTTCCATAGAATCACACCTACAAACTGAAATAGGATTCTACCCAGACGCTGTAAAGATAGGCAATACAAAAATAACGACCGCAGAAATACAAGATTATCTGGACTGGGCAGATGAAAAATTAAAGAATGTTTTTGAAGAAGCGGCAAAAGCAGGCTATATTAATAAATAAAATTCTGTTGAGCCAAATACGTTCCAACATCACCTCAAATCCACAATATCTTTATGAACCCGCAACCATTCTCACAATCAGCCCTTGTGGAATTCGGGGAGCGGATCAGCCGATACCTTGATGACCTCGGAATATCCGAAGAGACATCACGTCTCCAATCCGATCATATCGGACTAAGAATGAAAGATATCAGCTCTATCGAATCGCTAAAAAATGAGCTGCGGGAAAGAGGCGATCTCCTCCTTTCTTCTGCCATCGTCAACGGAAGGGAAATCGATATATTCAAACTCGCCACTCCACTCTCCGTATGTGGATGGACCATTCCCTGCATTGAGCTCCCCTATCCAAAGCCAGACCATGACTATCCCGACGGCTGGGAACATATCGAATTCGTCATCCCATCTTCCGCCGACACCATGGACATGCTGCGCGAAGATTTCTTGCGGTATTTCCCGAATATCGATATCGACCCCCTGAAGCAAACCGGGCAATATTCCGAAAGTGAACCCGTATCAGAAACCCGCCAACTTCCGAACCCGACCATTACGCTGTGCAAAGACAAAGGGACAGCCATCAAATTCCATGCCAAACCGATAGAAACAATAGTAACAGGAACGCCATGAAAAAATCCCTCCATATCCTCCTCAACGCTCTGCCGATACTCGTGATGATCGGGCTGATCCCGCTTGTCTCAGATGACCTCCTGCTCACTGTGCTCTATGTGATCATCATCGCCGTCGCTCTCGCTATCAAGCGCGAAAAGAACGACTTCATCTTCCTCGTCTTCGGATGCTTCGCTATGACTGTCTCCGAATACCTTTTCATCAGTACCGGCGTAGAAACCTTCGAGCGCAACAGTCTCTTCGGTCTGATGCCGATCTGGCTTCCCCTCCTCTGGGCCTACGGCTTCGTCGCCATCAAACGCGCCGCCCGAATCCTCGATACGGACCGTTGACAATCCAGAAAGAATCCCCTATCATCCTGCCAGTTCCACACCAGAGGAGAATACCGTGCCACAGCCAGTCGAAGAAGTGAAGCTCCGCATCGAGACCTGCCGCAAAGGCGATATGTTCGTCGGAACGATCTACGAGGTCACGACGAACTCGCTCCTTGCCCGCAAAGAAGGCCGGACGCTGACCGGTCTCTCTCGCGAACTCCGCGGGACTGGATATGTCCCGACATCACTCCAGATCGTCCGCAATATGTGCCAAGAATACGTCATCCATCGGCGCGGCGGCGTCTATACGAAGTGACCGGCAACGCCCATCAATCGAAACGCGAGCAGCCATCTGCCTCGCGTTTTTCTTTTTCAAACCCTTGACAATCCCCGATATCCGCGGCATACTATCCGCATCATTCCGGCTCGTTCACAACCCAACCAAAGGAGACTCTCCCATGGAATCAATCCCCACCCTGGCGCTGTATGGCCTGATCGCGCTCATCGCTATCGTCGCATTCATGGTCCTCGCACATCTCTACTTTCCTTTCTCGCTCTTCCTGAAGGAAAGTCCCCTGGACCAGCGCATCGCTCACGACCTCCCGGAAGCGCCCGGCATCGACGATACCATACCACCGAAAGAAGACCAGCCCATCAATCCGAATGACAAGGTCCATATCGTTGCCCAATCGCCCGATACTGCACAATACGAATGCAACCATAGCGGACCTTCCTGGTACTACATCAGCGTCTACGGCGACACTCCGACGAAAATCATCTCGCGGAAATGGTGCCCAGACTGCTTCGTCAAACTCGTCCAGGAATACACGACCCGCTGTGCGTGCTGCGGGTTGCCTATCCGACCAGAAGACGGCGTGACGTTCTATCATGCATCCAACCTGCGGATTGCTCATCGAGACACCTACCAAGTCGATGACTTCTACATCGGATGCATGCGCGAAGGCTGCCTCGAGCCTACCAAGTTCCTCATGGGACACTGGGCTGGTCATGAATACCGTCCGGTACTCAGTCTGGATCCGGACGTTGACTGGACTACGCAACAGCATCACGCCATCGGCAACGCCTGACACTAACGCAAACCAAAAGCCCCGACACATCGTGCCGGGGCCTTTTTCTTTTCTAACAGTGTACATATTTTCCTACGGTCGTAGGAAAATATGTACACTGAAAATTGATGCTATATGAGGGCTATTTCTTCTCATGCTTCAGATCACGGATTTCAGAAAGCAATTCTGCGATAATCTTTTCCATATGCTCGAGCTTGCGCTGGTCCTCAGTGCGCTCGACGGCGTCTTCCTGGTCGTCCTTCTCGATCTCCTCGCCAAGCTCTTCCACATCCTCGGAAATCTCCTCCACGTCCTCACTGATCTCCTTCACGTCCTCCTGGATGGTATCGATATCCTTCACGATCTCGTCCACATCCTCGGAAATGTCCTCGATGTCCTCGCCGAGCTCTTCCACGTCCTCAGACAGCTCCACGACGTCCTCGCTCACTTCCTCGATCTGCTCGGCATGGCGGTTGACCGTCATCTGGATGAAGATAGCAAGATAGATAGCCTCAAGCGACACAGCAGTCGTCAGGATGAGCATGATCTGATCGAAGGAAAAACCCCATATCTGCAGCGCGAAGATGCCCACGAAAAAGACCGTGTGGATGATGAGCGACGGCACCGAGCCGATATGGCGAGGCGCCTCAAACGCGAGATGCTCCAGACGGGACATCTTCTTCTCTTCTGTCTGCGGTTGTGATGCTGGCTGTTCCATAACACGTGAAGTATACCGGATACGACATGCGACGTAAACCCCGAACCAAGTCTCCTCGAAGCCTCAAGCTAGCAAACACTGTAAGATACTTACCGCCTCCGGCTTCCGATACATAAACCACAACATCACAATCAAGACTGGTACGGGGCAAGCCACAACCCTGGATAAAAACGGGATTTTCTGACATACTGATTGAACGTTCAAATGATACTCTCTCCTATGAAAAAGAAAGTCCTTCCTGTCCTCTTCTTCACGCTCCTTCTCGATATGGTCGGGATCGGCATGATCATCCCGATCATCCCGGTCATCTTCACTGATCCCACCTCCCCGAACTTCCTGCTCCAGGGCTACTCCGTGACCGGTCAGTACATCATCGCCGGGGCCATCGCCGCCGTCTTCGGGCTGATGCAGTTCATCGGTGCCCCTATCCTCGGTGAACTCTCCGATGTCTACGGCCGCAAACGCCTCCTCATGATCGGCGTCCTCGGACTCGCCTTCTCGCAGATGCTCTTCGGCTTCGGCATCGAGACCGGGTCACTCGTCCTGCTCTTCGCGAGCCGCATCCTAGCCGGGCTCTCCGGTGCCAATTTCAGCATCGCCCAAGCCGCCATCGCCGATGTCAGCGAGCCGCACGAGCGCGCCAAGAACTTCGGCCTGATGGGTGCCGCTTTCGGCATCGGCTTCATCCTCGGTCCTACCCTCGGCGGCTGGATCGCCGAAGCCGCACATGACCCGGCCGCACCGTTTTGGTTCGCCAGCATCCTCGGTATCATCAATATCTTCGGGGTCGCCTTCTTCCTTCGCGAGACGCATCATGACCGACAGGCAGAGCATCATTTCCATATCTTCAAAGGCATCCAGAACATCCGTGCTGCCTTCCGTGACGTCGATGCCAAGCCGCTCTACCTCTCGAGCTTCCTCTACGGATCAGGCTTCACCTTCTTCACCTCGTTCATCGGCATCCTGCTCGTCTCCAAGTTCGCCTTCTCCGAAGCGGGCATCGGCACCTTCTTCGGTGCTGTCGGCGCCTGGAGCATCTTCACCCAGCTGGTCGTCCTCCGCATCCTCTCCAGCAAGTACAGCGAGCGTTCCATCCTCCGCTGGTCGTTCCTCTCTGTCGGCTGTGCCATCGCCATCTATCCCTTCCTCCCAGAATCAGCCTGGCTCTACATCCTCATGCCCTTCTTCTCCATCCCGCAGGGCCTCTCGATGGCCAACCTGAGCGCGCTCATCAGCAAGGGCATCTCGCCGAAGCGCCAGGGCGCCGCACTCGGCATCAATGGCTCGCTCATGGCGCTCTCGCAAGGCATCATCCCACTCGCAGCTGGCTTCGGATCAGGCCTCTTCGGCATCACATTGCCGTTCATCATCGGTTCTCTCTTCGTTTTCGCGTCCTGGGCCAACCTCTTTGTTTTGAAGAAAAAAATGGCGTAAACAAGCCATTATATTCATAGTATTGACTTTAGAAAAAATACGTGCTATAATCAAGATTGCAATTAATGCAAAGGAAACGTCGTCGAATTTCCGACAAACGTAGCACAAGAACCACTATGAACGGAACTATCAAGACGCTCACGGACCGTGGATTCGGTTTCATCTCTCGCGATGGCGAGGAGAAGGACCTTTTCTTCCACTCCAAGGAGTTGGTCGGCGTGACTTTCGATGAGCTCAAGGTCGGCGATGCCGTCACCTTCGAGGTCACTGAGAGCCCGAAGGGCCCTGCGGCCACCGGCGTGTCCCGCGCCTAATCGGCACGGAACCAGAAAACAACCGCCCCTCGGGGCGGTTTTTTCGTCCTATACTTTTTCCTACTCCCCGCCCGCTGCTGATTCACCGGCCACATACCCGGTCGTCCAGCACAGCTGGAGACTATAGCCGCCGCTCGGCCGATCGATATCGAGGATATCACCGACGAGATAGAGATTCCCATACCGGCGCGAGCGCATCGTTTTCATATCCACTTCTTTGAGCGAGACACCGCCCGAAGTAACGATCGCTTTGTCCGTCCCAAGAAAGCCCGACACCGTCATCGACAGATGTCTGACCGCCCGGCCGAGAGCGAGACGTTCTTCCCGACTGACGGTCCGCACTGGCTTCGACGGATCGATGCCTGCAAGCCCGAGCACTGCCTCTACGAGCGCCGATGGGATGATACTGCCAAGGACGTTCTTGATCAGCTTGTTCTGATATTCCGCAAAGACCCCTTGGAGCTTCCCATCAAATGCACCCTGGTCCGTACCAGGCGCCAGATCGAGCACAAGCTCCACTGATCCCCGCTTCATGAGTTCCTTCACCTCACGGCTCATATTGAGCACCATAGGACCAGAGAGGCCGAAATGTGTGAAGAGCATCCTGCCGCGGCGCACGAAGCGCCTCGTACCGTCCTGATAGGCAGCCAGCACCGCATCGTCGAGCGTCGCGCCCGAGAGCGCATGCACCCACCGATCACGTACCTTGATCGGCACGAGCGACGGCTCCGGATCACGTACCGTATGGCCCATCTCACGGAGGAAACGGAAGCCATCCCCTGTCGACCCCGTCTCCGGATGCGAGAGGCCGCCGGTCGCGAGGATATATGAGTCCGCGCAAAGCATCTCACCGTTCCCAATCCTCAGCCCGGTGATCTTCTCTCCTTCTATCTCGAAACCTTTCGCAAAGACGCTCGAGCGGACCGTCACTCGTCCCTCGTCCATATACCGAGCGAGCGCACCCCACACCGACTGGGCCTGGTCGCTCTCCGGAAAGACACGTCCGCCCGCCTCGACCTTGGTCGAGACTTTTCGGCCGTTGAAGAAATGAAGTGTCTCCTCGACACCAAAACGCGCAAATGGCGAAAACAGAAACTTCTTGTCCCGTTTGAATCTATCAAAAAAATCCGGACCGGTATTGGTCAGGTTGCATCGGCCACCGCCTGTGATGAGCAGCTTCTTGCCGAGATCCTCATTTTTCTCGACGAGCAGCACGTGCGCACCACACTCAGCCGCCCGGCCAGCCGCCATCATACCAGCGGGTCCCCCGCCGATCACGATGACATCGTATGAGATATTTTTTGCGTCCATACTGTTTCAAAATATCAAAAGAAAGGGCCTTCGCGAGTGATCTCAGCGAAGGCCGATCCGTCAGAGTGAAAAGGAATCTCATGCAGCATGTGGATGTCCCCACTGTACGACATGCACCACATTGAACGCGGATTCGTTAGCTGCTTCAGGCGCTGACCATTCCGGCTCATAGCGAGGCATATACCGCATCGTGGTAAGCAACCACCACCCAGCTACTGGATTCATGGCCGCTATTTTCGCAAACATATCGGATGACATGATGCCCTCCCTTTCTGTACGACAACGAACTACGAAATACTACTTGGTTCCATTATACCACAAAAAACCGCTTCCATCAAGATGGCAAGCGGTTTTTCGGCTTAAAAAGCCATATATTGCACTAAAAATCGCTTCAGTGTCTTTTGAAGGGATTTTTTTCACGCTCTATCCAGCACCGATCCCTAGAGGTCGTTTCCGGTATAGGAAAGGTTGAAGCTCTTGTTGATGAGTGGAAAATCCGGAACGATGTCATTGGTCACGACATACGGGAAGACCTGCCAGTTGAGGAACGACGGGTCACGCACCTTCACACGCGAAATCTCGCCGTCATGATTGGTCATGATGAAGTAGACGATATCACCACGCCAGCCCTCAACGATGCCGACCGCATGCGCATCGGCCGGAAGCTTCGCCTGAGGCATCGAGAGTACGCCCTCGCGATGCGGCAGGAGCGTGAGGATCTGTCCGAGGATACGGAACGACTGGAAGACTTCTTTGACGCGCACCTGGAAGCGGGCGCGGACATCGCCGTTCGTTTCCGTCGGGATGCTCCACTGCACCATATCATACGCCGCATACGGATGGTCGGCGCGAGCATCGAGCTCATCACCGATCGCCCGAGCTGCGATACCGACCGCGCCATGATCACGTCCGATCTCTGCATCAAGCCGGCCAGTCCCGCGGAGACGGTTCTCGAGCGAATCACTCTCCCTGACGACGTCCATCACTTCCATGAAGTCCTTCTCGAGAACCTCAAGATCATCCTGAAGCTCTTCAGCCATCTCCTTGACGATATCCTGCGTCACACCGCCCAGAGCGACCGTGCCGCGTAGGAAGCGACTGCCCGTCAGACGCTCATTCCACTGCATGACGCGCTCACGGAGTCGCGTCCCATGACTGCCACCGAACGACAGTCCCGTATCGAGCATGATAAATGCAATATCATTGAAATGATTGGCGAGACGTTCGAGCTCGGCATAGATGGTGCGGAGCATTTTCGCGCGCTCGGAGATCTCGATTCCAGCCATCGATTCGACCGCCTGAGCAAATGCGAGCGCGTGATGAAACGAGCTGTCGCCCGAGATGCGCTCGGAAAGCTGGAGCTTCTTGTCCATCGGCAGCGTCTCGAAAAGCTTCTCCGTCCCCTTGTGTACATAGCCGAGACGCGGCGCAAGGCGCAGGATCTCCTCGCCGAGCACACTGAAGCGGAAGTGCCCCGGCTCAATGATACCAGCATGCACTGGACCAACCGGGATCTCATAGACACTCTCCCCTTCGAAGCGAGCGAACTCCGGCATCGACTTGCCCGTAATCGGAGCAATCTCGGTATCCCAGGCGAACTCCTTGCAAAGCGGATGGATATCCTCAGGAAAATTCTCGCGATGGAGAGTGATACGCTGCGCATCCGGATGGCCGATTGGCTCGAGGCCGAAAAAAGTCTTGATTTCCTGCTCGTATACGGAGCACTCGTGAGCGACCGGCGTCATAGATGGAAATCCGGACTGATCAGCAGCTACCGAAATGAACGGCACCAAGAAGCAGTCATCACCAGGAATGCTGAAGACATAGTGGATGCGGAATGCGCCGCGATCAGCCCGCTCATCGGATGCAGCGATCGTCTTGAGACGGAGACCGTGATCATGACGGAGCGTCCGTATGACCTGCTCCAGGTCCGGCTGCATGACTTCAAAGAGATGGAGCTTCCCCTCCTTCGTCGCCCGATACTCGGCGAGGCCGAAGCGGGTAAGGATAGTCGTTGTGTCAGTCATAGGAAGCAGGATTAGTGATTGACAGCCAGATCGGTGGCAGCCTGACGGATGAGATCGAGGAGTCCCTCAGGAAAATCCCAGGCGAAAACGACGATAAGCGCCGCAAGCAAGAGGAGTGGCAGCTGGGTGAGCAGGCGGGATTCGCCGCGGCTTACGCCTTCCGGTACCGATCCGAAAATCATGCCTGAGAGATGGCGGAAAAATCCGAAGAAGATGACTGCCAGAGAAAAGAGTACCGTACCAGCGATCCATGGATGTGCCGCCATACCTGAAGAGAGAATCGTCATCTCGGTCGCAAAGAGCCCGAACGGCGGCAGACCAGTGATAGCGATAAATCCACCAAGAAAGATCGGTCCCGAAACCGGCAGTACCGACAGGACGCCAGTGACATTTTTCATCTTCGTCGAGCTATACCTGAGGAAAATATTGCCAGCCGCGAAGAAGAGCAGCATCTTGACGAGCGCGTGATAGAGCATATGGAGGAGCGCCGCGAACGTCCCGAGTCCGCCGAAGCCGAAGCCAAGCGCGATGAGTCCTGCATGCTCGATGCCGGAATATGCGAGCAACCGCTTGTAATTCTTCTGCACGAAGATGATGAGCGCTGAGAGTAGTATAGAAAGGAGACCGAAGAATATCAGGAGGCTGCCGGCGAATTCCGATCCGACCGTCACATCAGCCACCGTCTTGAAGCGGAGGATAGCGAAGAGAGCAACGTTGACCAACACACCCGCCAGAAGCGCGACGACCGGGGTCGGCGCCTTGGCATAGGCATCAGGCTTCCAAGTATGAAGCGGCACCAATCCAACCTTCGTCCCGTATCCGACCAGGATGAAGACGAAAGCGATCTTGACCGCGAGCGGATGCATGCTGGCCGCGGCCTCGCGGAGCATGTCCCAGGTGATCGATCCTGTACGCATCTCCGGCAGCGCGAGGAAGAGCAGCGTACCGAGAAGCGAGAGGAGTAGTCCGAGCGAGTTGATAATGAGATACTTCCAGGCTGCTTCTGTCGCGGACGGCTTGTTGTAGAAACTGATGAGGAATGCAGTCGAGAGTGTCGTGGCCTCGATAGAAATCCACATGACGATCGGGCTGATAGTCGAGACGGCAAGCGACATCGCGAAGAGGAAGAATTCGAGGAGCAGGAAGAACTGGCGGACACGGCTCGGACCGACGATACCCTTCGCTACTTCAGCCCGCAGATAACCGACGGAATACAGGCTAGCGAAAAATCCGGAAAGAGCGATGATGACCAACATGAAAGCGCCAAGCGCATCGATAGAAAAGAGCTCTGAAGCCCTGACAGCTCCATGCGCAAGCGTCTGCGGTACGAGCGCGATCGCAAGGCCGAGCGCGATGGCCGAAGCAGCTACTGCCGCCCCTTCGATGAGACGCATGTGCCTGGGCCGCATGAGCGCGACGAAACAGGCGGCGAGGAACGGCGTGGCGATGAGGAATGTAAGCAGCATAAGTGATGTAACTAAGAGCGGATCTCAAAATTCATGTCGAGATGAAACTTCAGGATTTCGAGCGAACAGTTCAGAAAATTTCGAGGACTATCGCGATAATCCGAGAAATTTTCTGGAATGTGCAGCCGAAATCCTGATGTTTCAGCCGACAAGCGTGAGTTTTTATGGGATTTGCATACAAGCGGTGAATTTTGAGATACGCTCTAGTCTTCTTCAGTCAGATTTCTCAATTCGTCGGTATCAAGCGATCCGAATTGGCGATGGATCATCCCGATGAACGCGCTACCGATAGCGACCCAAACCGTGATGTCGAAGATGATGCCGATCTCGAGCGCGAGCGGCTGCTCGATGCCGATGAGCGCTGCGAAGAGCACAATACCGTTTTCGAGTGAGAGGACGCCGATCATCTGCGTGAAGGCGCCCTTCCTATTGATCATGAGGAAGATCGAAGCGAAGATGATGGCCAGATTGAACGAAAGCGACCCGATCGCCTGTGGCAGAAGCGCCGAGAGCGGCATGAAGACACGAGAATAGGCGAAGAGGACGAGTCCCATGAGCATAGCGAGCGTAAGCGGCGTCGAGAGGTAGCTGCTCGCGGATGCCTGGACACCGAACTGACGGAGCAGACGAGAGAAGAAAATCGGCACCAAGACAGCCTTGATAGCGACCGTCAGCACGCCGACCCAGACGAGGCTCTGCTCCCCTTCTGCAATACCAGCCCCAATAAGGAGTACGCCTACGGCGGCGGACTGTAGTGCATAGAGCCCAACAAGATTCTTGTTGCGCCTGACGAGATGCATGATGATCGCTGTGAGAAAGGCGACGAGATCAAGCAGGAAGAATATTTCTGCGAAATGTCCGGTCATAAGCTAGAGTGTAATGATGACGCCGAGCGCGATGACGCCCAGGACGAACGAAGTGAACAGGAGATCAGGAATGCGGAAGATGCGGAACTTGGCCATGGTCGATTCGATGAGCGCGATCGATGCGAGCAGCATACCGCTCTTTATAGCGAACAGTACCGAGGAAAGGACGATCACTCCAGCCAGAGCGGCCGAAAGCTCCGTCGCAACCCCCCACGGAAAGAAGATATTCGCTCCGAGCGCGATGAAGATCGTGAGCTTATTCCAAGCAGCCCACTCCATGAGCGCCAGACGCTTGCCGGAATACTCGAGGATCATCGCTTCATGGATCATGGTGAGCTCGAGGTGCGTCGCCGGATTGTCGACCGGGAAGCGGCCGTTCTCTGCCAGAAGCGCGATAGCAAACGCGAGGAACGCGATAAAGAGCGGCATGAACGACTGAAGCGGAAGCGCTGCAAGATGCCCGACCATCAGCATGGCATTGCCGCTCTCAGCAGCAATTGACGCGACCAGAAGCGAGAAGAAGAGTCCGCCCTCGGCGAGCGCCGCAACCGTCATCTCACGGCTCGCACCAAAACCGCCGAAACCCGATCCAGCATCCATGCCGGCAAGTGCCAGGAAGAACGTCCCAAGCGCCAAAAGATAGATGATAACGATGAAATCACCAGAGATCAGGAACGGGAGCATCGGCAGACCACTACCATCGAACGAAATCGGGATAGCTGTCATGACCGGCACGCTCATACCGACAAGGATCGTGATAGAGAATAGAAGGTACGGTGAGAAACGCGTGATCCACGAGGCATCCGAAGAGATCACCTCATCCTTATGGAAGAGCTTCCAGAGATCGCGATACGGCTGGAAGACACTCGCACCAGAGCGGTTCTGAAGACGCGCCTTGAGCCGGCGGATGATACCAATCATGAGCGGCGAGAGAGCCGGTACGGCAAGCACTTGGAGGATGATGAATGCGATATGCATAGTGGCAGGATTTTTAGCGAGAAGCCCAAATGAGCAACACCACGAGCGTGACGAAGATATACAGGAGATAGATATTCACGCTGCCGCCCTGGATACGGCGAGCCCGGGAAGCGAAGAACGTCAGGAGCGTATTGATCGGGCGATAGAGCTTGTCGCGATACGGATCGCCGATCTCTGTCTTCACCTCCTGAGACTTGATGAAGTAGCGCATGTTCTCGTCATGATACTCAGTATCGGTCTGTTTGGTCGAGCGGAGGATGCCACGGAAGATGGTGACAAGCGAACGCGAGAAGCTACCAGCCGTGATCTCCATGCGCGGAGCAAGCGGCGTACCACAATCCCAGGTGCGGCTGATGACGACCTTGCGTGAGCGCGTCATGAACATGACGATCGCCGCCACGATAGCGAAGACTGCAAGGAACGCGAGCGCGAATCCATCGAGCGGCAGCACAGCGAACTGCTCGCGCTCCACGAGAAAATCCATGAACGGGAACTGGAGCGTGAGCGGCTGGGTGAGCCCGATGCTCGCCACGACGCCGACGAGCGCCGCGATAACCGTCGTCGAGAAAACACCAAGGAGGAGTGTGAGGAGTGCGAGCACTGTCATCGCTGCGATCATCGGCCAGGCTGCCTCATGTGCATGCCGCGCGTGCTCACTCCGTGGCCGGGCCAAGAAAGTCGAGCCAAACGCCTTGACGAAACAAGCCGCCGCGAGACCGCCCGTAAATGCCAGACTGCCAATCGCGAAGATGAAGACGGATTTGATGACGACGCTCGCCGAAGCAATACCAGCGAAAAGCGCCTGGAACGTGAGCCACTCGCTCGCGAAACCGTTGAACGGCGGGAAAGCAGAAATAGCGAGCGAACCAATCAGAAAGAGCGCCGACGTAACCGGCAGAAGCTTAGCGAGACCGCCGTATTCTTCCATATTGCGCGTACCAGTCGCCGAGACGACCGAGCCAGCGCCGAGAAAGAGCAGCGCCTTGAAGATGGCATGATTCATCGTATGATAAAGCGCCGCCGCGAGCGCAAACAATGCGAAGGTCTCGAGATGCAGACTGAAGAAGACGAGTCCCGCACCGAAACCGAGCAGGATGATACCAATATTCTCGACGCTATGATAGGCGAGCAAGCGCTTGAGATCGTGCTCGGAAAGCGCATACAGCACGCCAAGGAGAGACGAGACGCCACCCAAGACAAGGAAGATGAGCCCCCACTCCGTCCCGGCCACCGGGAAAAAATCGAAGAAGACACGGATAAACATGAAGATAGCCGTTTTGATCATCACGCCCGACATGAGGGCGGAAACGTGTGATGGTGCGGCTGGATGCGCCTCCGGCAACCAAATATGAAGCGGAATGATACCCGCCTTCGTGCCAAATCCGATAAGTGCAGCCGCGAAGATGCCCGTCTGGAGCACCGGTGCGATCGTCCCGGCAGCGGCACGCCACGCATCAAAACTCCACTCTCCCGTCGCCTTAAAAGCGAGGAAGAATGCGAGCGTGATGAACGCCGTACCGAAATGTGTCATGAGGAAATACAGAAAACCAGCTTTGACGTTCTCTGCCTCGTGATGCTCGAAAACAACCAGGAAGTACGACGCGAGCGACATGATCTCCCAAACAAACAAGAAGAAGAGCGCATGGTTCGCCATGGTAACCAGCATCAGACTGCCGACGAATGCGTTGTAAAAAAGCCCAAACGTGCCGAGATCGTACTTGCCGTAAAAATGCTTCTGATAGGAGATACCATACAGCGACGCGACCGACGCGACGAGCGATATGACCGCAAGGAAAAATGCCGAGAGACCATCAACACGGAACTCGAAGGAGAGCCCAGGAAATACCGATGGAAGTGCGAACGCGATCCCCTGCCCATAAAAAAGCACCGATCCGGCAATCAGAAGTCCACACAGGGAACCAACAAATGCGACTGCATGCGCCCAAAGACCGGCCAAGCGGCTATCGAAGAAACGCGATAAAAACAACGCTCCAATACCTCCGGAAAGGAAGACGGAAATCAGGAGAAGAATACTGGCTGGCGAAATGAAGAATGGGAGTTCCATACACTAACGTTCTTTTTCCATATCACGGAGCATCTGAAGCAACGCAGCGAGCACCATCTTCGGAGACGGCGGATCGCCCGGGATCTTGAAATCGACCGGGATCACCTCTTCGAGGCTGTCATGGATAGCATAGGATCCGCGATACACGCCACCATCGATCGCGCCATCGCCAACCGCAACCACGATCTTTGGATCAGGCGTCGCCTCATAGGTATGCCGAACCCCCTGTGCCATGTTACGCGAGACTGGACCGGTCACCATGATCATATCGGCATGGCGCGGAGACGCGACAAAATGGATGCCGAATCGCTCGACATCATAGTACGCATTCGTGAGCGCCGTGAGCTCCTGCTCCTCGGCATTGCTCGATCCAGCCGCTACCTCACGGATAGCGAGCGAACCATTGAACATTCTCCTGATAGAAGCCTCGAGCTCCTGACCAATCCCCTCGATATCGAGCGCGAGAAGCTCCTTTTCGGGAACGATAAGCCTGGGAGTACTGGCGATTTTCCTGAGCATCCGGTACATACGGGATATGCCTGAAAAAAAAGATACCTTCCTTGCGGTAAAGATACCTTCCTATCCTACTCCTTGTTTTAGGCTTTGTCAAAGCCCCGCTAAGACTATTTTGCTATAGTCTCCTTCGCCAGACGCCGCTCCTTGAAATAGGCCATGATAGCCGGCAAAAACGAGAGGAAGACGATCAAAAGCACGATCGGCAAGAGATACTTATCCACATCAATGACGCTGCCTAAGAAATACCCGAGCAACACGAGCATCGACGTCCAGAGCACGGCGCCGAGGACATTGTACGCTACGAAGGCTGGATAATGCATCTTGCCGATACCGGCGACGATCGGTGCGAACGTGCGCACAATCGGCATGAAACGGGCGAGTACAATTGTCTTCGCGCCATGCTTCTCATAAAATCCCTGCGCCCGGAGCGCGTGGGCTTTCTTAAAAATGAACGAGTCATCGCGACTAAAAAGCTTCGGGCCGACACGTTTGCCGAACTCATAGCCGAGCAGATTGCCGAGCACTGCCGAAACGAAAAGCCCGCCGATGAGCATCGGAAGTGAGAAGATCCCCTGTCCCGCGAGGAATCCTGCTACGAAGAGCAGACTATCGCCCGGCAAGAAGAATCCGAGGAAAAGTCCTGTCTCAGCGAAGACGATAGCAAAAAGACCGGCATAACCGACTGCTTCGATGAGCGTGATGAGATCGATGCCGAAAAAATGCATAATGAGGTCAATCACAAGATTATCCTATTCAGTATACCGGAAAACACCGAGAACGAAAAACCCCGCCAGTATAGGCGGGGTTTCAACAATACGCAGGGGTATTATTACCAAACGAAGCGAGTGAAACGAAAGTAAACTTTCGTTTTCGAGCGAGTGCAGGTAAAATCAGGTCTAATACCTGTTATTTGAGGTTGACGGTCGCACCAGCCTCCTCGAGCTTCTTCTTGAAGTTCTCAGCATCGGCCTTAGCTACCTTCTCCTTGATCACCTTCGGAGCAGCATCAACGAGGTCCTTGGCTTCCTTGAGACCGAGGCCCGTGATCTCACGGACAGCCTTGATCACATTGATCTTCTGCTCACCAGCAGCAGCGAGCTCGACATCAAAGTCGGTCTTCTCCTCAGCAGCCTCAGCAGCGGCAGCCGGAGCGGCTCCCATCATCATCGGAGCAGCAGCGGACACACCGAACTTCTCCTCAAGCACCTTCACGAGCTCGGACAGGTCGAGCACGCTCATCTTCTCAATCTCAGCGACGAGCTTCTCAAACTTCTCCGGCACGACGACTTCCTTCTTCTCTTCGGTCATATGATTGACGTTAGAATAAATTACTTGATAAACGATTGGATTATGCTTTCTTCTCTTCGATCGCCTTGAGCACCTGCACGAGGCCACTCAGATTGCCGGAGAGAGTCCTGACGAAACCAGCGATCGGAGCCTGGAGGGTACCCACGAGCTTGGCCCGGAGTTCATCGCGGCTCGGAAGCTTGGCGAGCGCCTTCACTTCCTCGACTGACAGTTCCTTCGATCCGAGCGATCCGCCTTCGATTGAAAGCTGTGTCTCTTTGTTCGCCTTCACGAAATCCGCGAGCGTCTTGGCGGCACCGACCTCGTCTCCGCCGAACGCGACGCCGATCTGTCCGGAAAGCTTCCTCGCATCCACCTCGATACCGGCATCCTTGAGCGCGATATTGAGGAGGGTCTTCTTGAGCACCTGCCAGCTCGATCCGCTCTTCCGGAGCTCCTGACGGATAGCCGTCAGATCCTTCACGGTCACGCCCTTGTAGTTGGCGAACACGAGCGACTTGGCATTCTTCGCCTTTTCGGCGACCTCGGCGACGAGCGCCTGCTTCACCTGCTTGGTCTGCTGCATACGTTTGTTGATTAAAAGGGAAAATCTGCGGGGATACCGCAGACTTCATGATCATGGAACGATCTCTTCCAGCGCTATCTTTTCGACTGTCGCCAGGAGATACGTTTCCTCGTGAGGGGCTTATTTCGCGAACGAATGCCTCATGTCTGCGGAATTGAATTGTATGTCTATGCTACTCCGAAACTCACAGCCTGTCAACCCCGTCACCTTCCAAACGAGGCTCAAAAATCAGATAACTTGTAAGCCGATAGGCGGCTATGCCTTTTACTTTTTCCACCTCAACAAGACTTTCGCTATAGGTGACCGGGGTCAATCCTGACTAGGCGGCCGGGGCAACTTCTTCTTTCTTCTCTTCAGCCTTCACCTCTTCAGGAGCAGCTTCGGCCGGGGTCTCAGCGGCTACAGGAGCTTCTTCAGCCTTCACTTCCTCAACAGGAGCTTCTTTCACGACTGGACGCGGCATCTTCTTCACGATCTTCTTGCCTTCGACGACGCCTTCCTTCACCAGAAGATTGAATACGACATCAGACGGCTTGGCACCCTGCCCCATCCAATAGAGGATGCGATCCTTATTGAGGATAGTCGTCTTCTTGATCGGGTCGTGGCTGCCGAGCATCTCCACATGGCGCTTGCCCGGAGCCTTGGTATGCTCCTGCAGCACGACACGGAAGTGTGCGCGATTCCTCTTGCCTGTACGGTTGAAACGGATGACCAACATACGCTGATTGACGCTATAAGATGTATACAAGAGCCATTCTAGCCCATTCTTCGTACCGTGTCAATACCAGCCAGAAAAAAGAACAGCCCGCCATACACATAGTATGGACAGGCCGTATTGTCTAACTGTCAGGCAGCCCCGTATCGGACAAGCTTTGCTTCGAGCTCTTCGAGTCCCTGGATCTGAGCATCCGTATCCACTTGCTCCGCCGCGAGCCGCGCCAGCCTCTCTTGGAGGCTCGAGCGCTCCGCCATCGTCTTTTCCAAACGCTGGGAAAGCTCCCGCCGGACGATATCCGGAATCGGAAAGCGAGCATCAGGCATCGCAAGGAAGATATCGGCCCAGACGTGCGGTTCGACATGCGCCACCCATCTATATAACAACAACTCCTCGACGAATTTCTGGCAATCTTCATCGCCCAGACAAAGTATGTTTCGATCAGAGTACGAGAGACTACAAGAATGCAGTACAGATGCCAGCTCGGACTCCTGAGAAACATCTATCCTTTCCGGAGGATTCCCATCGGTCGCAAGACACCAACTAACCCGAGGAACGTCCGACCAAGATTCCGATACCAGTCTGCCAAAAATAATGTTTCGGAATATGTTCCGCTGCGGGAAACCACCTCCGAACGAACCTGGTCCTCCACGAAAAATCCGCTCCTTCTCCCAGTCAATAAAGTAGAAATGCTGGCCGACGAATTCTGGAAGGACCGGAACAATCGGGGCGCCATCTTCCTGATCAATGCGCAAACCCTGCTCCTCGGAGCCGACTTGGCACAGCCAGACAGGACCGGACGCAAAACCCTTCACGACTTTTACTCGCATGATCGCCTCCTGATAGTTTTTTTGAAAAGGAACTCGCCGGCAGTATATCAAAACACACCCCTCTGTCAAACAGATCAACTACCTTCAGTCATCTCCCGCCCGGATGTCTTTTTGAGGCAAAAGGACTGTCTGAGAAGGGCTTGTTTCTCGAAGCTATTTCTTGGGTCGTGAAGAGGGAGGGAAGAGCTTCGTTAGAAACAAGCCCTTCGAGTTTCCTTTTGCTCGAGAAAAGAGTTTCCGGGTGGGAGATATATCATTCAAAAAAAGAGCTCCCCATAGGAAACTCTTTTCGTATCTATTTCACCACTACTTTTCCACCCTCGCCCACTTGATCCAATCGGATGGAGAGGAGCTGCGAGACGCCATCGTCCCCCATCGTGACTCCGTAGAGGAGCCCAGCCTGGGACATCGTCTCGCGGTTGTGCGTGATAGCGACGAACTGCGTATGATCGGACAATTCACGAAGCATCATCGAGAAGCGGCGCGAGTTGGCCTCGTCGAGCGCGGCCTCCACTTCATCGAGCACCGCAAAGGGCGGCGGATTGTGCGAGATGATAGCGAAGAGAAGCGCGAGCGATGTGAGCGAACGCTCACCGCCAGAAAGCATGGAAAGGTTCGTAATCTTCTTCCCTGGAGGGCACGCGAAGATCTCGATACCGATCTCATCCGGCTCATCCTCGGTTTCCTCGTCGACATCACCCTCTTCTGCCTCCCCTTCCTCTGCAGCGGCTTTGCGCTTCTTGATCTTCACGATCTGGAGCTCCGCCTTGCCGCCGCCGAAGATGATCTTGAAATAATCCTCAAACTTTTTCTTGATCTCCTTGAAGGCATCCTGGAATGCATGGTCGATCTTTTGATCCATCTCTTTGATCACAGTCTGGAGTGATTCGATCGCTGCCTTGAGGTCGGCTGATTCGTGCGTCAAGAACGTGAAGCGCTTCTCTGTCTCCTGATATTCCTCGACGACGAGCGGGTCAATCGTGCCGATATGTTCGACTTCCACCTTGAGCCGGGCGATCTCATGCTCAAGACGCTCCCGTTCCACGGCCGTGCCGTCATATTTCAGGTCAGCCACATCCATCGAGAGCTCTTCACGCGTGAGCGCCACGAGATCCTCCTCGCGCACCTCGACACGCGCCAGACGCACCTTCACCTCGTTCAGGCTGTCCTTGAGCTTCGTCAGTCGGTACTCCTTCTCACGCCATTCCTTCTCCTTGGCAAAAAACGTCTCACGAGCCGTACGACTCGCTTCACGGAGCGCGATGAGTGATTGCTCCTTCTCCGTAAGCGCCTTCTGGAGCTTTTCGAGCTTCGCATTACAATCCGCTTTTTCCTTCGCAAAGACAGCCAGGCGCTCATCGCTCGCCTTCTTCTCATCGGGCGGCAACGCGATGACCTTCTTCTCCTCGACGCTCC
This sequence comes from Candidatus Moraniibacteriota bacterium, assembly GCA_963743885.1. Lineage (GTDB taxonomy): Bacteria > Patescibacteriota > Minisyncoccia > Moranbacterales > UBA1568 > UBA1568. Next base: position 534,410 of record CAVURJ010000001.1, on the reverse strand, counting down.
CCTTCCCAGCCTTCTCATCAAGGTCATGAAGCTTCTGCTTGATCACCTGGGCGAACTCGCGGATATCCTGCAGGTCTTCGAGCTTCTCGGCATGCGAGATACGATCGATCAGCTCCTGCTGATTGCCACGGATCTCCTCAAGCGCCGTACGGACATAGTTCAGGTCGACCGGTATGGTGCGGATCACCTCTTGCTCCTTCTGCTTCTCTTTCTCTATCTCGATCTTGCCGTCCACGATGCTCCGATCACGAAGCAGTGTATTGGCTTCATCGCGCAGCCGCAGGAGCTCATTCGAGAGACCATCCTCTCCGCTCTGATCATCCATGGATTTGGACGCCTCGGCGACTTCGGTCGCGAGCGTATTGGTCTCGACTTCAAGATCAAAAACTTGTTTCTGCGCCGCATCGCGCTCCTTCATAAGCGCCCCCCGCTCACCCTGGAAGCTATCCCAGAGATAGCTATAGAGCAGCACCTGCTTGTCGCGAAGCCTTTGCGCAATATCCTTGCCCTGTGAAGCCTTCTCGGCCTGGCGGCGCAAGTTCTTGAGATGAGGCTCGATCTCGACTGTCAGCGCGTCGACGCGAACGAGATTTTCCCGAGTGCTCTCAAGCTTCCGAAGCGAACGTTCCTTCTCGATCTGATACTGCTTCACGCCGGCCGCGTCCTCAAAGATGGATCGCCGCTCGGAAGAAGATGCATTGAGCACAGCATCGCTCATGCCCTGCGTGATGACACAATAGCTGTCCTTGCCGATGCCAGCCTTCGCCAGGAGATCGACGATATCCATGAGCCGCACGTGCGACCCATTGATCAGGTACTCACTCTCGCCGCTCCGGTAGATCTTGCGTGTGATGGAAACCTCGGCGAACTCGATCGGGATACGCTTGTCGGAGTTATCGAAATACATCGTCACCGATGCTGTGCCGAGCCGGGCCTTCTTGTCCGTACCAGCGAAGATGACGTCCTCGGACTTCTTGCCGCGCAAATTCTTGAGCGACTGCTCGCCGATCGCCCAGCGGATCGCATCAGCTACATTGGACTTGCCGCTGCCGTTCGGTCCCACGATCGCCGTGATGCCGCACTTGCCGCCGGAAACGATGTCGCACTCAGGCAAAAAATCCAACGCCATCTTGTTGGCGAAGGATTTGAAACCACTGATTTCGAGTTTCTTTAGATACATTTCGAAAAAGTATTGTGTATCTTGTATTACGTATCACGTATAAACACGGAAGAAACATCTGAGACGCTTCCTTAATACATCATACATAATACCGTATACTGTCTCCCATAGTATATCGCAAACAAGCCAAAAAGAAAAAGGGGCTGCTTTCGCAAACCCCTTCCAGTGACACGTTGGTCAAATCCTGCCGATATCAGCAGTAATCACAGCAGCAGCAATCATCGCCGCCCGAAAACTCAGAACGAAAATACGCATCGCCAGAGGCAAGCTGCCGCATGACGTTCTCGTGCAATCCTTCCGCCGCCCTAGCGTATTCCTTGGCAGCCTCGTTATGGTCGAAGCGGATATTCTTCACTTCTTCAGCAGAAACAGCACCATGCAAGATTGCATACCCAAGTGCATTCGACAAAACGAGCGCGCCATCGGGAAATTGATGCCAAGAAAGGATGTCTCGTTCATACACGATCCGACCAATCTCGCACAGCCTCTCGTGCACCGCTTTTCCGACGGCTGCCTTTGAAATATACCCGTAGTCGAGAAACCATTTCATGAGCAGCGCATCTTCTTTCGGTCCAATCATGGCCTGGCCATCAAATCCTATCCCGAGTTTCGTCCGGACATGGTTGAGAACAGCTGTCCGTATATCCCCCTGCATGCCGACCACCAACGTCATCAAAGTACGCATGTCTCCGCCCCAACGAGGGTGATGCTTTCCTCCGAGAGTCTCACGGTTCTTACACAACCAGTAGGCCAGGGCAAAAACAGCAATGACAATCAGGATTTCCGGAACATGCGCATACTCGCCGAACATCTGCACGAACGCGCCATGACTCAGAACAAGCAACCCCGTACTGAGAACAAAGAGCCAGACGATGGCCCATGCCGTCTGTTTTGTCGACTTTTTCACTTTCTCATCCTCCCTAGTTGTCAAAGACCAGAATCATCATCCTCGTGGTTACCGCTCCGCGCCTCCTGGAACAGGAAAAAGAAAATTACCAGGAGAAATGCGCCGCCGATAACCACTCCGACAGGATCCAATAACAAAACGAACTCCTTACCCATGATTTCGCCCTCCATCATATGAGAACAAAAAAACACCGTGGAACTACCGGTGTTCTATCAGATAAGTTGGAAAAAATCAATCTTCTCGCATTTCTTCGCTAGATACAATATACGAAATACGATATACCGGTTTTCTTACCACCCCTTCTTCTCCAGTCCGGCCTTGGCGGCAGCGCGCTGTGCTTCCTGCTTGGACACGCCCTCTCCCTCAGCGACCAGCTCATCGCCCAGATAGACGCCCGCAATGAAGTGCCGATCATGATCCGGCCCCCACTCGCGGAGCACGCGGTATCCCGGGGTCACGCCGACCTTCTCCTGTGCCACTTCCTGGAAGCGACTCTTCGCGTCGGTATAGAGTCCTTGCTCGAGCACTTCTGGCAGATGTGTGAGCACATAACGCTCGATGAAATCCTTGGCCGCATCATACCCCTGATCAAGATAGAGCGCTCCGATGACCGCCTCCATGGCATTGGCCACAAGGTAGTTCCTCGCCCGGCCGGTATCCTTGGCTTCGCCGCGACTCATGAGAAGGAAATCCTGGAGTCCCAGGCTGTGCCCAATCTTGCCGAGCATATCCCCATTCACGAGCGCCGCACGAAAACTGGTCAGCTCGCCTTCCGGATTGTCGAAATGATCAAAGAGATGGCGCGTCACGACAAGCTCAAGCACCGCATCACCAAGAAACTCCAGCCGCTCATTGTGCGGATGCGCGTATCCTTTGTGTTCATTCAGAAATGACCGATGCGTCAGCGCCTCCTGAAACAGGTCGTCATTGGTGATGCCGATGGCGAGCTTCTCCTTCAGTTGTGCGGTGTCTACCTTGCTATCCATATAGTGGTGGTGCTTTTCAAAAAGCGCCTTAGACGGCGCTTTTCTTGACTGTCTTTTTGGCTGCCTTCTTCACTTTCGCTGCGGCGGCTGTCTTTACCGTCTTCTCGGCCTGCTCGCCAGCCTCTTTCTCCTGCTTCTCAAGGTTACGCTTGTGGTTCTCGGAAATGTCATCCTTCATCGGCTCGCCCATCTCGCGATAGATCGTGCCGAGCACACCGTTCACAAACCGCGGACTCGCATCACTGCCGAATGTCTTGGCAAGCTCAATTGCTTCATTGATCGCTACCTTCGGCGGCACCTCGTCATAATTGCCGAACATGAGCTCGTAGATGCCGAGACGAAGAATATTGCGGTCAATCACCGTCACCTGCTCGAGCGGCCATTCCGGCGCGCACTTCTCGATGAGTTTGTCGATCGTCGGACGTTCACGGAGCGTGCCTTCGATAAGCTGACCAGCGAAGATACCGTCCTCAAGTCCCGGAGCGAATTCTTCCAGATTGCGCTTCAAAACCTCGCGCGACTGCTCGTCGTGCTTGCCTTTAAAATCCCACTCGAAGAGGGACTGCATCGCTACCGATCGCTGAAGATGTCTGTTGGCCATTTTATTTTGAAACGGAAAGGAATCGGAAAAAAAGCGGTCTTATGCCGCCTTCTTCGCCTTGACCTTCGGAGCAGCGCCCTTCACTTCCTTCCCCTTGTACGTGCCACAGGTCGGGCAGGCGCGATGGGACAGGATGCGGGACTTGCACTTCGGGCACTCCTGGGTATTCACGAGCGTCACGTCATGCTCCTTGCGAGCGCGATCGCGGCGATGTCGGGTATGTCTTTGCTTCGGCAGGGCCATAACTTTCGTTCTTAACTCCAATTATTCAATATGGCCACTGTATCAGCTTTCCCGCACTTTGGCAAGAGTCCTTCCTAAATCACAAATTCAAAATTACAAATCCCAAATAAATTTCAATATCCAAAACTAAAAAACATATCTCGATTTGAAAAATTGTAATTTTGTATTTATTTGGAGCTTATAATTTTGAATTTGGTGCTTTTATGGTTTTTTTGGTTTCAAAACCCCAGAAAACCGCTTATTCACGTTTTCCGGCAGTGCAAGCTGTACTGGCCGGAATGACCTCCGATGGATCGGGCACGGCCCTTTGTGCCGCAGAGCATCCATATGCACCTTCGTACCATAGCCTTTGTGCTCAGCAAACCCATAGCCCGGGTATTCTTTGTCGTATTCCGCGATCATCCGGTCCCGCGTCACCTTGGCGATGATCGACGCCGCCGCGATCGACTTCACGATGCCATCTCCCCCGACGATCGCCTCTTGTTTATATGAAAAATTCGGAATCTTCTGATTCCCATCGATCAAAAAATACATTTCCTCATCCGCGATTTTCTGTTGACTGTTGACTGCTAACTGTTGTCTGAGCGCGGTTACCGCGCTCTTCATTGCCAGAAACGTCGCCTCGAGGATATTCACCCGGTCAATCGTCTCCGCCGAGATGATACCGATACCGATCTCGAACCGCTCACTGATAAGGCCGTATATTTTCTCACGCTGCTTCTCTGACAGTTTCTTGGAATCGCGGATCAGCGCAAATTCTTTTTCCAATTCTTCAGGAATAACGAAATCAGGGTCCTTGTACCGGACCGCTGCGGCTACCACTGGCCCAGCCAAAGGACCACGACCCACCTCATCGACACCGATAATATATCGGTGCCCGAGCAAGGCTCGCTCCTTTTCTTTGTCGAATGTCGTTATCTGCATACCCGGTAGTGAAACTTCGACAATCTTCTTTCAAAAACTGAAGAAGCTTCAATAAACGCTTATCTTTTCAGACTTCATTATAATCACAAGCTTTTAAAAACCCAGTCGAAATTCTACTACCGGGCATAACTCCAGTATACCATCCTCGTCTACTAGTTGACTTTTCCGTCAATTTTGGTATAATACGCCATTCCTTAACAACCGCCTGACAACCCCACCAAAAAGGAGACGTCCCATGTCCATCCGCGACAGCATGATTGCTTCATGGTTCCTGCCGGAATCGTTCTACAGAATCGGCGATGGTCGCACCTATCCCAATCAAGCCGAATTCATCTGTCCCCAAGCCTTTGGTCGCAATACATATTCCGACAAAAATGTCTGCACGGTACGCCGAGAACGCAATGCAATCAGCAACGACATCGCAACATTTGAATGGCTCAAAATACGCCACTTCGATCCCGGTCAACCGAACCAAATCCTCGCCCAACGTTGCATTCGACTCGCCAAATACAACGCTCCAAAGCATCTAGTCATACGTCCTATCATCGGCCAATGGGAAGTGCTCTACGCTATGTGGCTCATCGAGCCGAACTGGTACGCGGAGCATCAAGAAATCCTCTTCCCGATTTGGCCGCCTATCGCCGGAAAATGGACGACGCGCGCCATGATGCTCACAGCTTTTAGCATCGCTGAAGCACACTGTCTGCGTATCCCGCTCATCGTCGCTCATCCCGAACATATCCAGCGTTGTTTCTTCATCGCCCGAAAAATCTTCGGCGTCGCAGCGACAGATATACACGATCCATCCAAAGAGTGGTACGATCGCAGTTCGCTCCAGTGGCAAACCAGGGGTCCGAATCTCTGGCTCGTCTATGAGATGCTCGCCCGTATCCGCCACCGCTTCTACGGCTGGATATAATGAGCATTGCTTTGATTTCCTTGCCCTCCCAACAGAAGGAGCAGTTCCGATGAATCCATTCCGACTTCTCTGGGAGATCCTGCATCTGAGATCCGAGCTGAACAACAAATGCTCCGGACTCATAGGCGGAACAACCTACATAATCCTCTCAGCGGCTATCACCATCAAAGCCTCCCTATGGTATTTCGGAGGCTGAGAAAGACCAAAAACTCCCCGCTCGCGCGCTGCGCCAGCGGGCCCGCCCGCACCGTTTCGTACGTGAACATACTCACGGAGCGATTCGGGCGGGCTTTTTTTTACCTAGAAAACCCGCTATACTGGAAACACGGTAAATTTCCCTGCAAACCCCGAGGCGCAAGCCGGGCTATGAGGGAATACACAACAATGCCAAAGCTTAAATGCCAAATTTCAAATTCCGCTTCATCATTTTCGATGCGGTTTTTTATTTGGAAGATTTAAGATTTTAGAATTACGATTTAAGAATAGACTCATAAATCCAAAATCATACATCATACATCTAAAAATTGCTATGCAATTTACTCATCTCCACGTCCACTCTCACTACTCTCTCCTCACCGCCCTTCCTCGGGTCGATGACCTCTTGAAGCGCGCGCAGGAACTCGGGATGACCTCGCTCGCACTCACCGACACATCCGCCATGTACGGCTCGATCGAGTTCTATATGCACGCGAAGGACTACGGCGTGAAGCCCATCATCGGAGCGGAAGTCTGGATCTGCAAGGATCTCCGGAGCAAGAACAACACCTCCGAAGACAAACGCCGCCACCAGCTGGTCCTCCTCGCCCGAAACGAGATCGGCTACAAGAACCTAATGAAGATCATCTCGATTGCACAGCTCGAAGGTTTCTACTACAAGGCGCGCGCTGACAAGAAGCTCCTCAAGCAGTATGGCGAGGGACTAATCGCGCTCTCGGGCTCCATGCAGGGCGAGGTACCGTCCGAGGTCATCTATGGCAACTATGAACGCGCCAAGCTCGCTGCCCTCGAATACCAGGACATCTTCGGCGCGGGTAATTTCTATCTCGAGCTCGGGCCGCACACCGATATCGAAAACCAGGTCGCAGCCAACCAGGGCCTCGTCCAGATCAGCCGCGAGACCGGCATCCCGGTCGTTGCCGCGAGCGATGTCCACTACGTGAAGAAAGAAGATAGTGTGATCCAGGATGTCCTCCTCTGCATCCGAGACAACAAACGTGTCACGGACACCGAGCGTTTCAGCATGAAAGCACTCGACCTGTCGCTCCGCTCCTCCGAAGAGATGGCGGAGATCTTCAAAGATATCCCCGAGGCCATCGAGAATACCCAGAAGATCGCGGATGCCTGCAACGTGAAGATAGAGCTCGGCCAAAACCACCTCCCATCCTTCCCGCTGCCGGAAGGCAAGACAGCCGACCAGGTGCTCCGCGAGCTCTGCGAGATCGGCCTCGCGAAGCGCTTCCCCGGGCAGGAGATCACCCCCGAACAACGCGAGCGGCTCGACTACGAACTCTCCATCATCGAAAAGACCGGCTTCGCCTCATACTTCTTGATCGTCCAGGACTTCACCAACTGGGCCAAGGATAACGGCGTCGTCGTCGGCCCCGGCCGTGGATCGGCTGCCGGCTCGTTCGTCGCCTATCTCACCGCCATCACCGATCTCGACCCGATCAAGTATGACCTCCTCTTCGAGCGCTTCCTCAACCCGGAGCGTATCTCGATGCCGGACGTCGACATGGACTTCGCTGATGATCGCCGCGAAGACGTGCTCAACTACGTGCGTGAGAAATACGGCAATGACCACGTGGCGCAGATCATCACCTTCGGAACGATGGCTGCTCGCGGCTCCATCCGCGATGTCGGCCGCGCGCTCGGCATCCCACTTCCGCTCTGCGACCAGACCGCCAAGATGATCCCGATGTTCACCTCGATCAAGAAGGCACTCGAAGAGGTACCGGAATTCAAGCAGCACTACGAGAGCAACGCCGATGCCAAACGGCTCATCGATGCCGCCCAGAACATCGAGGGGCTCGCGCGCCACACATCAATGCATGCCTGCGGCGTTGTCATCACCAAGGACCCCGTCACCGAATACACTCCACTCCAGCGTGTGTCCGGTTCGCGCGAAGGCGTCGTGACCCAGTACGCTTCCTCAACCAAGGCCAACGCCGTCGAGAAGATCGGTCTCCTCAAGATGGACTTCCTCGGTCTCAAGAACCTCACGATCATCCAAAATACGCTCCGCATCGTGCGCGCCTTAGGCAAGCTCGGCCCCCTCGCAGAAAAGCTCGGCCTGGATGCTGAGACTGCTTCCGTCGCCGACATCATGAGCCGGCTGCCGCTCGATGACGAAGCCGCTTTCAAGCTGCTCCAGGACGCACATACGACCGGCGTCTTCCAGTTGGAATCGACCGGCATGAAACGCTATCTCAAGCAGCTGAAACCATCCGTCTTCGAAGATATCATCGCTATGGTCGCCCTGTACCGGCCAGGCCCAATGGACTACATCCCCGACTTCATCGGCGGCAAGCACGGTACCAAGACCGTCGAATACCTCCATCCCAAGCTCGAACCGATCCTCCGCAATACCTACGGCGTCGCCGTCTACCAGGAACAGCTCATGCAGATCGCGCGCGACCTCGCTGGATTCTCTCTCGGCGAAGCAGACGTGCTCCGCAAGGCTGTCGGTAAGAAGATCGTCGAGCTCGTCGCCGAACAGCGCGAGAAATTCATCGAGGGCTGCGAAAAGACCGGGGTCGGCCGAAAGATCGGCGAGCAGGTCTTCGCCTTCATCGAACCGTTCGCCGGCTACGGCTTCAACCGTTCCCATGCCGCCTGTTATGCGCTCATCGGCTACCAGACCGCTTACCTCAAGGCGCACTACCCGGCCGAATTCATGGCTGCCCTCCTCACAAGCGACCAACACGATACCGACCGCGTCGCCATCGAAGTACGCGAAGCCCGCGAGATCGGCCTCGAGGTCCTGCCACCATCCGTCAATGAAAGCTTCGAGGACTTCGCCGTCATCGTAGGCGACGACCCAGCCGCGACTCACGGCGAGGCGGGTGGCAAAGAGCGCATCCGCTTCGGACTGAACGCCATCAAGAACGTCGGATCGGTCTGTACTGAAGAGATCGTGAAGGTACGCAAGGCCGGAGGGAAATTCAAGAGCATCGAGGACTTCGTCGAACGCGTGCAAACCAAAGACCTCAACAAGCGATCGCTCGAATCACTCTCCAAGGTCGGCGCCCTTGAGGACTTCGGAGAGCGCAACCAGATGCTCGAGAGCATCGACGCCATCCTGAAATACTCGAAAAATCTCAAGACCATCGCTGATACCCACGCCGACAGCCTCTTCGGCGGTATGGACATGCCCGAGACCCGGATAGAGCTCGCAGCGGCCGTACCAGCAGTCAAGAAGGCGCGGCTCGGCTGGGAGAAAGAGCTCCTCGGCCTCTACGTAAGCGACCATCCTGTCTCCGACTATCAGGCTTATTTCGACAAGACTATCACCGCACTCCGCGATATCGAGAAGCAGCCGGACGGCGCGCGCGCCGATGTCGGCGGCGTCATCACGGCCGTCCGCAAGGTCCTCACCAAGAACGGCAGCACGATGTTCTTCGTCGGTCTCGAGGATATGACCGGACGCACCGAGCTCCTCGTCTTCGGCCGCGCTGCCGAACGCACTGCCGAATCCTGGGTCGAGGACGAAGTCGTCATCGTCGACGTGCGCATCTCGCACAAGGACGGCCAGGTCCGTGCGCTCGCCGAAGGCGTCAAGCGGATCTCCCAGACCGACGTACATCAGTTTGCCCGCGTCGAAGCCACCCGCGCCAAGCTCGCTCGACCCGATACCAATGCTCCTACAACTGAAAGATTGATCATCGTCGTCAAGAATGACGCTCCAGCCAAAATCATCGAATCCCTTTCCCATCTCTTAAAAACCATCCCCGCCGGACCGAAGAAGGTCTCCGTCAAGATCCAAGGCGCCACCATCGAGACAACCTTCTCGCTCGATCCATCACCCGAACACCTCACGCGGATCCAAGCACTTGAAGGAGTAGAATCCGTTGGCTAAATTTCTAATTCCCAATTTCTAATTTCTAACAAAATTTTAATATCAAAATTCCAAAATTAAAGAATTTGGCATTTCATTAGGAATTAGGTATTAGATATTAGGAATTCTTTTTTATGTCCCATAAAAAAGTTATTGTCATAGCTGGTCCTACTGCCTCCGGCAAGTCGGATTTGACTATCGCGCTCGCCAAGAAATATGATGGCGAAGTCATCTCGGCTGACAGTCGGCAGGTGTACCGAGGAATGGATATTGGGACCGGTAAGGTGACACGAGACCTTGCCGAAGATTCAAGATTCAAGATTCAAGATTCAAGATTCTATTCCGAAGGCATCCGACATCACCTGATCGACGTCGCGAGTCCGAAGCGGAGCTACAATGTCTCGCACTTCGTCCGTGATGCGGAAAAAGCGATCGCCGATATCCGAAAGCGAGGCAAGGTGCCAATCGTCTGCGGTGGGACGCACTTCTGGATCGAGGCACTCCTTATAGGCAACCCCCTCCCGGCCGTAAAGCCGGATCCCACGCTCCGCAAGAAGCTCGGAAAGCTCTCCACCGATGAGCTCTTCGCTATGCTCGAAGAGAAAGATCCAGCTCGCGCAAAAACTATCGACGTGAAGAACAAGATCCGCCTCATCCGCGCCCTCGAGATTTGTGAGACTCTCGGCTCCGTCCCTGCACCAGCTACCAGCTACAAACTACCAGCTACCAACTACCAAATCATCGCTTTGGTCCCGGACAAAGAAATCCTCAACGAAAGGATCAAAACTCGCCTCCTAAAGCGCCTTGATCAAGGCATGATCGAAGAAGTCGACCGTCTGCATACGGAAGGAGTCAGCTGGCAGCGACTCGAAAGCTTCGGGCTCGAGTACCGATACGTCGCGCTCTTTCTAGAGAAGAAGATCTCCCGTGAGGAAATGCTCGAAAAGCTCGAGACCGAAATCCGTCAGTACGCCAAACGTCAGCTCACTTTCCTCCGCCGCCTGGAACGCTCCGGCCTTAAGGTCCACTGGATCTCCGACCCGGAGGAAGCTACGAAGATAATTACGTAACTCGTTACGTAACAAAAAATCCTGTCGGCGAATCCGACAGGATTTTTCTTTTGTAGAAGATTATGCGCCAAGCTTCTTCCGTAGCAACTCCATTACCATCGGCGGATTCGCTTTGCCCTTCGTTTCCTTTCCGCCCGAGGCGGATCTGGAGTCATCAGCTATTCAGCTTTTTCCTCAATAATTCCATTACCATAGGCGGGTTGGCTTTTCCCTTTGTAGCCGACATGACCTGACCCATGAGGAACTGAAGCGCGTTCTGCTTGCCAGCTTTGAAATCCACGACGGACTGTTCGTTCCGCTCAAGTACCTGATCCACGACCTTCTCGAGCTCGCCCGTATCCGAGACCTGTCCGAGATTGAGCCTCTCCACGATGTGCGATGGGTCATTGTCGCCACCTTTGTACATCTCAGCGAGCACTGTCTGAGCTGCGCTCGAGTTGATCTTACTATCGGCGACTAGACCGACGAACTCGGCATAGTTCTCCGCCGTAATCGACATCTCCGCGACCGACTGCCCGCTCTCAGAAAGATGCTTGCGCACTTCCGTCAGCATGTAGTTCGCAGCAAGCTTGGCAGCACGTTCAATCGGCGCTGCTATCTCCTTGGACTGGATCTTCGCATCGATCTCGGAAAGTGCCGCCTCATAGTACGCCGCAAACCCACGATCGTCCGTCAGGATGACCGCGTCCGCCTCCGGCAACCCGTACTGCGAGATGAAACGCGCAGTCTTGGTATCAGGCATCTCCGGCAGCGTCGCCCGAAGTCCCTCGACGTACTCCGGAGTAAACTCGAACGGCGGGATATCCGGCTCAGGGAAATATCGATAATCATGCGCGGATTCCTTCTTGCGCTGAGAAACAGTCGCCTGCTTGCCTTCATCCCACCCGCGAGTCTCCTGAACGATCTTCTCGCCAGCTTCGAGCGCTTCTGTCTGGCGCCTGATCTCGTACTCAATAGCGCGCTCGACCGTCTTGAAGGAGTTGAGGTTCTTCACCTCCACCTTGGTCCCGGACAATCGGTCAGCACCCTCAGGATACAGTGAGATGTTCACTTCGCAGCGCATCTGCCCCTTCTCCATATCAGCATCGGACACCTCGAGATATCGGAGTGTCTGGCGGAGCTTCTGGCAGAACAGACGAGCATCCTTGCCGGTCGAAAAATCAGGCTCCGTCACGAGCTCCATGAGCGACACGCCGGCCCGGTTGAAATCGACGAGTGTGTGGTCCGCTCCCGCTGGATGCATCGACTTACCCGTATCTTCTTCAAGATGGATACGTGTAATGCGGAATGTCTCACCATCGATCTTCATTGTGCCCTGCTCGCAGAACGGCTGGTCATACTGAGAAATCTGATAACCCTTTGGGATGTCTGGATAGAAATAGTTCTTACGGTCAAACTTCGACTTGAGACGAAGTGTACAGCCAAGAGCCAAACCGACACGCTGGACGGACTCAATCGCCTGACGGTTCGGCACTGGCAGCGTCCCTGGCTGACCTGTGCAGACCGGGCAGATGTTCACATTCGGCTCGGTCTCAAGGCCGAGGCCGTTCTTGCAGCGACAAAACATCTTGGAAGCTGTCTTGAGCTCCGCATGCACCTCCATGCCTATCGTGACATTGTACTTTGCCATATTCTTTTATCCGTTCGGGTGTTCGAAAAAATATTCCAAATGGGATTCTATCTCTATCATGCTCGCATACTGACGGATCATGATGTGCCGATTCCCGGCGATGATCGGCGACAGGACGGTATGATCACGTTTCCGAAGCAGACAGAGTATCGGTTTTCCGAGTCGCTCCGCAAGCCCAATCTCATAGCCGACCTCAAGCGAGGGCGTCGTCACCTCAGCGATCACAACATCAGCCTTCTCGATCCATCCGGTATCGCGCTCATAGACGATGACGTTCTTCTGCTTCTCCCCGAGGTCATTCGACTCGACGCGAGAGACGTCCTCGGTCAGCACTGATCCGTATTTTTTCAAGAAGGAAGCAATATGAAAATACCATTCCTTATCCTCAAAACTCCCATGCATGGAAGCGGCGAAATAGATTTTCATAAGCCCTGACAGGCAGCCGGAAACGGTCTAACGCGCCCCGGTGCTGCCGAATCCCCCCTCTCCCCGTATCGTATCACTTAATTCGGGTACTTCGCAAACATCAGCCAGCTCCACTTCTTGTATTAGGATCTGGCTTATCTTGGACCCTTTCTCCACACGATACGGCTCCTGCGATAGATTTACCATGATCACCTGGATCTCCCCTCGGTACGCCGCATCAATCACGCCGCCCATCGTCGTGAGCCCCGCCTTGGCCGAGAGCCCCGACTTGTCCCAAATAAGGCCTGCATACCCGGTCGGAATCGCCATAGCAATGCCGGTCTTCACAGCCCGCCGCTCCCCCGGCTCAAGCACACACTCCTCGATGGAATACAGGTCGAGACCCGCATCATCCGCATGTGCGCGCGTCGGCAGCTTCGCCTCCGGCACCAGTTTTTTCACATCAAGCTTCATACAATCTTCTTTACGATATCCCAGACCAGATCAGCGACCACCTCACGCGGGAGCATCTCACCTTTCGGAGCGCACGCGACACGATGCCACGCATTGCCACGCTTCACTATCTTGAGGGCACTCATCCGAGAATCCTCAAGATGCTTCCGATTGGATTCCGCGAGATCCATCTTCCCTTTCGCTGCGCGATTGACCGAAAGCCCTTTCTTCCCCTGCTTGAGCAACCTATCGGAAACTTCGATCGGCACATCGAGATAGATGATCCCATCCGGCCGCGGCAGTCCAAACACGCCGAATTCCATCTCATCCAACCAACAGAGAAATTCTTTCCGCTTCTTATCATCAGCGATCTTCCCTCCCTGATGGATCTGGTTCGCACTCACATACCGGTCAAGCACAACCACATATCCCTGGCCGAGCCACTTCTCAAGCATCGGCTTCGATTCGAACCGATCAGCAGCATACAGTGTCGAGACGATGTGCGGATCAATCGCGATGAAATCGCCATATTCTCCAGCCAAGCAGCGCCCGATGAGCCCGCCAAAAAAGTTCTTCTCATACTGCGGGAAATCGAGCGTCTTCACCTTGCATCCCTCTTTCTTTAGGCGCTTGAGCAAAAGCTCGGCCTGGGTCGCCTTGCCCGACCCATCCGCCCCATCGATAACTATGAGCCTGCCCTTTTTGGATTTCGCCATATGAAATTATCTTACGCCTGTTTCAATTCTTTCATCACTTTGTCCACCTGGGCATACAGCTCCTCGAGCGTGCCATCATTGTTGATGATGTGCTTCGCATCGACACGGAGCGGCGGGATAGTCATCTCCGTCTCAAGCAGATGGTCCTGCTTGAATTCCTCGAATGTTTTGGTCTGATCATCGGCGTTCTGGCGACGGCCCGTCAAGCGCTCATAGCGGCGCTCCATATCCGCCTCGACATAGATGAGCGTGAATTCCGGCAGCTTCTTCACTAGGTCGATATCAGACAGCCGACGGATGCCGTCAATCACGACCAATGCATGATCATCCTTCTTGGCATCGTTCTCAATGACGTGCGCCAAGATATCCTCGCCGAACGCCTTACGAAGATAATGCGACAGACCAGCGAGATTCTTGCGCACCTGCGGCAGATGGAGACGATCCAGAATATCGCGGAGTGGATCCGAAAAACGGAACTGCTTCGCGCCATACTTTTCCACCAGATACTTCGTCACCGTATCCTTACCCGAGGCTATCTCCCCTGTGATACCGAGAATGATCTTTTTGTCTGTCATTTTTCTAATGTTACGAATGAAAATTGATGCGCACCATTATCCATCTTTTCCTCGCTCAGAACTCTTACAAACTCATCGTATTCTGGGAAAAACGTATCCGCCTCGTACTCACCCTCGACAAGCGTCAGATACAGCCTGTCCGCGAGCGGAATGAACTGTCGATAGATGCTCGCACCGCCGATGATGAATATCTCTTCCTGCTCCATAGCCTTCGCCTTTTCCAATGCTTCCTCAATCGAGCGCACGACCACTATACCCTCCGGAGCAAAATCCGGCGTCTGCGACAACACGATGTTCGTCCGGTTCGGCAAAGGGCGTCCGATCGATCGGTACGTATTCTCGCCCATGACGATCGCGTGCCCGCTCGTTAGCTCCTTGAAGTGCTTGAAATCCTCCGGGATATGCCACAAGAGTGCATTATCCTTTCCGATAGCGCGATCCTTCCGGGCGATGGCTGATATGAGACTGATGCGAGGTTGCGGCATATACTGATGGTTCGTTAAGACTTCTCGTATTTTGTTTTTTCATTCCATGACCGCCGGCGAACATATCCGACTCGCTCTACCGAACGGGGAGCTGTCCGCTAACTCGGCCACGCGTCACGCTCGACCGTTACCGGTTCGCTCATCGCATATGTGACCGCCGCTGGCCAGAGGAAGAAAAAACAAAACACGAAAGTCTTCACTTATCTTAACAGGATTTTTCTTCCGGATGTCCTTTTGAGGCAAAAGAACTGTCTGAGAAGCCTTTGTTTCCCGGAGGTTTTCCTTGGGTCGTGGAGAGGGAGGAAAAAGCTCCGTCAGAAACAAAGGCTTCGAGTTTTCTTTTGCTCGAGAAAGGAGCTTCCGGAGGAAAAATCCACCACACTACCCATCCATAATACCCTATTTCCAGCCTTTTTTCCAAAAAGAAACCCGCCTCCCCATTCTGGAGCGGCGGGATGACCTTACACGGCGATCGGCGCCTTGATGGCATCGTGCGGATCATAGCCTTCGAGCGTGAAATCATCGATCGTAAAGGCAAAAATATCCTTCACTTCCGGATTGATGATCATCTTCGGGAGCGGACGCGGCTCGCGCGAGAGCTGGAGCGTCGCCTGCTCGAAATGGTTGCTGTAGATATGCGTATCTCCGCCCGTCCAGACGAACTCGCCAGGCTCGAGATCGCACACCTGCGCCACCATCATCGTCAGGAGCGCATACGAAGCGATATTGAATGGTACACCAAGGAACGTATCGCAGCTCCGCTGGTACAATTGACATGACAGCTTGCCGTCAGCGACATAGAACTGGAAGAGGCAATGACACGGCGGCAGCCCGGACTTGGCCATTTCCCCGATATCAGCGACATTCCACGCTGAAACGATCATGCGTCGCGAATCGGGAGACTTCTTGATCTGATCGACGACCTCCGCTATCTGATCGATATGCCGGCCATCCGGAGCAGGCCACGAACGCCACTGGTACCCGTACACTGGGCCGAGCTCGCCGTATTCCTTCGCGAATGCCTCATCAGACTTCACCTTCGCGAGAAACTCCTCCATCTTCGCGTTCCATTCATCAGAACCGGTCGCGGGCACCGCCTGACCAGTCTTCTGGAGATACGCCTTGAACGGCCATTCATCCCAGATATGCACGTCGCGATCGACGAGATACTTGATGTTCGATTCGCCGCGGAGGAACCACAGCAATTCTTCAGTGATGCCGCGCGTAAACATCTTCTTCGTCGTCATAAGCGGAAAGCCCTGCGACAGATCGAAGCGCATCTGATACCCGAACACGCTCTTCGTACCAGTCCCGGTGCGATCAGTCTTCGTCGCTCCGTGCTCCATGATATGGCGCAGGAGATCGAGGTATTGCTTCATATACTTCTCCTTCGAAAGATGATTAGGGAAAAGAACTTTTCCCTCCTGCACTTGATTGTATCACGCACCAGAAAAACCTACAAATGGCTTTAAAAAGCCAAAAGAAAACCTCCCTAACGGGAGGATTTCTTCTTGGTCTTCGATACTTTTCCGAAGTTGAGATGCATCTTCGAGGCGACCGGCTTGGTATCGCCGTAGTACTTGCTGTTGAGACCGGCCGATCCGTACGGCTTTTCGCACGGACTCGAGAGGTATTCGAATGCCATCTGCCCGATCGGCATCTTGTAGTAGAGCTTGATCGGCAGCCTGCCGGCATTGTAAAGCTCAAGCGTCATCTTGAGCGAATTGCCAGGATCAAGATAACCAGCTGTCGTGTGGATGATGAGACCGAGGCGACCGAGTGAGCTCTTACCCTCAAGGCGGCCGACGAGCTTCGCCGAAACACCCGTCTCCTCATAGATAAGGCCGAGCGCGAACTCATTCGGATGGAGAATGAACGCCTCATTCTCCTTGATCTCAACCGGCTTCATGAGATTCTTCGCCGGATCCTTTGGATCAATGACGAAATGCTTGGACGTATCGAACACAAGGAAGTGCTTGTCGAGATGCAGGTCGACACTCGCTGGCTGCACGTATTCCTTCTTGAACGGACGGAGTGTGATCTCGCCGCTCTTTATCTCCTTCTTAATATCGCGATCCGAGAGAATCATAGGAACAGCTGTTAGCTTGTTAGCTTCATTAGCTTCATCAGCTTTAGTATGAAAACAGGCCAGGAAGCCCTGGCCTGCGTCGAAACTACATCTTGATGGTCAGGCTCGGACCCATCGTCGAGCACAGCGTGACCGACTTCACGAGCTTACCCTTGGTCGACTCGGACTTGGCCTTGTTGAGGGTCTCGCGGAACATCTGATAGTTCTCCAAGAGCTCCTCAGCCTTGAAGGAGACTTTGCCGATGATCTGATGGACATTTCCAGAATCATCATTCTTGAAGCTCACGCGCTTGCCCTTCTTGAGCATTTCGACGGTTTCCTTGATCTTCGGCGTCACGGTCTCAGTCTTCGGCGACGGCATCATGCCCTTCGGACCGAGGATCTTCGCGATGACCGCGAGCTTCGGCATCATCTCCGGCGTCGCCAGAAGCACGCTGAATGCCTGGCCGGCAATCACCTTGCCATCCTTGATATCAGCGATCAGCTCCTCGCCGCCGATGACATCAGCACCAGCCTCTTCCGCTTCCTTCTCCTTGGTCGACGTCACGACAGCGACTTTCTGCGTACGGCCCGTGCCGTGCGGCAGGACGACGGTCGCGCGGACCATCTCATCGGTCTTCTTGGCGTTGATACCGAGACGGACATGCACTTCGACAGACTCGTCGAATTTTGCCATCTTGTGCTCCTGGATGAAAGCGATTGCCTCTTCCGGGGTATACTCCTTGCTCGCATCGAGCTTCAGAGCCACGCCGCGATAATTCTTTCCGTGCTTCATATATTTTGTACGTGGTATTAGCGAATCTTTTCAGATTCTCCCACATATTACATTAATTACAATTTGAAACGATATTGTCCAGTTAACGGACTAACGCGTTAACGAGTTCTTTTTTTCAACCCGTTAACTCGCGAAACTCGTTAACGGAATAACCGGCTAATCTACCACCTTTATACCCATCGAACGAGCAGAACCGGCGATGATCTTCGCAGCGGCATCGATATCATTCGCATTGAGATCAGCCATCTTCTTCTCAGCGATCTCACGCACCTGCGCCATCGTCACCTGACCAGCCTTATCCTTGAGCGGATTGGCTGCAGCCTTGGTAATACCAGCGGCCTTTTTGAGCAGGTCTGATGCCGGGGAGGTCTTGAGCACGAATGTGAACGTGCGATCCTCATACACCGTGATCTCAGCCGGGACAACGTCGCCCATGCGATCCTTCGAAGCCTCGTTGAACTTCACGCAGAAGTCCTGAATATTGAGACCGTGCTGACCGAGCGCTGGGCCGACCGGCGGAGCCGGATTCGCCTTACCAGCGGCGATCTGGAGCTTGATGACTGTCTTGATTGCCTTTGCCATAATAATACTTTATAAACTCCAAACATCAAGCACCAATTTCCAAATAAGCTCCAAATTACAAATTCCAGTATCCTAAACGGTTTCGGAGTCGGAATTTTGAAAATTGGAATTTATTTGATATTTGGTATTTGGGATTTGGGATTTCTTAAAATTATACTTTCTTCACCTGGAGGAAATCCAGCTCCACCGGAGTCTCGCGACCGAAGATGGATACCAGCACCTTGACCTTGCCCTTTTCCTCATCGACTTCCTGAATCTTGCCTTCGAAATCCTTGAACGGACCATCGGCAATCTTGACCGAATCGTTCACATGCACATCGATCTTGTACTTCGGCTCAGCCACGCCCATGCGCTTCTTGAGCATATCGATCTCCTTCGGATCAACCGGCGTCGGCGTCGTGCCAAGACCAATGAAACCGGTCACGTTTGGTGTATTGCGGACCACATACCACGAAGCATCAGTCACCATCATATCGACGAGCACGTAGCCCGGATAGATGCGCTCCTCCACTACCACACGCTTGCCAGCCTTGATCTTAATCTTCTTCTCCTTCGGGACAAGCACATCAAAGATGAACTCCTGCATATCCATGGATTCGATACGCTGCTTGAGGTTCCTCGAAACGTTGTCCTCGTAGCCGGAGTACGTATGGAGCACGTACCAAGCGCGCCCATGATGTTGTGTCTGCTTTGCCATAAGATGATGACGATTACCGCGAAATTATCGTATGAGATATTTTTCAACAAGCGAGCTGAACAAGAAGTCGAGCCCTCCGAGAAACACTGCCATCACGAGGCTGATCACGATCACGAGGAGCGTGTATCGGATGATCTGCTTCTGCGTCGGCCAATTGACCCGCAAAAGCTCCGCCTTGGCTTCAATCAGAAACGTGATGATTTTCCGCATATTTTTTGCCTCTTAAAAAAGCCCCCTGAGGGCTTCGTTACTTAGAAGGCTACCAGAAACTGGGCCATTCGTCAATCCCGCACTATTTTGGCGTAAATACGAAAAGCTTCGATATCCACGAAACAGGATTCCTGGCTTTAATTATAGGAAAAATACGGCCTCTTCTGAAAAAATCGCGCCAAAATAGTGCGGGACCTAAAAAAGCTCTATTTCGTCAAAAAATCGCTTATAGAGGTCAAGCTGCTGCTTCGCCTCTTCGGCAGGCACCTCGAAATCCTTCTCATGGACGATGCGGTTGCGAAACGCGTGTGCTTCGAGGAGATCGGCCTTGGACTCAAGCTGCCCGTCCTTGATCGACTCAAGCTTCTCCCCCATCGTCGCACCTGAGAACCCGATCTCTTTCAGTACGCCATCCGCCATAGCATCTGCCTCGAGGATCGCCACCTTATACTGAGATGGATTGCCACTCCCAAGCCGCTCGAGGATTTTCTCGAAACGACTGATGGCTGCCGTACGCGTCATAAGCGGACGATTCGTCCCGAATAGCACCGCCTTGAGATCGGATGAGAAGCCACGCAGCATGAAGAGGAGTACGATATCAGCCAAAAGCACCGCCGTATAAACGAACAGGAAAAATTTGACTGCCGCAAACAAGAACGACCCAGCAAAAAATCCCTGCACACCAGAAAATGCGTCAGCCAAGAGTATCGTCGGATCGATGTCCATATTTTTTCAAGACACAAGGCACAAGATACAAATACGAATTCGTTTGTCTCTTTGTTTCTTGTTACTTATTATTCCTCTCAAAAGCATCTGCCGCACGAAGAAGCGTCTCTTCATCGAACCACTTGCCCTGGAGCTGCCCGCCTATCGGAAGTGCCTTCCCTTCCTCTTCGATCGTCCCGATTGGGAAGGATATCGCCGGCACACCCGCCAGATTCGCTGTCACGGTATAGATATCAGAAAGATACATCTTGAGCGGATCGGCCGTCTTTGCGCCGAAACGGAATGCGGCTTCCGGGGTCGTCGGCGAGAAGATGAGATCGACTTCCTTATATGCCTCTTCGAAATCCTTCCGGATGAGTGCACGAACCTTCTGGGCCTTCTGATAATAAGCATCATAATATCCCGCCGAGAGCGTGTAGGTGCCGAGCATGATACGGCGCTTCACCTCGGCGCCGAAACCATGCCGCCTTGTATCGAGATACGTCTCCAAAAGGGCTCCCGATCCGGCAACAGACTCTTTCTGATCGTTAATGGAGAGGCCGTACTTGATACCATCAAAACGCGCCAGATTGGAGCTGACTTCGGACGGCATGAGGATATAGTAGACCGGCAGCGCATAGCGGCTGTGTGGCAGCGTTATCTCTTTGATCGTCGCACCGAGCGCCTTCATGCGCTCGATCGCCTCTTCAGCAACCTTCTTGACGCGCGGATCGAGATCTTCAGAGAAATATTCCTTCGGGATGCCAACCGAGAGACCGGTCATGTCACCCGTCAGGTATTCCTCGAATGGCTTATGATTATCCACCGGAGCCGTCGTCGCATCATACCGGTCAGAGCCGGCAATCCGCGAAAATACGATTGCCACATCCTCGACGCTCTCACCGAACGGGCCGATCTGATCAAGACTAGACGCCATAGCAAGCAAACCGGAGCGCGACACGCGGCCATAGGTCGGCTTGAGACCGACGATGCCACAAAATGCTGCCGGCTGGCGAATCGAGCCGCCCGTATCCGAACCGAGAGACCAGACTGCTTCACCGGCCGCGACCGCTGCCGCTGAACCGCCCGACGAGCCGCCCGGGACACGTTCAGGATCAACGGGATTCTTCGTCTTCTGATACGCACTCGATTCGGTCGACGATCCCATCGCGAACTCATCCATATTCGTCTTGCCGAGCATGATCGCTCCGGCTTCGCGGAGCCGCGCGATGACTGTCGCATCGTATGGCGCGACATAATTGTCGAGGATCTTCGATCCAGCCGTCGTCCGGACACCCTCGATGCAGATATTGTCCTTGATAGCGCCCGGGATACCCGCAAGCAGATCCATCTTCTCACCGGCCCGGAACCGCGCATCGATAGCCGCCGCATCACGGAGCGCACGCTCCTCAAGCAGCGTCAGGTACGCGCCGATGACGCCATCCTTCTCCTTGATCGCAGCGAAATACCGCTCTGTCAGACCGACAGACGTCTCTTCTCCGGATACCAGTTTTTCATGCAGCTCTCGAATCATATCTTCGTTAAATTCAAAATCCAAAATTACAAGCTCCAAATAAATTCAAAATACAAATGTCCAAATCCTAAGTTTTGAGTTTTGATATTGGGATTTATTTGGAAATTGAGATTTTGAATTTTGGATTTCTTAGAATACTGATTTTACCTTCAAAAACCCATCCTTACTCTCCGGGAAATTCTTTCTGATCGCTTCCTTGCCCGACACGCCAAAATCATCCGTCCCGTCCTCGCGCGCCTCGCTCACTCTTCCAGTGATATGGCCGATCGGCTCGATACCTTCCGTATCGAGTGACTGGAGCTCCTGAAAAAAATCAAGCACAGCAGAAAGATCCTTCCGGTACTTTTCCGTCTCTTCCTCAGTCACACCGATGCGGGCGAGATGAGCAATATTTTTTACCTCTTCCTTCGAGAGCATACTCTGTAAATCTCAAACCCAAAATTACAAGCTCCAAATAAATTCAAAATTCAAATGTCCAAATCCTAAGTTTTGAGTTTTGATATTGGGATTTATTTGGAAATTGAGATTTTGAATTTTGGATTTTATTCTTTCAATAATTCCTTAAACCCCTCCTCATCTAGCACCTTCACCCCTAACTTCTTGGCGCTGTCCAACTTCGATCCCGGATGTTCCCCTGCCACGACATACGCCGTCTTCCGGCTGACTGAAGATGAGACAGTTCCTCCTTTTTCCTTAATCATAGCCTTGGCCTCATCCCTTGTAAAGGAAGTGAGCTCGCCCGTCAAAACGAACGTCTTCCCATCAAGCGAAAGCGAGGCGACATCCTTCCGTTCCGGCATAATGATTTCCACTCCTTCTTCACTGATTCTCCGGAGAAGCTCCTGATGCTCTCCATCACCGAACCACTCGATCAGACTCTCCGCCGACTTCTCCCCGATACCCCTGATAGCCACCCACTCCTCTTTCGTCACCTTCGGAAACCGTTCCGCAACATCCTTCAGATTCTTGATTCTTGATTCTTGATTCTTGATTCCGCTTGTCGCGCTTTTCGCGACAAGCTCCGCCGTTTCCTCGCCTACGTGCCGGATACCGAGCGCAAACAAGAATTTCGCAAACGGCACGTGCTTCGCCCGAGCGATCGTTTCGGACAGCTTTTCCGCCGATTTCTCCGCAAACCGCTCAAGCGGTTCAAGATCGCCTGCTGTCAGAGCGTACATATCCGCTATATCAGCAACCAAACCCTCATCCATAAGCTGCTCGACAATCTTCTCGCCAAGACCCGGGATATCGAGGCCTTTTTTCGAGACCGCATGAATCAATCGCTCCTTTTCCGCGGCATAGCAGTCCTTATTGAGACAATAGAGCGCCGCGCTCACTTCACCATCCGCCATCGTCATCCGTCCGACTTTTCCACCGCAAAGCGGACATTGCGCCGGTTCCTCGACCCTACGTTCCTTCCCTGTACGGAGATTCTCCATCACAGAAACGATTTCCGGAATGACGTCTCCGGCCTTCTGTAGCACGACCGTATCTCCGATACGGAGACCGAGACGGGCAATCTCATCAAAATTATGAAGCGTAGCACGACTCACCGTTGAACCAGCGACCCGCACGGGCCGAAGATGCGCCACTGGCGTCAGTGCCCCTGTCCGTCCGACCTGCACTTGGACATCCTCGACGACGGTCGTCGCCTGTTCGGCCGGAAACTTGTACGCCACACCGAAACGCGGCGACTTACCAGTATAACCGAGGCGCTCCTGCATCTGCCGATCATCCACCTTGATGACGATACCGTCGAGACCATACGGCAGCTCATGCCGCCTCTTCGTCCACTCCTGATAATACTGCTCGATCTCTTCGATGGTCTTGCAGAGACGATAATGTTCGTTCACCTTGAACCCAAGCTTTTTCAAAAGCTCCAACTCTTCAGTTTGGGTGGCTGGCGCTCTTGCCTCTATCTTATCAAGATCATAGATGAATGAATCAAGCCTGCGGCTCGCTGTCACCTTCGAATCAAGCTGACGGATCGATCCAGCAGCAGCATTGCGCGGATTGGCGAACAGTGGCTCATCGCTCTTTTTCCGATCGACGTTGATACGTTCGAGCTCCTTTGAAGACAGCCATGCTTCGCCGACAACAATAGCATCAATAGGCTCCGAGAGACGAAGCGGGATACTCCGGATAGTCCGGAGGTTCTCTGTCACATTCTCACCTACCTCACCGTCGCCACGAGTCGCTCCCTGGACCAAGACGCCCTTCTCGTATGTCAAAATAACCTTCAATCCGTCAATCTTCAATTCACAACAGTACTCAATCGAATTGGGAATTGAGAATTGGGAATTGGGAATTCCCGACTTTTGCAAAAGTCGGGTTATTTTCTTGTCCCATTCCTTCAATTCTTCGAAATCAAAAATGTCATCGAACGACCACTGTCGCAACGCATGTCTGACTTTCTTGAAGTTCGCAAGCGGATCCCCACCCACCCGAAGCGTCGGGCTCGCGGGCGACCGGAGTTCGGGGAAATCCCGCTCGAGCACCTCAAGCTCACGCATGAGCGAATCATACGCCTCATCGGATATTTCCGGGCTATCGAGCACATGATACGCGTGCCTGTGCCGATCAATCTCCGTAATGAGTTTCTCTATTCTCTTTTTGGCTTCTTCAAGCGATAATTTCCGTTCCATATGCATACAGTATACTGCATTCCAGACGAAAGAAAAAGGCGGCACTCTGCCGCGCTCTCCTCAACATCCAAAACGATACCTCCTACAAGCCAGTAAAACCATAATCACGCAACGAAACCGTCGTCTGAAGCCGAGCGATATGTTTCGGCCCTTCTGCTATCTGTATGGATGCAGTCACTTTCCCAACGGACACTGGTGTAGCACTTGACGAGATAACAATAAAAACACCCGTAACTACCCCCGTACTCACTATCTCTGCCGCCGGAAGAATAGCTGCTTGACAAAATGCAATCTTCTGAGCAACAGAAAGTGTCGATGGCGCAGCTGGTGAAACCCTACTTGCCTCAAGATTCCCCCCAGAAATCCTATATAAAATGCAGGCTTCTTGAGAATAATCATAAAACCGTACAAATACGGAGCTTGAATCGACGATAGAGCTTGTTCGAAGTTCCTTCGCCATGGCATTAAGCGCATACTGAACATTCTCAGTATCTCTCTGTACGGCCCTGGCATTTCGGTAACCAAATATGGCCCCAGAAAAAACAGCTGACGCGGCCGTCATAAGCACAAGAAAGATAAACATGGCCACCATCACCTCTATGAGAGTGAACCCGAACATATGCCCTCGCCGCAATAGCGATACAGCTGCAACAGCCCTTGAGCCTCTCTCCTGAGGAATCGTCCCGCACGCCTGCGCCTGTAACTTACGATCAATCCTATCCATAAAACGCTTCTTTTGCATAGTCTATATCTATTTCCAATCCGTCAGAACGACTTCCGTATACGCGCACTTATTAGCAGTGTTACATCCTGAAGCGTCACCCGTAACTGGCGGACTATACAACGCTGGATCCTGAAACGCAAAACTCCGTATCATCGCACTATCTGTCCCATTATAATCGATAAAGATATAGCGATAAAAAGCGCCTAGCGCACCAGTGTGCTTATACACTCCCGCAACCGTATATTCGAGTACATAACGCGACGGATCAAGAGCTGCCGAATGAGCTGCATTCGAACAATCAAGAACCAAATCATCATAGCTCATCCGGCAATGTCGCAATCCGCCAATCGGAAATCCATCAAATGGATTCGACGGGTCAGAAGCGATATTGTTATCCCGAACATTTCTAACGAGTTCGACGCCCTCCTGGGCAAGCTCAGTCGCAATGATAGCATTCCTTCCAAGCAACGACTGCTGATAACTCGAGGATATGAGCGCGGCGACAGAAAGCAGGCCAGTCGTCAAGACGAACGAGGCCAACAATACCTCTCCTATGGAAAAACCAAAAACCACAGGCATGTATATCTTCTGCCTCTGAAAAGCACCGACGACTTTTTGATACATAGTCTTTATGG
This sequence comes from Candidatus Moraniibacteriota bacterium, assembly GCA_963743885.1. Classification (GTDB taxonomy): domain Bacteria; phylum Patescibacteriota; class Minisyncoccia; order Moranbacterales; family UBA1568; genus UBA1568. Next base: position 508,666 of record CAVURJ010000001.1, on the reverse strand, counting down.
ACATATTGCGCCTACAAGATCGATAATCCGCCCTGTCGGATACGCACACACCGTATGGCTATGTCCGCTTTTCGAAAAAACCACGGCCATGCTGCCCACGGAAAAATCCGTCTTCCCATGCGGGACAGAAAACGAGAATGAACCGGCTGTGCTGAAGCCTACCCCGCGCTCCAAGGTATACGATGCGATGACAATAGGTGCTGCACATACCCCTGTGGCAATATTCCTCGACGCATACTGAAAAGAGTACGCCCCTCCCCCCCATCCGATCTGGTAATAGCAGGGGTCTGTCGATGCTACAAGCTGCTTGCCAGTCAACGCATCGTTCTGGGCTTCACGGACAAGAGCTGCGAATTTTCTAGCTGCTGTCTCAGTCTCACGCTCCACTCTCTGACTGCTCGTCATGCTTGCCAAAATGATACCCGAGCTTATGCCGACAATAGCAATCACTATGACAACCTCAATCAACGTGAATCCGGACATACTACCCTCTCCTTTTTTTCGCCTAGACAAACAGATACCCACCCACTTCTGATATACAGACATACTAGACCTTGCTGCATCCGCTATTTTTACGTTTCTTCCCATATTCATCCCTTGTTTTTTATCATCCGAACAGCGGCATCCAACCAGAAGCCGAAAGCATGAAAAGCGATGCGTACCCAGGGAAAAGTTCCGGAAAAAGAATAGTTACAATCATCCCGATAACAAGAAACGGACCGAATGGCATCTGGCTCTTCAATCCCTTTCCTTGCGCATACATACCAGCGATACCGACGGCGCTCCCAGACGCGAAAGAGACTGTCAACATAAAGAGTACGGCTGGAAGTCCGACAACCAATCCTGCCAAACACCCCAACCAGACATCACCCCATCCCATCCACGTTTCATGGGATGCATAAACGAGAGCAAAGAAGAATCCTCCGACAACAGCAGCTCCAGCTATTCCGAGCCAAAGACGGCTCCAAAAAAACGATCCACCGAAACGGAGTTCGTAAGCAAAAAAAAGAATCGTCAACAAAGCGATTATAGCGAGCGGTATCAATGGGATTTCCATGTGCCGGATATCATATGCTGCAACGACGATACAGCAACTCACGACGGAAAGCAGCCATGCTGTTTCGACCCAAGAAGCGGTATCCTCAAACGAAAAGAAATACACCCCCATCAAGACAAAGCTTATGCCCGTCATCAGTTCTACAGCCGGATATTGCCAAGAAATCTCGGCTCTACAATCACGACAACGACCTCGCAACAAAAGAAACGAAAAAACTGGAATATTGTCGTACCAACGGATCTGATGGCGACAATGACGGCAAACGGAGCGCCCAAGCAATGTCTCCGCATCCTTCAGCCGATAGACCACCACATTGAGAAAACTCCCGATGATGAGTCCAAGAACAAAAAAAATCACTGTAAAAGTCAGGGTCATAAACGACAGAACCAAAAATGATCTCTAGATTCTATCCGAAAAAGACAGTCATCTCAACACCCGGCAAAATTCGTGATGCCGGTCTCCTGAAGCGTCGCGGTGCACATGAATGAGAGGTTAGCTGATTGGACATTGACGCTAAACGTATTCCCCGCCAAAGGTCCGCAATCCTGACCGCCATCCGTAATACCGGCAGGATTTATGTCAACCGGATACGTTCCAAAAGACCCGGTCACATCGGTATAGTCGATCGTACCGCTATCACAGGCTTCGATCGCTTTCGTCTGCATCGAATGCACCACCGCCTTGAACGACGCGATCTTCGCCTTCTCACGCGCGCTCGAAAGAGAGACAAGCACGATAGAGGCGAGAATGCCGATGATCGCGATGACGATCAGGAGTTCGATGAGAGTGAAACCTCGCGCTGATCTTTTCAATCCTCTCGTTTCCATATCTTCGTATATGCTTTGATTTTTTCCTTTCCCAGCAAGTATACCACAAAGTAAGGATACGACATAATTTTCCTTTCCATTCTTTACATTCAAAAAAACGAGCGAGGATACGACTCGCTCGTTATCATGACTTGTCAGAAAACCTCTTCCATCAACATCTAGCAACCAGCAGGAAATGTCACCCCTGTCGGATCGATCGATGTCGCTGAAACAGTGCATGCTCCTGGTGCAAGTATTGTCGGATCAAGATAGAGAACGAATGTCCCGCTACCCGCCGACCCGCAATCCGCTGCTTCACCGGAAGCTACATTCCATGCCACCCCCGTTGGCAACGCCCCGCCGTTCCCAGTATCGATCGCTGTCATAAGATCGGACGCCGTCGCCACCGCTGCATCGTCACAATACATGATAGCACTTGATTGTATCGAATGTACCTGTGCCTTGAACGACGCGATCTTCGCCTTCTCACGCGCGCTCGAAAGAGAGACAAGCACGATAGAGGCGAGAATGCCGATGATCGCGATGACGATCAGGAGTTCGATGAGGGTGAAACCCCTTTGTATCTTGTTATACAACATAATAGTCCTTTACTTAATCAAGCCTCGATGATAACCCATTCTGCCTGCCAACAGAGAGATTAGCAGGCAAAAAGATTATCATCTCTCACTAGCAACCTGCAGGGAACGTAGCTCCTGTCGGAGTAACATGCGTCATGTTCGCTGTTTCACACGCTGTCGCAGCTGCTGAAGAGCCGATCTCGACAGATTCCAACTGAATATTGAAATTACCTGTCCCGACCACCCCACAATCCGTTGCTGCTGTTCCGGTAAGGATATCGCCCGCAGCATATGCGTTGACAAAACCGCCCGCCGGGACACCCGGTATCGCAGCAGTCAAGACGGCACTATCGCACGCCAACACAGCTGCAGCCTGCATCGAATGCACCTGCGCTTTGAACGCAGCAATCTTCGCCTTCTCACGCGCGCTCGAAAGAGAGACAAGCACGATAGAGGCGAGAATGCCGATGATCGCGATGACGATCAGGAGTTCGATGAGGGTGAAACCCCTTTGTATCTTGTTATACAACATAATAGTCCTTTACTTAATCAAGCCTCGATGATAACCCATTCTGCCTGCCAACAGAGAGATTAGCAGGCAAAAAGATTATCATCTCTCACTAGCAACCTGCAGGGAACGTAGCTCCTGTCGGAGTAACATGCGTCATGTTCGCTGTTTCACACGCTGTCGCAGCTGCTGAAGAGCCGATCTCGACAGATTCCAACTGAATATCAAAGTTGCCCGTTCCGGTCGTTCCACAATCCGTTGCTGCTGTTCCGGTAAGGATATCGCCCGCAGCATATGCGTTGACAAAACCGCCCGCCGGGACACCCGGTATCGCAGCAGTCAAGACGGCACTATCGCACGCCAACACAGCTGCAGCCTGCATCGAATGCACCTGCGCTTTGAACGCAGCAATCTTCGCCTTCTCACGCGCGCTCGAAAGAGAGACAAGCACGATAGAGGCGAGAATGCCGATGATCGCGATGACGATCAGGAGTTCGATGAGGGTGAAACCCTTGAATGATTTATTCATAACTTCTCACCTCCTTTCGTGTTTATTTTTATGTTGACAGGAGTAAACCCTGTCCGATTTCCAATTTCATTATACAACCATTGCCATAGTTCTGTCTATCCGACAGCTACCAGTCTACATTCTACATCTGTCCAGCGATATTATAGATCGGCAACAACACACCGACTACCATGATACCGACACCAATGCCTAGAAGCACGATCAGAAACGGCTCGAGGAGTGAGGTCAACGCCCGCGTCATATTGTCGACTTCCTGATTGTAGAACTTCGAAACACTCCCAAGCACTTTCGACAACGAGCCGGTCTCTTCACCGATACGGATCATCTGCGAAACGATCGGTGGAATCTGCTGATATCTGACGAATACCGTACTCATCGTACCACCAGATTTCACCTCTTCAGCCGCTTTCATGATAATACCGGCAAATACCTGATTCCCGACAACTTCGCTCACGATATCAAGCGCTCGCACTACCGGGATCCCTCCATTAAGGAGAGCACTCAGATTTTCTGCCATCCTCGTCACATAGATATCCTTCGCCAACACCCCGATTACTGGCAGCTTGAGCACAATAACCTCCCATTCCTTTTTCCCTGAGTCAGTTCGGATATAATAAACAAACGCGCCGATAACAGCAAAGACAACCATCAAAACCGCCGGCCAATAGGCTTCCATGAAATCGCCGACGGAAATGAGCGCGGTCGTGTACCACGGCACCTCCACATTCATGTCCTTGATGATGACAGTTATCTTTGGCAAGATGAACGTGACCACGAGAAATCCGACTATAGCTGCTGCCGACAAAACGAATGCCGGATAATAGAGCGCTCCGCGGATACGCGACATAAGCTGATAGTTCTTCTCGATATTCTCAGCCACATATGCAATCGACTTCTGTAGACTGCCAGACACCTCACCAGCACGAATCATACTGATCGTCAGCGACGAAAAGACATCCGGGTGGCGCTCAAGTGCCTCAGAAAACGACATACCATCTTCTACGTTATCACTCACTTCCTTGATGATAATGCGGAAATACCGGTTAGTCATCTGCTCACAAACAGTATTCAGCGAAGATACGATGGGAACGCGCGCTTCGATTAGCGTCGCTATCTGCTGAAAGAATGTCATGAGCTCTTTCTGGCTCACCCCTTCCCATATCCGCTCCAACCCAGCCACGCTAAACGAAGATTTTTCTTCATAGATAGAAATCGGGGTAAGCCCGTTCTTCTCAAGGATCTGGGCCGCAAACGTCCAATCCAGCGCCTCAACGATACCCTCTCGTTCAGCCCCGTTGTTGTCTTTCGCTTTGAAGTTGAATTTCATATCCGATACCGGGAACCGGCGATCTGGTTTCCAGAAACTACCGAACCCCGAAATTTATTATTACTCGGCCCCCTCATCTCTCACCACCTGTCTTTCAATAACGCCTACCGCCCTTATTACGACTTTTCGATAAGCATCCTGAGATAATCCCTGTTTTTCGCATAGGTCAGCGCATCGTTCACGGCGATTACGCCGCGACGGACAAGATCGGCAAGTGCCCTATCGAGAGAAATCATGCCATCCTTGAGACTCGTCTCGATGACGGAATCAAGCTGGTGCACCTTGTTCTCGCGGATGAGGTTCTCGACAGCATGGTTCTTGAACATGATCTCAACCGCCGGAACGCGGCCTCCGCCCGTCCGCGGCAGAAGGCGCTGCGAAATAACTCCGAGCAGCACGCTCGCAAGCTGCGCGCGAATCTGATTCTGCTGATGCGCCGGAAAGACGTCTATGATGCGATCGATAGTTTGAGAGCTGTCATTGGTATGAAGCGTCGCAAAGATAAGATGGCCGGTTTCCGCTGCCGTCATCGCCGTACTGATCGTCTCCAGATCGCGGAGCTCACCGAGAAGCACGACATTCGCATCCTCGCGAAAGACAGCCCGGAGCGCATCAGGAAAATTCTTGGCATCACGGCCGATTTCGCGCTGATTGATGATACAGCGATCCTGATTGTACACAAATTCGATCGGGTCTTCGATCGTCATGATATGCTTCTCCTGGTTATGGTTGATATAGTCGATGATAGCCGCAAGCGTCGTCGATTTGCCATGACCGACCGGCCCAGTAATCAGCACAAGCCCCTGCGAATAATCCGCGAAGCCATAAAGTGAAGCCGGTATTGCTAGCTCATCAAGACTACGCAACCGATCCATTACGAAGCGCATCGTCACGCTTACATACCCTTTCTGGAAGAAGACATTCGTACGAAACCGAACACGATCCTCAAAATTATATGAAAAATCTGTCTGCCCAACAGAAAGCAGCTCCTGCTTCTTATCATCAGTCAGCATAGCATCCGACAAGGCTTTGGTATCAGCCGGCGTGAGTACCTTGTCCTGCGTAACAGGATGCAATTTTCCATCAATACGGAGCGTCGGATACCGCCCCACAACAAGGTGCAGGTCCGAAGCATTCTGCTGTCCTACGAGGAGAAGAAGATTCTTCAATCGCTGTTCTGCATGCAACGTTTCCATGTCTGTCTTTCTTTAACCGAACCCCTCTGATTATACCATCTTTCAGAAAGAAATGCCTCACTCTTCATCCACAAGGATCCTTCCCTCAGTGACACGCTCCACTTCAGAAAGCGTCGTGATACCCTGAAGAGCCTTTAGGATTCCATCCTGTTTGAGAGTTAGCATGCCCTGATGGGCCGCCGCCCTACGTACATCCGCATCATTTCCATGCTTATCCGATATGATTTCACGCATCTCATCATCAATACCTATGACTTCATAGATGGCGATGCGCCCTTTATATCCCGCTTGTCCGCATTCTTCGCACCCCTTGCCACGATAAAAGACCATCTTCTGTTTCGGATCAAGCTTATACGCCCTCACTTCTTCCGGCGCTATTTCCTGAAAAATCCCTGCTAAACGCTCTTCCTGCAGCTTCGTCAGTGGGAACACTTCCTTGCAATGATCGCAGATGCGTCGCACCAGACGCTGAGCCGCTACGGCCTGCAGCGATGAAGCGAGCAGGAACGGCTCGATATTCATATCGACCAGTCTTGGAATCGAACCGGCCGCATCATTGGTATGAAGCGTCGAAAGCACGAGGTGTCCGGTAAGCGCTGCATGGATAGCGAGTTCAGCCGTCTCATCATCGCGGATTTCACCAACCATGATGACATTCGGATCCTGACGCAGGATCGATCGGAGGCCGTTTGCGAACGTATAGCCGATTTCCGGACGGATCTGGCTCTGATTGATCCCTTCGACGAAATATTCCACCGGATCCTCAAGCGTAATGATGTTGCGCTCCTCCTGATTCAGAATCTGAAGAAAAGCGTACAGCGTCGTCGATTTTCCTGACCCAGTCGGACCAGTAATGAGGATGATGCCGAACGGTTCGCGAATCCTGGTTTCCAGAATATTCCGATTACGTCCCCACAGCCCCAATTTCTCCAGATCACTCACATTCGATCCCTTATCCAATACGCGGATCACTATCTTCTCCCCATCGATAACCGGCAAGCTCGAAACGCGAAGGTCAACAGAGATGCGGTCACCATCAAAATGGAACCGTCCATCTTGCGGCTTGCGTTTCTCGTCTATTTTAAGATTGGAAAGGATCTTGATGCGCGAGATGACCGCTCGTCCGACCTCACTCGGAAAAACCAGCTGGGCGCGGAGTAGTCCATCGACGCGAAACCGGACCCTATACCCTCCATCAATCGGTTCGATGTGAATATCGCTCGCCCGATTCTCTATAGCATGCTTCACGATAACTTCGACGAATTTAGCGATTGGAGCGTCCTGAAAAAGTTCCGTGGCAACACTCTCCTTCGAGCCACCCGCAACATCCTTGACTTCGACGATATCATCATCCTTCTTCAGTGACAAAATCGCTTCTTTTAAGGCAGCATCTGTTCCGGTATACAGCTTGGCTATCTCGTCGAATATCTCGCGAGAAGCCATATAAACCTCGATGCCAAGATGCTCCTTCTCAGCCAGAAAACGGAGCATATTGAGCGCCTCAAAATCCTGAGGGTCGACCATGGCGACATGCAATGAGCTTTCATCCTTACGGAAAGCCACCATGGCGTACCTTCTCGCCACTTCCTCCGGGATAATATCAACAACCAGCTTGTCAATATCCCTCGGCATACTCTCAAGCAGCGGCACGCCGAGCTCCTTGGCATGCGCCGCCGCAGATGAAGACCCGCGCAAGGTAGGTAACGATGCCTTTTTGGATCTGGTCATCTCCTCTGACATATCGTATATTCTTCGTTATCTTTCACCGCTGAAAAGGATTGGCGCGCCCAGCCAACGATACGTCAAGCTGCGGTATAGGATCCGACACAATGCTTGCAGCATTGTCAGCGACTGTCGTATCAAACATCGATTTCTGGAATGCCGGGGTCGAAACACCGGACACGACCGGCCTCTGTGGAAAATAACTGAACTCCGCAGAGAATGTTCCGAGCAATGCCTGTGTGCTCTCATCCACGTCGGTATCTCCACCGACTCCCTCTTCGGATTGATCTTCATCACGCTTAATTTCCAGCAAAGAAACCTCCTTAAGCCTATCAGAGTGGGCGACTCGATCGAAAAAAGCCCGGATGCTCTCATATGATCCGCGCACCGTCACCGTCGCCGTGTATTTTCTGACAACCGGACGAGAAAACACTGACACCACCGCCCCGGCATCCAGCGGTTCCTCAGCTGGTGCCACGACAGGCATCACGTTGCTTACATCTTTGAAATCCATATCCGTAATAGAAAGTCCGGATCGGGACGCGAGAAAATTGAACGTATCAACGGCACGTTCCTGGTCAAGCTCATCCGGAAGATACTGATGCACGAATGCCTCTGTTTTCGGCCGACTATCCAGGAAACCGTTCAATGCGGTGACATTAGCCACGATCATATCCAGATTTCCGAGCTCGGCCTCCTTCATGGCAAGCTGGATTTTCTTCTCGTTCAAAGTGGCTACAGCTGGTCGTATGAAGCCGATGGACATGACCAAAACCGCGATCACCATGGCTGGAAAAATAAAGACTTTCAGATGCATAATGAAGATGTAATTTAACTATTTCGAAACACTGCCAACAACTGAACTCTTGGCCGCAGCAACGATATCGGCCTTCAGCACGAATTGGATCAGTCCGGTCTCCTTCTTCTCAATAGAGCTGACGATGATACTAGAGAACGATCCAGAGAGCTTCATAGAAAACATCTGTTGCCCTATATACCGAAAATTATCCGTCTCTCCCTCGAGGCGTATCGCCTTATGTTCTACGTCGTATTCATAATCTGTCAACACAACCCCCTGAACAGTCATACGCCCAAGCTGATCCAACACATCCCCCGGCTCAACCGCATTCACTGCCGCTGCTTCCATCAAAGAAAGGCGGTCGGAAAAATCACCGACACGGTCAGCGCTTTTCCCTGATATCGATCCAAGCCCCGTCTGCACGGAAGCACTGATAGCATTTATTTTCCCATCAACCGAGTTGGTATACAGCAAAAGCCCTCCCCAGACGGCTGCCACTGAAAAAAATATAGTAGCAGCTATCACGAACCCCTTATCAAGAAAAGATTTCGGAGCACCAGCGCCCTTGCGCTCGTGCGCGGCCTGAAAAAGATTTATTCCGTCCATTGCTTTATTATTTATATGACTTACGTGTTTCCATATCTCCCAGGTTCCTTCAAAACTCCGTCAGCACCTGAGAGCGCAAGACCGAGAGCTACCGAAAACTCGCCTCCGAGACGCCCGATCGCCGGAGCAAGCTCTGGCGGATACTCGATATGTTCCCATGGATTACCAATCGATACCGGAACACCAATCGATTGTGCATAACGCTCCTTCAAGCCGACCATCTTAGAAGTGCCGCCTGAAAGAACGATTTCCTCCAAATGATCGTCCGGGTGCCTAGCCTTATGAGCGGATATCATGCGCATAGCCTCGCCGGAAATCATATCGAGCGACGGAAACATGAGGGCCGATTCCGGATTATTAAGAAAATCCTTTCCACTCTTCTTGAGAGCTTCAGCACGCTCCTGCGTTATATCCAGGCTTTCCATGATCGTGCGCGTCACATCACGCCCGCCAACATCGAGATTGCGGCTTGCCCGGACAACGCCATCCTTGATAAGGATGAGGTTGGTCGCGCGCGCTCCGATATCGATGAGTATACGAAGACCGTTCTGCTTGCCGACCAGTGCCCTAACAAGAGAGAATGTCTCGAGCTCGAGAAAGGCAAGATCAAGTCTGGCTGATTCGATATAACGTTCGTAACGACTGACTTCCTTGTTGAGCGCCGCTACGAGAAGCACTTCCATCTTCTGCTTCCCATCCTTCTCATCCAGATGCTTGCCGATAACTTCCCAACTGACCGCTACTTCATCGAGCGGCGACGGAATATACTTGTGCGCCTCATACTTGATAGCCTCTTGTAGCTCATTCTCTTCCATTTCTGGAAACTCGATAAGCGAAATAAGACCGATAAAAGCGGGCATAGCGACATATCCACGCTTACTCTCTGGTTTCATTTTAGCAAGCAACGCCCGCAGATACAGCAGCACCTCCTCATCAAACGATCTCCCGGGAGCAGAAAGCTTCCCCTGTTCCAATACGGCAAGGTCGGTAATAGCATAATTTGAAAGCACGAGCTTACCATCGACAACCGAAAGTTCGACCGCCTTGATAGAAGACGTCCCGAAATCGATGCCGAGAAAATGCGGTTTCTTGAATCCGAACATGGCCTGTGTATTTGTGTCCGATGTTACCCTCCTGATATGCTCTACTATATCATAGCGTACGGAGAAATTCAAAGTCCTCCGTACGAAGAAAGACACTATGTCTATCGGATTCCACACTCTCATCCAGCGTATCGCCGATCTCTGCTTCCCTATCCTCTGCTTCGGCTGCGGAGCATCCGGCACATGGATCTGCAACAATTGCCGCAGACGCATACCGCTCCGTCTCGAGCAGCGCTGCCCGAGCTGCCAGAAACGCATCACGCCTTCAGGAGAAACCTGCCTCCCATGTTCGGAAAAACACGCGCTCTCCGGACTCTTCGCCGCGACCTACTACCGCGTCCCGGCCGTCTCCCGCGCTATCCATACGTGCAAATACCGCTTCCTGCCTGACGCAGCTCTCCCGCTCACCGATATCCTCGCCGACGCCATCGATAGGAACGGCCTCCTCCTACCAGATCTCATCATCCCCATCCCGCTCCATCCCCGCCGCCTGCGCTTCCGTGGTTTCAACCAATCCACCATCATCGCTCACCATCTCGCCGACTGCCTCGCACCCGGACTCGATATCCCGATACCGGAAGATCTACTCCTGAGACAGCGCCACACCCGGCCGCAGATGAAGACCGACTCCCGCGCCAAACGTCTCCGCAACCTGAAAGACGCCTTCATCATCGCTCAAGGCAAGAAAAAAGACATCCTGAATAAGAATGTCTGGCTCATCGACGATGTCGCAACGACCGGCGCCACACTCGAAGAATGCGCCAAGGTCCTCAGGAAGGCCGGCGCCCGCTCCGTCTTCGGCATCGTGATCGCTCGCTGAATACCCGCTTACTTTTTTTGAAGGATCGCCCGCATCCATCGACGCTCGCCAGTTTCTCCGCCAGCTGGCGAATCGTTCCTGCCCGTTCGAATCCTTCCCTTCCATTCCCATACCAAAAAGAATACAGGACCCCATCAGGGGTCCTGTATTCTTTCGGTTCAAAAAAGGATTCGGTCACAGATAATGTACTCGCCGACGCTCGTACATTTCCGCGACCCCGACTCGCGGTTTCGCGTGCTCGCGAAACATCGCTCCGTCTTTCTCATCCCTCTCGGAAGCCAAGCAGTTGGCTTCCTCCTTTTCTTCGTTCACTCCGTTCACTGCGGAAAGGGAGGGATTCGAACCCTCGATAGGGGTTTAACCCCCTATAACGGATTAGCAATCCGCCGCCTTCAGCCGCTCGGCCACCTTTCCAAACTATCCAAATTTTTCCAAAACACCTCTCAATAACCATTGAATTCGCTCTCGTCCTTTTCCGCTCTTCAAAAACTTCTCCTCCCTTGTTGCATCTTCTTTTTCAGAAAACACCTCATAATATATCAGTTTCCACGGAATAAGGCTTTTTGTAAATGGCACTGATCCACCATTATGCTCCTTCAATCTTCTTTTGAGGTCATTTGTCACGCCTTTATACAATCGCCCATTTCTCTCGCTCCAGAGTATGTAGACGTAATACATAAGCCGTACTTCAGCCACTCTCCGCCCAAGACGGACCAGCCTTGGGCTGGGGCCACCTTTCCAATATGCATACGCTTCATGCTATCAGCTTTTTTTATCGAAATCAAGGAATCCGATCCATCCTCACCAAAACAAAAGCAGTCCCTTGCGGGACTGCTTTTTTGCCAAATACTACCAACGATTGCCACCCTGACCACCGTTGTTGTAGCCACCCTGGCGCGGAGGACGATCCTCGAGCGGGCGAGCTTCATTGACGGTCAGCGTGCGGCCGTCGAGTTCCTTGCCATTCCACATGTCGATTGCCTTCTGGGCATCTTCCTCTGTGGTCATCTCGACGAAGGCGAAACCGCGTGAGCGGCCTGTCATCTTGTCGATGATGATCTTGGCAGAAACGACGCTACCGGCCTGCGCGAACGCATCGCGGAGTGTGTCTTCGGTCGACGCGTAAGCGACGCCTCCGACGTACAGCTTTGTTGCCATATCGAACTGCTAACTTGATTTACCGTGTAAGGTGACCTTCTCCTTACCTGGCACTGCTTGACTGGTCCGAGCTTGGCAACTCCTTCCGCGGTCAGCGAAACTCCAGAGAGAAAAACTTACAACGATTCCAAACTAGCACAAAACAGCCAAAAAAGCAAATCTTTTTATGCGGACACAAAAAAAGATGAGTACGATTCCGCACTCATCTTTGGCCAATGCATTGCATAGCCTCATGTATTCCCGCAATAGCGGCAACGCTGGCAACCGAGACCAACAACGGCCCCGCAATTCCTGCATTTGTCTACCCCTGAACTTCCATGATCAAACCCCTTATGCGTGGTTCCAGGGCGACAGTCGTGCTGCGGAGAAACGATCCTGCTGCATATGCCGCAATAGAACGTCCCTGGACTGGTTTCCCGTACAGTCATCACCTTTCCTCCTATGAACAGACCTCAAACAAACGGATACCATGCTCCAGCTGGCCACTAAAGAACTCCCAACGAGAACAAAGTATGATACCACAAAATCACAAAATTGCCAAGGGAGAGGGGTAACTAATGCAGGATTAACCAAACAACACTCCCTCATCATCAAACAAGAGACTCTCGACATTTGTCCCAAACACCAACAAGGCTGGATTATTTTTCTGGCGGAAGCGGTGAGATTCGAACTCACGATACCCTTTCGGGTATGACAGTTTTCAAGACTGTTGCCTTCAACCACTCGGCCACGCTTCCACTTTAACAAGATAGCACAGTTTTTCCCGCTTGAGCGGGACCCCGCCAAGGGCGACGGCAAAACCATTGCTTTCAACCACTCCCCGCCCAAGGCAGACTGGTCCTGGGCTAAGGGGCCACGCTTCCTAAAACCTCTTCATAAACGAGAGAGGCTCACGGAAACACTGTATCAGTATTCCAAATTTGCATCAATACATACCTTGTATCGCAGAATCAAACATCGTGCTATCATAACAAAAGAATTTGATAAAAAACCATGTCCGTCCACCACCCTTCCCTCAACCACCCTAAACAGGTTCCAAAAGAACCAAGTTTTTCAGTACGCGCCGCTGCGTCGTCTCTCCCAAAACAGTACGGCGACGCCATCCTTTCCTGGCAAGCCCCAGAGCACGAGCCGCTCGAACTCGGACCTCGCGCGAAAATTATCGTCACGGTACTCTTGATCGCCATCATCAGCTATGCTCTCTATACCAATAGCCCACTCATGGCGATTGTTTTCATACTCATCGGCGTCGTCGGATATCTTCTCATGCACCGCAGTCAACAGATACTTGACTTCCACATCACTACTAAGGGTATCGCCGCCGGAAACAGCTTCTACGAACTTGGGACCATCGAATCATTTCATATCTATACCGAACCGCCCTTCGAGGGACTGCTTAGCATCAAAACGACCGGAAAGCTCGTTCCATATGCCCACATTCCTATCATGACTGTCGATACTGAATCGCTCCGGCAATTGCTCGCGCGAGCCATACCGGAAGATATCCACGAGCCAGGCCTAGTTGACACATTGGAGAAATTGCTGCATATTTAATTGACTGACGACGAACGACGAACGACTCACAACACCAGAAAAATACCTGTTTTACCGTTGTTTGTCGTAAATCGTAAGTCGTGAGTTTTTTGTTAAATGCGCCCGTAGCTCAGTGGATAGAGCGTCTGGTTGCGGTCCAGAAGGTCGTAAGTCCGATTCTTGCCGGGCGCACATCGTTTACAAAAAAGACTTCCCTATGCGGGGAAGTCTTTTTTTCTTCGCTTACTTTGCGCGCTCGGCCCGCTTCGACTCGAATCGAGGCGAGCAGGAGTCTCCCTCGACTAAGCTTTTGTCGACACAAAGGCTTGTCTGAGCAGCGCCTCGCGATTTCGTCTTCTGACGAAATATCACTCCGGCGTTCTCCTCCTTGGCGCGAGTAAAGCCCTGCCTGCCGGTAGGCAAGAGTTTACTCGCTCCTCGGCCCATTCACTTCGTTCATGTGTGCTCGGCAGGAATCGGTCACGAGTTCTGCTTTCACAGCCTCTCGACCCCGTCTCGCCGTCCGCTATCGCGGACAGGGCTCCGACTTTCTCCTCCTGGCGCATGCCAAGCAGTTGGCATGCTCCTCACTTACTTTGTGCGCTCGGCAGGAGTCGAACCTGCGTTTTCTCCTTCGGAGGGAGATGTCTTATCCGTTATACGACGAGCGCATTATCCGCACAGCCTTCTCATAGTACTCAAAGCCCTCCTTCTTGGCAAACAGAAGAAGCTTCCAGGATATTTCGTCAGTACGCCTTCGCGAAATCATCAAACGCCTGCAAGAGCTGCCGCGTGACCGGTCCGGGAGTACCCGCACCGATCACTGTCTCGTCGATCCGCACCACCGGCACGATACGCTTGCTCGATCCTGTCATGAACACCTCATCAGCCGAAAGTAGCTCAACAAGCATGACTCGTCGCTTCTCTGCCACGATGCCCGCAGCTTCGGCGAGCTCGAGCACCAGCCCCTGCGTGATGCCATGGAGCACATTCTCCCATGTCGTCGAAAGCTTCCCGTCCTTCACAATGAAGACATTGCTCTGCGATGCTTCCGATATCTCTCCGCTATTCACATAGATCGCTTCAAAAGCCCCGGCTTCGCGGCGGCGCGGCAGATCACTGATAGCGATAGCATGGTTCGCCAGCTTTACCTGTGGCAGCGGACGCTCATACTCGAGCGTGATCGCTTTCACACCATCTTCAAACATCTCTTTCGGATATGTATGCGCCGGCTCGGCGAGCACGAGGAACGTCTCCGCTCCTGATTGTGGCACGAAACTATCCATGCTCTTGCCACCAGACAGCACGGTCCGGAACGAAAGACGCTCTCCTGGATTGCGCGCGACGAGCTCATCGAGAATGTTCCGATAAACCTCCTTATCCACTGGTACCGAGAGACCGAGCGGCGCTGCCGAACGGACGAGCCGATCAAAATGCCTCTCCCAAAGAAATGGTTTGCCATTCTCCATAGGCATCACATCAAAGACGGCATACCCACGCAGAAAGCCAAGATCATACGGGCTGAGCACAATCTCAGACAGCGGCAGGAACCGGCCGTCGAAATAACAGATGAGATTCTTGGATTCGGACATGATGGAGGGCTCAGGATATTACGATATAGGCATTATACGGAAAATCCGCCCCGGAAGCGAGGCATTGACAAAATCATATATTTGGGGTATTCTCCGTCGGTAGTTCATCGACAACCGAAGAAAGGAAGCAGATTTATGATTATTGATGGCCAAAGAGGAATCCTGTCCGGACTTGTCCCGCATCGCTCCGTTTCCTGCCATCAGGAGACTGGGGGGGAACGCCAGGATCCAGTCAGCTATCAGCAGCCACATACTGCGGTAAGCTTCATCCACGTCAACAATGACGGCCCGGCATTCTTCGCAATCCGGACCGAGAAAGCTCTCGCGCCGAAAGAACGCAGCAACTTCATCGGCGCCATGCTCTTCAATGATCTCAGCAAGTACTCCTTCGGCTATGCCTTCCTCGGCGGCGGCTCTCCGACAATACTGATCGGCCAGATTGGCAAAAAGCACAAGCGCCTATCTGGCGAGGATCTCCTCACCATCGTGAGTAAACTGCGAGCGATCGCTACCGGCGTCGGCATCAATATCACCCACGTGCGGATGGAAACACTCGCCAGCCTTCCCGAAGATTGGCAACGAGCTCCGCTGCAATCGACTACCATGCGGTACACTCGGGATTCGCTCCCGCGCAAAGTGCGCAGCCGCTAACCCCCCTCTCGCCCCTCCCGCATACGCTGCGTGTGAGGGGCTTGTTTTTTAGCACAAAAAAGCCACTAGTATATAATGAAGTCATGCTCCCCTTTGACACCCCGCTTTCCCAAATCACCTCCATCAAGCAACCGACGCTTGCGAAGCTCGCACGTCTGGATATTTTCACCGTGCGCGATCTCTTTCATCACTTCCCGCACCGCTACGAAGACTACTCCGCCATCCGCCCAATCGTCGAACTCGTCCCCGATGAACGCTGCACCATCCTCGGCACGGTCGTCTCCATCGAAGCTGGCCGCACTTTCAAGAAGCGAATGTTCCTGACCGAAGCCGTCATCGAGGATACAGATGGCAGCCGGATACGCGCTCTCTGGTTCAACCAGCGCTTCGTATCGCAGATGCTGAAAGACGGCATGGTAGTCCGCATGAGCGGCAAGGTCTCGCGCGACCGCGACGGCTTCCTCATGCAAAACCCGGCCGTCGAACGCTCCGCCCGCGATGCGACCCACACCGGCCGTCTCGTCCCGGTCTATCCCGAAACCGCCGGCCTCACGTCCAAATTCTTCCGCTGGCAGATCACCGAGCTTTTCCCCCAGATCGCTGATTTCCATGACCCCGTCCCCGCGGAGATCCTCGAGCGGCTTCATCTCCCCTCGCTCAAAACAGCTCTCTTCTACGTCCACTTCCCCAAAGACACAGAGCATAGCCTCATCGCCCAGAAACGCTTCGCCTTCGACGAGATGCTCCTCGTGCAGATGAAAACGCTCCAAGTCAGATCGCTCTTCGAGACCGCGCAAGCGAAATCGCTCCCTTTCGACGACGCCGCGCTCGCACGCTTCAAAGCCTCACTCCCCTTCACGCTCACCGGAGCGCAAGAAAAAGCCGCGAGTGAGATCCTCTCCGACCTCTCCGCGACCCACCCGATGAACCGACTCTTGAATGGTGACGTGGGAAGTGGCAAGACCGCCGTCGCCGCGATCGCGGCTTTCGTCACAGCCGAAGAAGGAGCACAGACCGCGCTCCTCGCCCCGACCGAAGTCCTCGCCCGGCAGCACTTCGAGAGCCTCTCACGACTCTTCGCCGATACCGGACACAGCGTCGCACTCCTCACGGGCAGCTATCGCATCTTGGATGGAGACACCGTCACCCGCCCCACGCTCCTCAAAGCGATCGGCGCCGGCATCCCCGACATCGTCGTCGGTACGCATGCCCTCCTCCAAGATGACGTCGCCTTCCGCGATCTCGCACTCATCATCGTCGACGAGCAGCACCGCTTCGGCGTCGCCCAGCGTGCGAAGCTCCAAGACACGGTACTGACCGTCCACGATGCGACACCTCAAAATGTGAGTCATTTCCTGACCATGACTGCTACCCCTATCCCGCGCACCTTCACGCTCGCACTCTTCGGCAATCTCGACGTCTCGATCCTCGACGAGATGCCGCGAGACCGGAAACCGATCATCACCCGGCTCGCCGATACGGACAAAAAACGCGAACAGGTCTATGAGTTCATGCGAAGCGAGGCTCAGAAAGGTCGCCAGGCCTTCGTCATCCTGCCCCTCGTCGAAGAATCCGAGGCCATGAAGGACGTGAAGGCCGCCGTCGCCGAACAGGAACGTCTCGCGAAGGATGTCTTCCCGCACCTCTCCATCGGACTCCTCCACGGCAAACTCAAGGCAAAAGAAAAAGAAGCCGTCATGCGCGACTTCCATGAGAAGAAATACGATATTCTCGTCGCGACCGCAGTCGTCGAGGTCGGTATCGACGTGCCGAACGCCACTATCATCATGATCGAGGAAGCCGAGCGCTTCGGCCTCTCGCAGCTTCACCAGTTCCGCGGCCGCGTCGGCCGAGGCGAACACCAGTCCTATTGCTTTCTCTTGCCAGGCAAAAACGCTGCTAGCAACGAAAGACTGCGAGTCCTGACAAAGACAACAAGCGGCTTCGATATCGCAGAAGCTGATCTCGCCTTCCGCGGACCCGGTGCCTTCTTCGGCACACGCCAGTCCGGCCTCCCCGACATCGCCATGGAGAACCTCACCAACATGAAGCTCATCACTATCGCACGGAATGAAGCTGCGGCCATCCTGAAATCTGATCCACGGCTCGAAGAGCATCCGCTCCTCCGCGATGCTCTCCAGAAATTCGAAGAAAAAATCCACTTGGAGTAACCACCTTCTCCCTATATTCTCTGTCCGTATTTTTTCTCCTTATTTTCCCCTTCTTGTCCTTTTATCCTTCTCAATCTCCCTAATTTTTTATTACCAACGTATCACTATTTTATGACGACCGCACAATTATAGTGATATGCAATAAAACAAAAAAAATGCTATTTCAGATCAAAGTGCTTCCGCAAAAAACCGTCCTGTTCGATTTTCTCAGCGGTGATATAGAGCACATCCTTACCGATCCGACATTTCGCTTTCAAAAGCTGGATCACTTCTTCACATTCATACGGCGACACCCAGACACTATCCTGTAGGCGGACAAAACCGAATTCAAAAAGCATCGTCCGGATCCGGTTTCGAATAGTACGCTGGTCTTCTTTTACATCAAAAATAACAACACGCCACTTTCCATCCCAACGTCGCCGCGTAATCGTCTTCTCTTTCATCTTATATCGGACAAGCTCGAGAGCTCCCCGCTCTGTCAGACGGTAGCATGGTTTTCCACCATGCTGTTCAACAGCAATCAGTCCCTTCTTCTGAAGACGTCTAATTGTCGTATTTACCGAATATCGATACCGGGTTCTCACCTTCGCATCGCCGAAATTACGAAATACCTTGATTGCCTGAAGAGCGTTCGGCGCAGCAAGTGCGATTGCCATCACACCAGCTAATCCCACCGCCCCAAGAACAATACCCTGAAGATTGATCTTTTCCAGTCTTGCCGTTTTCTGAGATGCTGTTTTTTTCTTGTTCATACATCGTTGTATATATCATTAGCACCGTTATATTTTTTATTTTCTCTATTTTTACGTTATTTTTACGTTTTCAGTATATCACTATTTTATGACGACCGCACAATTATAGTGATACGTAAAGAAAAAAATAATATGGGAGGATTTAGGGAATTTTAAAGGGGTTCATCTGTATTCCAGACAAACCCCTTCTTTGCCGCTTGCCTACCGATCAGTGGTAGACATCCACGTGCCGGTAGTCCGGCTTATGGACCCGCTTGCGCTGCTCCTTCCCCCGCTGTGCATCAGACTTCTGATACTGCCTGGAGAGGGTATGCTGCTGCCTGTCGTAGTACTCCGGACTCATCGGCTGGATGCGCTTCGATGCGACAGTCGTATGAAGAACATAGCCGGAGTTGCCGCACAACGACTTTTCGTTCAAACGATGCAACGACTGAGCAGAACGCTGGCGCCGAACGATCGGATACGGCGGATACAACGCGTCAGACTGGTACTTCTTAGCCGGCACGTCAATCACTTGTTGACGCACGATCTGACGACCGTTACCCAGGACGCGGACCACTTCGATTTGCAGCATTTCCATCTTTCTCTCCCTCGAGAAAAAACGTTGGACAAAACTTCACACTTAAAGAACTAAACAATACATTATACACCCTTTTATCGGTTTTGTAAAGGGTCAAAAGGTGGTAAATACAGGATAGTTGCATAAATAAGCCATTTCTGATACAAATAATCCAGTTCATCCAACAACCCAAGGAGCTCATCATGGCCGAACACAACGGTTTCAAGCTGTACTTCGATGAAAAGCGCAAGTTCATCAACCCCGGCCTCGTATTCCTCCCAAGACAACCGGGCATCCTCTACTCTACGACCTTCATCACGGGAATGATCTGGCGAGGCCGGTCTACGGCCTGCTTCGAGATCCGCGCGACTGACCTCCGGGTCAAAAACGACAACGGGATGATCTCATTCTTCGTGAAACAGCCCGATGGCATCAACCGCTCTCTCTTCAGCTTCGTCGAGAAGTTCGTCGCCGGCATTACCGACCTCGAAGACAAGGACGTCATTCCAGAAGCCGCGACCCCAGGTCTATTCGGCAAACTGGATCCTCGCCGTTTCTACATCTCTCCGCTCCAACGGCCGATTTAGGAGATCCTGCGCGATAGCCTCGAGCCCGTGGCTACTCCACCGCTCCTCTCGCATCTCCACGACGTGTGAACCGCACGAAACGAAACCCCGCCCTTCAACCGAAGGACGGGGCTTTTCTTGTATTGAATCAAAAATCTTCTTCTCTTATCTTTCCTTCTTGCATTCTATTCTAAAATCCCTGCCTGCCGGCAGGCAGGAAAAATCGTAAATCTAATTCTTCCGCATTTTTTCCGTCACCCAGAACTCACCGAAGTATTTACCGAGGAGAATGCGCGTCTGTGAATCGATGGCCGGGAATGCCGAGAGAAATCCGACGAGCGGGATGAGGATCCACTGGAAGAGCATCAGGAAATGCCGTGACCAATGGTAGCGCTTGGGCCGCGGCGGCAGCGACAGGAGCGACATCGGGATAGAGACCAAGAGACCCATCATGCCGACCGTCATGAGCGTCTCCGTGATGAACGGCAAGTTGTGCGCAAGCACGCTCTGGCGGAATGCCGACCCACCCAAAACGAGCGGCAGCCAGCCGAGGAACGTCAGGATGAAGGACGTCGTCGCCCATGAGTAGTGGCCCTCAAGCATCTCGAAGGTGATACGAGCCTTCGTGAAGAACTTGATCCCCTTGTCCGGCCAGATGGCGCGCATCGTCACCGGGAAGTTCTCGATGCCATAGGCCCAGCGGCGCTTCTGCTTGTACTGGTTCTTGAGCGTCTTCCAGTATGTCTCCGCGAGCACCGCATCGAGCGAGATCGGCAGATGGATCGGCTGCACGCGGTAGTCACCATGATAGTACGCGAGGCACTTCCAATAGATGACCGAGTCCTCACTGATCATGTTCACCGGCCAGAAGCCGACTTTGACCAAGGTATCAAAAGGCTCCGAGTGCGACGAGAAGGTCACCATCTCCTTGCGCGTCGACTGGTACAGGTGCCAGAAGGACGAGCCGGTCACCACGAGACGCACGAAGGCGTTGGTATCCCAGAGATTGTTGTGGTACATCGGGAGCGGCTGATACGCACGCTGCAGACGCTTCGGATCGATGATGTATTCATAGGTGAGCGCCGCGAAGTATTCCTTGTGCGCTACGCTGTCACAGTCGAAGTTCGAGAAGAGCACACGCTTGTAGTCGATACCGCGCTCATCGAGGTACTTCATGAGCTCGCGTGCCGCGAAACCGGCATTGGACGCCTTGCACTTCATCTCTCCCGCCTCGACGATATGCGTCGTCACAAGGAAATCACGGAACACGCCGTCAAACTTCTTCTTGAGATACTCCACCTTCGGCAGGCGCGTCTCCGGATCCTCGCGCTCCTCGGTCGCAAGGAGGATGATCATCTGCTCCTTCGGGAAATTGCTCTCCGCGAGCGACTGGATGGCAGGCTCGATGACATCGGCCGGCTCCCCTGCTGTCGGCAGAAGCACGACATGGACCACCTCGCGCCAGTCCATGATCTTGTCCTCTATCGGGATGAGCACGCGGGTCTCGCGGCGGATCTTCTTCAAGCGTTTGATCTCCCGCATCGCCGTGCGACGATTGCGAAGCGCGAAGATCGGCATCTCCCGCATGCCATCATAGATGCTCTTGATGCGAGTCTTGAGGATCTCGCTGTACGCCTCCGGGTGCGCGATATTTTGGCAACGGTCCCACCAGTCGATGCGCTTGCCTTCGTTCACGTCATAATTGCCCGCCACGGAAAAGAGCGAGATATAGAGTGCCTTGTGAATCCAGTAGATATCAAAGACAACAACGAAGATCGCCGCCCACACCGGCAGGAAGTACGAGAGGACGAGCATGCCAAGGAGCGTCGTCCACGTCATGGTTCCCGGGATAAGCTCGAAGAAGCGCTGCACGCGGCGCTCACTCGGAACGGTGGTTTTCGGGTCAGGAAAGTGAAAGTTTGGATCCATAGCTCTGCAGACAGAGAAAACACAACTTACAAATCACAAAAACCAAGCAAAACTCAAAACTCAATTTTCAAAACACAAACCAACACCTCCGATATCATCCTGGGATTGCCTGCCCGCCTTTGGAGGGACCCGGGATCCAGGTTTCGGGCTTTGTATCCTGTATTTTTTTCTAGTATACCACTGCAAAAATACCCTATTTAAGGGAAAAAGTCAATTTTCTTATCAAATATCATTGACAGTACATATTTTTTAATGCATAATATACGGTCATGTGGAAATACCCCTCGACAGGCTTAACAACAGATCGATTTTCTCAACTTCGAGGAGAGGTTTCATGATAACTTCCGTTTTTGCATCCGCAATAGAACACTGCCTACTCCAGCAGAACAATCACGACCCAGTTCCTCCGATACACAAGTCTGATCTTTGCTTGCCGTGTATCCTTCCTTGCACCACCGGATGTGCCTACTACAAGAGGGGCCGCTGCGCCAGTCACCAACGGCTGAAGAAGGTGCCACCGAACTTCGAATCCCTGGTGGTCAGCTCGATTCGTGACCATATGTGGCTATCAGTACTCGCGATGCACCTCACGGCTTCCGCCGGTATCCATGCCGGCATGCTGCCATTCATGCTCCATCTGCTCGCGAGCGACGAGGACCCACTGCAAATCCACGACGGCAACGACATGTGGGATTACCTCAAGAAGCACTATCCAGCCAAGGGCGGCGGCATCGACGACAGCAAGCTCGCCGAGGCCATTCGACAGAAGCTGAAGGAAATCAGTCTCTCTTAGCTACCCCCGTCCTGATCCCAGGACCCCTAAGAAAGCCTTGCGGCAATATCCGCGCAAGGCTTTTTTCTTTTTGTTTGGAGTGCGCTACAATCCAGTCAGGATTCGTATCCTGCTTTTTCTTACATCACTCATCTCTTATCACTTATCTCCCCCGCTCTATGTCCCAGCTCAACTTTCCGAAAAACTTCTACTGGGGCGCTGGCACCTCATCTCACCAAGTCGAAGGCAATACAAAAAACGACTGGGGTGAGTGGGAACCCCGGACGGCAGATGCGCGCGCAAAAAACTCCAAGAATATTTTTTGGTGGAACCCAAATTGGAAAAAATTCGAGCAAGAGGCTACCAATCCGAAAAACTACATCGCCGGCATTGCATGCGATCACTATAACCGCTTCCGTGAGGATTTTGACATTGCAAAAAAACTTCATCACAACGCCCATCGTTTCTCCATCGAGTGGTCTCGGATAGAACCAGAAGAAGGCAAATGGGATGAGAAAGAAATAGAGCATTATCGCGAAGTGATCCATGCACTCCGTGAACACGGTATGGAACCATTCGTCACGCTACTTCACTTCTATATCCCACAATGGCTCGCAAAAGAAGGAGGTATCACATCAAAAAAATTCCCAGAATACTTTGCACGATACGCAAAAAAAATGGCTGAGGAATTCGGATTCGAAGTCACCTTCTGGGTTACGCTCAATGAACCAGATATTCATGCTGGATATGCCTACCTCAAGGGTGCCTGGCCGCCACAGGAGAAATGCCCGCGGCTCTTTCTCCTCTCGCTCTTCCGTCTCGCCGCTGCCCATCGTCTCGCCTACACAGCCATCAAACAGCGTTTCCCAGGAGCGCAGGTCGGCATCGCCAAACATCAGATCTACTTCGAAATGGCCCGACCAACCTTCATCAATCATCTTCTCAAGGCGCTCGCCGACTGGGGCTGGAATTCATTCTTCATCAACCGCATCAAGGACCACCAGGACTTCATCGGCCTCAATCACTACAATAGAAATGTCATCGACAACGGCTTCAACAAAAATCCGAACAAAGAACAGACCGACTTCGGCTGGGAGTATCATCCCGAGTCGCTTTATCATGCCCTAGTCGAGCTCACCCGCTACGGCAAACCGATCTACATCACAGAAAACGGCATCGCGGACGCGTCCGATGAGATGCGACAGCGTTTCATCCCCGAAGCACTCACCGCCCTCCACCGCGCCATAGAGGCCGGGGTCGACGTGCGTGGTTACTTCTACTGGTCACTCCTTGACAATCTCGAACTCGCCCATGGATTCTGGCTCCGCTTCGGTCTCGTCCATGTCGACTACGCTACCCAAACCCGTACCATCCGCCCGAGTGCGTTCGAGTATGGGAAGGTAGCGGAGACCAATACGCTGGAAGTATAAAAATTCGCAAAAGAAAAACGACCTCTTGTTAGGCGGGTCGTTGTAGCTCCTGTTGGAGCAGCCTTGGCGTTTAGTTGGTGCGCAGGGATTGTTCAAGTCCCACTTCGAGTTCGTACATCATCGCCTCGAGCGGATTGATGTCGAACATCCGATCATGGAATTGATCGATGGTCTCGCCGGGAACCGTTCCGAAACCTCGGTAGGTACCTTCGGAGGGCGATTCCGCGAGTTGCCGCGAAGAACCAGAAACCTTCCTGACACGTGTTACCACGAGATTCTCCTGTTGAGAACGTCCGAATTGGACCCTATATGATAGCATATTTCTGACGTTTTGTCCAGGGTCGAAAGATGGCGTCTTTTGGACAAAAAAACAGGGTCCGGAAACTTCCGAAGCCCTGCTCGATAACGTGCTAGAGGTATAGTTTTGAAAAAAAGAAAAACGACCTCTTGTTAGGCAGGTCGTAATAGCTCATGTTGGAGCGGCCTTGGCGAAATCAGGGTTTCACCTTCTCGATGATGGTCACCGGCGCATAGCACGGATAACCGCCGCCACACGGAAGGCAAGCGTTGTGCAGCGTGGTAAACACGTCGAGATACTTCATGATCTCGTCCTTGAACGGATTCTGGAACCGCACCTTCTTGCTGGTGACTGCATCGTACACAGCCTTCTGCTGGGCAACCGGCAACTTGGCCGTCGCCTTCTCGCAAAGAGCGATGTATTCGCGCTGATGCGTGCCGTCATCGATGTTGTAATCGCCAGCCTTGTCGATCACCGACTTGAGGATCGACGCGCTACCGGAACAATAGGCCGGCTTTGCAGGTTCGGCATTCACGACGGAGGCGGCAAACAACATGGCAACTGCGATGAAAAAGGACTTCATGGTGAACCTCCTGTAGGTTGACTTCAAAACTTGTCAGCGAGTACAATCTCACCTGACCGTACAGTATAGCATACTTTTCCTGTTTTGTCCAGGGTCGAAAGATGGCTTCTTCAAGATAAAAAAACAGGGTCCGGATGATTCCGAAACCCTGCTCCAGCGCAATCAAATATGGATCAGACCAGAGACTTACTTTAAAGTTCACGCCGGTTATTTTCCATATTTCTCCAGTACCCCCTTCAATTGGACACCGTCGAGAGGAAAAACTCCTTCCGCTCCAGCAAGCTTCTTAACGCCATTCACATCCCAACTCCAAGCGATTGGCCCACGGACTTCTTCATACTTCGAATCCATGTAGTAATGAAACGCCTTTTTCCCTTCGATATCCTCCGGTATCGCTCCGTTTTTGCATGGCCCGGGCTTATAGAAAGAGAGAATAATCATCCTCTCCCCTTTTTCTATCTTGACTTCGCCATAAGGGACACCGCAACTGCTCGATAGCTTCATGCTTTGGCAAGTGAACGCCTCGCCTCCTACCTGGATGGTGACATCATCGCAAGAATAGCTTCCTCTATCCTGCATTCCCTTTTGGAACTCCGTTTGAAGCAGAGAACTTCCCTTTTTCAAAGCCACAATAAATGCTTCATTACTGTGTGAGAGCACGCCAGAGGCAACCTGCTCCATTTGCTCATGTCTTTCCTGATCTGGAGCTGCCTGCGCTTCAACAGCCTGACCAGCCATCATTCCCACAGAAAGCAGAGCCCCGGCCACAGCGCCACTCAATTGCTTTTTCTTTTCTTTCCCCTTATTGTCCTGAACCGATATTGAAGGTGTTTCAAAGCTCATAGAAAAAAGTAAAAATGCTACTCTGTAACGCCTTTCATCTTCCTCTCAAGATCATGCATTCGCTCATAAGACCTAATAGCCAAAAGAGCATTATCTCCATCGGCCTTTTCAATCGCAACCATGTCATTGGCGGCTGCTTTCGCTTGTTCCAAGTGATATAGTCTTACCTCTTCTGGTTGACTATCGCTCATAGCTCCGAAATGTCGGCGCCATTTCTGTTCCGGAGCTTCACTCTCCAAGCCCGATTGAGCGTCTTGCTGCTGCAGATCCTTGACTACCTGCTCTGCTGTTTGTCCGCCATCAACCTTTTCCGT
Organism: Candidatus Moraniibacteriota bacterium; assembly: GCA_963743885.1. Lineage (GTDB taxonomy): Bacteria > Patescibacteriota > Minisyncoccia > Moranbacterales > UBA1568 > UBA1568. The sequence continues at coordinate 482,464 of CAVURJ010000001.1, read as the reverse complement.
ATCCCCACTTTCGTACTGGGAAATACCATAGGCCACTCCCGCCCCAGCCAATGCGAAAGCCGCAGCGTATGCAGCCGCTTTTCCTCTCAGCTTTTCCGAAAAACGGCTGAACAAATCTGCTCGTTCAGATGAGAGAGGCTTGCCTGATCGCGCTCTTCTTTCTTCGCTTGCCCGAACATCTATAAAAATCTTGTCGCGCTCTTCATCGGAAAGCCCTCCACGTTTCTTCTCTTGCTCGCTTTTCGGCGTTGGTTGTGGAAATGATTCGAATCCCATAACAATATATGGTTAATTATTCCCTTCTTTTTCATCCAACTCTTTCAACTCTTGATCGAGTTCCACTAAGATTTCATCTACCTCTGCTTTGATTTTATCCGCTTGAGGCTGACTAGTATCCATACTATAAAGGCTACAAATTACCTTTTTATTATACACCATAAAAAACAAAAAAGCCCCACCGTGGTTACGATGAGGCCCGACGAACAGACGCGGCTGCTCTGGCGCTACCCGCTCTTTTTGTTGGTCTTGAGCAGGCGGTAAGCGATGTAACCAGCAAAGAGGCTGATCAGAAACAGAAAGCCGCCTGCGATGGCATAGCTTGTCGCGAATGCCTTGTCCTCTGCCAGCTGGCGAGCATTGTAAATAGTCGTCGGTTCCAGGATCTCCCAGATGAGGAGAGCCGTCGCTTCCAGACTAATGCTCGTCATGATGGCGCAGATACCGATGATAGCGAAGAGGACACCAAAGATGATCCGGACCAAAGACGGCTGAGACTGAAACGTTTTCATGACAAACCTCCTGTAGGTTGGCTTCGGGGAACTTGTCAGCGAGTACAATCTCACTTGACCGTGCAGTATAGCACTTTTTCATGCTTTTGTCCAGAGTCAAAAAATGGCTTCTTTTGGACAAAAAAACAGGGTCCGGATGATTCCGAAACCCTGCTGGACGATGCGTTGATCAGCGCTCGACGATGAAGGCGGTCCCGACGATACCTCTCCGCCACTTCGACCCCCAAAGCGGATGTTCGAAGAATACGATGTTCCCAGCAATCATCCGGGCGATCGGAAAAGTCTCCTCGCCATCGGTGCCCCTACAGACCACTTCCTGGTCATACTCGGCCACCTTGGCGACGGTCAGGACATCCGGGTGATTCCCCATCGATCCCGAAACGTTCGTATTGAGCGGTATCTCCACCTTCAGGATCCTCTGCCCTACCCGCAAGTCCCCATTTTCGACAGGACGGTAATGGCTCCCATCCGGACAACACCCTAGCCAAAGAGCTAGAGGAATCGAAAAGACCGGCACTCCTTCGCTTTCTTTCATCTCGCACCTCGTTGGTAAGGAAAAAGGAAATCCCAGCTTACGCTCTGGTAATGGGAAAGTCAAGCTACATCATCCGGCGGAGCGCGCTCACGTACGGCACGGTAGCGGAGAAAAGTGGAATGGAGGAATAATTTGTGCTATTCTTGAAGAAAGAAAGGTTTATGGAAAACTCTCATCAGCCACAGAAAAAACAGGCCCCGACAAAAAGTAAGGCCTCGTCTTATACATGGGATCTTGATCACTTACGAACATTGGCAAGAGCCATTAACGTTGCTGATGCCGAAGCAATAGGTCGTAATGAACATCATTCCTGTTATGATGACCAGGGAACAATTAGGAGAAGCGATCGATCGCAAACATGTTCTGCTTGATACTTGCTTTATAGCAAAAGCTCATCAATACGTTGATACTCAACATTTTGATGGGCTCTTTTCTTTGCTTCAAGATTTCAATTGCGTTCCAATAATCAATGAATTTATAAAGTTTGAATTCTTGAGAGGATGTCAGACAAAATCTCAAATAGAAACGAAAACAAATTTTCTTGATGCGCTTTCTGGATTTACGATGCCAATCGATAGCAACATCCTTGAAGGTGCTATCGAAATATCAAATATATATTCAAACAAACAACTCAAGCAAGTCAGTCGGGTAGATTGTTATATTTCCGCTTATCTAAAAAAATATCATGGTAGTCTTTTCATGATCACACTTAACAATTCTGATTATCCACTCTTACTGCACGACAGACTTTATATTCATACAATTGATACCGACAAAGAAATTTTAACAATCGGATTCTATACTTTTAATGCAGAAAAGTTTAGTAACTGCCTTTCCGATATCAGATAACATCAAGATTGGACTTCGGCCAAGGGGAGTTCCGCCTCGTCGTCTGCTGACGACTTCGTTGCCCTGGGCAGCGCCGAATGCTTGCTCGCGCGCATCCGTCGACACTCGCCAGTTTCGCCTTCGCGAAAGGGCTCACTCCTGCCCGTTCGACTCCCCTTGGATAGAAATACCAACAAAAAAACACCCTCTGAACGAGAGTGCTTTTTGTTGGTACATGTAGCCCCAAGGGGAGTCGAACCCCTCTTAACGGCTTGAAAAGCCGCTGTCCTAACCGATAGACGATGGGGCCATGGCGCGCGACGCGCAAGTTACAATCTCCAAATCACAAAAACCAAGTGAAGATATGGAGCTGAAACAAAGAAAAAAGCAGAAGTCATCTGCGGAGGCATTATAGCAGGAATCCGCCGAAAAGCAAGTAGCTGATTGACAAGGAATGACTTCTATCCTAACATCTCCCCTGCAGACCAAAACAACAGTTGTGGGCAACACGCGGAGTTCGACTCTCCGTGGCTGGTCAAACACTAGATCGCAGGTGCACTGGATAGGTCCGAGGCTATGAAACCTGCTTCCGGGCAGTGTGGAGCCGCCCTTGAAATAGGATCCCCTACGATTGAAAACTGCCGATTCCAAAAAATATCCGTGGAAAAAGCGCTGTGTGCGATTGTGGTCTGTGCAGTACGGTGGGGAGTTATCGGACAACATCCGGTGACTCCCCTTTCTATTTTTTCTCACCATTTTCCCCTCTAATCAGCGAATATAGTTCATTCGCTATTCCAAGCCAAAGAGAGTATACTGAAAGTAAAGATAGCAACGATAGGAAGAGTGAAAATTGATAACGGGCATTAAACCCAGGGCCAGCCCTGGACTCAATCCCTCAGCGGTAAACCGCGAGGTATTGGCCCGATTTTACCAGCACTGCGCTCGGAAATGAAAGCAAACTCTCATTTCGCTCGCTACGTTTGGTAATAATTACATACGCGTATGGTTCTACCTCGTTCTTCGGAACAACGCCTGTAATTATTAATTTTAACTCTATGGATGCTCAATCATCCGGTAGCACACAGCCTCTCTATCGTGGCACGCAGATCGTCTGGTATATCCTCGGTCTCGTCGAAGTCTTGCTCGCTTTCCGTCTCGTCTTGAAACTTCTCGGCGCCAACACTGGTGCCGGTTTTACCGATTTCATCTACATGGTGACTGCGCCGCTAGTCGCGCCGTTCGTCGCCGTGTTCCAGACGTCTCGGGCACAAGGCAGCGTCTTCGAATGGACCACGATCCTCGCTCTGTTCGTCTACTACGTCGTCGCCTGGGGCATCATCAAGCTGCTCATGATGGGGAAAACAGTCTCCACTCCGGAGGCTGCAGCAAAACTTGATCGTCAAGATCAGTAATTCGTAACACACACTCTTATGAGTCTTCTCATCTACATCGTTTTTGGAGGCATCGTCGGCTGGGTCGCCTCGATGATCATGGGGACTGATGGCCAACAAGGCATCTTCCTCAACATCGTCGTCGGCATCATCGGCGCCGCACTCGGCAGCTGGATTTTCAGTCTCCTCGGCATCGGTGGCAGCGTCACTGGCTTTAACATCGGAAGCTTTATCGTCGCCTTGGTCGGCGCTGTCGTCCTCATCTGGATCGTCAAGCTTCTCCGCTAAGGCCACCGCGGTCCCTCTAGGAAACACCTCTCCACGGGGTGTTTCTTGCCATTTCCCGCTCTGGTCGGTAGAGTACTAGCATGAACATCCTCTCTATCGAGACATCTTGTGACGAAACCGCGGCCGCTGTAATCAAGTGGACGGATGGTGCTGCGTCCGTGATCGCGAACGTCGTCTCTTCCCAAGCCTCGCTCCATGCGAAATGGGGAGGCGTCGTACCTGACCTCGCTTCGCGCGAACATATCAAGAACATCGTCCCCGTCATTGAGGAGACGCTCGAGCGCGCGGAGATGACACCTGACGATATCGACCTGATCGCTGTCACTGAAGGCCCAGGCCTCATGCCGGCGCTCATCATCGGCGTCTCGGCCGCACGGACGCTCGCTCTCGCCTGGAAGAAGCCTTTGATTGGGATCAACCATCTCGAAGGACACATTTACGCTAACTTCGTTAGCGTAAATTCCAAAACTCAAAACCCAAATAGCCAAATAAATTCCCTGCCTCGCCGGCAGGCGGGCAATGATCAAATCCCAAATTCCGAAACCATTCATAAATCATCAATCATAAATCATAAATCAAGAGAAGCGTTTCCGCTTCTTGCACTCGTTGTTTCCGGTGGACACACACAGCTCATGCTCATGCAGGACCATTTCCAGTACGAACTCCTCGGCGAGACGCAGGACGATGCGGCCGGCGAAGCCTTCGACAAAGTCGCCAAGATGCTCGGACTGGATTACCCAGGCGGTCCCATCGTCGCACGACGAGCCGACACGTTTCGCACTTCTTCATCACTTATCACTCATCCCTTATCTCCTATCATCACTTTCCCCCGTCCGATGATCGATGCGGAAAATTATGACTTCTCATTTTCCGGACTCAAGACTTCCGTATTGTATTTCCTGAAGAAGCACGAGGAAGAGAAAAAAGATGACGCTTTCATCGATATGGTCTGCCACGAGTTCCAGGAAGCGGTCGTCGATGTGCTCGTTGCAAAGACGAGGAAAGCGCTCGCACTCTATGGCGCCCAGACCTTCGTCATCGCCGGCGGTGTCTCGGCCAACATGCGCCTGCGCGAACGGTTGCAGACGATGATCACCCGGGATTTCCCCGACACGCAGTTCCTCACACCCGAATTCATCTACTCGCTCGACAACGCCGCTATGATCGGCGTCGCCGCCGCCTACCGCTACGATCGCATGAACGATACCGAACGCGAAGCGCTCATGAAAACGCACCTCACTCTCGACCCAAACGCCAATCTTCCACTGAAGTAAGTATCCCCGAGCATTGACAGAGTGGCCTAAAACAGCTATTCTCTCCCGATGAGCGAATCGGCTCATTCGCAAGTTCATTCCACTACAGGAGGATGTACAAATGCCTCAGAAAGTAACTGTTCGAAACAAGAAGAACAAACCGCAACCCGTCGCCCTGAGTTCGCTCAAGGCGGGCGATGGCAAGGTATTCCACTTCGCTGAAACCTCTTTCGAGGAAGCGGTTTCCGGAGACGCTCTCTACCAGGTCATGATCGACCCGTCCGCCAAGGATGGCCAAATCGGCATCATCTCGCTCGACCGAAAAAGCGTGCTCCGCCGCGACGGTGACCGGCTGGTATGCGCTTACGACTACGAGGTCGTCATCATCCGCCCGTGACACGCCGTTTCCACCCCACCGACCCGACCGCATGGTATCGCCCAGCGGTTTTTTCTTTTCCTAAAAAAAGAACCGCCGAGCATTGCTCTACGCGGTTCTGGTTACTTCTTCGGATGCCTTGGATGGTCCTGGCTAACGCCCGGAATCATGCGGCTCCCAATGGCCGGTCTCCATATCGTCATGGACAATCATTACTGCCTTCTGGACACCGTCGATGACCTCGAACGACTCGGCATTGAAGGCGAACACCGGAGCGAACTCCGAGCCGAAACCATTCTGCCGCCACCACTTCGCCGCTTCCGCATTGTGCTGCTCGAGCGCATCGATCGCTTCCTTCTGCGGGACGAGCGCGCACTCGTAACTGGCGACTGCCGCACCATTTTCCACTCCGCGAAGACTTCCGCTCGGAGGGGTATCGGTAAACGGCGAACACGGAACGGTTACTCCGATCCAGGCTTCCCGCACCCACAGCGGCGCCTGTCCTTTCGGCGCAGCAACGAATCTGATACGGCCAGTATATTCTCCAGACATCATTCTCTCCCAAAAGAACCTTCCCTTTTCGCTAGGAACAAAGCGGCTGGAAAAATCCCAACACTGGACGATACCACGCGCGCGCCACGCTTGTCCATACCGGGTCTCGACATGCCCCGCTGTCCCCACGCTCATAAGCGGCACGGCTTGAAAACAAGCCTTTTCCATGATACCCTGAGCAATATAATGCGTACCGGAATACGAATATGCCCGGTAGTAGAACTTCAATCAAGCATTCACGATACAACGATACAGCACACGCTTTCCTCTATTTGAAGTCCGCCTTATAAAAATCCTATTAAGAAATAATTGAAGTTTCACTACCGGGTATGAACGACCAGGAAATACCGAAAGCCTACAACGCCCAGGAATGGGAAGACCGGCTCTACTCCGACTGGGAGAAGAGCGGACTCTTCAATCCTGACACCTGCATCGAAAAAGGTATCGCTGATGAGAAGGCGCCGCACTTCTCGATCGTCCTTCCCCCACCGAATGTTACTGGTACGCTCCATGCCGGCCACGCCGCTATGCTCGCCATCGAGGATGCGGTCGTCCGCTACCACCGCATGAAGGGCGAACGCACGCTCTGGCTCCCAGGTACCGACCACGCCGCCATCGCGACGCAGAGCAAAGTCGAGAAGATCCTCACGAAGGAAGAGGGCAAGACCCGCCATGATCTCGGCCGCGAAGCATTCCTCGCGCGCGTCGAAGCGTTTGCACAGGACAGCCATGACACTATCGTACGCCAGACCAAGAAGATGGGCTCGTCCCTCGACTGGTCGCGCGAAGCCTACACGCTCGATGACAAGCGCAATCTCGCCGTCCGCACCGCCTTCAAGCGGATGTATGATGACGGACTCATCTATCGCGGCGACCGCATCGTCAATTGGGATCCAAATCTCCAAACGACCGTCTCCGACGACGAAATCGAATGGAAAGAAGAGAAGATCCCCTTCTACTACCTCCAGTACGGCCCGTTCGTCATCTCGACCGCCCGTCCCGAGACCAAATTCGGAGACAAATACATCGTCATGCATCCGGATGACGAACGCTACGCCGAATACGCGGATGGCCAACAGATCGAGCTCGAATGGATCAATGGTCCCGTGACCGCGACTATCGTGAAGGATGCCGTCATCGACCGCGAATTCGGCACTGGCGTCATGACCATCACTCCGTGGCACGACCACACCGACTTTGATATCGCTGAACGCCACGGCCTCGACCGGGAGCAGATCATCGACGAAAGCGGCAGGCTCCTGCCGATCGCAGGCGAATTCGTCGGTCTGCCGATCGCCGAAGCACGTGTCAAAATGATCGAGAGGCTACAAACGAAGGGCCTCGTCGTGAAGATCGAGGAAGGCTACGTCCACAATATCGCTATCAACAGCCGCGGCGAGGGTGTCATCGAGCCACAGATCAAGCGACAATGGTTCGTCGGCGTGAACAAGGAATTCGAACGCGATGGTCGCACCGTAACACTGAAGACTCTCATGCAGGAGGCTGTGACATCGAAACGCGTCGCCATCCTGCCGGAGCGCTTTGGAAAGACCTACTTCCACTGGATCGACAATCTCCGCGACTGGTGCATCTCGCGCCAGATCTGGTTCGGTCATCAGATCCCGGTATGGTATCGCGGCGAAGAAACCTACTGCGGCATCGAAGCGCCAGAGGGCGACGACTGGACACAGGATCCCGACACGCTCGATACCTGGTTCTCCTCCGGACTCTGGACATTCTCGACTTTGGGCTGGCCCAACATTGATGCGAAGGACCTCAAAGCATTCCATCCGACCTCGCTCCTTGAGACCGGCTATGACATCTTGTTCTTCTGGGTGGCCCGCATGATCCTCATGACAGAATATCTGATCGGCACACATCCCTTCGATACTGTCTATCTCCACGGCCTCGTCCGCGACGAACAGGGTCGCAAGATGTCCAAATCACTTGGTAATGTGATCGATCCGCTCACCGTCTCCGAAGAGCACGGCGCCGACGCGCTCCGCATGGCACTCGTCTCAGGCAGTACCCCTGGCAACGATATGAAGCTCTCCGATGAGAAGATCATCGCGATGCGCAATTTCACCAACAAGCTGTGGAATCTTGGCCGATATATCGGAAGCCAGGGAACAACGAACAACGAACAGGGAACACCAGAAGCGAAGACGGGTGCGGATCGATGGATTCTTGCGAAGCTAGAAACGGTCACTAAGAGCGTTACCGGCCATCTCGATCGCTACGAGCTCTCGCTCGCTGCCGAAGAACTCCGCGAATTCACCTGGGGTGATTTCGCCGACTGGTACGTGGAGATCCACAAGGTCGAGAAGAACGACGCGCTCCTGCGGTACGCTTTCGACATCATCCTCAAGCTCTGGCACCCCTTCATGCCTTTCGTCACCGAAGCGATCCATCAGACCTTCCATTTCGACGGAAGTGAATTCCTCATGGTCGCGAAGTGGCCCGCCTTCCCGGAGACACATCAAGAAATCGCTAACGAAAACCGCTTCGAGCTCGTGAAAGGCCTCATCAGCGAGATCCGTAATATCCGCGCCACCTACCACATCGAGCCGGCAACGAAGATGGTCGTAAGTGCCTACGGAGGATCATACAAGGCGCTCACAGAAGGGAAGAACGAAGAAACCTTCAAACGTCTGGCACGCATAAGCAAACTACAAGAACACTCCTCTCGTATCGCCCCAGAAAACTCCGTCCTTGTTCAATATGGACTCCTCCGGGTCTTCCTCCATCTCGATGGTGTCGTCGATACCACCAAAGAGCGCGAACGCTTCGAGAAGGAGAAGGCCGAAAAGGAAAAGTATATCACATCACTTCAGACCAAGCTCGGCAATGCAAACTTCGTTGAGCGCGCCAAGCCGGAAGTCGTAGCAGCTGAACGCGAAAAGCTCGCCGCTGCTGAAAAAGAGCTCGCTGATATCGAAGCTCATCTCACCTCGCTCTCGTAGCATAATCCTCCTCTCCTTTCCAAGGGGAGGATTAAGGAGGGGTTTGTTAATAAATATCTTTGCACTAACCTCCCCCTACCCCCTCCTTAGAAAGGAGGGGTGGAAGAATTAAAAGAAACGTGGCATCTATCCACGCTCTCCCCCCATAACCCATCCTCTATGATAATGGTTTTCGGTGCCCTCGCAGCTGCCTTCGCTCTCATCGCTGAGCTCCTCGTCTTCAGCTTGTTCACCTTTTCCGAAAACTCCTCCGTCACGCCGCTCCCTGTTTCCGAGAGCGGTCTCTCGATCACGATCCTCACCACGCTCCTCCTCGGCGCACTCATCGAGGAAGCCTCGAAATATCTCTTCCTCATCCGCTACCGTGTCCTCCGCCTCCGCGAAAACGCCCCCGCCCTCAAAGGAGCACTCCTCCTCGGCCTCTTCTTCGGTCTCGGCTTCTCCCTGCCGGAAGCCTGGTCAGCCTGGCATACCATCGGGCTCGAGGCTGCTCCGATCACTGGAATCGTCGCTATTCACACCATTACCAGCCTCCTCCTCGCCGCCTCGGCGCTCATCCCGGACAGCCGCTTCCGACCATGGCTCGCCTTCATTCTGGCAGCTGGCGTCCATATCGCCTACAATATCACCGCTTACCTCGTTTTCCCGGCTTACTAGAAGCCTCTATTGTGCACGAAACAGGTATTGCCCCCCTGGACGATACCCGTTATACTAGAGACATAACCTAACCAACCAGAACCTATGGTGACAAAACAGAAGCATTCCTTCTTCGAACGTCTCACCGGCGCCAAAAGCATCGAAAGCGATGATTTCCAGCCAGCAGCGACCGTGCCGATCTACAATAACGAAGAAGAAACAAACATCCCTATGAACGAACCCGCCTTCCCCCAGCACACGCAGGATTCCTGGGCTGCTCCGGCTGCTTTCCAGAGCGAAAGCGACGGCGCCGAGGGCCAGCTGACGATTGATGTCTATCAAACCGAGAACGATATCGTCATCAAGTCGACCATCGCCGGCGTGAAGCCTGAGGACCTGGATGTCTCGATCAACAACGACATGGTCACCATCAAGGGCGAGCGCAAGAACGAAGAGGTCGTCGAGAACGGCAACTACTACTACCAGGAGTGCTATTGGGGAGGTTTCTCCCGCTCCGTCCTCCTGCCGGTCGACGTCGTCCCAGAGAAAGTCGACGCTTCCCTCAAGAACGGTATCCTCACGATTCGCCTTCCGAAGGCCGATACGACCAAAACCAAGAAGATCCAGGTGCGCGGCTTCTAAGCCTCCGTATCCGGATCGACGGAATACTCGATGCCGGTTCCGTTTTGCGGAGCCGGTTTTCTTTCCCCTTCAGTAGTATGTCCAACGTATCCATCAGACAAACGATTCTCCTCATGCGCCCAGCGATTCTCGCGCTGGCACTTTTCGCTGTCCTGCCGGCGCATGCCGACGCAGCCAGTCGCATCCCCTCCTCCGTCACGCTCCGCGCCTCGGACTACACCGAGACCATCCCTCGCGAGACGATCATCTCCTGGCTCCGTCTCGAGACCACGCTCTCCATCGATACCAACCGCCGTTCGGAGATAGAAAACTCGGACTACTGTCCGACCATTCCGAGCTACTGCGATTTCTCTGTCTCCCGATCCGTTCGCTCGCACGTCGTGATCGGTCTCGAAAGCACGACTGACCGCGAGGCGATCAAAACCTTCGTCTCCGCTCTCGCCGATCGCATCGCCCGCGACCCGGAAAACGCCGTCTTTTCGGCCGATGAAAACGGCGCCATCACCGTCGCGAAACAGGAGATTGTCGGACTCAAACTCTCACAAGAAGAAAGCGTCGAAGTCCTGGCGCGGAGCATCGAATCCGGAGACAGCACGGTAGCGGAGATCGCTCTGCCTACGGAGACTGTACCGGCGACGGTCGCGAGCACCGACCTCGAACGCCTGGGTCTCAAGGAGCTCGTCGGCAGCGGCCGATCCAACTTCCGCGGCTCACCAAAGAACCGCATCTACAATATCAAACACGCGCTCAAGCAGTTCGACGGCGCCCTCATCGCCCCTGGCAAGACCTTTTCCTTCGTCGAAGTCTTAGGTGAAGTGGACGGCGAGCATGGCTACCTTCCTGAGCTTGTCATCAAGGACAACAAGACACAGCCTGAGTTCGGCGGTGGTATCTGCCAGGTCTCAAGCACCGTCTTCCGCGCCGCCGTTTACAGCGGCCTCAAGATCGCCGAACGCCGCAACCATGCCTACCCCGTCCGTTACTACTATCCCTACGGCATGGATGCGACTATCTATATCCCCAAGCCCGACCTGCGCTTTGTGAACAACACCCCAGGCTATATCCTCATGCAGCCCGTCGTCGATGGCACCGAGCTCACCTTCAATTTCTACGGCACCAAGGACGGACGCACTACGACCGTCGACGGGCCGCACATCCTCGAGAGCAACCCAGACGGCAGTATGAAGACCGTCTTCAGCCAGCTCGTCACAGACGCTTCCGGAGAAGCCATCATCAAGGACAGCTTCTGGAGCAACTACAAATCCCCAAGCCTCTTCCCGCACCCAGGAGAGGAAACAATCCTCACAGAAAAACCAAAGGATTGGTCCGCAAGAGAATGGAAAGCCTACAAAGCAATCCATCCGTAAGCCAGGATTGACATCGTCTATTATCCAGCACATACTGGAAGTAGTTCCACCCGCAACCAAGCAAAAGGAGAGCGTCATGAAACATGACCCAAGCTGGATCAGCAACCAGAGCGGCAAGAAGTCCTTCATCCCCGACGGCGACGGCTGTAGCAACGGCATTCCAGTGCAAGGCTGCACCAACAAACCCAACATCTGACCTTCTCGGCGCCATCCCGGAACCCACGCGGTTTCCGGGAGTTTTTTTAAGCAAAATAAAACCCCCACAGGGGTAACTACAATCCGCCAACTGGCAGACCTATCATTAAAATATAAGGCAACATAAAACCCGCTGGGGTGACCACAGGGAATCGAACCCTGATTCATGGTACCACAAACCATTGTCCTACCATTGAACGATGGCCACCCCAGCAGGTTCTAAGACTGTGCCCTAAAAGGAAAACCCTATCGGTTCTCATCGGGCTATTTGTGCTCCGGGTTGGAATCCCAGCCCGACAGAGTCATTCTGGCGGGGAACCAACGACCAATAGCTTAGAAGGCTCCGCTCCCCGCCCGCATGACTCGCGTCAAGCGTGTCGGGCGGGTATCCACTGCGAGGTACTCTTTTTGTGCCCCGAGAGGGAATCGAACCCCCATCAAGACCTTAGAAGAGTCCTGCTTTATCCATTAAGCTATCGGGGCAAACCGAATCTCTTCCTGGTGGGTGTAGCAGGATTCGAACCTGCGACCGTTGGCTTAAGAGGCCACTGCTCTACCAACTGAGCTATACACCCATCTGAATCCTTTAACCGAAGACTCTATCCCCAACGGTCGCCGACCATTGGCTTGAGAGTCCGCCAGCTGGCGGATCTACCAACTGAGCCCCGCCCGTACCGAACGGTACGTTCGGGCAGGTATCCACTCTCGATTTTGTATGCGATATGCAACAAAAATTGCTTTCACTAAGCAATGCGCATAGGATACCAAAAAATGAGAAACTCGTCAATTGTGCGCTCGGCCCGCTTCGACTCGAATCGAGGTGAGAGGGAATCAGATACGTAAGCCAAGCCCTGCCTACCGGCAGGCAGGAGTTGGCTTGCTCCGAGGCAAATCTCCTTCGTCGATTGTGCGCTCGGAGGGATGCGGATCGGTCACGAATATTTTTCCTGACGGAAAAATTTCGCGACCCCGCCTCACGGCACTCGCCTTCCGCCTCTGGCGGAAACTCGTGCAGCGTTCCGGCTTTCGATCCCCTGCGCAAGCCAAGCAGTTGGCTTGCTCCGAGGCAAATCTCCTTCGTCGATTGTGCGCTCGGAGGGGATCGAACCCCCGACCCTCTGGTTCGAAGCCAGATGCTCTAATCCACTGAGCTACGAGCGCAGCACCTTTCAGTTATACCGGAAAGGCGCGTAATGGTCAATTCCACAAAAAGAAGAAGCCCTTCCGGAGAGTTTCCCGGAAGGGCTCTTTTCAATGCTCGTGCGTATGACCAGTACCGGACAGAAGCCCGACAGCTTGCCACAAAAGCAATGAAGCAATGAGGACTGAGGCTACGATATCAAGATAATGCCAGAACGGATCAGTGGTAAACGCGAAAATCGCTGCATTCAAGACTACGAAGACTGACGATACCGCATCACCGAACGTGTGCCAGATATTGGCGCGCAATATCTTGTCCTGAGCGCTGAACAATCGAAACATCTGGAGTACAGCCAAATTGCCCATAAGACCAGCAAAAGCGACCCAGAACAAGAGACTGATTTCGATGATTTCCGGCGGCACACCGATCATGAACCGCTCATACGCCTCTTCGAAGATGAAGAAAGCGACGATGGACAAGAAGAGTCCCATGAGCGCTTCGTAGCGGGACTGCACATCATGGAAGCGCGCATGGTCGGCGGCAACCATCATGCCGTGCCGCACAGCAGCAAGACCGATCAGATAACCAAGTGCATCGAAAAGCACATGGAATGCGTCAGAAAGGAGACCAAGACTCCCGGTCACAAGGCCACCATACAGCTCGAATACGAAAAGCAGCAGACTGAACCCGAATGCGAACAAATACGCTTGGGATTTGCAGCTGAAACATCCATGATGCTCATCAACTCTGGTGCACCAGGAAAAATGCCCGCCACGAGTGGGCGGGAAGATACTTGTCTTCATGGTTCGCCCTCCTTCGGACGGAAAAGGTTGTAAAAGGACCAGCGGTGCAGTATACGCCAGGAATCACTCTCCCGTCAATGTACCATACCCGCGGATGAATTCGTTCGGTACCCGCCACCACTCGGGACGCGTCCGCTTCTCCCCTTCTTTCCAGTAGCCAGGAAGCACCTCATTCTTCCATGGGCCGGCATAAATAGCGAAATGGAGATGGGCTGGCCAGAAGCCGTTCTCCGGGGTATCCCCCTCACCCACGAAGCCGATCGGCTCCCCCACCTCTACCCGATCGCCAATATTCTCTGAAGCATTTTCCCAGATGCGCGTAGAGCGAATAGAAGACGAGCTTCGTCTTCGGCTGCTTATGCCGAATGATCATGATATGCCCCCAATTGCCCTTTTCCGCCGTCCCTTCATGGAGCGCTGAATAGACGACCTTACCACGACCAATCGCCCGAACATCCGTCCCAGCAGGTACGACACAATCCTCGCCCAGATGCACGCCCCAAAAGACGCCATTGTGCTCGGCACGCTTGCCGAACGGCAGACCGTCTGGGATGTACGGGTCTATCGGAAATTTCACTTCCGGCGTAACAAGATGAGCCATAGAGGTATGCCTTTCATGTATCAGCCTGCCACGATTCCCTCCTTCCGTCAAAGAAACCGTTTGACAGTTACCTATTTCGATGACATAATACGCTATCGATCTTTCACAACAGGAGTTCACATCATGCCAGCAAAAGTGCTCCCTTTCAAACGTCCCGACGAGCACGCCACAACGACGCTTCTGCCAGAAGATTTTGATTTTGACATCCGCCGTCTGAGGCAACCCAGCTATCGTCAGCTTCATCCTGACGCCATCGAAACTGGTGAGCGTTTCCGGCGTATCTTCGAGGGGCCCTTCCACTCCAGGCTTCGCCTCGTGCGTCACCGCAGCCACATGAATCTCGTCAATCTGCTCCTCGGCCAACGGCTGGCTGAAAGTGTCCACGATGCCGAGAGGTTCATCTCCGATATTCTCGGCGTGCCCATCTACCGGAGCAAAAGCCACAAGCTCTTCTACTCTCTCGAGCGAGTACCCAAAAAGGACGCTTACCAGATCCGCTACTTCGCACTCTGAACGAACCGTGCAACAAAGCCCGACAGGAAATCCTGCCGGGTCTTTTCTTTCTTCAATATGTTTCCTATCTTTTACCTCTTCCTCTCTCACTCGTACCGGAGCGCTTCAATCGGGCTGAGACGCGCCGCACGGCTGGCCGGATAGTACCCGAAGACGATGCCGATCGCCGTTGAAACCGCGAAGGCCAAGAGGACAGAGCTCGTAGAAACGGACGCAGTCACACCATACGAATTGGCAACGAGCGCCACAGTCCAGCCGAGCAGGATGCCGATCGCCCCGCCGAAGAATGTGAGTGTGATAGCCTCGAAAAGGAATTGCTTGCGGATATCCCACCCTTCAGCGCCGATCGCCTTGCGCAGTCCTATCTCGCGCGTCCGCTCTGTGACAGTCGTGAGCATCATATTCATGATGCCGATACCGCCCACGACGAGCGAGATGCCAGCGACCGCCGCCAGAAGCGCCGTGAAGGTCCCTGTCACCGACGAAGCCGTCGAGACGATGTCCGCCTGGTTCATGATAGAAAAGTCAGCCTGCGTGGCATCCGTGATCCCATGACTCGCAAGAAGCACCGTCTTAGCTGCGGCCGATGCCGCATTCATATCCTCACCGCTCTTCACGTTGATATTGATCATGGAAAGGGATTCGCTGCCCGTGAAGAACTGCTGTGCCGTCGAGAGCGGTACGTAGATGACATCGTCAGCACTGCCGAAACCTGACCCACCCTTGGCAGCCGTCACACCGATGACCGTGAAATCAGTTCCAGCAATACGGATCTTCTTACCAATCGGATCAGCAGCTCCTTCGCCATAGAGCGCCGTCTTGACGTCGGGGCCGATGACAGCGACCTTGGCCAGACTCTTCACGTGCGATGCTGTGATGAACGATCCGGAAGCGACGCCGATGCTTCGTACCTTTGCATACTCAGCCGTCACACCAGTGATACCCGTGTTGGTATTCTGCCCTTCGGCTGTTACCTGCTTACTCCGTGAAGAAGCCTCCGGTGCCACCAGTTCTATAGCGGGCACTCCCTTCTTGAGTGCATCGACATCATCAAGTACCAGAGACTGCGCCGAGCCCTGTGAACCAACGACGGGAGAACCAGGCGCATGTTCAGCTCCTGGACGGACCATAAGCAAATTCGACCCTATCGACTGGATACTCGCCTCGATCGTACTCTGTGCACCGCGACCGATCGCCACCATGATGATGACTGACGCGATACCGATCACGATGCCAAGCACCGTCAAACCAGACCGAGACTTATTGACCGTCACGGACGTATAGATTTCTTGAACGAGATCGGATGCAAACATACGTATGAGCAAAACAGCTTAAGTCTATTTGTTTCGGGTATCCGAGACAAGCAACCCATCACGGATCATGAGCGTGCGATCGGCATGTGCAGCGACTTCCGGCTCATGCGTGATGAGGATGATCGTATGCCCATGCTCACGATTGAGCCGCTCGAACGTCTGGAGTACGAGCTCGCCAGTCTTGGTATCAAGATTGCCGGTCGGCTCGTCTGCGAGGATGAGCGACGGCTGATTGACGAGCGCTCGAGCAATCGCCACACGCTGCATCTGTCCGCCAGAAAGCTGATTGGAATGATGCTGCCAGCGCTCCTCATCAAGCCCGACCGCCCGGAGCGCATCCTCGACGCGCTTCTCCCGCTCTGCGATCGGCACTTCCTGATAGATAAGCGGCAACATAACATTGCGGATCACGCTCGTCCTCGGCAACAGATTGAACGCCTGAAACACGAACCCGATCTTATCGCGGCGGATACGCGCGAGCTCATCATCTGAAAGACTCGACATATCCTTGCCATCAAGCAGATACTGCCCGCCCGTCGGACTATCGAGCGCGCCCAGGATATGCATGAGCGTCGATTTGCCGGAACCGGACGGCCCCATGATTGAGACGAACTCGCCATCTTGGATATCGAATGAGACACCCTTGAGCACCTCGGTCGCGTTGCCCTCATTGTAGTAGGTCTTCCTAATATCCCTGCATCGGATCATACGAGTAGTTCTACCTATTTCTACTCCCGGAACCAGGCGTGCGGAAGAGTGAACTGAAGACGCTCGAGCTGCCGGACTTGGTAGCAGTGGCAGTAGTCTCAATGAGTACCTTGTCGCCTTCCGATAGGCCGCTCACGATCTCCGTGTACACATCATCAGTCAACCCTGTCACAACCGCTCTTGTCCCTTGTGTCATCTTCACGGTCGTCTTGCCGTCAGCCGTCACCAAAGCAGCATTCGGCACGAGGAGCACTGCCTGCCTTTCGGCAACAGCGATCTCGGCGCTCGCGCTCATACCAGGACGGAGCGACACGTCTTGCTTATCAAGCTCGATCTCCGCGTCATAGGAAACGACGTTCTGCGTGGTCGTGCCGATTGTATCGATACGGGATATTTTTCCAGAGAGAGCAAGCTCGGGTAGCGCGTCAAAGGAAAGCGTGACGTTATTGCCCTCTGCTACTCTGGCAGCATCCACCTCATTGAGCGAGACCGTCACCTGCATATCACGCGTAATGACAGACGCGATGATAGTCGAGCGAGAAACCGAGTCTCCAGCCTCGACAGAGAGGCCGGTCACGACACCATCAAAGGGCGCCTTGATGGAATAGTCTTGGAGCTTTTCCTTGGCTTTGTCGAGATTGTTCTGGCTCTGCTTCAAGGCGATTTCCTGCAACCGGCGGTTCAGCATATCGCTCTTGGTATCGCCCTTGTACTGACTCGCTGTCTGTTGCTGCCTCGTCTTCACATCGCGCAGATCGAGCTCAGCGCTCTCGATAGCACGCACGGCATCCTCAGTATCAAGCACTGCGATGACTTGCCCCTTCTTCACTTCTTGGTTGTTTTTGACGAGCACGCGCATGACATCGATACCATCGCCGGCGATGACCGGCGTCAAGTCGACCTGGGAAGCCGCCTCCACCTGACCGCTGCCGGACACGCTTACGCGAAGATCGCCGCGCTTCACCGCCTCAGCTTTGGTCACGGTCGTCGGCGCCGCCTGCTGCGACGAAGAGGAAGACATGTAATAATATCCGCCAATCAAGACGGTCACAATAACAATCGACAGCTTCCAATGCGCGCGCATAGCCGCGACAATGCTCCTGATGATACTCATATACTAAGGGATAGATCGGATTACTCGCCTGCCGGTACCGGCAGGATACGGATGAAGCGTGCCTCGACCGCACCAGCCTGCTCATCGGGCTTACCGATTACAGCTATCCGATCGCCTGTCTTGAGCGCAGAGACCGTCACGTCCTTGCGGCCGTCTTTGACGATCGTCTCCTTGCCGAGCGAAACGGTGTTTTCGTTACCGAAGATGTCCTCAACGATGAGCGAGCTCTCGGTCATCGAAATGATCTCGCCGATCAATCCATGCCCATTGCGAAACTCCTTGTCATCAATGCCGGCAAGCGGCATCATCTTGCCAGAGCCACCCATCATCGGCCCCTTGCCGATAGCAAGTGGTCCACCGCCGAAATTGCGCTCATACTGTTCACCGAACGCATAGGAAAACTTGGCCTTGCGCAAACCGACGTTCACACCAGCTGAAAAACTGAGAAGCGCAACCAAAAGGACGCCCGTCACAATGACCGCGACACGGAAGGCTTTCGATTGGGAGAGATTCTTGATATCCATATTTTTGAAGAAGAGTTAAGAGATGAGGGATAAATGATATAGGATAAGAAATCAGGCGGCGGAAGCATGATGCCCCACACCGGGATACCGGCTCTGCCGATCAGCATCCTGACGGAACCGCGAGTACATGCCGAGTGAGATGAGGAAGACGAAGACCGGCAGGACGAAAGCAGCGACAGCCGCCGCCGGAAACGTCTCGATGAGCGAATACAGGAAACTGTCCCAGTATCCGGCCAACGCACTCGCATCCGAAAAAGCGAGCGAAACGATGCTCCAAAAATCCGACTGGGCAAGCTCCCCGCCGTATCCCGCCCCAGCAGCCGATGCGACCGCCGCCGAAAGTGCCATGCCAGCATAGGCCGCCCGGCGTTCACGCCGCACACGCCGATCAAGCTCGGAAGCGATAGCAGCAAGAATCCGCTCCGCAAGGCCGGGGGCCGGCAGGACGGAAGGAGCGATGTGCTTGAAGATGGTATTGAGAGTATTCATACCCAGTAGTGAAACTTCGAATGATTGGCTTGATTATGCTTCTTTTTTATAGTGTACACATTTCTCTACGACCGTGGGAAAATATGTACAAATCTTTTCTTGTTGCCCGATGGAACTTTTCGAAGTTCTACTACCGGGCATAGCCTTTGCTCATTATACGACTACTGGACGGTTCCTGGCGCATCTTCCGACATCACCTGCCGAAGCTTGCGGATAGCCCTGTTATGGCGGCTTTTCACGGTATTATACGGCTCTCCGAGAACCTCAGCGATCTCCTGAAGTGAAAGATCTTCCCGATACGCCAAAAGAAGGATATTGCGCGACCCATCGGGGAGTTTTGCCAGCGCTCGATCAAGGTCAGCTACGGCCTCCTCGCGCCCCAAGATCTCATCAGGCAATACCTGATCGCCCCCCACTTCCTCGAAGACGCTCCCGCCCTCGCCATCATCAAACGCCGAAAACGGCAACGCTTTCTTCTTTTTGAAGTAATCAAAAGCAGTATGCTTGGCGATCGTAAAAAGCCACGTCTTGAAGCTCCTCTCCCGATCAAAGCCGGAGAGATTTTTCCAGGCCTTGATGAAGGTCTCTTGGACGATATCATCCGCCACCTCACGATCGCGGGCCATCTGGAAGACGAAATTGTAAACCGGCGACAGATACTTGCCCAGTAGCTGTTCGAACGCCTGTTCATCCCCTGCGAGATGCGCCTCTATGAGAGCCTTGTCATCCATACCATCCGTCAATCAGAAAATTCTCTCCTCCTATTGTAACATCAAAAAGCAGCCTCCGTGCCGCTCCCTATCACTACGCGCGGCCCGTCTCTTCCGGCGCAAAAGAAAAACGAGCCGGAAATCCGGCCCGTTCCAAAAGCGTCATACTAGTAACTATCTCAAATCTCATGTCGAGCTGTAAATTCGCTTATTTTGAGCGAAAAATTCGAAGGGTTTGGAAAGGCTACCTAGAAGGTAACCTGACGAAGCATTCGGATTTTGCAGCCAAAATAAGCGAATTTCAGCCGGCAAGCGTGTTTCTAATTTTTTTTGAGCGGTGAGATTTGAGATAGTTACTTAGTCGAGGATCTCATACGTCACCGATACCTGGACCTGCGACGTCTGCGTGCCAGGCTCGATAGTCGGCGCCGCCATCGCCTTCATGTCGCTCATCTCCATACCACCACGACCATAGGCATCCATCGGCATCGGGGATGAGGAGCTCTCGTAGATCGACACGACCTTGCCGATGCGGAAACCACCAGCCTTGGCCATCGCCTTCGCCTTCTTCTTAGCCTTGTCTATCGCTTCATCCCGCGCCTCAGCCTTGGCTGCATCCTCATCATCCACCACGAAACGGATATCCGAGACGCTGTTACCGCCGTTCTCCACTACACCGGAGAGAAGGTCACCAAGCTTCTCCGTCTCGCGCACCTTCACATCAAGTGACTGTGATATGGAGTAGCCAGAAATAGCTGGCCGCGGGCAGACACCGTCTTTGCAAGGAGGATAATCATAACGCGGCGAGACGTTGTACTGCGATGTCTTGAGATCCTTGGCCTCGATGCCCTGCTCTTTGACATAGGCATTGATGCGATTCATCTTCTCGGTATTCATCCTCTGAGCATCGGCGACATTCCGTCCGCCCTCAGTGATGACGCTCACAGAAAAGGATGCGACATCCGGCACGCTATCGATCTCTCCGACGCCTTCGACTGAGAAGGTCTTGCCTGGATAAGCGTTCCCGACAAAACGGGCGTACTGGTACGAATAGATGACTGCGGCGAAAGCGACCAAGACGAACGCTCCGGTCTTCGCATACCTCAACATATCCTCCTGCATAAGAAAAAGCTTACGATATTATATCGCCAGTATAGCGCTTTTCCTTAAAAGCCGGAAATGCTCAATTATTTACTTCATTTTGAGCACATCGATCACCTTGCCGTTGATGACGAAATCGTCGTCCTCGGTCAGGAAGATCGGCTTGTGCTTCTTGTCGGTCGACTCCGGGATGAGCGCGATATTCTTGCCATCCACTGTACGGTACGTCTTGACCGTCGCTAAGCCGTCGATGACGACGAGCACGCGGTCACCATTATCATAGTGCTTCCAGGAAGAATCGACGAGAATGAAATCACCATTCTGGATTGTCTTGCCGCCAACCTTCGCCTTGTTCATGGACGTCCCCGAGACCTGGATCGCGAAAACGCTCGATGCGGTGCGCACGATGCGCTTGGACACCTTGAGATACCCTTCGATATACTGGTCCGCGAACATCGTCGCCGCGCCGGCATTGGCCATACCGAAGACCGGTACGTCGATGAAGGATTCGCGCGTTATACCCTTGAGCTTGATACCGCGATCCTCGCTCGTCCGCTCAATGTACCCCTTCTCCTCAAGCTCATTGAGATAGATGAAGAAGCTCCGGAGACTCTTCAACTTGAGTCCTAGCCGCTCCGACATGGTCTGAATCTCCCGGACCGTCGGCATCGTGCCGTTCTCCGAGAAGAATTCCTTGATCGCCTGCAGGACGATCTTCTGCTTTGGTGTCAGTATCTGCATACTGTTTTAGTTTACTTCATTTACATAATGAAGTATACAACACCCCAGGAAATCCTGTCAAACAAAAAAGCTCCCAGTCGGGACCGGGAGCAGAAAATCTACCCAGCTACATGGAGAGATAGACATCGTATACCCCCTCTTCTTCTGTCTCAATGCGGTCAGCAAGCGTACCAGCTACTTCCTTGAGCTCCTTGCCGAAACTCGCGTACGAGGCGCTGACAGACTCTGGCGCAGCATATTTCTCCAAAAACGCTGTGACCGCTTTGGCGATGACGCCCATCTGCCGGATGAATTCCTCGACGCCACTCACATCTATCCCGCGCCAGGCCACCTTGTCGAGGTAATCAGGATAAAAGACTCCGTCCTCCAGTTTCAGATGAGAAAGAAGGTCCGTCTTGAACTGTTCGAGACCAGAGCATATCTCCCTATCAGTGCCTTCGACTGGCGCAGCCGCCAGACGAGCTATACCATCAAGATCATGAAGGAGGGCTTGGTGCTGTTCCTTCAGTTTGGTCACGAGTTCGTACTTATCCATACATCATATCGGCCAATAGTTATGCCCCTCGCAGTATACTCCAAAAACGAAAAAGCGCCTCATTGAGAGGCGCTCCCTTTAGTAAAGAAGACTACTCCACTCCGTCGCGCTCGAGGCTGCTCACGTCCTGATTGAGGACATCGAGCATCTGCTTGGCGCTCGTTTTATCCTTGACGACGATCTCCTGGTCGGGCCTGCGGACCATCTCCTGTCCCGTGCGGACCGGGCGCTTCATCTCTGCCGGCACCGCCTGCCTATTCTTGCTGATTTCCGTCGCCACAACCCAGCCGACCGAAGCGATGGCCGCCATGACACACAATACCGCTCCGACGGTAAATAAAATGCTCTTTTTCGACATAATCTGCGAGTTATTCAGGTAAAGCATCAATAAGCGCTCGGAGCATCGTCACGATCGTCGACCGGTAATATTCGCTTGCGTCTATGATACGCGTTCGCAAGCTATCCTTCGATACGGCGATAGCCGCCTTGTTGGCAACACTCCCATCACTCTCATACGTCTTGAGCGTGGCTATGTACGCATCATACGCAGTCAAGATATCGGCAACCTTCGTCTTGAATACATCAAGATATCCCTTCACAACAGCCGTATCAGCACCCTGCTCATCAAGATACGTGATGATCTTCCCGATACGCTCCTGCATCCGCGCATAGCGGCGCTCGCGATCGGTCCGCATCTTCGTAGAGCGTTCCGAGACGGTTTCCGCACGTTCAATATCCTCGTCCACCTGCACGTTATTACCATCCCCTCCTTGCTCTGCTGGACCGCCCTCCGGCGGCCTACTATCCTTGGACCTCGCTATCATCTCGGCACAGTCCGCTTCCGTCCTGCCTGTCCGTTCGACACAATCAGCGACCGTCTGCTGCGGCATCGCCGCAGAGACCGGTAGCGCGAGCGCCACTCCAAGGACCACCGATTGTATCAGGACCGCCTTCTTCATATCCATATCTTTTTTCTCAATGCCTATCCAAAAAATCCCACTACTTACGGATACGACCCGACGCGCGCATCAGACGCATCACCTACTGCTGGTAGAAGCTTCGGATGAGCCGGTTGTACTTCTCGATAGTCGCATTGCTCGAAGCGATCTTCGCGTTGTATACCTTGATATCCTTCTTCAGGACATCGAGCGCCTTGTTGTACTTCTTCACAAGATCATTATACTCTTCATACTCCCCCGCATCCATGAGCTTATTAAGCTTCTTCATCATTTTGTCGAGCTCGGCCTGTGCCGCATCGATCGCCGCCTTCTCCGACTTGAGTGTCCGCTTGTCGGCAGCGATAGCATTCTTCAGCCGCTCGATCTCTTTCTGCGTCGCGATCGTCTCGACGATGCCCGCATACTCCCGGCCCGCTGATTCATTCATGATCTCGACGTGCCCAAGCGGCTGGTACCCATCGCCCTGTCCACTCTCCGCCGCTGCGATCTCGATATCCGCTGTCGCAACGCGACTCCCCGGAATGAGGTCAGGTATCATACCAATCTTGTTGCCCGTGCTCGTTGTCTCAGCGAAGCAGTAGCCCGACCCGTAGTTGGCGTACGCTGCCGGACACTTGATGCCAACCGCCATATGATTGTCCTTCGGATCCGGAAACAGGAAAATAGAGACACCATAGCCGAGCTCACGGAGGAGCATGTATGCAAGGTAGCTCTTATCCTGGCAGACTCCCGTCTTCAAATAGAGCGTCTCATACGGATAGAATATTTTTTCCGTCGTGCCATCCCGCCCCGCTGTCCGCCGATCAAGCTTGCCCTGATCATAAGGAATGGACTGCACGAACGCGAGAGCAAGCTCGGCAATCCGATCATCAGAGAGCTGCTGCTCCTTCCCGAGCGTGCGGAGCGCTTCCGCAAGACGCCTCACCGCATCATCACCTTCGGCCGGAGTCATGAACATCGCGTTGCCCGCTCTGCGAAGCGTGAGCTCGGAACTACCATCATCCGGCACGCCGACCGGCAGCGACGCATAGTATCGATAGTACGACTCATAGAGCGTCTGGCCAATCCGATATTCCCTGCCGCGATACTTCCATGAGAACGGCTGCTCCTTGGCGCCTTCGGGAGCCGGAAGCTTCACTGCCTCCCTCGCTGTCTCAGTCACCTGGCGGATGAAGGAATCAGCAACACCACCCGCCGGCATCCGCACCCCCTGGTCACGGAAAAACACATACGTCACGACGTATGCAGCAAATATGAGGAGCAGCAAAGAAACCGCCCGAAAGATGTTTCGGAAGAATGCCATACGATTATTATACCTCATATCCGGCCGGATTGGCGCCGACCATCACTTCAAGATGTGATTTTTCACCTCAAGAAAGCCATATATCGACGATTGACAAAACATATGAAAAGGTGTATAATAGAATGGTTTTCAAATGGGCTTTTTCACAACCAGCAAGAAAGGAGGCTTCATTTGAAACACGCGCCCACTGTCACTGCCGCCATCGCGGGGGTACTCCTCGTACTGGCAACAGCTCGAGGGAATTCCCCGCCACCAAGCGAACCCGCCACGGAAACATCCGGCGGAACCCTACCCGTCGTTTCTGACGGGGGCGGACAGCAGACAAGGCCAAGCGACGGCTCATCTATCCAACGCGCTATCTGGTATTACGATCGCGAGGAAGAACTGGGCCGTTCCATCAACTACGATACCTGAGAATCATCGAATCATCAGTGTGTCGGCCGCCCCGAGTTCATCGAAGGGCGGTTTTTATTTGCCTATTTTTCAAAAAAAGAAAAAGCCGGCCCATGTTTCCATGATACCGGCGTCGTTTTTACAGCGCGGCGAGCGCGCGATTCTTGTAGCGCGGATCGTCAGTGACTTCTTCAAGATGGAGCCACGGCGGTAGCTCGAGCGGCTCATCGATGTTCTTGAGCTCGGCTTCGAGCATCACGAGATCCGGATAGTCCGACAGGCTTGCGAAGACATCGAGCTCCAGCCAGTGCCCGCGATACCAGAACGTATACCGCATCTTGTGGATTGTCCGCGTGGTCGGATCACGTTCGACGAGCAGCGCGCGGTATTCCGTTTCAGAGATCTCCCGCTCCTTCTCGTAGCAGGTTCCCCTCCTCCAGGTCGGCCGCTTCTCAGTGTACGTATAGGTCGTCTCGCCATCAGTCGTCGACTGGCGTACCCGGCGCGTCACACCAGGTTTCGAAACAAGATAGTCCTGAAAGATATCCGCCACCCTCACATCCGACATCGCATCGTCCGGAATCATCGTGAACGAAAAATCCTTGACCAGGAACTTGCGTTCAATCTCAAACGGCTGATCGAACCTTCTCTTCAGCAGATACCCGAGCAGACCGACGAACATAAACAGCCCTGCTGCTGCAATCATGCGTACCATGGCGCCACTCCTTATAGAAAAGAACTTCCATAGAGTATCGCAGGAATATGGCCATCAGTCAATCTGGAGCGCATTTGACAGCCGGCCAGCAAGGGAGTATACAAAAGCAGAAAGCTTGCTGCAGTCCTTTTCAAAGGGAGGGATCATACCATGTTACGCCCCCACGTCATCATACGGATCCTCTGGAAATCCTCCGGAAAGCTGTTCGCCCCGATCGGTCTCACCATCATCGCGATCTTCATCGTCGCTACAGCCGCCGGCCTCGATATCATCGAGTCATCCGCGAACTATGTCGCACTCAAACGGTACGAGCGGGAACTCGCGAGAACAGCTCTGGATCCGAGGATTCCACAGGTCGTCGTCCCGGTGCCAAGAGCTCGCAAACTGCCCCGCCCCTCAAGATACCGATCTTTCATGATCTGAATGACGTCCACCGACAGACTCCATCGCGTCTGACTCCGCAACACGGAGCACGCCGCCCATCCACTAGGAACCGGGCGGCTTTTCTTTTTCCTAAGCTCTTTTTCATGATTGACAGAACACTAAAAAAGGTGTATAATGTACGGTTATGGTTGTAAATAGGTTTTTATCCGCAGTCCTTTTCCATTTGGAGGTTCGCCATGCATGCATTCAAACAAACCGCTTGGGTCATCCTTTCGGTGTTCATCATCGGTATCAGTCTTGTGACCATCATCATGTTCTCCAACGGCATCGACGTCGGCAAGATGCTCCGCGAACACCGCAAAACAGAACGAGCGGAACAGCTGAAGCTCTACGAACAGCAGATTGGAGGCGTGAAGCTCGACTTCTGGGAGCGATGCTCCAAGCAAGGACATCTGTGTTCAGAAGAAACCAGTACCGATGGCACGCGCCGCACCAAACTCAACCCGTGGGTCGAGATGAAGAATGAGGCCTCGAACCTCACGTTCGGATGGAGTGACGACAAGATCACTAACCACAACGGTGACTACGCCTCGACGGCCACATTCAGCGGTCCGATCATCCTCTTCAGCTCCGATACCGGCCAGGACGTGCCAATCAACCGGTACGACGCCTCCAAGTAGTCAAGCCTCCGCAACGCGGAGCACGCCGCCCCTTCCACTAGGAACCGGGCGGCTTTTTCTTTGGAAAGAAAAAGGTCCGCTCCCCATTCAGGAAACGGACCGACTTGTCGATGTTCATCGTCTCTTCACTTGCGGCGCAAAAGCTCCTTCGAGACGCCCTTGAGCGCCTTCATGAGCCGCCCACAATCGCGGGAACCAGACACCTTGATGGAAGTGAACGTCGCGCCCAACCCCCGAGCCCGATCCCTGACCACCATGCTGGAGTCGCGGCTAAGGGCTTTCTCCATCGAAGTCAGCGCATAAATGACATCCCGATTAAAGACCGTTTTGGGATCATCTCCCCACTTGATGCCCTTGAGAAGCCCCTGGAGCCCACGACCGAGTTCCTTGGCCTCACCCCAAACGCAGCCATCCGCCGGATTGATGAGGAAATCATGGACGAGCCGCTGTCCATCCTTGCCCGTGACCTCGAGCCGGAAATGGCACGGATCGCCTTTCGGTATGCCAGGAAACGGAAGATCGGAAAACTTCACCTTATCGCTCATTGTTGCCTCCTTTTGGAACGAACGAATCTCGCGCCCAGAGTCTAGCGGGAAATAGCCCGGAAGTCAACCATCGTCGTTCGCGAACGACGTGGTCAAACAAAAAACACTCCATTCGGAGTGCTTTCTGAACCCTGTGAAATCTCGTTACACGAGTACTCATCAAATGAGTAATTTCACTGGGTAAACAATATAGAATCGAAATCTACCTTGCGGCAGATAAATCTTTTGCGGTTAGTCCTTAATACAACGAACTGGCCACCCTCTGACGGGCCATTGGCGGCTATCATAAGCTGCCTTGGATAAATCAAAGCCCGCAACGTAAGCCTGGTCACCAGAAAAATTACTAGACCAGAATCCGCCAAAACTATAATAAAACATATCAGCAAATACACGGAATCCAGCCCAAGGTAATTTCAATGATGAGCTGAAGGCTGTTGAAGAGTTGGTAATATTAGCAGAGGAAAATAATTTTTTACATTCGCTTGCTGTTGGTACCCGCCATCCTCCAGGGCATGGATTATTAATCCCACCTACTTCTTGCCAAAGATTATCATTCTCCGTACTGCGCCAATTATAAGGATAGCCACTCTCAATAAACTTGTCGTGATTCGGGGTATCGGTTGTGCTAAGCTTATCCGTGGCTCCGCTTGTTGGAATCTGATGACCATCAGCAGCACGCCCCCATTGAAAATACCAACCATACGCCTCTTTATCTTCAGATTTTTTGGCCACTCGTGTTGCACCAAGATTTCTGTCCAACCATATTCTCCCGTCTTCCGCCTTGACTGCACCATAAGTGAGACCACCAAAAGTACAGCTTTGACCTGATGTCATTGTTGCGCAGGTACTAAACAAATTTGTTAGTTCAGAGGCTTTTTCAAAAAAGGTTTCAGTGTTTGTATCTTTTTGTGAATCAAATAAATTTGTGACAATTGAATTATTTGAATTAGAACGAGATGTTAAGAACATACCCCAACTGATTCCAGCAGCCAAAAACAAGCCAACAATAACCAATATCCAAATAACGATTTTTTTATCGTTCTTAAAAAACACGCTTGTTTTCTGTGTGATATTTTTTAATTGCTCATTACCAAATTGATTTCCGCAATTCTTGCAGAACTTGGCCTCATTCGAGTTTTCGCTTCCGCAATTTTGACAGAGCATAGGCCTCAGATTAAACACCACCAACTTACTAATAGCATCTTAAATTATTTAGAACTATACACCTGAACATCGTCAGAATTATAAATAGTAAGCGTTGGATTATCTATACCAAAATAAGAAACTTTTGCAATTTCTTTTTCTTTACGATCAAGTACTATTGGTATACTCAACTCTGCAGTACCATTGGATGAATCTACAGTTGTTCTTATTTCTTTTAAAGTTAGGCTAAGTTCATGGAATGAAGCATCTTTTTTTGAAGAATAGTCCTCAAACTCCGATTGGAGTTTCTTCACTTGTTCGAATGTCATGCCATAATCATTCACTAAATGAGCGAATCCAAGCATCGTTATATTGTGCCCATTAGTGTTCTCCGGTGTTTTCCCAGGTATTGTAACTACCTTCTCCCCCGTGCCAGGATCTATGTATATATCGGGATTTTTTGAATCACTTTTAGATTTTTTTGTTTTATTATTTTTTTGTTCAGCCAGTGCATTATCATCAGAAGGGTTAGCGACAATTTCACTCAGAGGATCCGTAATTTGTTGCTCTTGCTGGGCAGAGGCGCTAATTGCCGAAGTTTCGATCTGTTTGCTCTTGGATAACCCTCTTGCAACTACTCCGCCAACTACAAAGACAACCAATATCCCTACCGTAAATTTCCCCGTGGGAGTTTTGATGAATTCAGAAGCTCTATCCGACAGGCTTTTTTTTCCCGTCAAAACCTTGCCGC
Source organism: Candidatus Moraniibacteriota bacterium (assembly GCA_963743885.1). Lineage (GTDB taxonomy): Bacteria > Patescibacteriota > Minisyncoccia > Moranbacterales > UBA1568 > UBA1568. The sequence goes on along the minus strand of CAVURJ010000001.1, from coordinate 453,484 downwards.
AATTCTTGCAGAACTTTGCTTCGTTTGAGTTTTCGCTTCCGCAATTTTGACAGAGCATAGGCTTCTAATTAAATTTATTCATCAACCTTGATTTTCGAACCAATATAGACAAAGTCATCACCGATTACATAATAAACCGCAATATAAATACTGCGAGAAAAAGGATCAGGCCTATCCATCCACTCCATCCCAAGGTTTGATCCGATGGCTTTGCTACACATTTGGTTGATCCAATGTCATTCAAAACGGTCCCACAATTCTTGCAAAACCTAGCTACCTCCATGTTTTCTATGCCGCAATTCTTACAAAACATATGCTAGTTTTTTACGCATCGTACTGAATTGCCATTTGCCTTGATACTCGTCCCACTATTGACCGTGGATTTACCAGAATCCAAGAATCTGCCCCACGCATTCGACGTGGAGGCCTCGGCGGTAGAAGACCATAAAGATGCATCTGTGCCCCGACCAAAGAACGATCCATTGACATAAACTCGGCCTCCAGCTAGGGGGAAATCCATTCTAGATGATCCGTCACTCATAAGTTTTGTTCCAGCACCGGCACAGTCGGCGCTACTTCGAGAAGCATCACAGGTCTTTCCGGGATCTTTCAAATAATTTTCCAGTGCATACCAATCGGTATTAGTAGGGATGTGCCATCCGGTCGGACAGATTCCCTGAGCCTGAGCGGAATATTGCATCGCTTCATCCCAAGAATAAAGTCCGCCATCATTCTTACAATTATCGCTTTTATCATCATAACACCACCTTTCAATCTTTCCATTGTTAGCCTGATCTTTCGTGCCATTGATCTTCTTTCCGACTTTCATATTAGATGCCATCCAGCATTGGCTCCCCACTTTAATGGTCTTATATCCGTTATCATCAGCGTCCTTGACTTGCGACGTTCCACAAACAAAATCATCCGCAGGTATTTCTTTTACGGGTGTTGCTGCCGATTGTTCCAATGATGCCGCCAATGAGAGATTCAAACCGCTACCCGTGGTTATTTGCTTTGGAGTATTTCTGTTTATTGCTGTTCCATCGCCAAGATGACCACCACCTCCCCAAGGCCAGTACAACCAAGATGATCCGCTACCATTATACCCCCACGACCAAAGAGAGCCATCTTTTTTCAGAGCAAACACAGATCCGTTACTTGTATTTATATCAATCACCCCATTTGAAATTATTTGTATCGGTATGAAACTTTCCTGCATAGTTCCATCACCAATACCAAGTCCAATATAGGCGTTTCCTCCCCACCCCCAGAGACTGCTATCTGTTTTTATAGCAAAGGTACTGCTATAATTTAATGCAATATCCGCCACGCCGGTTTCAATTATTTGTTTTGGAGTAGAGATGTCCACCTTGGCTCCATCGCCAAGTTGACCCGAACTGTTGCAGCCCCACCCCCAAAGCGAACCGTCTGTTTTTATGACAAAGACAGTGCCATAATTGCTAACCGCCTCTTTTACCCCACTAGCAATTATTTGCGTTGGCTTGGAAGTATCTGAAACTTTGCCAAGCTGGCCATATTTATTTTCTCCCCATCCCCAAAGAGAACCGTCTGTTTTTATGACAAAAATATCTTTATCACCCGAAACTATTTTTTTTACTCCACTATCAATTATTTTCTTAGGGGTATAAACTATTTTTTTACTCCCATCGCCGAGCAAGCCATAATTTTTTCCCCAACCCCAAAGAGAACCGTCTGTTTTCAGAATAAAGGTATTGTCACCACTTATTTTAACTACTGATACGTCCTCGGCTATTATTTGCTTAGGCGTATAAATGTGCGCTATTGTGGTTCCGTCGCCAAGCTCTCCATTGGAATTATCCCCCCAACCCCAAAGACTGCCATCCGTTTTCACAACAAATGCCCACCCACCAGGATAACCATAATAAGTTGAATAAACCTCTACTTGCTTTATCCCGCTTGAAATTATTTGCTTAGGTATCAATGAATTATTCTTATCACCTGATGATCCATCACCCAACAAACTACCACTATTATCCCCCCAACCCCAAAGACTACCATCCGTTTTTATTACAAAGACGCTACAGCCAGAATTACATGTTTTTACCACTTCTTTTACACCACTTGTTATGATTTGCTTGGGCGTCTTTCTGTTTGTTGTTGTGCCATCGCCAAGCTCTCCATTATCGTTATTTCCCCACGCCCAAAGGGAACCCCCATCCGCTCCAATTCCAAAGCCGTCATAAATCTTAACAAAAGAAGCCTCAACAGGTGTATAATGACTTTCTTGATACAAAGCAAACCAATGCAATCCACCAGTAGTCAACGCGACAAATAGCATGGAGAAAACAGGCAATCCAATCGCCCAATTTCTCCATTTCCTCTCTTTTGCAAAAAGTTGCTGAGGAGTTTCATATTTTCCTTTCATCCAAGCCCACTCATTACCTCTTTTTCCCCAAAAAACAGCTTTAGCAATAAAGGCAGAAATAAATATAAGGAGCGGAATCAAAAAGCTAAATATGCCACTAATAATCAAGTTGTCTTTAGTAGCAGGAATAAAAAAAACAACAGAACGAATTATATTGCCAATAAAAAAAGACGCGACAAAAATAACTGCCGTAAGAAACAAACTTGCAATAGCCAACAACCATTGCTTATGACCTACGCACCATATCCATCCAAAAATAAATGCGCCCCAATTCCATTTTTTTACTTCTTGCGGAACTATTTTTTTTTGTTTTACTTGAGGAACTTTATTTCGAACCTGAAAAAGATTTTCTCCGCAACTCTTGCAAAACTTCGCAGAATCTGAATTTTGAGCGCCACAATTTTTACAATACATAATTTTTATTAATATTTATAAAATTTACTTATAAAGCGCTAAAGGGATGCCCATAAGTCTTAGCAAATTCTTCGGCATAGGAATTTTTATAACCGCTTATTTCAAGTTTTTTGTTTTTTCCAAACGCATTATAATGAATATCAGTTACGCTTTTTGGAATTGTAATACTAGTGAGGCCTCCCATAAAAAAAGCACTCTCTCCGATACTTTTCACTCCGTCAGATATGATTACTCGTTTGAGATTCGAACAATTGCTAAATGTTGATTCTTCGATATTTTTGATGCTTCCTGGAATCGTCAAGCCTGTGATATCACTGCCGCCGCCGGAGATTTCACATCCCAATACATTTTTTCCCAAACTAATGATACTATCCGGAAAAACCAAATTGGTGATATGCGTATCATAAAAAACGCTAGCGCCGATAGTCTTGACTGAATTTGGTATTGATATATCTGTGAGTCCATAACAGCCACTAAAAGCAGAATCGCCGATAGTCTTGACGCTATTCGGAATCGTTATGTTTGAAAGATTTCCACCGCCAACTACATAAGTTGCAAATGCTCCGGAAATATCCTCCACTCCGTCCGGTATGACATATGATTCATCAAAATGCGGAGCATAGACAAGTCTTTTGCCATTATTTAAAATTACCGGTTCTTTTAATAATGAATTTGCAAAAACTTTATTCCCGACACTTGCAATAGTTTTTGGCAAAGTCAGTCTGACAAGCGATCTGCAAGGACTGAAGGCCTCATCCCCGATACTTGTGACGCTATTTGGAATGACTATTTCCTTGATCTCTCTGCATCCATTGGAAAATGCTTCGCTTGCGATGCTTGTGACGCTATTTGGAATGACAACACTGGTAATGTTGTCACCTCCAACAGTAAACTTCCCATCACTACCGATATTCGTTACTATTCCGATAAACGCATTGCTGCCAATACTTTTCACTCCATCAGGAATAACAACATTTCTGTCAGATCCAATGTATTTTGTCAGCGTGCCATTTTTGTCTATTGTGAAGTTATCATCAGATGCTGGAATTGTAGCTTTTGCAGAAGGTGTATTATCTGTCGCAGAATCGGTATATCTGACATAAGAATGATTTTTATCATAATAGTCATAACTAAACAAAGCGCCACCACAAACAAACACGGCTAAAACTAAAAGACCTGCGCTTTTTTTCTTATTTTTAAAAAGCGGATTTTCCTTTATGAGGGGAAAATCTTCGAGTTGGTTGCCACTAATAGGCACTCCGCAATTCTTGCAGAAGTTCGCTCCCCCTGAATTTTCCGTACCACAGCTCGAGCAGAACATAGTTTTAAAATTATTTATTCTTCTGCTGGAAGATATGCTGCAGTATCGTCCCCTGCAACATAATCGCCCCGGAAAACATGGCGATGGAAGTGATGGCATTGAAGACGAAAAGAGCATACACATCACCATAATACTCGGTACCCCTAAAGACGATATTCAGCAGCCAAGATAGCCAGAAGGCGCCAATAGCAACCTGCCAGCGAGACAGTTCGGCTTTCTTCAACAGAGAGATCCCCCTTGAAAGATGGATCAGCACCAGGGAGGCCGCCATGGTAGCGAAGTAGAGGATAGCCATAAACACGGACAGGTACTCATCAGCCACCCAGAAGAGGGCTACCAGACAATTCAGGATTGCCCCGATAGCGATCATTTTTTCCGGAAACAGGAGACTCTCCCAGATCACCATCACTGGGTTCGGTACGGATCGAAGGTGCACCATCTCTTCATCGGACACATATCGATCCGCTATCGGCTGCGCCGACTGATACATCCTATTCATGCTCCCTTGTCCATTCGAAAAACTAGGATTTCCAACCGATGCCATAGCGCTCCCGCAATTCACGCAAAAACGGACGTCCATCTCATTGGCAGCTCCACACTTCTCGCAATATTGGTTCCCAGGTGCTTTGTGCTGAGCCGGAGATACCGCTTTCGGAGCAGGCATATCCATATGCGCAACTGGTCTCGGTGCAATAGGAGCAGGATTGTCCGTAAGCCTATTCCCGCAATTAACACAAAAACGAACATCTGCCTCATTGGCAGCTCCGCACTTCTCGCAGTTCCTCATAATAGTCGCTATCGAATTAATATCTGGCCTGATTATATACCCTTTCCATAGCAAAAACCAGCCCATTACAGGCTGGATTTTGCAAACAATATAGAATCGAAATCTACCTTACGGCAGATAAATCTTTTGCGGTTAGTCCTTGGACAGAGGTCTCTATGGCTACTATGTTTCATTACTACGTCTGTCATTGCCGAAGCTCCTACAGATAAAGCGTAATGAACGACCATATTGGTTAAGAATTTGATACTAGGTATCAACTCTTGATAAACATCATCCGAAGACAATGTTTATTTTGTACACCATTATCTCCCTAGAAAGGAGGTGATTCGAGGGTGATAACAAAAATCACGATGTTTTTCGCAAAAATTTACCTAAACATTTCCCACCATTCATCATCCAAGTCTTTCATTTCCCAAAAATCATCTGGTTGATTTTTCTTTAAATATTGTACGTATTTCAAAACGAAATAATACGCTACACGATTTATCTCCTCTGGAAATGGCTGAGCAATTAACTTAAAATATTCACTAGCATGCGCCATGTCCATGGTGTTCCTACAGTCCCAACCGTCTTGTGTCAAACTATTATAATTACTATCAATCCCAAGTATACTTGCAACGCCTGGATTACTATCAAACCCATTCAGCTTTTCTTTGAAAGAAGCTTTCTTATGATCTTTTTTCTCCAAGCCATGAGGATAAAACCTGTTAACAAGAAGTTCTATACATTTCATCGAATTGAGGAACACTTCCAATTCGGAATAATACTCATATGAAAACATTTTCGCTCTCTTTAGATAAAACATCGCCTTTATCAAGGTTGTATCATTACACCTTAAAATATCATTCGCTAATTGTTCGAAATCAGTAGGAAATTTTTCGGGGAAAAAATTAATAGCTGTCCCTTCTATATCGGCACCATCAACAGGGATACCCTTCTCATCAAATACTCCCTCTATCTGATATTGATAAATATCATTAATACCATGCAGTAACCTACGCCCAGTACGTGGATGCACCTTATCCACATTAAACGAAGCCACAGTCAATGCTTCAACTAACTGTTCTATCCTTAATTTTGCAAATTCAATGGCCCAATGAGGGCTTTCGCTTTCCAAGATAATCTCAATGCAGTGTTCGGAGCTAAATTTTCTAAAACGTGGCTTTTTCGCATTAAATCGAATTCGATGATTAACACCCCTATCTACCAAGGGTTGCTCATCTGTAATTTCCGAAGAAAATTTTGCTTGAAGAGAAAAAGGCGGTTTCCGAAACAAAAAAATATCAGAAACTTTATAAGAATCCGGCAAAAACGGACCATTAATTCCGGCAAGTACTTGATATTTCATACATCTCTTATACTAGCCTTCTTTTTTATTTACGTCCTCATATTCTTCTACAAAATCATATTTCCCAAATTGACTCAGTAGCCCTCGTCTGGTCTCCATATACACCCTATGCTCCTCCCTTAGCTTCTTTACGTCATCGGGAGAGGCTATACCGAAATCACGAAAAATATCAGAAAATTCCTCCAAAATTATACTATAAACCACGATAATATAATTCAGATACCTCACCATCCAGGCTTCAAGATTATCAACTTCTACATCGAAAAAACCAAATAGTAACTTATCTCCTTCTTTTTTTGTGCGATGTATCCCATTAAGTATGTTCGAGTGACCAAATGATGAAAACATTCTGAAAAAAACCTTCAATTCATCCTTGTTTTTACAATTCCTAAATTTATCTTTTTTAAATAACTCCTTAAATGCCTTAATATTTTCTTTTCCCTTTTCACCCCTACACCACGTTTCATTATTAAATCGAAGATTCTCCTTTATTATAGTCGCCTGAGCCACAGCCTCAATCGAGTTTCTACTTATGATACATGGTTCTTTAAAATGACCTCGAAGGATATTAAGGAAAGAAAAAGCTAAATTATGATTACAAAGCTGAAATAATTCAATAATAACGATGTATTCGTCTCCAACCTTCTTATTTGATGCTACAAACAAAGCACTCAGCCTCTTAAAAAAGAAAACCTCATCTTTAAAAAAACTCAACATGGACCGAAAATTCTTATTCTCAGCATCATTAAAAACAGATAAGTCAACATCTACATATTCAATATGACTCTTAAACATAAGGGGTCAGTCCGCCAACATGAAAAAATTTTTAATAGAAAGAAATTCTTCTGGGATATCCGAAATATTAACTGAGTTAGCCCACTCAAAAGCATGTTCAATCTTATTGCTTTGTGAAAATACAAATTGCGGGTAACTAACTGCATCGAATTTACTTGATAGAAATTGTTCGAGGTTACCAGGAATTTCCAATCCCCTTCCTTCACTGATAGTCGCACTAAAAAGCCCGTGTCTATCATTAACCTCATCATCTCCATTATCTGCGTCCCATATAGCGAAATAATCTATCCCCATAAATCTGCACACGCCAATAAAATACAGAACTCCGGTTTTCCCTCCGCATTCAATAATAGATATACCTTCTTTATTTATAAGGATTTCCCATTTTTCACCAAGAAGAGTCGACCACATAATCTTGTCAGAGTCCCCTTCAACCAGAAGCACTTTCTTTGCAAAGAATATCTCGTTCCTCTCAGTATTAAAATGAGCATACGTCTTAAACCTATCCTGCTCAGACCTCTCCGATGTTACATACTCACTCTTTGGAAGCAAACAAGTCCCTCTTGAAGCGCTTTTCTGAAGAATTTCAACCTCATTCGCCCTAGTGGCATCTACAAAGTTTGGATTGTGAGTCGTATAAATTATTTGGGTTCCATCCTGACTACCAGATTCTGGATACGCCATGCCAATAAAGTTCGAATAAAGCTGCCTCTGCGCCTGTGGATATAAATAGATTTCCGGCTCTTCGATAGCCAGAACAGCTTTGTTCTTCATTAATTTTGCATAAGTCCTAAACAGCGATAATAACACCAGGTTTTGCACCCCCGACCCAAGCTCATGGATGTTAAAGGTCCCCATCTCCTCTCTCCCAAGCAGCTGAATCGTCTTATAATAAAACAGCGGGTCATAAATTTCCAAATCAAGGTCAAAATCATTCGCTAACCCATTTGCATTTTCCTTACAAATACCCGTAAATACCTGCTTAAATTTCGCATAACTCAACATGCCATTCGGCAATTCCGCTTCAAGAATTCTCTTCGGCTCACTCATGGACTCTCTAAAATCCTCCTCCATCTCACTAGGGCCGTCTCCAAGGCTATTTTTTCTGAAATTCTCATCAATCTTACGGAGTATTCTCCCCAACAAAGACCATTGACTGACCGACATTTGCTTCTCTAAATTCCTCTCGGATGGTATATATATGAAATTCACTTTTTCTCTAACATCTCCAGACGCCCAGTACTCATTTCCATCAACGTCAATAGCAATAAATTTTGTCTGAAAAAATTCGTTATCATTCTTAGTATGTGTGAGTCTCAAGCTCGATATCAAACACTGCTCCTTTCTCCTTGTAGCTACAGATGTCAATTTACAAGCTTCAAGCGGCTCTTTAAACCACACTTGTATTAGAATTTCCAAATTTGAATTTCTCCCATAAAAATCATCCTTGCTAAAAGCTCGCTCAGTTGGATATGTCTCTCCAAGCAAAATATCTAACGCCTTCAGCACGTTTGTTTTTCCAGAGCTATTTGGACCTATCAATACGCAAAGATTGTGCGGGTGAATCTCTAAATTTTGTATCGAACGAAAATTAACAATACGAATTTTATTTATCATAAAAATATACTGGATGAATTATCATGATACGAGATGTTGTCCACCGATATAAATCCTTCAGCTTTTCTTCAAAAAAAGATAAATCGTTCCGACTATCATAGATATCCCGACTGGAGGAATAAGATACAGCACTAGGTTAGCAATATTAAACAAAACCGATGTCCCAGCATTCAAAACATCAAACAGCCATGGGACAACATAAAAATAAGAAACTGCCATCAAAAACGCCCAGACTATTGCCTTGATAAAAGAATAAACACTCCATAAGCCAAAAATCTTTACGAGAATATCATGTAATACTTTATAGAAATGAATCGTATATAACAACCATCCTAGAGTGACAAAGGTGAATGCGCTATAAAATATACGAATAAAAACACTTGGCTCCGAGAATGGTGATATTTCATGCCATTCAAACTTTATACCAAGTGCAAAATTCCAGAGTAAAAGAACAAGAGCGGTAATTACATAAGTCATCCCAATGCTCAATACTTCTCTTGTATTTTCAAACAAGACTTTCTTATACCAACCTTTAGTCTTCATATGAATCCACGCCACCAACATTACAAATACCTTCCCTTATCTCTTCGGCAATCTTCCCCCGCTCTTCAAGCACTCCTCTATCGAATTATAAGGGGTATAATTCTTTGTTTTAGCATAATAAGTCGTTCCTGGCGCATGACAGATACTAGTCGTGCTCTTTTTAACCACCCCACCAGAAGATGGCGTACTTTCAACAACAGAAGCCGCTGCAGCACCAGTCGCTACTGCAGAAACAATAGGGGCTTCAACAACATCTTCCTTACAGGCATTATCAGCCCACAATCCCCGCTTATTTTCCCTGGCTTCTTGCTCAGCAAGACGGAGCTGGTCTTGATTCTTTATATCCGGCGGATAGCTCGAAGAATGAGCATAACCATTCCGGACAAGATAGTCGTTCACGAACGTATCCCCAACATACACGTATCGAAGCAGCCGGTCATATTTATCGGTTTCAGAGGTGTCCTTCACCAGACGCACCTCCTGCCCCTCTACAAGCTCCTTATTCTTGTCGCTTGCCTCTTTTCCAAAACATTGCACAGGCTTTCTCGGTTCGACAGTCTCCGGAGTATCGATGCCGATATACCGCACCTTCTGTCCATTCTCAAGCTGTATAGTATCGCCATCAACAACACGAGTAACCTTAAATACTTCTTCTGGAACATTTTCTTGTTCGGCTACCTCTGCAATAACCTGTTGTTCTGGCTCCTGCCGAACATCTTCCTTTTCAACCAATCTCTGCTGGACTGGTTCTTGTTTAATCTTCTCTGCCTGCCGCCATGCCTCTGCTTGTCGAGTTGTCGCACTCCCATTAGAAGAATTTATGATAAGCAAAGAAAGAACCGCTACGGCGGCGGTCACAATCCATTTATTTTGCTTTGTCCAATTAGTCTTCGTCCATACATACCAAACAACGACAAACGGGAAAAGCGCTATCACAAGGATTATTTTTACAACTCCACTATAGTCAGTCTTCTGTCCTGAATCCATAGAATCTATATCAAAAGCTTTTTAATATCTGACACTACGTTCTCTTTTTCAAATTTCTCATCAACCCAATCAGAATATCGCAAACGATAGAATTTCCATCCTGATGCTTCCAATACAGCTTGTCTTTCATAATCGCTTTCAACATAAATACCGAGTTCCTCATCGAGCTCATCTTTAAAATGAGTTGGGCCGTCACATTCAATTGCGATTCTCTTCCCATTTTTTGTATTCGTAGCAACAAAGTCAATCTTGAAACCGCAGCTTCCGACTTGATTTTGAATAATATATCCCTTCCCTAGCCCTGACCTTATCACAGAATAAAATTCCTCTTCAAAATAAGAATCAAACGGCTTCAAATCAGTCGAATAAAAATCAATTTCTCCGTTCTCGCCTGCATACTGCAAGAATTTCTTTATCCATATATTCTCCGGGAATTCATCGACGGGAATACTGGTAAAGCAATGCACCTGCAGACGAGCTCTCGAAAAAGCAACGTTCACACGACCCATATTAATATCACGCTGAACGTCTCCACCCTCACCCGTTAACGGCTGATACATCCTCTTCTGCTCCGGCTTCTTTATGACGAAAGAATATATGATGATATCTTTTTCATCACCCTGGATTCCATCGATAATACTTACCACGTAATTATCATCTTCTTCCTTTAATCCTTCACTTTCAAATAAGTCACGTATGCACGATGCTTGAGCATTGAAAAACGTCAGGATACCGATAGACTTATCCTTATATCTCTCATCGCTTCGTAATTCCCTAAAGAGCTCCAATATGCGCTTTGCCTCAGCTATATTTGAAGAATCAGATATCTCCTGACCCCAGTCCACTTCAACCTCATGAACGAGCATGATTCTATTGGTATCCTTGTATGTAAGGTAATGACTATTAAGAGATATCAGCTCCTTCCCTTTCGGAGTGTAAAAGTAGTTGTTGCTGAATCCAATCAGCTCCTTTGGAGAGCGGTAGTGATATGTAAGTGTCCTGCTCTGAAATCCTCTTAGATAGGCAATATCAAGAACCGACTGAACCGTTTCGCCAGTACTTTTTATCTGTAATTCTTCCGGTATACGATATCGACGAGCAAGTTCATCAAACGACTTGTTCGCCTTGAACATAATCGTGCTATCACGCATCTGCTCACTATCACCAACAAATATCGCCTGCTTGCTTCTAAACATCACCGGAAGGGTATACGCAACATTGCACTGTGAAGCTTCATCAAGAATCACATAATCGAATATCCCCGCCTCAAGCGGTATGATTCTGCTTGCATCATCAAGCTCCATTATCCATATCGGGATAAGGTCGAGTATCGTGTCAAAATTGTCCGGGTCACGTCGCAAACGGTCAAATGTCTTAAATGCAGTTTTCGACTTACCCAGGCTTTTTGCTAACCTTCTAATCTTCTGGATTACAGCTACGCTTTTGCTTTTATCAAAGATATTCTTATTTAAGATATTCTGTATATAGATAGCTACGCGCTTATCGGATGCCCCCAAAAGATCTGTCAGCTGTTTTGAATACTCCTGAGAATCTTCAATCTGAAGCTTCTCTAACTCAGACTTAATCTCTTGAACCCTTACAATCTTCCCTTTTATTTCTTCAAGCTTCTCTGAAGATGTTTCCGATATCATGTCACTAATTATCTGGAATTCCTCTTTGGATACGCCGCACTTATTCAATGACACCTCAAGCTTCTCTCTATCCTCCTCCAAAAGCTTTTTCACCTCAAAAAACTCACAATAATCCAACAAGGGACTCAATATATCGACAGCCTCTCTACGTGAAATATCGGATTTTAATTTCTCGTCAATATAATCGATAATTTCTCTCGGCAAAGCGGCTCGTTCCTTTCTTAATCTCAAATTTCTTGCAGTCGTATTTATTGTTCTAACGACTTTTGAATGCCTATCATAAGCAGTCTGCGAGACATCCTCCTTTATCGCCCGTATTGCAGACGAATATTTCGCATCATCAAAGTCTAAATCAGCAAACACCCCGTCCATATCTTTCTTGGATTCTGAGGCACTGTACCTCTTCAATCCCTCAACCAATGTCTCGATGCGCTTCTTCAGGGCGACAATCTGCTTCCAATTACTGTCCCCAAAACTTTCCTTAAAAGCATCAAGGTCAGTTATCGACATCTCGTACTCATTCAAAGACACCAGCTCTTCATTAAGCCTAACAACTTCTCTCTGAACCCCAATCGACTCATTGATATTTTTCGTTAATCTGACTGCCTTCTCTGCGGCCGACTCAAGACTGATAGGCTCTCGCTTTCTCAGCCCATCATACGAACCGTCCTGCAGCTTGCTCACATGGGAGCTCATGGCCAGCAGTTGCGGTGCGATTCCATCAAACTCGTCAATTTCGCTCAATTGATTCGATGCGGGGTTCGGAACATACCCAAAAAGATAATCGATATTCAACGATTTGAGCTTATCCTTTACAACCTTTAACGCCTGCGCTTTCTGGCTGACGAAAAGAACTTTTTTTCCACTTGCCGCCAAATGGCACAGCAAGTTAGAGATGGTCTGCGACTTTCCGGTGCCAGGCGGACCCTCAACTATGAACGCCTTGTTTTTCAATAAAGAAAGAATCCGCAATTGATACTTGTCATATGAAAACGGGAAATACAATCCGGAAGAACTCTCCTCTTCATCAGATTCATCACTACTAGCAAGCCCATCATTGTTAATCCATGTCGCAAGCGCCGTACCCTTAAGCTCGTCTTCCGAAAATTCAAAAAGCTTTCTCAAATCCTCCGACAAAAAGAAGTTTGCTTTCGCACTGAGGACCAAATTCATTTCATTCAGCTTGAATGAATCTCCATCAAAAACAGCATCCCCCAACTTCAGATATGATTCGATTTTTTCCCAGATTTCACGAAAAATCTCAAGATTGCTAAGCGGCAACGTAAGCCTCTCTCCCATCTCGTATTTCCCGATTTCTTCCAGAAGCTGATAGTACGAGGATTCATCCAAAATAGCTTCAAGACCCCCCGTATTTACTTGGAACTCCGTATCCACTGTATACAGGACATATTTCCCGTCATCATCCTTTTCTATCCTTACCGGGATAGTGAATATCGGATATTTCTCACGCTTCGGCTCTTTTATTTTTGGCTCCTCTGGCATAAGAGGGAGCTGCGACTGAACGGATTGTTCATCATCTCCAGCCGGAGCAACCCCCTCTTCAACTGGCAACTCTACCTCGAAAAACCCAAACTGAAGAAGGACCTGTTTCCTGAACTGGTCATTACGATGTTTGTTATAGATATTTTCTATCTTCTCAGCCAACTGTTTTTCCAGTTTGTAAGCGCCCCTCATCTCTTCGGGGACATCCTTCGGTGCATACTGATGAAATGTTTCGAGAGAAATTACCTCTCCCATATTCCCATCCAAATCACCATCAAGAAGATGTTCAAGACTTAAATATTCTTCAGGGACAACAACAGCCTCTTTCCGGCCAACAGAAAGCCCCTGCCGACGAGTCAGGTTGATATACCCCAAACAATACTTGATGAAATTTGAAAGATTGTCTCTGGATTCCATAAAAATAGATAGCGCTTTCTTATCGCCCTTCTCTACACTATGCCACTTTATGCCTAAAGTAAAGCTACATATCAAATACTCGAGGCATCCAATTCCAGCCTTTCCGAAACCCCCTTCCCACGGACTTCTTCCATGAAATCAGGTAACGAAACTGGCGCATATTCGACATGCGCCAACTTCCCTTCCCATACGAGAAAACTCTTCGGTTTTTTCGGAAGAACCCCTTTATTATCCCTTATAAGCAGGAATTCGAAATGCTTCCCTCCAGCTAACCCCGGAACGATACGGGATTTCAGCTTCCCCTGCCGGATGAACTTCCTGATAGTCGGAGCCTTGATGCCGAAATAGTAATCGAACTCCCACATCGAATACCGACTGCCACGGCTCTTACAAGACGCAGCCGGTATCAGCCGCTTCTTCACGGCCGCCTGGCAAGGAGGACATTTGATACCATACTGGTCATACCACACCCGCTCTCCTGGCATATCCTGCCCACAGACGCAGCACGTATACGTATGCTCGGCTTCCAGATAGAAGCCGCCCGGACTCTTCTTAAGCCTCTCCTTACGGAAAAATTCCTTCTCAGCTACCTCATAAAGGACCTCGTAGAGACCTAGCAGATTCCTAGCGGATTCCGTCGCCTCTTCCCAGGTCAATTCTCTGCCATATTCCTTCCTGAATATCTCCTGGAACTCCTTGATACGCTCTTCCGAGAGCTCCATAAAGTGTGGGTGAAACTAGTCGATTCTACGGACTTTTCCAAATAACCCTGATTTAATAAGCGGGTGCATAACTCAAAAAAACATCGAGTTATTGTCATCCAAGCTCAAACCACGATATCTTCCTCTCAATCTGACTTCCACAGCCCTTACAGACCCACAGGCCACGCTTCTTCGTTGCGTAAGACAGCCCAACTAAGATAAGAATAATTCCAATAATTGTTCCAATAGGAAAAAATACCAGACAAATCAAGCCGATAATAAGAACTATACAGCCTGAGGCAGACGACTTACTCTCTTTTGATTTTTTCATTTCCCCTCCACATGCCTGGCAGCGAGGGACACCACTTGCAATGCTCTGTTGAACTGTCTCGGTCGCTACTAGATTACTTTTGCAATGACGACATTTGATAGCTTCGTCTTGGATTTCCTCGGAACAAAATGAGCACTTTTTCATAGGATTAGAGTTTAATTGTAAGCATCTATTATTCCATCATTATTATTATCATAGAAGCAGTTCGGGCTGTTGTGGCCAGTGTAGCAATACTGGGTTTGAGTTCCCGAACCGTAATTTGAAGGATTGATACTGTTTGGTTTTCCATACCCAGCTACGAGCATTTCATAAGTCATGCCTATCCAAATCCTATTGTCTGCCAAATTGGTACAATCACTCTTAGACCAACCTGGATGTTTCTTACATATCTGACCGGCTTTGGATTGCTCCCAGACCTTCTGGGCAGCCAATCTCTCCTTCTTCGCCGCCAATGCTTCCTGTTCCTTCTTCTTTTCCTCTTCTAAGCGAGCGGCTTCTTGCTGCGCTTTTTCCTTCTCACGCTGTACTTTTTCTTCTTCAGTGAAAATACGAGTGATAGTAATACTCTCAAATAATTCATTATCACTATTTTTCGCCGTCACCTTAAAATTATTCTTCTCCTCTGGGAGCTTTGCGGTATATGAGAAAGAATCATTCTCCCTCACGACTCCTTCCTCGCTATCATTTATTAGTATCTTCGAATACGCCGGGCTGACGGTTCCAGAAATACGCATCGAGTCGGCCTGAATGGATGTTGTTTTCTCAGACGGCTCAGATATTGAAATAACAGGCATTCTAGAATGGTATGCGGAAGCTATACCGATAATAAGAAAGATGACCGCTACAACTCCCGAAACTACCCTCTTTGTCTTAATGGAATAATTCGTTTTCTTGAATATATACCAGATAATGAGTGCTGGAACAGTCATTTTCCAAGAAATATACAAGGCAGCTACTATTAAGCCAAATGCTATGAATTTCCCAATGGATTTCTCGCTATCCGTTTGCACCTGAGGCTGAGGCTGGCTTGCTGCCACACTGACGACCATCTCGCCACAGTGTTTGCATTTCACCGCCTCATCCTGTATCTCCTCAGCACACAAGGGGCACTTCTTCATAGGATTAACGCTTTAATAAAAAATATTGATAAAACAAAAAGGGACAGTCCCGTACTCGAGAATGGCCCAGTCGTCAAACCTAGTCATACATCTTTCGGGAACTGCCCCTTACTATGTACGACTAAGCCGCAAGCCAAATGGCTTACTAAGAGTTTGACGACTGGGATTTTGTACCTCAATACTACCCCCGAAAGGGCATATGAGTCAATCGAGTATGGGTTGCCCGGCTATCGGGCAGTGACATGATAGCTTCGTGCCACACGAAGTCAAGGAGAGTTATGCACTCACGTAATAACCCCGGATTTCTACCGGCAAATGATACCTTTCTACACGAACAAGACTCTCATAGTCCGTCCCAACCTTATATACTCCGTCTTTTCGTACCATGTAGAAAATATCGGCATCATAGTACAGTGCATCATCTTCCGTTGAAATATATGCCTTCTCACCCAAGTCTTCCAAAAATGAATACATGAGCATCTTCCGCAGCTCATATTTCAACTCCCCATCGAACACAGTGAAATCCAGCCGATTGCCATCAATCCCGAAGCGGCACTGCGCCACAATCTTTCCACTATCATCCTTAAGGCTATATGTACCATTTTTCTCATCGATATCCCTAAGGCACCGCTTCAATACCGGGAAGACCTTATGTGCATGAGGCAGGCAATGCTCTATCCTTCCTTTCAAATCATCTCTCGTGAACGAAATAGCTACAAACATACAATTTAGTTCCTAATGTTTAAACAACTGATTATCCAAGCGTGTTTCGCCATGACTCTATCTGGCTCTGCGTCGGAAATACTTCATTGCTCCGACTAGCATGCCTGATATCCCCCAACATGCTTGGCCTCTCTTTCCTTACGGCTTTCTCTTGCTCTTGGAATTCCTCAAAAGACAGTGCACCCGCAATAAGCACGCCGATGCCTTTCCTCTCATCCTGAACAGCATACATGCTACTCATTCCCAATGAGACGACATGGTCCGAAAATCCTCCTGACTTATGGTCAATCCGCCAACCATAGCTCCTCTCTTCGGCATTGATACTCAGAAGCTCATCCTCAAGAGCCTGATGCGGAAATATCTTAATAAGCCCGTTATGGAAAAGATAATACAGGTTCTGCGACAGCTTCTGTATGGAATTGGAGGTAAAAGTGAACTCCTCGACACATATCTTTCCACTGAGTCTCTGAGCTGTTCCCTTCATCTGCCACGGGTCAAACACATTCTTCGCTATGCTGAAATTATGATTCGCCCACAAGATATCTTCCTCAACATCAGAGATGAGAACCGGAGACTTCTTCGAGCCCTGATACGTCTTGATGAAATCAAGATAAACAATACCGCTCTTCCTGTCTTTATGACATACGGTTAATACCGTCCTATCTCTCGTCAGGCCTAGGTCTACGGCCAAATAGTACTTCTCACCCGCCACCCCGCCTAAACATGGCCTCAGAGCGTAATCCTTGCATGCCTCCACCTCTGCTGCAGAAAGAAATGCATTTTCGCCCTGTACCCACTTATTCTCATGAAGGCGCTGATACACGGCCGCCGGAAGGCGTCTCCGCTGCTGTTCAAGATATTCCTCGTTAATCCAGCTCGCCAGATTCTTCTCTGACCAGAAGAAATACATGCGTGGGTCAGACCCTTGCATGCCCGTCCGATACAGCCCGTACAGCAGGCTAGTCGGGTCTGTCCCGGCATACGTGACAATGAATGTCAGCGGCTCTTTGCGTGCCGGACTCTGCGTCAGAGCGTCATACAACTCACGTGACGACTGATTCCAGGCCTCATCTAATATCACACAGCTCGGATTAAGCCCGTGTGCTGTTGGAGCATCAGCAGAAAGCACCTTGTACACGGAATTCGTGTCATTGACGATTATTTCGTCCTTCTGGATTTTGACCGAATCGAAAAGCAGTTGATTTCTCTCAATGGCCTTTGCTGTCATCCGGAAGATGATTTTCGCCTGGTCCTTATCGCCAGCCACCGAGTAGACTTCGGCGTTAGGGACATCGGCAAACAACATGTAAAGCGCCACCCCGGAGGCAAGAGAACTCTTCCCATTCTTCTTCGGAAGACCTAGCAAAGCAAGATTATATTTCCTCAACCCGTTGCTTTCCTTAGTTTGAAATATATCTCTCAGGATTTTCTTCTGGAACTCCTCAAGTACAATGGGCTTTCCGTTCTCCAGAATATATTGCTCTTCCAGGAAGACGCATATGTCCCTCTTATACTCAAGTATCTTTTCCCTGGTAATTTCGTTATTCCTCCTCATATTGGTTGACTTCACTGAATGCCTGAGCGAGCGAACGTGCATGCACCATGTTCAATCCGATTCTCGCCCGTGCCTCTGGGTTAAGCCCGAGCTGACTGCTGAGACGGATAACCAGCCTCTCTTGGGCGACACGATTCACCAGAAGTGGCTGAAAATCCAGTTTGCTCCCATCTATGGAAAACGGGCTCGTCTTCGACAGCCATTCATCCGTAATAAAGAGGAAGGCGGCATTTCTACAAAGACGCTTCACAAGCAATCTGTCTGATTCGACGATATGCGGAAGAGACATGATTTCTTCTTCCATGCGACACTCGAAATTCTCGACTGCTTTGCATCGTTTCTCATCATGGTCATATTCCGAACAATGTCTCCCCGTCGTGCAGCCATAGCACGCCTGAGCGATTCCAGAGCGGAGAAAAGCATACCCTCCTGATTTCAGGACAGATTCACGCTTGAGATTCTTTGTTACTGCCGCCTTCCCTTCCAGAGTCATCATACTTGTCCAATCTGGTTTTTCTGATTTTCATCCGCCTCATTCTCATTTATGTTTTTCTGGCTTAAATAAAACCCACATAGCGATATCAGCCGCTCGCTTCTGCTTTTCCCACTACATGCATCTAATACCGAAAGCACATATTCTGATTCCTTCTTACTAAGAACGAAATTAAGAACCACTGGGAGTTCCTGTTCCTTCATTGCCGCCTCTTCTTGTAGTTTCTTTACGATGTCATCTGGAATCTTGAGAAGCTCTAATTTATCCTTGATAGTCGCTACTCCAAAACCGATTAGGTCCGCTATCTCCTCCAGGCTGTATCGCTGATTCAAATCTTGAAGTAATTTCGCAAAGCTGAGAGGAGAATTTTCTCCACGTATGCCATTGAGACCAAGTGTTCCAAGCTTCATCTCGTCCAAAGTCATATCGACCTGAACAACCGGGACATTCTCTAATCCACACTCTTTACTTGCGAGATATCGATGTTCTCCATCCATCACCACTCCATCCTTATTAACGACAATCGGGACAAGAAACTTCCTCTTTCTGATACTCATCACTAAACTTCTAAATTTCTCATCATCCATCCGATTAGGGTTCCAATCATTGAGAGTAATGCTTTCTAATGGGTACTGCTCTATATATTTCGGATATGTTTCCATACGCTTAAAATTAACGCCTGCTGATAATTAAGTACTCTATATTCTCTTTCTGGTCCTTCCCTGCCATCGTATTAATCGCCCAGCGATGACTGAAAGTGACCAACTCCGAATTCGGACGATATTCCTTCACTATCTTCAAAAGTTCATCCCCATCAAAACTCGTACCATTCGCATCTGGGTTCTTCCCCATTGATGTAAGCCAAAGAGGTATGTGTTCCGCCCGCTCGTACATCTGATGGAAAAAATATTCCACGTCCTTCCGATTAAAAACCGACGTCGGAAGCTTAAGCTGCCGACCAGTCAATACTGAATCCAACACTTCGTACGTCGATTCGTAACTCACAGAACCACTATAGGGCGGGTCGAAATAAACCGTATCTCCCTCAACGTTCTGAAGGAACTCAAAGACATCCTTCCGATTCGCCTCGCACTGCTTCCCAGTATTTACGATGGCATAATTGATATCCTCTGCAATATCGCACAACAAAGGAAACGGATGCGACATCGCCTGAAGTATCTTCCCTGCCCGACTCGAGCTACTTACCTCTAGAAGTTCCTCTGCTTTTCCTGAATCTATAGCCTCCGAATCCCCGGTCATACCAAAACGAGAAAAACTCCGAATACTAAGAATGTATTGAATAAGAGCATGCCGAAGCAAAGCTCTTTTATGAGCATTTTCTATACTATCTGCAGCAGCGAATGCGTTATCTAGGAATCTAGCGACATCCCTCGAAAAGTGCTTCGGGACAAACGTCTTCTCGATGAAACCGCTATTCGGTGTAGGCAAGAAAAGTCTCGCAATATCTTCTTCCGATATTTTCTCGGTTGAGTTTTC
This sequence comes from Candidatus Moraniibacteriota bacterium, assembly GCA_963743885.1. Taxonomy (GTDB): domain Bacteria; phylum Patescibacteriota; class Minisyncoccia; order Moranbacterales; family UBA1568; genus UBA1568. The sequence goes on along the minus strand of CAVURJ010000001.1, from coordinate 433,275 downwards.
AATAAGGGCACATTGGGAAATGTAGCTCCTCTCCGAGATATCATTACTGATAACCCCATACCCCTCATGCTTCGCCAGCAGACTGACCGAACAGGCACCCGCAAAAGTATCGATGAAAACCTCCCCTTCCGCATATGAAAGAATCTTCTTTGCGAGCTTTCTTTTCCCTCCAATATAACTGTAGAGGGAATCGAAAATTCGCTGATTGCTCATACACCTTCATCTATACCCCTCAGGCTGTCGAGCAACACAGAACAAGCCATAGCAATGGCTGTTCCCGGACGAACATTATACTTTTCCTGAAGCTTTTTCTCGACACTGATAACAATACATTTCTCCCGTTCCGTGAACGATACGAAAGACTGACTCATCTTTTCCCCATTAATATCAAACTGCTCTTTTAACTGTGCTAACTCATTCATCAACTTCGGATTCTCTGTTTTTGACATACGTAAAAATCTTAAAACTAAATAAAAACTCCTGACTCTTTGCTCTTTCCAATTTCATAACTCTTTGCCAGCTCATAACTCTTTGTTCAATCGACCGAACATGATACCGCACCAGAATTATCCAGCATGCTGGACTCATCAAAGCTCAAGGTATCAATATATTTTACTTCAAAAACACCTCTCCGTCAACTAACCACTTCTGAAAAAATATCTTACAACGCACTGTAAACATGCAATTATCCATCTAATATATGTATTTGCTCATTTGCTTTTTTAGTTAAATACAATTTCATAAACTTGAAGATAATTTTTCTAATAAAAAGAAGAGGGAACCCCCAAGCTTCGCTTGGGAGGTGTCTGTTACACAGACACCTCTTGCACTCTTTCTCTTTCTGATTAAGAATCTAATTCGGTAAACCAGCAATCTATACATATACCTCTATTTTGCCTATTTCATTCAGTCACATTCAGAAAACAAATCTTCTTATTCTTATCGCCGTTTTTCACGCTTATTACCTTTTCCTGAACAAGCGTGTCTATCGCCTCTTTAACATTCTTTTCTCCTATATCAGCCCTTCGTTTCACCTGCTTGCATATCTCCCCCTTCAAAAGACCGCCTTGTTTTGCCTTCTTAATGACATCGAGGACTATCTCTTTTGCTTCATCAGCCTTCTTTTTAGTCTTCGCAGGTCCGGAACCGGCATACGAAAACCTAATCTCATCTTCATTGGAAGTTACCTCTATATTGAAAGGCTCAAGTTCCTTGGCAATACGCAACTTATTGTGCTCAACCAAAACTATGTCCTTTCCATTAGTCTTTTCCCTTCTCAGAGAAATATGAGCATCAGCGACAGCTAAGATATCAGAAGAACCACGCAACCTGCTAGAAGCAGAACGCCCACCAAAAAGCTGTTCTTTTTTCTCGTGATGGATAATAACGACCGTTATCCCGGCCTGGCAAAGTTTCTTAATATCACGAAATACACGGGCCACAGATGTCGATTCATTTTCCATAGCATCACTCACTCTGACAAACGAATCTATGAAAACTACACCTATATTGTTTTTCTTACAGACGTCGAGAATCTTTCCGATGGCATCAGCATTAACAACAAAACCTCTCTGAAGAAGCAGGCGTATCGGAAGCTTTTCAGGTATCTCAAGTTGCCTAAAGCGCCGCTGAACGATGCCATCACTATTCTCTTCATCAATCATAAGGACGCCTTGTTGCTGACACCGCATCTTGCCAAGAAACGCACTGCCGGAAGAGATACACTTCGCAATTTCCATACAAAGCATTGTCTTGAATGTAGATGGAGCACCAGAAAGAATTGTGATGCCCCCAGCCGGAATAAATCCCTCGACTATCCAAGAGCCTTCTGGATGCTCAATAGCATACAGCTCACCAACACTCATCGGAACAAATCTATTATTTCCATCTCCACACTGCTTATTATCTTCAACGCTCATAAACAAATAATTAAATTTATTACAAAACCATTACTAATTAACTTTTTACGGAATTCCTCCCTTCCTATCCGCCCAACCCTTACCGTTCATCAACCCCCTATGAAAGGATGCTACGTCATTAAACCTTAGGTCTCCCAAATAGAATTTCTCTGTCGTCTGTATGCTAGAATGTCCCAAAAGGGTCGCTATAGCAGAAACCGGAACACCTTCCTTGCACATATGCGTTGCGATACTGCGCCTCCAACAATGGCAAGTTAAACTGAAGTCCAGATTCATTTTCTTCCCAAGATTCCTCATACAACGTTCTATGTCATTTACCGCCCATCTGGATTTCTTCTTTCCTTTTATAGTGGAAAAGAGCGCCGGGCAATCATCGTCTCTCATTGAGAGATACCTCTTGAGATACGTAATCGAATCGTCGTTAAAAAGAATCTTACGTATTTTTCTACCTTTTCCACAAACGGTCGCCGTGCCACCTTCGAAATCAACATCGTCAATATTCAACGAGATAAGCTCTGATATACGCGCACCGGTTGAGAACAAGCAAAGGATGAGCGTCTTAAGTCTTAATTGCGTCAATGTCCTTTCCTGAGCAGCAGCTATTATCTCCCGTATCTGCTCCTCGTGAAGATACTTCACCGGCTTTGCTGGTATCCTATACTTCTTAATCTTCTTTCCGTCATACACTTTCTCTCCCCTACTAGAAAGAAATGCCAGGATATTCTTAACGAGTGTTAAATAATGATTACGCCTGGATTCACTAAGACTCCTCTCATTCAGCTTTATTTTCATATTTGTTACAAAATCATCGTCTATATCCCTTATCCGAACATCGCCAACTAACCCAATCAGACATCTTCCTATCTCCATATATTTCTCAACGGTTCTTGGGGAATACAAATCATCAGCCCTTATGCTGGAAATGTATTTTCCCAGGGCCTCTGACAACTTCAATATTTTCCTTGAGAATATATTCATGCCGTCAGCATACTATCCAAATCCAATGGCAGTAAAAATGAACGGCGGGGTGAGTAGACATAAAGAAAACCGCTCTTATAAGCGGATTTCATAAACACTCACAATGCTTGTTTTCTCACTCACCCCGAGCCAACCTCCGAAACTTATCTAACTTCCTTTTTGAGAGCTCTTTAATAAGGATTCCATCCTCTGGATAAATAAAATCGCTTTTATAACACAAAAGCTTCGTTTTCTTGAATCCAATTTTATATATAGGATTACTACTGTTTGAATTAAACCATTTCACAATCCCCATACCTTGGTCCTTACCACCAGCCACCTCACTTTTATTATTTTTAGCAATATCAAATATATGTTCCCAATAGGAATCTCCTCCTTTATCTTTCCCTTGAAGAAATTTATTGTCATTCAAAAGGATGTGCCAGTATTTACCATCACCTGACAACTCTAGACTAAAAATACGCTGTTTTCCATTCGAAATAGTATCCCTTATTGCCACGACAAATTTTCTAGCAGGCAAAGACACTAGTTCTCCCAAAGAATCCCGCAAACAATCATCCGAAACAAGTATTTTTCGCACCGACTTTTCTGCAAAGAATGCCTCCATACCATCAGATGCATCATCGCTATTTAACAGTAATGCCTTTAAAAAATACCCAACAACCTCGCCCTTTACGCCATACGATACGAGCCATCTTCGTAGACCGTCCTCAGTAAGGAACTTCTCATTAAAAGCAGTTCTCAACTGATTAATAATACTGTCGACCTCAAGCTCTTTCCTCATATCGTTTTATGATTACTCTGAATAAAGACTAATATCTCAAATATTGTCCGTGTGCCTCTTTTGCTCGCTTCTGGTCCGTGATACCGACATAATACCGGATAGTGGTATCGAGGCGCTCGTGCCCCAATAGATTCTTTATCTCCGTAAAGGGGCAGGCATTCATTGCAAGAATAGTAGCAAAGCAATGCCTCAATATATGGGGCGTCAGCTTCTTGTTTATACCAGCTATCTTCCGCTGCCTCTTAAAATACCTCGTAAGGTCCTGGTTCCGCAGCCTTCTCGGCTCATCCCCTGTAGTCACGAATATGGCATCGTGTTCGTCCTTACGCCGCTCAAGATAGCTCCGAATCCAGGCTAGTGCATCGTCACTGAAGTAGATAACCCGCTGCTTATTCCCCTTACCGATAATTCTAGCCTCTTTCTGGATAAAGTCTATGGAGGTCTTATTAAGGCTCAGTACCTCGCTAATGCGCATACCTGTACCGAGAATCACTTCTACGAGCGTCCGGAACCTCATACCGCAGAGCGTCTTGGTAACGATAGACTCCCGGAACCTCGCTATCTCCTCCTGGGTAAGGAAAACGACCTCTCTACGGGGCCGCTTCGGAAGTGTGATGTCATCAGGATTAATTTGCAGGACAATCCGTTTCTGCTGAGAACAGAACCGAAGGAATCCCTTAATACATGCTAACGTCACCCCTATGAAAACCTCGCTGTTTTCACGCTGATGGAGGAACTGCTTGAGCCTGAAGATATGCTCCATAGAAAACTCCACCAAAACCACATCACCAACATCTCGCAAAAAACACTTAAAGACGGAGCGGTACTTCCCTACGGAGCTTACGGCAAATCTTCTCTCCACCTGAAGCCAGAGGAGATACTCTTCGTAAGTTTCCTTAAGGGTAGGACTGTTTCTCATAGTGGTATGTTCGCTTGTTATATAGCAAACACACATTACCTTCCCTAGAAACACAGTCAAGGTGAGTTATCCACTCTTTGACTGCCAATAATCTACGCCTATAACGTATCGCGAATTCGGCCCTATATAGCCTAAAAAATACAATCGATTTGACAACATATAGCGTCTCAAGTATCATTACACGGCAATTAAATAAATGCACGTATGAAAGCGATTATCGACCACATCGATGTCGTACTCGTATGGCTACAGTCCATCGCTTCTCCAGAATTCATTAATGGAATTTCCATAGAAGTCGCTGGAGGAATCATATTGGCAATCATATCGATACCATTCTGGTTTCTCAAACGAAGAATAGGGGCTTACAAACGCAAGCCTACTATAGAGGCGGAAATGGAAATCCATCACACTGAATACACTCGAGATAAAGATGGGAATGTAGCCAGTAAAGAGCTACGACTAAAATCCGCCTAAACCCTTAGTTCAGTGTGCCCAAAATACTTTCTCTATAACTGCGCTAGGCAGTTTTTTTGTTTAAAATTGCATTTTGCTAACCAAAAAACACCCTATAGGGGTGCTTTTTGCAACTCTTCTAAAGAAGCTTTCGGTACCTTAGGGGGCATCGTTGCCTCCGTCATTGTCAGTACCGTTGTCATCACCGTCTACCTGACCGTCGGTATTGCCGCCACCATTACAGTCATCAAAACCATCATTGCGAATTATCATAGATATCGCCTCCTTTCTAAGAGTTTAAGATTTAAATTAATTATCTACAAACACTTAACGTCTATCTTACATATGTATTTTCAGCGCCCATATCTCTACTGACATTATTAAGCCTATTGTTATCTCTTGCGCTTCGAATAGCGTCAGCTGCCTCACGACCATCTGAACCGGAAATCTTAGCCCACTTAATTAAAGTATAGTAATCGCTTTGACTCAACGATGAACCATACTTTGCGCTATCAATTGCTCTTCGAAGTTCACTGTCCATATTTTTTTATTAATATTAATTATAACTATTTCCATTCCCCTTATTGCTCTTCATCAAATTTTCCCTCACGAATCATGGGTACAATTTCTTCTGGTATATCTTTTTCTAAAAGACTAACCACGCTCGGACCAACAGCAACTCCTTCCTCTCCAAAATAACTCAAGGCGTCTATCAGCATTTGTAAACTTACATCATCACGCATACAGATTATTTCAAACATGGATATCACGCCCACATTCAAATTAATATCGTCCACCCAACGCCGCAACGTCCAATCAATACCAGTGGTCACAGCTTTTAGAACTCTAGGCACTGAGACTTTTTCTGCGCGTCCAGCGATTGTAATTAGATTATTTGCATATTCTATAGGATTGGATATCTTCACCTTAGGATTATCCTTACTCTGGGCTACAATCTCTCCCTGACTCCAATCCCGAGAAACAACAACGCCCGACTCTTTTTTATTAAAATGACCCTCACGAACCATGAGTATGAATGAGTCTATCATCTCGGTCTGCAAATATTCACTTACTTTATTGCCTAAAACGATTCCACTTGGAAACTTGAAATAACTCAATGCATTTACCAACATCTGAAAGTCATAATCGCTTCTCAAGATGACCTTATTAAACATAAAGTCCACCTCTTTGCCAAGACCAAGTACATTTGCCCATTGGACCAAAAGAGCTCCTAGAAGCCTATGTATACCTAATAACACCTCGACCTTGGACGCACTTTCAACGCAATCAGCTCTTGCAATTATAGATTCTACGTAGTCGCTACAATTGGGCATTGCGACTACAGCGGGTACTTGGCTCCTTGTGGCTTGTGGCAAGATATCCCCCTGACTCCAATCACGAGAATAAATAGGGTCTTCACCAAATCCAAACATAAACATTTTTTATAACTCATTTAATTCAGCAAAAATAGGAATGTCGCTCTAAAAAGTTAGATTTAATTAGTTATTTACAATTAGTTAGGATTATCATTTTGATATGTAATATCAAAAAAATTACCACTATCCGCGGGACCATAATAAAGCAACTCCGGCCTTGCTTCTGCACCAGCTAAAAATGGGTAGGTACTGCTTCCATTCTTATTTAAGAAATCAATATATTTAACAGTTTTCTTAATATAATTTTCATCAACCTTTTCAAAAGTTGTCGCTTTAATTCTAATTTGACCTGCAATTAAAGTTTTCTTATAAAAACCTTCATCATAATATTTTGATTCAGAAAAATAGGAAGTGGTATCGCCCTCCTGAGTTAAGGGCGCAAATTCATAAATAATATTTGAATTTCCCTCCCTCAAAATTGAATCAATCCTGTGTATTATCGAACCACCTTTGTTTATTCTTATTAGTGCCATCCTATAACTAAATCCATCATATACAACATCATTTATCTTAGAACCCTTTATACCATAACCATAAAAGCTATCGGCTTTCCGTGAATCCGTAAATTCCGATTTAGGCACCCTCGAAGGATAATATTGATTAAAAATGTTTACGGCTTTGTTTAAATTTGAAATATGACTTGAAAAAATCTTCTCCAATTCCTCTTTTGACGAATTTACTTCTGGAAAATGACAGCTCGACTCCTTACATAATTCATCCCAGCTATACTTTGTTTTTTTAAATAAATCAAGACCAACATTTTTTGCAAGTGCACTATCGTAGGGAAATGGCATGAGGTGGCTTTCTTTATCATACGCTTCTTTTTCCCTATCTGTTTTATTTTTATTTTTTTCTAAATCTACAGGAGGGTTAATCACGGTATGAAAACCTAATTCCTTCTGAGCAAACCAAACCCCCGCTGGGTCGTCATAATTCCAATCTATATCGACTTTTTCAAAAGCAGTATTTTTATTTTCCTTGTACTTTGCAACCCAATCTGCGATGTCTTTCTTATCTTGCTCGGTCATTTTGATAAGCTCCCCACCCCCCGCCAAAGTCTTCAATCTTGCTTCTTCATTCTGTGCCTTCGCCTGTTCCGATAATTGGGTATTGGATTGAACCTGGCTTTCTGATTTTTGACTGCATCCAGCCAAAAAGAACGCCCCTAACAAAAGCAAACTCGGCATCAACAACCTCTTCATAAAATTGGAGAATTAATTGGCTCTACTATACTCCTTTTTCACACAAAAAACCAGCCCATTACAGGCTGGCTTTCTAAAACATAAAAAACAAAAAACCCGCCTTTCGGCGGATTCCGTGTCTTACACAACTACCCGAGGAAATTCCATTATCCTGGGATAGCCATGCGTAGAGTATCTGATTCTTACCTGATGAAATTCCTTCGCGGGGAATTACTCATTAAAGAGCGCTTCCATCAAATAATTTGCATTAAAACAATAATCATAACTTTTTGCGGTTAGTCCTTGGACAGAGGTCTCTATGGCTACTATGTTTCATTACTACGTCTGTCTTTGCCGAAGCGCTGACAGATAAAGCGTAATGAACGACCATATTGGTTAAGAATTTGATACTAGGTACCAATTCTTGATAAACATCATCCGAAGACGATGCTTATTTTGTACACCATTATCTCCCTAGAAAGGAGGTGATCCATCCACAGCTTCCGCTACGGATGCCTTGTTACGACTTCACCCTTATTACCGACCCTACCGTGGTCCCCGATTTGACACGGGGCCTTCGGGTATTCCCGGCTCCCTTGGTGTGACGGGCGGTGAGTACAAGACCCGAGAACGTATTCACCGCGACATGGCTGATTCGCGATTACTAGCGATTCCAGCTTCATGGAGTCGAGTTGCAGACTTCAATCCGAACTGAGACCGGCTTTTTGGGATTTGCTCCATCTCGCGATTTGGCGACCCGTTGTACCGGCCATTGTAGCACGTGTGTCGCCCAAGGTGTCAAAGGGCCATGCTGACCTGACGTCATCCCCACCTTCCTCCCACGTCACTCTAGATCACGAAACATATTTTTCATGAGCTATGAGTCGGGCAGTCTCGTGTGACATATATAACACACGACAGGGGTTGCGCTCGTTTCCCGACTTAACGGAACATCTCACGACACGAGCTGACGACGACCATGCAGCACCTGGTCTAGCACCCTCGAAGGACATCCCATTTCTGGGCTCTGCAGCTAGATTTCAAACCTTGGTGAGGTTCCTCGCTTAGCGTCGAATTAAACCACATGCTCCACCGCTTGTGCGGGTCCCCGTCTATTCCTTTGAGTTTTAAGCTTGCGCTCGTACTTCCCAGGCGGCATACTTAACGCGTTAGCTACGGCACTGAGAGGGTCGATACTCCCAATACCTAGTATGCATCGTTTAGGGCGTGGACTACTGGGGTATCTAATCCCATTCGCTACCCACGCTTTCGTGTCTCAGTGTCAGAAATGTGCCAGTCAGTTGCCTTCGCCTTTGGTGTTCCTCATGATATCAACGGATTTCACCCCTACACCATGAGTTCCACTGATCTCTCACATCCTCTAGATATGCCGTTTCGAATGCAGTTTCCGGGGTTGAGCCCCGGAGATTTGACATCTGACTAACATAACCGCCTACCCGCCCTTTACGCCCAATAAATCCGGATAACGCTTGAGGTCTCTGTATTACCGCTACTGCTGGCACAGAGTTAGCAGCCTCTTATTCATCAGGTACCGTCATTGAAATTCTTCCCTGATAAAAGAGGTTTACAACCCGAAGGCCTTCATCCCGCACGCGGCGTCGCTCCATCAGACTTTCGTCCATTGTGGAAGATTCTCGACTGCAGCCACCCGTAGGTGTATGGACCGTGTCTCAGTTCCATTGTTGGGGGTCATGCTCTCACACTCCCCTACCCGTCATAGCCTTGGTGAGCCATTACCTCACCAACAAGCTGATAGGACACAGGCCCCTCCTGAAGCGATAAATCTTTACTCCGTAGAGACATATCGTGTATTATCCCGGCTTTCGCCGAGTTATTCCCGACTTCAGGGTACATTCCTATGTGATTACTAACCCGTTTGCCATGGGTCTAAACCCACTCGACTTGCATGCCTTATCCACGCCGCCAGCGTTCATCCTGAGCCAGGATCAAACTCTCAAAATGGAAGCATATCTTGCGATACGCTCCGTGATAGCATCACTGCTATCGAATAGAGGTCTCTCCGTCTTTTACCCTTCGACTCCTTGCGGAGCTTCGAGGTAAGGACTAACCACAAAAAATTGTGATTCTTTTATTGTTGTGGCTCGATTGTTAAGGTGCTTTCACCCTCTCGTTTTAAGAAAAACAAAGAGAAACAAAAGCAATCTACAAAATCTAGATTGCTTAACCAGTATAGGGAACTTCCGAATACATGTCAAGGGTTTGGCTTCCTGCTGCCGATTTTCGACTATCAGGCTTCAAAAAATCCCTTATCTAAGGGATTTTTCTTCGTTCCTTCTGATAGCCACACAGCAGCAGACGAGAGACTTGGAAAGCCGTTACTTCAACCGGTTGTTGATGAAGAGCAATACAAGGAGTGGCACGACCATCCAGAAGATGACGGCTGCCTGCGAAGCGAAGTATCCATATGCCGTCGCGGAGATGAGTCCGAGCGCAGCACTCTTAGGCAGAAGCGAGAGCGCGGCACTCATGACAAGCCCGGTCACCAGCATGCTCGTCACAATGAGCCGCCAAAAGAAGTCCGTACCGGCGCTCGAGATATGGACATCGAAGAGACGCTTGTCGATTGCTGTCAGGAACACCAGAAGTGCTACGAAGACGATCGCCCGGCCATAGACGGAGAAGGCGAGCATCTCCTTCGGTACGATACTGACGAAAGCAAGCGCAATGTAGACATTGATGAGGATATTGACCAGCTTGAAACGACCAAAGATAAATCCGAAACCAATACTCATCCCGACGAAGATGAGGAGCAACGAAAAATCACCAGCGATGGTCGCTGGGAACGAAAGACTGGAACGGAAAAAATCGATCTGATCCATGGTCGTAGCGTGCTCAAAAGCACTCTCAGCTTACACCGCAGCCTACCAGCCTGTCAAAGACGCCCTCCCGCTCAAATACACCGAAAAATACCTCAAACTGGCCATTTTACGGTTTTCGGAGTATACTGCCGATATCATATGATTTCTCGATTTCCCTTATGATCCATCGACTGCGGCCCGTCATCTTCCTCCTCTTCGTCGCGGCTTTTTTCGTGACAGCGAGCTCCGTGCTCTTTTATTCTTTCGGCTACCGCTTCAACTTCGAACGCGGCATCTTCGTCTATACCGGATCGATCACTATCCAGTCGAATCCCGAGACGGTCACCATCCGCGTCGACGGTGAAGAGGTCCCTCAGAAGAGTCTCGGTATCATCAACCGCTCCATCCACATCGGCGGCCTCCCTCCTGGCGAGCATCTCCTTGAGGTCTCGGCAGACGGCTATCAGACTTGGTCGAAGAAGACGACCATCCAGAGCGGCCTGTCTTCCGAATTCTGGAACGTGCTGCTCGTCAAAGAGAGCTCTGAGCGGATCGCTATTCCCAATACGGCCGACGTCATCCGCATCTTCCCCTCGCTTGAACGGAACATCCTAGCCGCCGCCCGACAGACCGAAAACGGATTCTCCGTCGATATCGTCTGGACAGATACTGGCGAACATACGCAGGCCTTCTCCGTCTCGGATGCCTCGTTCGTGACCGATGATGATGAGAACATCGAATGGTCCCCAGAAGGAGACCGCCTCATCATACCGGTACGTCGGCAGAGCGACGGGCTCTACCTCTACTACGTAGCCGATATCGAGACCGGCAGTGCCCTCTTGCTCAACGACCTCGCAGGCATCGATAGTGGTGATCTCCGAGCTGCCCGCTGGGACCCGACGACTCGAAATTCCCTCTTCTTCATGTCTGGCAAAGCTCTCTACCGCGTCGATACCGGTGCGCAGACACCAGAGCCGGCGCTCGTCCGAGAAAACATCCTCACCTACGATCTCTCGGGGCGCTACACGTATTTCCTCTCAGAAGAGGATAGGGTCGTCTACCGATCTGTGACCGGATCAAGCGCTACCCCTGAGCGGATCACCCTCGAACCAGCCACTCTCCCCGACGGATCTGATGCCGCCCTCATCATCTACGATGAAGACCGCCTAACGATGCGTGACCGGCAGTCCGGTGCTTTCTTCGTCTTCAACCGCTCTATCACGGACCACCCGCTCCGCGAGATCGGCCGAAACATCCGCGGCAGCCAATTCTCCGACGATGGCAAGAAGATCCTTTTTTGGAGCGACAACGAAATCTCGACCTACTTCACCGAGGACTGGGAGGCCCAGCCCTTCCGCGATGCCGATTCTATCCTCCAGATCGCCCGATTTTCAAGCCAGATTCGCCATGTGCAGTGGACCAAAGACTATGAGCATGTACTCTTCTCGCAGGGTGCAACCGCCAAGGTCACCGAACTCGACCATCGCGACCGGCGCAATATCTTCGATATCGCCTCCTTCGGCAGCGACCCGCTCCAGATTCTCTCACGCTTCGATGAGAACAGCGTCTACTTCCTCCGCTCCGATGCGGCTGGAGAAAGTGCTCTCGAACGGATCAGCTTCCCTGAAGCGACCGCTTTCTTCGGCCTCCGCTAAGCCAGCTAGATACCTGCCATGTCTTACTACGAAAATTTTCTCTACCTAGACAAAGAGAAAGACGAGGAGTCAGAAAAAACGCTCGACATACGAGTAGAAGGCGCGCACCCGATCAGTGGTGGTCCAGCAGCGAAACGCCGCCCAGAAGCCCCGATAATCGACCAGCAACTCCGTGTTGGATTTGAGACCATACTCGCTCAACTCGAAGAAGACCCGAACGAGCTTTCTTCTCATATCGAGAAGCTACGATCCCTCCCCGATTGCGATGGCATTCTCGGAAAGCTCGACACTTATTTCACCGAAGACCACTGGCGGATGGCCGCCGTGCTTGAAGCCTATGATCGGCCGACCTTCGAGCATTCGCTCCGCGTCGCCGCATCAGTCTATGACATGACCAACGGTGGTGGTGAAACAGAAAACTATCTCCGCTCACGCATCACGATGGAGGAAGGTTCGCTCAAAGAATTCTTCGCTGCCGCCCTCTTCCATGATATCGGCAAGACCGCTATACCGCAGGAAATCCTCCATGACAACCATTCCAAGCGCGAATGGGCGAAACGAGCCAACGAATGGGCAGCGAAACAAGGAATCGATCCTCATTTCGATCCGAAAAAGATCGAGGAGCTCGATGACGTAGAGCTCGACCGCTATTTCATGCAGATACGCGCTGACGACAAGGATCCGCTCAATATCATCCCTATCGGGACGTTCTTTTCCGAAGAAACACTTGCGGAGCTCAGGCAGCACGGCATCTCACCCGATGATACCTTCCGCAAAGTCCTCGAATGCCACGAGAAGGCCACTCGAGCCATCCTACGAAGCAAGAAGATGTATGCTGCATCAGACATCGCCTCGCACCATCATGACTACGATCATACGCCGATCCGACTGAGGCGCAATCCGACCGAAGTTTCCGCGATCCGCATCGGTCTGGAGCTTTCCGCCCAAAACTACGCGATCATGATAGCCAATGGGCTTTCTGTCCTCCGTTCCATGGATATCTACGACGCTCTCATCTCGGATCGCGGCTACAAGAAACCGCATCATCCACTCATCGCTCTCGGAGTCCTCATCAAAGACGCTGAAGCGGAGTTCACCGAGCTCGAGCTTACGAAACATCTCGTCCGCGACCTCTACAAAAAACTCGAGACTTCGGGAAAGAATATCCCAGAGGAAGGCGACGAAAAGCAGAAACAAGAAGCCGCCCTCGCCAAAATCCTCGCATTCATCGAGGCATAACGCTGCTCTCATAAACACAAAAGAAAAAACGGGAAGGTGGTTTCCTTCCCGCTTGGTTCAATCGTCCTGCTCGACGACTCCGATCTTTTGATAATGGACGACTTCGCCTTTGGTTATCTTCTTTTCCCTACAGAACCTCAGAGCCTCGATAGAGACATCAGCAAGTTCCACGGGATCCGGCAGAAAAGCGATCCAATCCGGCATTACCGAAATAGCCTTCCCATGCGGCCCTGCTGTCTCTCCGGAGACCTGGATAAAACATTTGGCTTTCTTGACCATCTCATCACCCTCCAAAAGGACTATTACGGGGCATCCTAACGGATTCTTTACGGAAAGTCAAACGGGAAACTCGGTTTTCCAGGGTTTTATACGTAATACGATATACGGCATACAAGATACAAAAAAGCACCCTTTCGGGTGCTTTGGAATTTTCTTTAGCGCTTGGCACCCCCGCAGATTCCTTCGGAATCTCTGAGAACCCCTCGGTTCTCAGCGCCCTGCGGGCTGCTTTCCGCACACGGGAAAACTCCCGTTTTCCCGACCCCTTTCCCACGCAGCGTTCCAAGCGCAAGAAAAAAGCACCCTTTCGGGTGCTTTGGAATTTTCTTTAGCGCTTGGCCCACTGCGGTGCGCGACGGGCTTTCTTGAGACCCGGCTTCTTGCGCTCGACAGCGCGAGCATCGCGAGTCAGGAAACCAGCAGCCTTGAGAGCGGAGCGGAGTGCCGCATCGTGCTCAATCAACGCGCGGGCAACACCGAGCTTCACGGCATCTGCCTGACCGTTGAGACCGCCTCCACGGACCAAGACAGAGACGCGGAACGCCTCGATAAGGCCGGTAGCGGTAAGCGGAGCGAGTGCAGCCGACTGGAGCGCCGGCGTAGCGAAATACTCCTTGAGCGGACGCTCATTGACGACGCCTTCCTCAGCCGCAGCCGACGGATAGAGACGTACCTGGGCGACAGCTGTCTTGCGGCGGCCCACAGCGTACGTATAACGCTCTGAAGCAGCAGCAGCGACCGCCTTCTTCTTGGCCGGTGCCTTCACCGCCTTTGTCTCTTCCTTGATTGTCGTTGCCTTCGTTGCCATAACCGTTAGTCGTGTGTTACATGGATCGCCTTGTGCCCGTGCTCGCCCTTCTTGTAGATACGGAGTCTGGTGAGCATCCGGTCGCGGAGAGTGTTCTTCGGAAGCATACCGTAGACCGCCTGATGGATCAGCTTCCTCGAATCCTTCTTGAGCTGGTCCTTGAAAGCAATCGAGGTGATGCCGCCCGGATAGCCCGAGAAGCGATGATACATCTTGTCAGTGCGCTTGTTGCCGGTCACATCGATACCATCGGAATTGATGATCACGACGAAATCGCCTCCATCAATATGCGGAGCATAGGTAACCTTGTCCTTGCCGATCAGTATCGTAGCGATCTCAGTCGCAAGGCGGCCGAGCACCTTCCCCTGCGCATCAAAGAGGTGGTACTTCCGATCGATCATGTTCTTCTTCTGTGCCATAAGGGAGGATTGCTTAGACGAATTCGATGACAGCCATACGAGCACTGTCGCTCTTCCTGGCATCGAGCTTCACGATACGGGTATAGCCGCTCTGGCGAGCGTCGAAACGAGCGCCGAAATCGGAGACAAGTTTCTCGACAGCCACCAACGGGAGCTTCTTGCGGAGCTCGCGAATCATAGCGACGCGGCGCTTCTCATCATTTCGAGCCACCTTGGCCTTGCCGACGATCTGGTCGACATAATCCTTGACTTCCTTGGCCTTCGCCTCGGTCGTAGTGATGCTCTCATGGAGAATCAAGCTCCCAAGAAGAGTCTTGATAAGCGCTCTGCGCTGGTTCCTGCCGCGGGAGAGAATACGGCCTGTGTGCCTATGCTTCATAATGCTGACATGCTGACTGGTGACTTATTCCTCTTCGGTCTTCTTCTTCTTTGCGGCCTTCTTCGGCTTCTCTTCAGACTCTTCGGCAACCGGAGCCTCCTCAGCGACCGGGGCCTCAACAGCTTCCGCTGGGGCTGCCACCTCATCTGTCGCAAAAGCAGACATAGCCGAGAACTGTCCCATAAGGATGTTTACACCCTTCATGAAAGCCTCTTCCGGCGTCACGCTGCCGTCGGTCACCACCTCGAGGGTGATCTTATCATAATCCGTGCGCTTTCCGACGCGCATGTTCTCGATCTCGTAGTTCACGCGCTTGACCGGAGTATAGATCGCGTCGATAGCGATGACGCCGATTTCACGCTCTTCGTTCTCACGAGCCTCAGCCGGGACATACCCGAGACCGCGGTCGATCTCAATCTCCATCTCGAACTCGGTCTTCTTGTCGGTCAGCGTGGCGATCACCTGGTCCGGATTGACGACTTCGACATTCGACGGAACCTTGATCATACCCGCTGTCACTGCGCCCTCGCCCTTGTGCTTGAGGGTCACCTTGACGGTCTCATCCTCTTCGCCATGGAGGCGAAAGCGGACCTGCTTCATGTTGAGGATGATCTGCACGACATCTTCCATGACGCCATCAACGGCGGAAAACTCATGGGAAACACCTGATATCTTCACAGACTTCGCAGCGGCGCCCTCGAGAGACGAGAGCAGCACACGGCGCAGCGCGTTTCCAAGCGTGGTGCCATAGCCCGGGAAGCACCCCATGATCTCGAACTTGCTGTGGTTCTGGCCTAGCACGGTCTGCTTAGGCTGCTGCGGCACGGTTATCGTCTGCATATCTTTGCTTGTCTCGGATGACCTGTCGGACCTGGCGGATATTGACTGGTCACCGGAAACGCTTAGCGTTGATTATGATTTACGGCCCATCCGGGCGTTGACTACTTGGAGTAATATTCGACGACCATCTGCGGATCGACGCTCACGCCGACATCCTGACGGGTCGGAAGCGCGATCACCTTGGCGACGAGCTTCTCAGTATCGAGTTCCAGCCAGTGCGGCACATCCTTCTTACCCTTCATGATCTCAGACTGGAGCTTGAAGAACGTCTTGTCCTTCTTGTTCTGCTTGAGAGCGATCACATCGCCGACATGCACCTCGACAGACGGGATATTCATGCGCTTGCCGTTCACCTCGAACATCTTGTGCGAAACGAGCTGCTTGGCCTGGACGCGGGAAGCCGCGAAACCGAGGCGATAGATCACGTTGTCGAGACGACGCTCGAGACGGGAGAGCAGCTGATCACCGGTGATACCCGGGGTCTTCCTCACCTCATCGAAGTGGTGGCGGAACTGACGCTCCATGACACCGTAGAGGCGCTTGATCTTCTGCTTCATCGCGAGCTGGCGGCCGAATTCGCTACCACCGCGGGAAGGATTATGTCCATGGACACCCGGAAGATACGGCCGACGCACCATCGCGCACTTCGGCGACAGACAGCGGTCCCCCTTGAGGAAGAGCTTTTCGCCAGCGCGGCGGCAGAGTTTGCATTTGGAATCGATAATGGCCATAGTATTCTTCTTCGGTTAAATGCGGCGCGGACGGCGCGGACGGCAACCATTGTGAGGAATCGGAGTGATATCCTTGATCGCAACGAGGTTGAAGCCATTGTTGGACAGAGCGCGGATAGAGGCCTCGCGACCACTGCCGACACCCTTCACGAAGACTTCGAGTTCCTGGATACCATATTTCTTCACCTTTTCAGAAAGCTCAGCGACTACCTGGGTAGCAGCATACGGTGTCGACTTCTTGGCGCCCTTGAAACCCATGTGTCCAGAGCTCGACCATCCGAGGACGGCACCCGAAAGATCAGCGATCGAAACGATCGTGTTGTTGTAGGTGCACTGGATGCTCGCCCGACCCTTCAGGATCTGGCGCTTGGACGACTTCTTGCGCTTCTTCTCAGCGACTGCATCCGCAGCAGCGGCAACAGCGCTTTCCGGGGCCTCCGTCGTCTCATCAGTTGTCTTCACTTCGTCTGCCATACTATATTTCTGAGCTTCATTAGCTTCATTAGCTTCATTAGCTTTTAGCTTCATTAGTCTTTCTTGATTCCGCTAGCGAAGCTAAGGAGCTAGCGAAGCTGAAAACTATTTTAAGTCTTGGCGTCTGACTTCTTGCGGCCGCTGCCCATCGTGCGGCGTACGTTGCCACGGACAGTACGGGTATTGGTCTTGGTGCGCTGACCGCGGGCCGGCAGGCTCTTCTGATGCCTGGTACCGCGATAGCAACCGATCTCCTTCAGGCGCTTGATATTGCTCTTCACAACATGGCGGAGCTCACCTTCGACACGATGCTTCTTCTCAATCGTCTCACGGAGCTTATTTGCATCCTCAGTAGAGAGATCCTTCGTACGGACATTCGCGTCGATACCAAGATCCTTGAGGATCTTCTGGCTCGTCGGAAGACCGATGCCATAGACATACGTCAAAGCGATTTCGATCCTCTTATTATCCGGAATGTTGATGCCTGCGATTCTTATCATAGTAGGTTCTCCTAGTTAGCCCTGGCGCTGCTTATGCTTAGGATTGGCGCAGATGACGAAAATGACACCCTTGCGCTTCACGATCTTGCAATTCGCGCAGATTTTCTTGACTGATGCTCTCACTTTCATAAATTCGCAGTTATCTGTTTCGCAGGACGATTCTACCTTTCGAGAGATCGTACGGGCTCATCTCGAGCGTCACGCGATCCCCTGGCAAAAGACGGATATAATGCACGCGCATGCGGCCGGAAATATGAGCCAGGACCTCATGCCCGTTATCGAGACGGACACGGAAAGTAGTGCTGGGAAGTGTTTCGAGCACTTCGCCCTCTACCCGGATCAATTCCTTATTATTGGCCATACCGTACGGTTTTTTCGCTAGCAAGATTCATGGAAAAAAGCTCTGTAAACGACAAAAAACAGAGAAGTTTCCTTTTGGCACTCGATCGATCCTCGTTCCTGAAAACGGCTCTCGGTTGCCCTCTCTTTCCCGAATCTATGCGGTTTTTCAAACGTAGTTACCATTGTAGAGGAAGACTGGAATATTGTCAACAATATCGCCGACCGATACTGACTCCATCTGACCCATGCTGACTTTTCCTTCTTTTCCGCTTCCGCAAAGGTCCGTTTCCGGTCTGTATAAGTCCGTACTATTTGCCGAAACGGCGACTGCGGACAGCGTAATCCTCTATCGCCTCCTGGAATGCCTTTTCATCGAAATCCGGGTAGTGCTTTTCCGAGAAATACAGTTGACTATCAGCAAGGTCCCACATCATGAATCCAGCCGAAAGATGCGGCTCCCCACCTGTTCTGATCAGGAGGTCAACCGGCGGCATATCGTTCGTCATCAGGTGACGCTTGATCATCTCGTCCGTCACCGCTTCGCCGGGCCGGAGTTCATCAGCGATGCCGCGGATCGCCAAGCGCATCTCATCATCACCGCTATAAGCAAGGAAGAAATTCAGGAAATACGCATCATGCTGACGAGTCTTCTCTTCCGCTTCCTCGAGCATCGTCCGGAGCGAAGCAGGAAATTGCTCACGCCACCTCCCGATGAAACGGAGCCGTACCTTGTCACGCATGATGTCCTCGCTCCCGATCAACTGCTCAAGATATCGGCTGTAGATATCCAGAAGCGCTTTGCTCTCGAGCATCGGCCGCTTCTTGAGATTTTCGATAGACGATCCCCAAAGCGACAACTCGCGGATGCCGAGCCTTCTCGCCTCGCGGACGAGGCGCTCGGTATTCTTGGCGCCTGCTTCGTGTCCATCCCACGGCTCAAGGCCACGGGCAGCCGCCCAACGGCGATTACCATCAGGAATGATGGCAACATGTCTTGGCAAAAATTCTTCTTTCAAAACGATGTCCGATTTCGTCATAATTGAGTCTTTATGAAAAAGTAACTAGTGACTGGTAATTGGTAACTGGGAGAGGACCGAAAAAGCCCGTCTTCCCTAATTACTAGTTACTGGTTACGAGTTACGGCTAGTACTCCCTCTTCATCATGTATTCGGAAACGGAGGAGAGAAAATCATATGCTCGCGGATGCAACCCATCGCGGATCCCCTCAAGCGCACTCCTGCCGGACGCTATATACCCAGCCGCCAACTGCTGCGATCCAGCAAGCGCGCCCGTCGCTTCGATAATGGAGCGGAATTCGGCTATGTCCGCCTCCGTCAACCGATCACCAGCATCGAGGATCTCACGAATCCGCTTCGCCTGGGCCGGCGTACCGTCACGGAGCGCACGCGAAACCAGCAGCGTGATTTTTCCTTCCTGGATATCGGAACCGACCGGTTTGCCGAGACGTTCTTCCGTCCCGAATGTGCCCAAAATATCATCCTGGATCTGGAACGCGATACCGAGCGGCACAGCATAGGCTGAAAACCCGCTCAAAAGCTCTTGCGACGCACCTGCCAGAATACCACCCAGATGGAGCGGCCCCTCGACAGTATACTTGGCCGTCTTATTCTCATACATCTTGAGGATCTCCTCTTCGCTCGCTTCGCGCTTGTATTCCATATAGACATCGCGCGCCTGACCGACCACGGTATACGAGACGATATGCTGGAGCTTCGAAAGCGCTTCGAATACGCGTTCAGCCGGGAACACTGAACGGAAAATGATGTCATTGCCGAACGCGCAAAGCATATCGCCCATGATAAGAGCGATGGAGGCGCCGAAATGCTCCGTATCCTTGTCCGGAAAGAACCGTTTGCCGAAATCGGCATACCGCCGATGCAGCGTCGGCACTCCATGACGGATCTCATCACGATCGATGATATCATCATGAACGAGAAGGAAGGCATGGACCAGCTCGACCGCCACGGCCGTATCGAGAATCTTCTCTTCCTCAGTGCCACCGGCTCCCAGGTAACCATAATACATAAAAGCTGCCCGCAAGCGCTTTCCGCCAGCAAGCACCAGCTCGCGGACGTGCTGGACCGCTTCGGCGATCAGATCGTCTTCCTTGCCAGCCTTGGCTATGACTGTATCGAAATACGCCCCGATTTTCGGATCGAGACGCGCCTTAAAATCCTTCAATTCCTGCTTGATTTCCATACCCGATAGTGAAACTTCGATGATTTCTCCTTCTAAACTATCCATCAAAAGTATGGTAAACAATATTTCACATGTTTACCATTTCAATATTCGCCCCTCTCAGACCCGATCGAAGCTCTACTACCGGGCACAGCAACGAAACGTGATACGCCTGTGATTGTATCCGAAAAAGAGCACAAAAACAAGGCTTGTCGCTCATAAGCAACCTATTAAGGCTTCATGCTCTTAAAACTGCAGGTATTCGACGTATTTCCGGTACAGCTCATACGTCGCCTTGAGGTCGCGGGAATTGTAGCGCGCGATATCGGAGCTCCGCCCCTTGTCGAAGAGCATCTTCACATCATCACCGTCCACGCCTTGACTCTTCGGACTCTCGATGCCGAACGCCCGGCACCAGAGATGGAGACTCCCCTTCTTGCGCATCGCCCCGTAAAATGTCAGCTGGTCGAAGAGGTCGATATGCCGCGCGTTAGATGGATGATAGTTGAGATAGCGGTTGGCAAGGAGGTTCTTGGTCGGACGGATACCATGCACCGCCGAACGCACCATAAGGAACGGTACATCGAACTGCCGGCCGTTGAATGTGACGAACGTATCATACTTCTCCACCACCTCCCAAAACTTCCGGAGCATGACTTCCTCTGTCATCACTTCGAACTTGTAACCATCTTCCTCAAAGCTCTGCTCATCCTTCTTTGGCGACGACTGGAAATACACCGCGCCCTTCTCACGCTCGCCGTCATACATGCCGATCGCGACAATCTGCCCGGTGAGTGGAGAGAATCCCATCGTATTCTTGAGATCCGCGAGCGCCGCCGCGTAGCTCTCACTGCTCTCGGATTCTTTCCTGATCCAGCGCGTGAGCACATCCTGACTGGTCTCATCGAGCGCATCAAAATCATCGCCGACGGTCTCGATATCGAAAATCAAAGTAGACATAAAGTCAGTTAACAGTGAGCAATCAACAGTAAACAACAGTTAGCAGGAAACACTCCTATTTTAGCATAAAAAGAAAAAAGCCCGACTGAAACGCTTGCGCGTTGCAGAACGAGCTTTGTGAGTCATGGCGCGCGTTGCGCACCAAACCTCATTTCCGTCACATCACGGCCAAGCATCAGGGACTGCCGCGCCGTATTGTGCACGGTACTCCTTGAGCTTATGAAACATCAGACCGGCACGATACTGGCCAAGATCATCCAGCTGCTCCTCGTCGACTAAACGATAGAGGTAATACATGAGATCGCTGAGCGTCGCCGCGGCAACGAGCGGGATGCCGAACACCTGTTCGAACTCTTGCACTGCCGACAAGTCCTTGTCCGTCTGAGTCTCCTTGTCGAACCCCTTCTCCTGGCGATCAAAGGCGACCGCACACCCAATCGGCGTTCCGCCCTGGGCTCGGATGATCTCCACCGCCTCGCGCTTACTCTCGCCGCTTGTGATGACATCATCGACGATGAGGACCTTTTTCCCCTGGAGCGATGCACCGACAACGAGACCGCCATCGCCATGCTGTTTCTCTTCCTTGCGGTTGAATGCAAACTCGACATCATGCCCGCTCAGCGATTGCCATTTCATGGCGATTGCGACCGCGAGCGGTATGCCCTTGTACGCCGGCCCGAAGATGACATCCATCTCCGCGCCGAAAGGGGCGTCGATTGCGACAGCGTAAGCGTTCGCCAGATAGTCCATCGACAAACCGGTCTTGAACAAGCCGGAATTGAAGAAGTACGGCGAGATACGCCCACTCTTCAGCTTACGACCCTCAGGAACGAGTTCGAGTGCGCCAATATTGAGCGCATACCGGACAAGCTCCAAAGCGGCAGGCTTCGGTAGATATTCGCCGCGCGCCCGCGCAGAATCGTTTGCGAGAGAATCGGCCAACAAAGCATCTCCTGCATCTTTGATAAGTGACATCGCTTTCTCCTTGTCAGTTGCGATACTAGTTGAGTTGATCAGATATCCATGCCGATTTCGGCGGCCATGGACTTGAATGCTGCAACCGGATCAGCCGCCTTCACTACCTGACTAGCGGCGACGAGTTCATCTGCCCCGTCAGCAACTGCCTGCGTCGGTGTACCGGAACGCTTCTGTTGGCCGAGTTCGACTCCGGCTGAACGAGTACCAGGCACTGTACATTGCATGCCTTCAAGCTCAGGAGACTGCTTGAGCATCCCCACTTCCTGCGCCGAACAGACAAGCGTCTTCACGCCTGCCTCCTTGGCCATAAGAGCGAGCTCTCGGACAATCTCTTCGCGCGTGCGGTCCTTGCCATAAATGCGTTCGATCTCGGAATCGTTGAGCGAGGTCAGAACCGTGACGGCGTAGATTTCAGCTTGATCACCAGCTGCCTCGACGGCCGACTGCATCATTTCAACACCACCAGAAGCATGCACTGTGATGACTTTCGCACCGTTCGCAACGAGCGCCCGGACACGCATGGCAACGGTATCTTTGGTGTCGTGGAGCTTATAGTCCACCCACACGCTCTTGATACCGGCTTCGGTGAGGAGACGAATGATAATCGGACCATAAGCATCCAGCAGGTTATGGATCTTCAGGCTCTTGGCCCATTTCCCAAGCTGCTCAGCCAAATCGAGTGCCTTCTTGAGCGGCAGCCCATCGGGCGCCAACGAGATAAGCGATTTCAACATGTTCACTTTCCTTTCTTCGGTTGTTAAACAGACAAAAACCAGCTTAAAAGCCGGTTTTGCAGGATACGTCTCAGACAGACTTTTGTCAAAGCTAGTGCACCATTTCCGAATGATACTCCTTGTACTTCGCAACCAAATCATCCATGCCATCAAAACGTCCGATCTCATCCTCCGAAGGATGTGTTTGGACGTACTCCCTCAATGCCTTACTCCCGTCAGAAGTCTCCAGCCAATCACTGAAATCCCTGCCACGCCGCTCTGTTTCCTGTGCCAAGAGGGCGTTCCTCTTTCCGCCATCTTCGGTCTCGGATACATGCCCGATATGTGTCTCATGCTCAGCGTGATACAGCTGCACGAGATTCCGCGCGAGCAGCAAAGCTTCCGGGTCGACGGTCTTCTGCTCCTTCTGACCAGAATCAATAATCTCAAAGCTCATACAGATACGTTCAATGATACGTTTCGAGTATAAGATAATCCGGAAGAAAACGGTAGCCCTAAGGGGAATCCTCCTCCCTCGCCATTCCGCATGGAGGCTCCATAGCTCATCCAGAGCCCGGGTTTCTAAAAAGCCAAGCAGTTGGCTTTTTAGAATACCCTTCGATTCCCCTTAAAATACAAATTGCCCTAAGGGGAATTACGCCTCGCCATCTGCTGATGGCTTCGTTGCCCGGGGCAGCGCCGGATGCTCGGCCTATCTGTAGCCCTAAGGGGAATCCCATTTCCCCCGTCGCGAGCCAGAGGCTCTGCTCCTCCTCTATGGCCCGGGTCATCTAAAACGCAAAGCAGTTTGCGTTTTATCTGTACCCTTCGATTCCCCTTAGATACATAAACCAAAACCTCCAGGAATCATCCTGGAGGTTTTGGTTAATCTGTAGCCCTAAGGGGAATCGAACCCCTCTTTTCTCCGTGAGAGGGAGATGTCCTAGCCGATAGACGATAGGGCCATGTGCTAGCTTATAGCGCTGAGCTTCATTAGCTTTACTCGCTTTTGAAACTGGCAGGAGCGGTAGGAATCGGACCTACGCAAACGGTTTTGGAGACCGTTGTACTACCATTATACGACGCTCCCTTAATCAGGCAACAGATAACAAATAACAGTCAACGAAGAGAAAATCAGAAATCCCCTGTTAACTGTTTATTGCTGACTGTTTTCTGATTACTTGCTCTCGCCGTGGGTCGTGTTCTTCTGGCAGAAACGGCAATACTTGCTGAGAGAAAGCTTCTCTTTGACCTTCTTCTTGTTGCGCTTGGTGTAATGCGTGATGCGGCCGCAAGCGGAACACTTCAGCTTGGCCATGTTTTCCTTGATCTTGC
Source organism: Candidatus Moraniibacteriota bacterium (assembly GCA_963743885.1). Taxonomy (GTDB): domain Bacteria; phylum Patescibacteriota; class Minisyncoccia; order Moranbacterales; family UBA1568; genus UBA1568. The sequence goes on along the minus strand of CAVURJ010000001.1, from coordinate 408,914 downwards.
CCATAGCTTCCCGAAATAATCTGATTTACAAAGCTTTTCCACTTTACGTGAAAAAGACGCTTTCGTCAATACTTGAGCCGTTGGCCGGGCATTTCACATCTCCGCCAACCGGCGGATCTCTATAGGGCTTCCGCCCTCTAGCCCCTTCGGGTCACCCCGAACGGGAAACTCCCGTTTCCCGACCCCTTCCCGTTCAATCCCTTGAAACACAGGAAAATGTCTTCCAAAACAAACACTCTTGATTCTTCCCTTATCTCTTCTTGAGCCGTTGACCGGGATTGAACCGGTGACCTCGTCCTTACCAAGGACGTGCTCTACCAACTGAGCTACAACGGCCTGCTATTTGACTTGAGGATTCGGTCACAGATACTATACTCGCCGTCGCTCGTATATTTCCGCGACCCCGACTCGCGGTTTCGCGTGCTCGCGAAACATCGCTCCGTCTTTCTCATCCCTCTCGGAAGCCAAGCAGTTGGCTTCCTCCTACCTAAATGAAAACAATTCCTTTGCGGAATTTTTTTCATTTTTGTGGGTAGGGAGGGATTCGAACCCCCGAAGGCCGAAGCCGACAGATTTACAGTCTGTTGTGATAGACCACTCCACCACCTACCCCTCTAATCCAATTCGCCAATTGACGAATTGCGAGTTAACGCATTAAAAAAATCCGTTAATCCGTAATCCGTTAATTTCAGAAATCACTCCTTTGAGCCACCCGTCGGACTCGAACCGACGACCCACGCATTACAAGTGCGTTGCTCTACCAACTGAGCTAGGGTGGCGGCTCACTCATCGCAAAGCCAGCTTCTCCACTTTCCCCTATTCAGGCCGCTGCGTCAAGAGCTTTTCTAAACGCCTGATCTTGATCTTGACCATGCGATGTGTCGGAGAAAGCCTGAGCACCTGACGATAACATTCCTTAGCATCCTTGGCATTCTCGGTCTCAAGATAATAGTCCCCGAGCGCTTCATATGCTGAAAAATTCTTCGGATCAGCCGCGATGCTGCCGATGAGATCGGCTTCACGGGTATCATTCCTCACAAGGCGTCGCTTCTTCCCTTCCGGCTCAGCTGCGGTCTCGCTCACCATTGGGCGCTCCGCATGGAAGACATGCCCCTCATCAGTCGCACGGCGCTGCCTGACGATCGGAGCAGCGAGGAGATCCTCTTCGGAAACGATCCGTATCGGAGCGGATGCTGGTTCCTCGGATCGGACTGGCGGTTCCAGAGCCTGCTCTTCCTCTGCTTCCTGAGAAGCGACAGACTCCGCTATCTTCTGGCGGCGATGCCGCACAGCCTGCAGACGATCATTGAGCGCGTTATGCGCCCGAAGCGATACGACTTTCGAACGCTGCATCGTCTTCTCCAGAAGCTTGAGGAAGAATGTCTTGGTCCGAGAGAACGAGACAGGCGTTTCCGTCTGCTCAAGATGCGATACGCGTTCCGCGACAATAGGGTCAGCACTCTTGCGGGAGAGGTACCACAGGAGGAATGCGAGACTCGCGACGACGACGATAGGCGGAACGATGAGATACCACATGGCAGCTAATAGTCGTTTTTATGGATGACGGGACGTTCTAACCTCAGGACTACATCTCGTAGCGAACGAAAGAGCCTACCTGAATATTCTCTCCGATCTTATGGATCTTTTCAGTGATCAGCGCTTCGATGGTCTTTGATGGGTCCTTCACAAACGGCTGGGCCAGAAGGGAAATCTCATTCCGGAACTTCTGCTCCTTGCCACCCATGATCTTCTCGAGCATCTCGGCCGGCTTGCCTTCCTTGGCGAGCTGAGCCGTCCAGATCTCTTTCTCCTTCTCTACCGCCTCAGCCGGCACGTCTTCCGGATGGAGGTACTGCGGAGCGGAAGCAACCACCTGCATAGCGATATCATGTGCCAGCTCCTTGAACTCCTCATTGCGAGCGACGAAATCCGTCTCACAGTAGAGCTTCACAAGCGCACCGATGCGGCTATTGGAATGAATGTAGGAGACGACAACGCCCTCATGCGTCTCACGGTCGCCCTTCTTGAGCGCCTTATCCTGTCCACGCTTGCGGAGGATCTCGATCGCCTTCACTTCATCACCGTTCGCTTCATCGAACGCCTTCTTCACATCAACGATACCGGCGCCGGTTTTCTCCCGAAGCGCCTTGATCTGTTCCATCTGACCCATATAGTTGTAACTTCATTAGTTTTTTCCGCCAACTGGCGGATTTGCTAGCTTCACTAGCCGACCCCTTTCGAGGCTTTCAAACAAAAACTAGGCGGCTTTGACATCCTTGGCAGCCTCTTTGGCACCAAGAACGGCCTTGCCGAGAGCCCCGAGCAGAAGCCGGAGCGAAGAGAGCGCGTCATCATTGCCCGGGATCGGGAAATCGATGAGACTCGGATCGGCGTTGGTATCGGAGATACCGACGAGCGGCACATTCATCTTGCGAGCCTCAGAAATAACCAATCCAGCCTCCTTGACGTCGGCAATGACGATAGCCCCCGGCAGATCACGCATGGCCTTGATGCCACCCATCTTCTTCTCAAGACGCTCGACTTCCTCCATCTTCTTGGACTGCTCGAACTTGGTGTACTTCTTGAATTCGCCCTGAGCGAACTTTTCCTCGGTCTCAACCAAGTAGCGAGTACGTCCCTTGATCTGGCCGAAGTTGGTCAGCGTCCCGCCGAGCCAGCGGTCGATGACGTACGGCTGCCCGACGCGCTCTGCGATCGATTTGACCGTCGCGTGCGTCTGCTTCTTCATACCGACGAACAGGATCGGCTTGCCGGCCTTCGCGACATCCGCGAGGAACGCCTGTGCGGCAGCGAGCTTCTCCGCCGTCTTCTGCAGATCGACGATATTAATATTCTTGCGCGTCGTGTAGATGTACTCATCCATCTTCGGATGACGGCGCGACTTGAGATGTCCGAAATGCGTACCCGCCTTAAGCAGGCCCTCGAGGCTGACATCGAGCTTCGAGAAATCAAGATCCGCGAAATAGCTTTCGCTGACCTCCTTGGCAACATTCTGCGGCGCTGCCTGGTCCGCAACGGTCTCTGTGACCTCTGTCATAATTGCTTCCTTACTTGGATTATACCCACCTACTCTTCCTACAGAGAAATCCTGAGAGCCTTGAAAAATCAGGGCCAGGAACGGATTTCATCGGAAGAGTATGACTGATTCTCCACTGCCTGCCGGGGGCCGAAGCCGCCGCGGGAAAAGACGAGGAAAATACAGCTCGAAGCCTACCAGAGAAACGACTTTCTGGCAAGCCGGGGCCGCAGACCTGGCTGGGAGTTGCCAATTTCCAGGGCTTGTGTTAGACTCTTCGGGTACGCAATTACCCTTTGAGCAGTTGACGAAAGATTATGAAGAAAGGCATCCACCCAAACTATCACGCCAAGGCGACGGTAACGTGCGTCTGCGGCGCCGTATTTGAGACCGGTTCGACCGTCGAGACCATGCACACGGAAATCTGTTCGCAGTGCCATCCGCTCTACACCGGCAAGAAGAAGGTCATCGACACCACCGGCCGCGTCGACCGCTTCAAGAAGCTCTCCGAGCGTTCCGCTACCGTCAAGGCCTCCGTCAAGAAGGCTCCGAAAGTAAAGGCTGAAGAGCGCAAGACGAAAGCCGAGACCAAGAAGGTCAAGAAGGCTGCGTAGCGACTATCCGCTCCGCTTTCTTCTGCATACCCGAAATTATCCCATCGCAAAGAAAGCGCATCCCGTCCCCTGACGGGATTTTCTTTTGAGAGCCCACGCGCCCGAAAGAAACAGTTTGGCTTTTTGTGTTTTGGAATCTGTGCTTTAATCCTGATATATGGACCATCTCCTCGAAGAGATAGAGCGCGAACACGGTGACGTGACCGCTGCTCTCAATGATCCGAATGTCGCGAGCGATCTGAAGAAGATGGCCGCACTCGGACGCCGCAAGACCGAACTCGATACCATCATGGAGCGTATCGGGCGTTTTCGCGCTATCGAAAAGAATATGCGCGACAATGCCGAGCTCACCCAGGATGCGAGCACCGATCCGGAGCTCCGAAGCATGGCCATGGAAGAGAACCTGGCTCTCGCCGAAGAGAAAACCGCACTCGAAGCCGAACTCAAGACGCTCCTCCTCCCTAAGGATAAGCATGACGACAAGGACATCATCATCGAGATCCGCGCCGGCGCGGGCGGTGATGAGTCCTCGCTCTTCGCGGCCGAGCTTTTCCGTATGTATTCCCACTATGCCGAGAAGCAGGGCTGGCGGGTCTCCATGCTCCACTCCAACCAGACTGAGGTCGGCGGCTTCAAGGAAGCGGTCTTTGAGATCGACCGGGGAGGCAGCCCTGTGTCCGTCTATCAGAAGATGAAATACGAGTCCGGCGTACACCGTGTCCAGCGCGTCCCAGAGACAGAAAAGATGGGCCGCGTCCACACGTCGACGGCGACCGTCGCCGTCTTGCCGCAGGCCGAAGATGTCGAAATCACCGTCAATCCCCAGGATCTCCGCATCGATACCTTCTGTTCGTCCGGCCCGGGCGGCCAGAGCGTCAACACGACTTATAGTGCCGTACGTATCACACATATCCCGAGCGGTCTCGTCGTCTCATGCCAGGATGAGAAGTCACAGATCAAGAACAAGGAAAAGGCCATGAAGGTCCTTCGCTCCCGCCTCTACCAGGCCGAGGAAGATCGCCAGGCCAAGGAGCTCGGCGATGCGAGGAAGAGTCAGATCGGTACCGGCGACCGAAGCGAGAAGATCCGCACCTACAACTTTCCCCAAGACCGCATCACCGACCATCGCATCAAGCAGTCCTGGAGCGGCATCCCAAACATCCTTGCAGGCGGCTTCGAGCCCATCCTCACCGCTCTCGAGCAGGAGGATATCCGGCTCAAGCTCGAAAAGCAGGGGCAGTAATAGCTGGTTGGCTTGTAGCTTCATTAGCTTTCGAGCGGAAACGAACAACTATGACTGTTCAAAAACTTCAAGTCGAATTTCTCCAGTCCTCCGAAGCGCGTTTGGCGCCGGAGGATTTTTTCGTCCTGCTCGCGCATGTGACCGACAAAGACAAGACATTCCTCCTTGCACATCCAGAATACGCACTCAACGCCGAGACGGAAACGAAAGCTCGGGAATGCTTCGCTCGTCGCCTGAAACACGAGCCAGTCGCCTACATCACCGGCCACAAGGAATTCTATGGCCGTGACTTCCTCGTCACCCCCGACACACTCATCCCTCGGCCAGAAACCGAATTGCTTGTTGAGCTGATACTCAACAAGATTGAATCTAGAATCTCGAATCTGGAATCTAGAAAAGGGAGTCTCACCGTTTTGGATATCGGGACTGGAAGCGGAAACATTATTGTTTCTGTCGCATCAGAATGCAAATCTGCACCAAGATTCAAGATTCAAGATTCAAGATTCTCATTCCACACTGTTGATACATCACGTGCAGCCCTCGCTGTCGCGAAGGAGAATGCCAAATGCCACGAGGCCGATACTCTCATCTCCTTCCAAGAAGGCAGCCTACTCGAGCCACTCGTAGACGAGCTCACGGAAGCTGACGAAATCATCATCGCCGCCAATCTCCCCTACCTCTCCGAGGAAATCTACCAGTCATCCGCTGATGATGTGAAGGTATTTGAGCCGCGAAGCGCCCTCGTGAGCGATCAAGCCGGTCTCGACCACTACTACCGCCTACTCGAGCAAACGAAGGCCATAGGGAAACCCTCCACACTCTTTCTCGAGATCAGCCCAGAGCAAAGCCCAATTATCACGGACTATCTCGCAACAAATTTCCCGCAAGCGGAAACACCTATCCACCAAGACCTTTCCTCCCGCGACCGCATCGTAGAAATCAAACTTGCTTGATGACCCTCCCTTACTGCGTTTGCCCCCAGCCGTCCGAATACCTTAAAGTTTCCCATCTCCAGTTTCCTTTTTTCATTCCATGATTTCCGTCGAACAGATCCGACTTGCTCTGTCGAACGGGGAGCTGTTCGTTCTGAGGACTGAAGCAGTCCCGAACGCCACGCTCGACCGTTACCGACTCGCTCATCGCATCTGTGACCGCCGGAAACCAGAGGAAGAAAAAAGAAATCTGGAGAAAAAATCTTCTACCACGATGTCGCCTCCAGAAGCGAGTAGACTCTTGAGACACAAAAGAACTATCTGAGAAAGGCGGGTTTCTTCCGTGGTATTTTGTAAGAACTTCCTTTTGAAGCCTTCTCCGAGGCCAGAATCTTCCGGAGAAACTCTGGAGTCTGAGCGGGCAGGGTTCCGATGCAAAGCATCGGAGAGCGAGGACGGAAGGTAATGGGACCGCCACGCCGGGGCGGGTCCATGATTCTCCGGAAGGTTGCTGGCCCGAGTGGGAAGGCGAGAATAACAGGTATTAAACCCAATTTTACTAACACTACGCTCGGATACGAAAAACACAAAACCCCGCGTTGCGGGGTTTTGCTATTTCTCTAGAGAAAGGACGAAAACTGACGTTTCTATCTAGCGGTATGCGCTGACGCGCGCTGAATACTTCTTGAGATTCTGCAGCTGGTTCGGATTCAGAGTCTTCGACTTCTCGATAGCCTGATTGATCAGAGCTTTCTGGAATTCGACTGATGTCTTGGTCGTCACCATGCCGTTGAAGCCTGCGTTCTTGCGGAGATAATCCTCGATATACACCTTGTGCTCCGCAGAGAGCGATGAGTCCGGATTCTTCTCGAGATAATGAGCGAGTGCTCGACGGGCCAGATGCGTAGTGCCATTGCCGCGTTCCGCCTGCTCGACGAACGACGTCTCGGTCTCCTTGCTGAGTTCCGGTGTGACGACGACGCCCTTCACCTCCGACTTCACGGTGCCTTGGGACATATCCTGTCCATCCACCGATCCGTTCGTCCCCTTTGTGTCGAGGAGCGCGCTCACCTCTTCGTCGGACAATGTCTCCGTGCGCTGGGAATACGAATAGATTCCGAGAGCGATCGCGGCGACAATGAACACGCTGACGATGATGCGGAGATTTTCCTGGATCCAAGCTTTCGCCTGGCTCGCAGAAGTGTCTTCAAACATTGGTTCTTGCTGTTCCATGAATATTCACCTCTCTTCCTAGTTTTAGACGCTATCGAAAAAATCGGAATGATTCTCCCGATAGAATCATGATGATTTTAAAAGTACGCTTGCGTTGAAGCCATTATCGACCCCCCGTCTCTCCATAGTACGTCTGCGAAAAATGGCTGTCAACTGGACAAAACGTCTCATTTTCAGCTTAATGAAGCCTCTTTTGAGCTGTTTTTGTGAAAAAATACGCGATGTCCGGTCTAGAGACGGCTAGTGCCAGTGCAAATGGCAAGAAAGAACGCGCGATAGCCGGGTGATCTCGCATCACACACCGGATCCTCCTCATCTGCACGAAAGGATTCTTACATCGCATGAAAATCATCGTTGAAATTTCTCGCGCGAGAAATTCTCTCGAAAAAAATCACATCAAGATCTTATCCTTCATCTGCATATCATCATACGACACGGATACATCGACTGATGTTCCGATGATGACCGTACACGAAGCGCGCAACAAGACTGATGCCATACAAACTATTTAAAAAAATCTGCGCGCAATCCACTCACTACTCGCATATTTCATTTCATAATAAAAATATCTCAACTCATATCTCTAACAGGGTTGACATATATTTATTTTCTCTTTGCTTTTTCTAAAAAGAGTGTATAATAAAAATGTACAGAAAAATTTTTCTGTATCACGCACAAAAACATCTGTGTCGTGAAACAAAAAATTAAATCTTCTCACGGCGGACGCATCCATGAACGTATGGAGAACGTGTGATCGGAGAAGGAAGAAGGAGGAGGTGATCATTATGGCAGCTAAGAAAAAGGCGGCAAAGAAGGTGACCAAGAAGAAGGTCGCAAAGAAGGCCGTGAAGAAGACCGTGAAGAAGGTCGCCAAGAAGAAGGCGGCGAAGAAGACTGCGAAGCGCAAGTAATTGCCTTCGATTCTTTCGGTTCAAAACAAAAAACCCCCAAATGGGGGCTTTTTGTTTCCCTAAAAAGGATTTTTTACGGCAAAGATTCCACCTTATCCCCGACGAACAAGCCATCCGTGGCTCCGGCATTGAACTCGAGTACCCGGTCCGCCGGTCGAGCTGGCGTATAGATAGAACGCGCATCTGCCGGGATACGCCGCTCGATATGGACGACTTCGCCGCCCAACAGCCAGACGATATCGATCGGGAAACGCATCCCCTTCATCCAGAAGGCATACGCAGCCGGCCGATCGAAGACAAAGAGCATCGCACACGACGAACAGAGACTATCACGCTCACCGAGACCGAACGAACGCTCATTATCCGTATCAGCAATCTCGAGAGTATATTCTTTCCCAACTATCGACACGGAATTCCCCTTCGCGTGCGGAACATCCGTCTCCTGATACAAAAAAACTACCAACAATCCGCAGGCGAGCAAAAACATCGCTGCCACAGGAATGATTATCGTTTTTCTGTTCCATAGTTTCCGCATCATACCTCATGCTTCATGATTGGATTCCGCTTCCAGACGCTTCACCTTCCTGCCGACCAAGAAGAGGAAAAGGAAGATAGCTGCCGAAACAAGAGTGAACGCGATAAGCTTACCAAACGATCTCGTAAAGAGCGCGATCGGGGCGATAGCGAGCGTCACGGAAAAAAAAGTGGCAGTGATGTATCCCTCTGACCAGCCGAGCTTCCGGAGACGGTAATGCAGGTGCCGCTCATCGGCATGAAACGCCGAGACGCCAGCGCGGAGACGCTCTCCGATCACCCAGAGGGCATCGGCGACCGGCAGCGCAAGGACGAGTAATGCCGTAGCGATCTTGGTACCGGCAATCACTGAAAGCGCCGTGATAAGGAAGCCGAGAAACATCGATCCAGCCGTCCCCGCCATGATTCGAGCAGGATACGCGTTGAAAAGCAGAAAACCGAGCGCCGCGCCCATACCGATAGCGGCGAGGATAGCGATGGCTGGCTGGTTCACTTCCGGCTTGAGGCTAAGAAAGAAGACTGTCGTAAGCGTAACCGTCGCGACCCCACCGGAAAGTCCATCGAGCCCATCGAGCCAATTCATGGAATTCATGACCAGCATGAGCCAGGCGAGCAGCAAGAGGAAGGCTGGGAGGATCATCCCGTCCACTGGAAAGAACCAGGCACCGCCGGAAAGGTCCGGAATCGAGATGATCCTGATGCCGAAGACGAAGATGATGACGGCGAGCGACACTTGGAGGAAAACTTGAACCTTCCAGCTAAGCTCCGAAAGATCGTCCCAGAGCCCGAAACCGAGCACAAAGATTGACCCGACGAAGAGACCAAGCAGCTCTTTGGAGAGGACGAGGTGTGGATCCATCGCCACTGTCACAAGGAAAGCGAGCAGCATAGCGAGTCCTCCGAGCCGTGAAAGCGACTGCTTCCGACCATGGCGTTTCCCGATCCGCCACGCCTCCCGCTTGAAGAACGGCACAAGCAGAAACATAAGGATCAGCCCTGCCGTCAGGACGAATGCTGTCAGGAATGGCGGCAAGAAGAGTTCCCAGCGCATCATATATCAATAGTTGATGAACGCGATGCTTGCACCCGAAACCAACGCCCCTGCCGCTATCCACCCAGCAGACAGCATGAGCAAATACGCGGCGATACGCTCCGAATGATTATAAAAATACTTCGCGAGCAGCAGATGGCCAAAAAGGAACAGCGTAGCCAAGACAGGAGCGAGATACGCCTGCCACCAAGCCCCGAGCATATCAACGCCGAAATAGACGCTGTAATGGAGAATGATAAGATTTTCCGTCGGACTGACAGCCCAGACGAGGATGCCAGTGAGCGCGATGATCACGATGACAGAAAGGATAAGCAGCGTACGGATGATCGCATTGCCGAAAAAGCCGACTCCCTGCTCGGATTCGGCGATATCCCGCTCCCACATCAATCCTCCCGGCGTTTCCGATATCATAGGTGTTCGTCTCCAGATACTACCTCATCACCGTCCAGCAAGGCCGCTGATCCCTGCCCAAGACCGAGCCGGGAATGCTCCAGCTGGTCACCAACACGACGGAGATGCTTCTCGGCGTCCTCATACTTCTTATGCGCATTGCCGATATGGCTGCCGAGCACGTCGAATTCCTTCTCGAACCGTTCATACATCCTCGCGAGCCTCTCAAGCTGCCCCATGATCTCCTTGGCCCGCTTCTCGATCTGAAGCCCCTGCAGCCCGAAAAGGATAGTGCGCATATAGGCGTAGAACGAATTGGGCGAGACCGGCATGACCCGCTTCTGTGCGAGATAGTTGATCAGACCCTGGCCATCCTCATCCTTGATGATGATTTCGTAATAAACGTTCTCAGCCGGAATATACATGAGCGCGAAATCGAGCGTTCCTTCTTCCGGCACGATGTATTTGGACGCAATAGCATCGACATGCTTCTTCACATCGGTATAAAACTGCCTCCTCGCGACCTTTCGTTCGTCATCAGTCTTGGCTTCAATCACGCGGCGGAAATTCTCGAGCGGAAACTTGGAATCGACGCTGACGGAAGCATCCTTCAATCGGATGAGCGCATCCACTGCCTCGCCGCTCTTGAAGGCGTACTGCAGGACGAAATTCTCCTTCGGCAACATCTGCATAAGCAGATCCTTGAGCATGAGCTCGCCGAAACCACCACGAATCTTCGGTGCCTTGAGGATCTCCTGGAGCGAAGCCACCTCCTTGCCGACTTCGAGGATGCGCGCGCTCGACTGATGCATCTCCGAAAGGCTCTTCTGGACATCCGCATACGATCGCGAAGCCGCATCGAGGCGCTCATCGAGGCGCTTGCCGCTATCATCGAGCCGACGGTCAAGCGTGTGTTGAAAGGCCGCGAGCTGCTGATTGAGCGTATTGGCCACCATCTGCAGCCGCTCATCGGAACGCCGTGCCGAAACATCAAGCTGCGCGCGCAGCTCTGTGAGCCCCTGATCAGGAGCGATCGGCTGCCGACGGAAAGAAAAAGCCAGCCACAAGAGCAGGCCAGCTATTACGATTCCCAAAAAAATGAGCGCCCCCGTAAGCATACTTTCAAATTTCTAATATCTAATTTCTAATTCCTAACGAAGATCCCAATGTCTTAATCCCTAAAGATTAGAAGTGTGATATTAGGAATTCCACTAAGCTACTTCTTGAGCCCTGCCACGAACCGCTTGAGCTCTGGCACTTTGTTGGTCACTTCCTCATACGGCGCTTCAAGGAACTCGATGAAGAAACGGTCGAGCATATTGAGCCGATAGTGCAGCTCCTCGTTGTTCATAAGCATGAAGCGAATCTCCTTACCGACCTCAGCCTCAAGATGAGCGATCGCATGCTTGAGCTTGGTCCGGTTAACATTGTTCACGACCAGGATCATGTCGACCTTGCTCTTGGGATAGTTGAGGAAGAGGCCGCTGATCAGAATGAGCTTCACTTCGCCAATGATCTTCAATTTTCGGAACACCTGCGACTGAGCATGGACATTGAGCTTCGACACCAGGCTCTTCAACTCGATGAAGAACGGGAAATCCTCATTCACAATGAAATGCTTCCGATTCTTGCGTGCCCGCTCAAAGATAAGTTTCATCTTGACCAGTCGGGCGAGCTCTCTCGAAACTTCCGTCCTAGAAACAAGCGTCCTCTCAGCGACCTGAGCTGCCGTAAATTCAGCACCGGGATTAAGAATGAAGAATCTGATGAGGCGGGCACGGGCTTTCGATCCAAACAGCGTATCAAACAATGCAAGCGACATAGGAAGACAGGAATTATGGTTAGGACGGGATACTACACGGAAGTATAGGAAAACCCGATAGAAAAGTCAAAAACCGTCCCTGGACGGCAAGTGATGCCAAAACCACCGAAAAAGCTCTCCAATGAGAGCTTTTGTATGCTATACTATGAGAGAACGGATGACCGGCAGAAATCCAATTTTTCTGCGCGTTCCGCTGGATACGAAAATCGGTCCGGCACCGGAAATGCCCGCTATGCACGAAAAGAAATCTTCGGAAAAAAACGGCCAATCGACCGTGCTTGAAAAATTCCCCACAGAAATCCTCGTCGCTCGCGGACGATCTTTTGAGCCGTTCGTGAAGACATTCATCCAGAGCGGCGAGAACGTCTCCTCCCTCGACCTCGGGACGCTTGTCGGTGTCTTCGAAGTAGACGAGCGGAGCGAGGATTCCGCGTACATCGTCAACTTCCTAGCCTCAGTTGCTAAGAAGGAATATTTCGGCAACCCACGACGTGGCGCCGTCGAAAGCTTCGAAGCGGCTCTCCATAAGGTGAACCTCGCATTGGCCGAGCTCGTCAAGCACGGCAACGTCGCCTGGCTCGGCAGCTTCCATGGTGTCATTGGCGCCTTCGAGAAAGGCGGCATGCATTTTTCCGCCACCGGCCAAGGCAGCATCCTTCTTCTCCGCAATGATACGCTGACTGACATCGGCGAAGGATTGGCGTCCGACGAGGCATCGGTCCATCCTATCAAGACATTCATAGAGATCTCCAGCGGCCGGCTGCTTGCTGGCGATCGCATCATTTTCTCTTCTCCAGAACTCCTCAGGCTCTTCTCGCAGGAGGATCTCATCAAGAACGCGCTCCGCATGGACGAAGGGCAGTTCGATCAATTCCTGAAAACCGCTCTCGTCAACGAGCTCGACATGGCCGGAACGATCGTCATGCATATCAAGGAAGGCACCCAAGCTCCGAAAAAAGCTCCAGAAAAGAAGCCTGAGCCGGTCCGGGCAGCCTCCACTATCCAAAATGTCTTCAGTCAGTCGGCTTTTTCTAAAAAAGCCTCTGAAGCGCAAGCAGAAACAGAAAAAGATGCCTCGGCAGCAGAAGAGCCGCAAAGCGAATATATAGATTCCAAAACCGGGCACATCTATGTACAAGGAAACGATCCTATAGAACCGGCTGCCCACCCTGCTCTCGAACGTCTCTCTCTCTTCTCTCAAGAAATCGGCGCTTCGCTCCGCGCATCAGTCGGAACGCAATCAAAATGGTTCCGCAAGATGCGGAAACAATCCGCAATCGCTCTCGCTGAATCGACCGAGTCGATGCAATCAGCAGCTGACCGGATGTTTGCAGCATTCCGACGGTGCTTGGCAAACCGCAAGCGAATCAGGAAAGAACAAGACGAGCAGCGGGCGCTCACCATAGAAACGAAGCCTCCGATAGCCGCGACCACCCCTCCAGTAGCGCCGCCTCTCGACGCGATCCGTCCGGCACCAGAACAACCGTCACCTACCACTCCCATCGCTCCTCCGACAGCGCCGATACCCGAAGAAGTCGAGATCCCTCTTTTCATACGCGAAAAGCTCGCCGCCTTCTACCGAAAGGAACACGCCCAATCCGCGCAACCAAGTCCAGAAACAGCTACTATCGAGGTCCACGAGACAGCAGTTATCAGCGTCACGCCGATTTCCGAAAAGGCTGTCCTTATCGTCTCATCCGTATTCCGATCCGTCCGACCGGTCGCTGCTTCAGTCGCATCGACGACGACCAAGCTTGGTGGACAGCTTCTCCGAAATACCCTGAAAACCGCAAAAAAGTCCGTCTCAGCCCTATCTGCGCTCCCGCCGAAACGACGCTTGATTGTCCTCGGATCATCCCTGGCGCTCCTCGGAGCGGCCGGAACCTTCGCTCTGCTTTCTAATGACACCCCGGAATCAGTATCCGCGCCAGCACCAGAACCAGCCGAAACAGCTGCTGCACCGGCCTATGTCGAAGAAAAGAATGCAAAGCAGCTCAACGCTCTGACAACGATCTTGCGACGAAACGGCATCACGGATGCCGTAACGCTCCACGGCCAAGCATATGCCATCTCTTCCCAGAGTATCTACGATATCTCCGGAGACCGGGAATACCAGATCCCTTCAGGAAGTGGGCAGGTCGTCCTCTCTACACCTATGGATGACTTACGGCTCATCTTCCTCTATACCGACCAAGGAAAGCTCTTCGCCTGGAGCCCGATCAGCCGAACCTTCGCTGAGAATACCCTTACCCTCCCGCAAGGAGCCCGCGTACAGAGCATCGGCACCTATCTCACCTACCTCTACACTCTCGACGGAATGAGCGGGCAGATCTATCGCTTCCCCCGCGCCGATGGCGGATTCGGAACGCCCGCATCCTGGCTCCGTGAGAGCCTGACAACAGACGAACATGCCCGCATGGCAGTCAGCGAAAGCATCTTCGCTTCGTCTGATGGGGCATCTCTCAAGAGATTCTTCCGCGGCCGTCCCGATAAAGACCTCGAAACGACTCACACCCCTCTCTCTATCACGAGCATCGCGAGCCGTTCTGATGTGAGCGCCGCCTACGCCCTCGACACTGTCTCAGGGCGCATCATCATCTGGAACAAGGACGGTGCCATCGAGACACAATACTTCGGAGAACAGCTGAAGGGCGCTCGATCGATCACTTGGAACGAGGAGACTGACGAACTCCTCATCGCCGCCGAAGATACACTCTTCTCCCTAAAGCCATAAGAAAACCCGCTGAAAACCAAAAGCCTCTCCACTCGGAGAGGCTTTTTCATACCCGATTGATATCTCATCTTTCCACTACGCTCCTTCAGCGAGACGGATGCGGCTCATGATCTCCCGATTAACGATATCGGTATCGCGGCCGTACCGCAGACGGGAAAGCTCCTTGAACGCATTGGCCACCTCCTGATCGCCATGGGTCGGCGGATATGTCTTCATATTGAACGGCTTGGTCAACTCGTTGTTCATGAGCAGCCGCGCGAAGAAGTTATAGTTATCAACATTGACAATATCATTCGCCGTGAAGACCGGCTCAAACTGCTTCTCAAGGAACTCAGCGTCTTCCGGACCGACGCGGAACGAGCAGAGCGATCCCACGTTGCCGAAGACTGCCTTGGAGATCTCCTCTTTGAGCTGCCCGATGAACTGGTGCGCCAAGATGAGGCAGAGATGGTACTTGCGCGCCTCAGAGAGGATCTGCGCAATCGAATTCGTCGTCACGTTCTGGAATTCATCAAGATAGAGATAGAAATCCTCACGCTCAGCTTCTGGCATATCGACGCGGGAAAGTGCTGCCATGAGGATCTTGCCGACGACGACCATACCGAGCAGTTTGGCATTAATCTCGCCAATCTTGCCCTTGGAAAGGTTGATAAGGAGGATCTTCCGGCCGTCCATGATGGCGCGAAAATCAAGCGCGCTCTTCTGCTGCGCAATGATTGGACGCATCATGTCGTTCGAAATGAACGTCGTGAGTTTGGACGTAATGTACGGCACCATATTGGCGAGCGCCGCCTCACCGCCGGCCTTCTCCGCCTCCTTGATCCAGAAGTCGCGGACAATCGGGTTCGTGCACTTCGAGAGCTTGTACCGGCGGAAATCCTCATCCGAGAGCACCTTAGAGATCTCAAGCAGCGTCGATCCGCTCTCCGGATCCTCCATGATGAGTAGCATGGCATTGCGCATATACTGCTCGAACATCGGTCCGCCGGTCGCCTTCATATCGTAGAGCTGGTCGAAGATGCCGATCATCTCGTTGATGACGAACGTCTTCTGTTCCGGATGCGCCGGATCGTATTCAAGCATATTGATACCGATTGGCCGAGCCATGTCCGATGGGTCGAAAATAATCACATCTTCCGCGCGCTCTTTCGGAATAGCAGTTAGGATATCTTCGATAGCATCGCCATGCGGATCAATAAAACAGAATCCTTTGCCGGCCTGAGCATCCTTCTTAGCCATCTCCTGGAGATAGTTCGACTTGCCGACACCGGTCTGACCGATGACATACATATGTCGACGACGGTCATTATCCGTGATGCGGATCTCCGACTTGATGCCGCGATACTCGTTATAGCCGAGCAGGAGGCCTTCCTTCGGAATATTGATTGGCGGAGCGGCAGCACCCGACTTGAGCCACTTGATCTTGGGCGTCTCTGTCACCGATATCGGGAAATGGAAGATGCTTGCAATCTCCTCAGAAGACAGTGTCATCGACATCTCTTCGTCGAAATTGCGGAAGATATAATCAAAGGCAGCCTGCTTCTTCTTCACTCGACGCTTCACCTGGAGCGTATTCACTTCCGGGTGATCAAACTGCGTGAACGCCGTCTCAAGCTGACCAAGAAGCTCTTCCGCACGCGCCTCCGTCCGAGCAGACGTAAGCAACCGAATATTCACCCGGAAAGCCGGGCTTGCCGCTTTCGTCTCGATCGCCTTGAGCGTTTCCTGCTCTTCGGGAGTGAGAGAGACAACTTTCTCTTCAGCATCTGGCTTGGTAGAATCAGACTTCTTTCCGACGACACCGAAAGTCGCTGCTCCAGCCGCTTCTTTTACCACACCCTTAGCGACACCTGTAAGAAATGCTGACCCGGATGAACTCGGATGTTCCGCGGCTTCCTTGAGCCGTTTCCCCTGCTGCATGCGCCGAGCGATCTCTTTCGCATGCTTGCGCCATCCGTTCTCATGGCACGGAGCTAAGACGACTTGGATTGCCGCGCCTTCATCGCTGGTATCAAGCTTACTCATCGCGCTCGCGAACTCATCGAGCGAATCAGTCCCGAACGCATTATATGTACGAAGCGGCAATGCTGAATCGGACTTGAGCCCAAGCATCGAGAGCGCGGTCGCGCTCCCTGGTGAGAAAATCGTATAATCAGCCATCTTCTCGATGACCGCGCCAGGAAAAAAGCTATGTACCTGCTTCTCGATACCATCACGGAACTTCTTCGGCATCGCGATGAAAAAGAGTATCTCCTCACTTCCCGCCGGCTGAGCCATCTCAAGCACGATTGTCGGCGTCTCATAGAAAAACCGCTTCATCGGACTCGCGCTCCGTTTGAAGGATGCCATAGCCGCAAACAGTTTCTCCATGACAAGCACTTCTTCCTTCCAAGCCTCTTTCGACGTCTGAACTTCCGACTGAATCACCGGCTTCACGACACGGACCAGCTCGATATCCATTGCAATCGACTGGTTCACCTGGTAGCGGAAACGAAAAAAGCTCCTGAGAATCAGAAATATTCCGCTGCCGAGCGCTACACAGGCAAGCACCCAGGCCAGCGGCACGAATACCGTATTATAGTCGAATCCCTCCATAAGTTTTGTTTTTTCTGAAACAAAACAAATCCCAAGAACCAAGCACCAATCATCAAGCAAAGGATCTGTTTCGATTATTCTTTTTCGATCAGGCCCTTCTCAACCAGGCCGTCATAAAATTTTCCAGCGAGCTCGTCATGCATCCGATCGAGGACGTAATAGTCCCCAAGTGAACGGGCGACCCGTACGGCATGCTCGACGCTCTTCGTCTGGGCCAGATCGATAAGCTTCTTCACCTTCCCCTCCTCATCGTCCATGTCGCTCAGACTACTCACGTCAGCCGCTGCATCATCATCCGAAGCAGATGCGGACTTCAGCGCCACCACCTTCGACAGAATCTTCTTGTATTTCGCTTCAGCACGCTCATGCCCCGTTTCATAAAACTCTATCCGCTCTGCGGACGGGATATCATGGGATGCCTCCTTCTCTACCGACGCTGCTGCCGGCTCTGTCTCGATACCTGCTGGTTCTATGATCTCTTCGGCCATACTATATAAACCTACAACCCACAACTTACAACGGAAGAAATCATGAAACGAGCCCTGCCGTTGTCTATGCGTGTCGTTAGTTATCAGTTGTTAGTTGTTAGTTACCTGCTGCCATACCCTGAAGCATATCCTCCTTGAACTTCTTCACCGTATCCTCCACGAATATATCATACCCCGGAATCTTCGCCTCGAAAAACGCGCTAATTTCCTGCTCTCCTGCCTGCCGGTCAAGAAGAGTTTCATATTCCTTCACGCCCTCGTCGCCGATTTTCTCCATCGTCTCAAGAAAGATACGCTTCAGGATAGCCTCGCCCATCTTGGCGATGAGCGCCTCCTGCTTCTCTTTCGGGATACCTTCTAAATGGAAGGCGGCGATAAGCTCCTGCGTAAGCGCTTGCTGATCGATCATATGTCTTTAGTAATTGGTAATTAGTTATACCTAGACGGGCGTCGTGAAGGGCCCGAGATGCTGGCTCTTTTTGACGAGTGGCGCAACCCTCTCAAGATATTCCGCCACCGTCATATCCTTCCCTGGCACTACCGTGGCATAGATGATCTCCGTCATAGCATCCTGATCCTTAACACCATCACCGACTTCTTTGAAAAACTGGATGAAATTCTTAATCTGCTCGACGGAAAGTCCTGTCCGATACCCCGAAACCGCTCCCCGCCCATACAATGCGGCATCACGCATCATATCACGGATGCTGATCTTGCTGATCCGTTCGCGATCGACAACCCAATCACGCCCCGATCCCAGCATCTCATTCTCAGCACGGAAGATCTGGTCAAACCAGCTATCGACACGCGGGCGAAGTGCCTGGGACATCGTCTCGATATCCGCCGCTTCCGTAACCGGCTCAGCAATCGCCGCGGCAGCACCGCGATCAGGAACAGCGGGACCGCCGTGATCATGCGCGACAACACCGGCATGCTTCTCAATCCCGGCCGATCCGGCTACATGATGCTCCGCAACCGCCGATCCAATACCAGAGGCATGCCCGCCTTCCATCGCAGTCCGCACTTCATCGACCGATAGCACCCTATCGAGATGAAGCGTATCGCCAGCGAATACCTCACCGATATTGTTGCCCCGGAAACCAGCTGCCAGCCGCTCTTCTGGTGACATCTGCCCAACCTTCAGGCTGATCGCATTCTCCAATGCCGCAATCGTGCGCGCCTTATCCGCTCCCGACATATCGGCCGGCAAACGCGATTCGAGCACGCCCCACAACCCTCTTTTAGCATCGGCTGTTGTCAATTCATGCTCTAAAAGCAGGCTTTTTACAATCTCATTCGGTCCAGCTGAGACTATTTCCACAGCACTGACTGATCCCGGAACAATATGCCCGCCTTCTATCTCGATCGTCCGCGCCAAAGCAGAGAGCTGGCCATCAGTCATACTCGTGGCATTCCGGATATCGAGCTGTCGCTCCGGCGAGGCACTCCCATATTCCTCAGCCATATCGCGAGCCGCTGCCGTCCGAGCAGCCAATTCCGCATCAGTCATCTGGATTGGCTCGGCATCCTGCCCAAAAAGAATATCGCGTGTCGCATCCGCCGCACCGCTCTCCTTGAACCATTCCATTGCCGCCGAACCTGCGAAACCTGCGATCGTACCGGCAGCGACACCTGCGACGCCATTCAACTTCCGCTTGAAAAGTTGGTCCTCAAATACGAGCGTCACCCCGCCAGAAGCAGCTTGCAAACGTTCCTCGAACATCTGCATCATCTCTTCCTGCGAGCGCTCAGAAGACGACTTACCTTCTGTGGACGGCTCGACCGAACCAAACATCTGATCGAGCTCCACTTCAATCTCATATTCTGCCTGCTTCTTAAAGCGTTCTTCCATCTTCGCATCAAGCGCGGCATCAATAGCTACCGCAAAACCGGCGCCAGAGACCAATCGCCGTGCAATTTTCACTCCACCCGCCAAAGCCACCCCGCCCATTGCAGCCGTACCAAGCGCAAGCGATCCGATTGCTACGCCAGCCATGATCTTATACCTCTTCGGTACCTTGTTATACCACTCACCTACTGACCGAAAAGTATTATAAACCTTATCTGACCATTTATTTCCTTCAAGCCGATACGTATCCCGATCACTGATCAGCGAAAGCACTTCGTCCACCTTTGATGCACGGAGCAATCCTGCCATGGCCTCCTTGAGCTCCTGTCCCTTGAGACGAGATCCTTTGATCTCCTCGAGCTCCGCCTCACGGAGCGCTGCGAGCTTCTCTTCATATTCCCTCCTCCAGTATTCAAGATCAGCCTCATCAGCATCCCCAAGACTGAAAAATCTTCCGATCTTCGATGACTTCAGATTCGCTGCCAATCGGCTATGTTCATACATTCTCGACGCGTATTTCGCTCGCAATCCGGCGACCTCATCTTTTAATTTGTCGATCGTCCCTCTTTCAGCCTCCCCGGACGCGGTATCCGCAGTTCGACCATACGCTGCCATCACCTCACTCCACTCCGAACTGCCAGGGATCGCTATCCTCGGATTCTTCACTACGAATTCATCCTCATCACCGCCTTCCGGACCATGCCCCTCCTCTTCCTTATACCACCCCTCCTGCGCCGACACCTTCCAAGCTTTATGAGGCTGCATCTCACCAGATCCAGCCGCACCAGCATCCGAAGCGACCGCCATCTGAAACCGAATCAGCAACCGCCTCAGCAACCGCGGCCGGCGCTTTCTCTTCTCGCATCCCGGAAGAGACCGCTTCCACCAAAACCTCATTCTGAACCATCGGGATAATCATCCGCGATTCATACACCGAATCCCGCGAAACGCCCCATTCCGGAAATCCCGCGCTGACAGGCCTCGCTTCCGGATTCTCCTCTTCGACGATCGTGCCGGAACCGGTCTCAGCAGCAATTTCTTGAGATATCTTCTTAGCGACCTTCTTCCCGACGCGACCGCTCCTATTTCTCCCAGCTCCGGTCGCACTCATAGGAGAAGTCGATTTGCTGTTCTTGGGACTCCGAACCTTCTCCGGCGTCTTCTCAGTCTTCGGAGCAGCTTCAACAACAGCCGGCTTTGCTTCCGGAACAGCCCCAACAACCGGTGCCTCCGCCGGCAATCCAAGACCCTTACGTGCCTCTTCGCCAGCGACCTCTGCTCCCTTGAGGATGGCCGCATCTATCTCGGCATCAGTAGGCGCATGATTCATCCCTTCCTTCGTCATAGATATCCCTCCTTCTTAATCTTATTTCAGAAATTTCTCGATACCCTTCCGGACAATCTCCCGCGCGAACAATCCAGTCTCATCCGCGGACCAGCCGAGCCGCTCTCCGGTCGCAACGATAGGATGCTCCAGTTTCAGAGCGATCGCTTCCGCGATACGACCCGAAAGCTCATCCTTCCTCTTCTCGATACCCGGAACAGTCTCCTTCATCGTACGCAGACCGGCCGCGATAGCGCCCAAAACCGTATGATACGCGCCATCATCCTCAGCCATCCGCTCAAGTCTCTCGTATACTACCTCTTCCGACTCGCGCGTTTCCTGCTTCGCAACCGCCTTCTTTTTTCCCTCTGGCTTCTTCTTCGGACCCTCCCCTTGTTTCTTTTTCTTCTCAGCAACAGGCACTTTTACATCCACTGTTTCTTCTTCAAGCTCCGGCAGCACCTTGACCTCAAGCACACTGATATCGAGACTCGCTTTGATCTTCTTGAGCTGATCAAGCGCCTCCTGCTCATGTCCATTTCCATTAGCAAGATCGATAGCTGCATCCATATCCGCCTTCGCCTGATCGAGCGCCGCAGTTAGCTTGGTCCATTCCTCCTCATGCGTCCATTTGTTCATCGCGCGCATCTGGACCGTCTTCCGATGACTCTTGATCATCTTGTCTATCTCATTGATCTCCTGTTCAATCTCCTCTTCAAGCGCCTCGAACTGCTTCTGTGCCTCAGTCTGTATCTCAGGCGCTTCCGCCTCTCCTTCAACATGCACTAAAACTTTCGCAACATTCCCCGATACTGCCTGAGAAACCAATTCTGACGACGCTACAGCCTCCTCCGCCGGAACAACGGTCGCATCCACAGACGATACTTCCTCCCTGACAGGGATAGCAACCGACTCGGCTACCCCAGTGTCTTCAACGCCCTTCAATAAGACATCCGAATGATGTGCCTCCCTCAACTCCTCCATCCTCTTCTCCGCTTCCGCATCATCAACAACCGGCCACTGTATAATTTTCGCCCCAGCGGGCCCCATAAACTCTTCTGCTATCGGCATAGAAGATTGCGGCGTACCAAAAAAAGTGATCTCCCCATTACCACTAGAAATCTTTTCCTTGGACACGTCTGCGTCTATAAACCCTATCGACCCCCCACTCGTTGCGCGAGATTCGGCCGCTCCTTGAAAAAATGAAAAACCTCTCCCGAACATGCTGTTTTTTTCATATGCGATTTGCTATAATTGTACCATAAAGAAAGAGAAACAAAAAACGCTGTCGGAAGGCAGCGGGATAACAACAGGTAACGAACCGATGTTCATTTCTTTCTGCGGCTAGACTCACCGGCTAGGCGGGCAAGCCGCGGAGTATTATACCTGATTTTACCAGCACTGCGTTCGGAAACGAAAGCAAACTTTCGTTTCACTCACTTCGTTTGGTAATAAAAAAACATATGAACAACACCCAGCGTGCACGGCTCATAAATTTCGGAGTGCTCACACTCATCCTTCTCCTCGCACTCTTCGTCCGAAGCTACCGTATCTCAGACATCCCCTCCGGCATCTACCCCGACGAAGCCGTCAATGCGGCCGATGCAACCTACGCCAACCGGACCGGCGACTACCTCCTCTTCTACGAGAACAATTACGGCCGCGAAGGGCTCTTCATCAACCTCCAGGCCTTGGCGCTCAAGGCTCTCGGCAACACCATTCCTGCCCTCAAACTCTGGTCGATCATCTTCGGCACGTTGACTGTCTGGGGCATGTATCTCCTCGCTGCCGAACTCTTCCGCCGCCGTTCCGCCGGACTCATCGCCGCCTTCATCACTGCCACCTCCTTCTGGGCGATCAACTTCTCCCGCATCGGCTTCCGGGCGATTATGACGTCGCTCATCCTCTCGTTCTCCTTCTACTTCTTCTTCCGCGGCCTCCGCACACGCAAATTCGCAGATTTCCTCTGGGGTGGCCTCATCTTCGGTCTCGGACTCCATACGTACGTCGCCTTCCGCGTCGCACCACTCATCCTCGTCATCCTTCTCCCAGTACTCATCCTCTCCTACGAGGACTTCCTCAGGCGCTACTGGAAACACGGAGTCGTCTTCATCTTCGGCGCTTTCGTCTCGGCCGCTCCGATGCTCTACCATTTCTTCATCTCGCATCCAGGAGATTTTGCCTCCCGTTCCGCTGCCGTCTCCATCTTCTCCCCGGAGATTAACCACGGTGATCTCCTCGGAACAATGAGCAAAACCGTCACACTTAGCCTCATCAAATACAACTTCTGGGGCGACCAGAACTGGCGACACAACTATCCGCCCTATCCCGTCCTTGATCCGATCGTCGGTGCACTTTTCCTTGCCGGCTTCATCTATACTGTCTGGCAGGCTGGATTACTCCTCGGCCGAAGGCTGATACGCAAGGACCGCGATCTCCGGCTCGTGCGCAATACCTTCCTCCTCGGATCGTTCTTCGTCATGCTCATGCCGGAATTCCTCACCCACGAGGGACTGCCACACGCACTCCGCTCCATCGGCACCCAAGTACCGGTCTTCCTCATGGCGACGCTCCCTGTCTTCTGGATAGCCAAACACGGCATCACTGCGCGGCATACCAAGCGGACGATGCTCCTCTCAGCACTGATCATCCTCCTCGGTGCGAGCGCCGCCATCAATCTCACCAAATATTTCGTCTACTTCGCCGGGAGCCCGAGCCAGATGAGCTCATTCTCCCTAAACGAGCGCAATATCGCCGAATACCTCCTCGCTCTGCCGGAAGAAACACATAAATACGTCGTCTCAAACGACCGAAGCCGCATCGTCGGCAACCACCTCCCGATCGATGCTCAGCCGATTGTCTTTCTGACTGACGGAAAGATCAAGAACCTCACCTGGCTCATTCCTGATGCCGATGTGACCATCTCGCGCTATGACAGCATCATCATCTTCATCTCACGCAACGACAAAGTCATCGCCAACATCCTCGCCCGCTCCCCAGAAGCCAAAGTCATAGAAATCGACCCGCGGCCAGGCACCGGAAGCGCCTTTACCATCGTCCGTCTACCGTAACCAATTTATCATCTGCTCATTATGGAAGTGCTCAGACGCTATCCACTACGCTTCGTCGCCCTTATGCTCGCGGCGCTCTTCATCGTATCGACCACTGTTTCCCTCAAAGAATCGGCTACTTATGACGAGCGCGCTCATATTCCGGCCGCCTATTCATACCTCGATGCGTACGACATGCGCGTCAATCCGGAACATCCACCGCTTATCAAGGATCTCTCCGGTTTTCCGCTCCAGTTCCTCAATATCTCCTTCCCCTATGGATCCGATGCCTGGCAGACCGGACGCAACGAACAATGGATCCTTGGTGATCTCTTCCTCAATTGCACCGACCCATCCCAGATCTGCAATGATTCAGATGCGATCCTCTTCTGGTCGCGACTGCCTATCACACTGGTCGCTGTCCTTCTCGGTCTCGGTATCTTCGCTTGGACGCGTGAGCTCGGCGGCACCGTCGCCGGTCTCTTCGCGACGCTCCTCTATGCGGCCGACCCCAACGTCATCGCCCATAGCCACTACGTCACGACCGATATCGGTATCGCCGCTGCAGTCTTCGCTGCCGCCTACTTCTTCGTCCGCTTCCTCAGACACCCGAACTGGCAAAATGTCTTTGTCGCCGGCTTTTTCCTCGGAATCGCACAGCTGACCAAGTTCTCAGCCGTGCTCCTTTTTCCAGCCTTCGGACTCTTCGCGCTCCTCGCCGCCATGACACTCCTTCAGCCAAAGACAGACAGCCGGACAGTTCTCTCGTTCCGGAGCCGGACGATCATCAGTTATATCCTCAAATATGCCGGCAGCGTCGCTGTCTCATTCGTGCTCATCTGGATCGTCTACGCGCTCAACACCTTCGCCATGCCAGCAGAAAAAGTGAACGCCCTGGCTGATCTCTTCCTCTCGCAACCCAACACCCCGGCCCAGATGGCTCATTCAGCCATCGTGACGCTCGGTGAATCCCCCGTCCTCCGACCTTTTGCTGTCTATTTTGTCGGCGTCGCCAAAGTCTTCTCACGCGTCGGCGCTGGCAATGTCTATTACTACCTCGGTACCGTTTCCGACAAAGCGAGTGCTTCATACTTCCCGCTCGTCTTCATGCTCAAGGAAACGCTCCCATTCCTCTTCCTGATCCTCGCCACGCTCTTCTACTCACTCTTCCGCATAGCGAAAGCCTATCTCGGAGAGCGCGCTGCGGGTGATTCGCTCTGGCGCATCTTCGCCCGATCCTTCCAGGCGCGGACCGCCCAGTATCTCGCAGCGTTCTTCATCTTCTACTACATGTCGATAAGCGTAACTGGCAATCTCAATATCGGATTCCGCCATCTCTTTCCGATCTTACCATTCCTGTATCTGCTCGTCGGCAAGACCGTCGGCGATTTTCTCAAGCGCCAGGATGGCGACGCTGCCGACCGCAAGACTTCACGGATTGTTATCCTCGGCCTCGCTCTCTCCATCATCGCAATCCCCGTACTCGCCTTCCCGCACTACCTCTCGTACTTCAATGCCGCGGCCGGCGGCCACCAGAACGGCTACAAGTACGTCACTGATTCCAACTACGACTGGGGCCAGGATCTCAAATACCTCAGAGGGTTCATCGAGGAACACAATGCCTGCATCGCCGGAACGGATACATCCACCAGATGTGACGACTCTCTCGCCACGCTTCCCCCGATCGACAAGATCCGCGTCGACTACTTCGGCGGATCGAGCCCGGCCTACTACCTTGGTAACATGTTTATTCCATGGTGGGACAAACGAGAACCAGAGGCCGGCTGGTACGCGATCTGCTCTTTCTTCTATCAGGAAAGCCTCTACAAGGAGAAGCCTGCAGGCCAGCGCGACTACTCCTGGCTCAAGGACTACACGCCTGTCACCCGCGTCGGAGATTCTTTCTTCATCTATTACATTCCTCCCGTCGCGGACTGATACAGACCAAATACGAAACACCCCAGAATAATTCCGGGGTGTTTTTTAAGCAGTAAGGACCGCATCAATTTCTCATCCGGAAACCATTCATGCATCGCCTCCTATCCATTTTTTCATTCCATGATTTCCGTCGAACATTTCTGACTTGCTCTGCCGAACGGGGAGTTGTTCGTTCTGAGGACTGAAGCAGTCCCGAACGCCATGCTCGACCGTTACCGGCTCACTCATCAGAAATGTTGCCGCCGGAAACCAGAGGAAGAAAAAATGGACGAGGAGGAGATGCGAAACTCAAACGAAAGAGACCAAGCGTGGTATGAGGAAGGTCTCCCGCCCAGATGTCCTTTTGAGGCAAAAGAATTGTCTAAGAAGGGTTTGTTTCTCGGAGGTTTTCCTGGGGCCGTGTAGAATGAGGGAAAAGCTCCGTTAGAAACAAACCCTTCGAGTTTTCTTTTGCTCGAGAAAGGAGTTTCTGGGCGGGAGACTCACGCTCAAAGATACATGCCAAGACCATGAGCCAAAAAACTACTTTTTCTTTTTCTTCTCGTCATCCACAACCTCCTTCTTATCCGATGATTCAGATGACTCGATGGCTGGCTCTTCCGCTGGAGCATCCTTAAAAGCATAGTACACGCGATTTTCGATGCGCATATCGATATACCGGAGTCCTGACCGCTTTTCCGGCGACAGTTCCTTCTCAAAAAGAAGCGCAAGCGCATCAAGCGTCGCAGCAAGCGGCCGCTCCGTGCTCATATAAAGTTCCCACCCCTCACCGGTCGTCATGCGGAGCTCACCGGCGAACCGCGATACAATCGAATACTCATTCCCGACCGAAAGCCCAAGACGACGTGCTATTTCCTCACCTATCGAGGAAACGAATGGAACCAGCCGCTCATCAGCCACACGCTGACCCTCGGCCGCCGGCTGAGCAGATAGATCAGTGATCGAGACGACATACGGCGCATTCGCTTCGGAAAACACTTGGTCATTCTGGAACAGCCGGCCATCCTCGCCGAGCATCAGGCCTTGCTCTCCCGCCCTGTGCCAGAGCACGATATGCTCGCGTTCTTTCACCTCTATAAGCAGCGTCTCTGGGAAGCGGCGCGTCACCAAGACCTCCCGCAAAAGTGGATACTGACCGGTGAGCAATCCGGAAAGCTTAGCCGGTCGCACCGCGAAGAAGTTGTCCTTCGGCCAGATGCCAAGATGCTTGCCAGAAAGCTCGCTCATAACCGCAGCACGCACATCCGAATCATCCAGCTCGGAAAGACCTGAAATATCCACTCGGCTTACCGTGAGAAACGGTGAGAACAAGAGCAAATAACCGGAAACTGCAAGCAGCGAGCCCCACAGGACGAAGTCAACGATTGGCAGTGGCTTCCTGCCATCAATCGCCTCTCGGCGGTTCGGCCGAGCCATCGCGCGCGACGACGTAAACACCTTCGAAGAGAAATCCCCTCTCGTTCCGCGCGTCTTCTTCCATTTCGCCAGGATACCCATACGATTCAAACAGAAAGGAATAGCCGCTCCAGGAGGAGACGCGCGTTGCTCTGTGTCGTCTTGAGTAGACGGAGCATTTGTTCAGTCTCATCGAGCAGCGCGAAGAAGCGCGCCGTCGCTCCTGATTCGGTAGTCTTGAGTGCAGAAGCATGCAGTCCTGGCAGCCACCATTCGAGCATCCGGATAGCGCGCGGCACATCGCCCGCCATCTTCTCAGCAAGCACAAGCCGTTCCGCAAGGGAAAGAGTAGAAAGACGGAACAAGCCGCTCAAAAGCTCCTTGTCGCCCGCGAAGGCCTCCGGATTCCCGAGCGCGCGGATGATCGCTCCTGGACGACCAAGTGAAAAGAAGAACCCTGGAAGAGATCCTGGATCAGAAACACCGGACCGGATATCTTCTTCTGGAACGAGCCCAAAACGGACATGCTGCACGCGGGAGATGATCGTCGGCAGGAGGCTTCCGGATTCATGCGTCGAGAGGATGATAACCGCCGAGGTATTCGGCTCCTCAAGCGTCTTCAGAAGAACGTTCTGCGCCGAAATCGACAGCTTGTGCGCATCGAGGATGATGACCGCTCGATACCGGCCGGCAACCGGATACTTTCCCAGAAACGAGAGCGCATCGCGGATATCCTCCGCCGCGATACTCTTCGTCTTCGTCACGCCGCGCTTCGTCTCCTCCTCGGGTCGAACAATCATGACATCGAACGGTGCTTCCTTTGCAGCCTCCGGCTCGAAATCTGGCTCCCCCGCCAAACAGCAAGCGAACTCCAGAGCACAGAGCGATTTGCCGACGCTATCCGGGCCGGAAAACAAGTAACTCTGGGCGAGATTCCCCTGCTCCGCCGCCATCCGCAGCTGCTCCCTCTGTTTCTGATGGCCGATGATATACATAGACGATTTAGGATTTATGAATTAGGATTTATGAATTCATTCCTAAATCATCAATCATCAATCTTAAATCACTTTTTCTACAAACGCACGGAGTTCTTCCCGAAACCGCTCTTTGCTAAATCTATCCACCGATTCCTTCATAAGTGTTTCATCATACTTCCCCTCATTCGCAAGGAAGCGCCGCACACCCTCGGCGAGGATCTCCGGCGTCTGGGCCGCGAACAACTCTCCTGACCGGCCCTGCTCAACAACCTCCCGGATGCCGCCGTATTCGAACGCAATGACCGGCGTCCCGAAAGAGAGTGCTTCTGCGGCCGTCATGCCAAAATCCTCCTCAGACGGGAAGATGAGCGCCCGTGCGCCAAGATACAGCTTTGCAAGCTCATCATCCGAGACAAAACCAGCAAAACGAATATTCGTGCCAGCCATCCGTGCCAGCCGTGCACGCTCCGGGCCATCGCCGACGATGACAAGCGGGAATCCGAGCTTATTGAACGCCTCGATAGCAATATCGACTTTCTTTGATCTGGTCAGCCGCGAAACGACCAAAAAATGTTCTCTTATTTTTTGGTCGCCCTGAGCTTGTCGAAGGGCCCCGTTTGAAATCGTCTCCGCCAATCCCAAAGCCGGTGGATAAATAACCACGCTTTCACGGCGATAGTATTTCCTGACACGGTCAGCAGTATACCGTGAATTGGCAATAAGGAAGTCTGGTCGGTCCGCTGCCTGGCGATCCCAGACACGAAGATAGGAAAGCAGTAGTCTGACACAGATGCCCGGCTTCCGACGGCCAATCTCCTTCAAGTATTCTTCGTGGTAGTCCCAAGCATAGCGCATAGGCGAATGCAGGTACGCGATATGCTTCGTATTAAGCCGAGTGACGATACCCTTCCCCCAAGCACCGGATGATGAGATGACGAGATCGAAATCGCGCAAATCGAACGCCTCGACCGCTGCCGGAAAGAACGGCAGAAACCAGCGATACCGCCTGCGGAGGAACGAAGGTAGCCCAGACAACCATGAAACCCGGACATCACGGCCAGGGAAATGCCGCTCGACCAATTCGCGGTCCGCGACCAACGTGTAGATCGGCGCTTCCGGATACATCTCGGCGATCGTCTGAAACACCCGCTCCGCCCCGCCGTACGAAACAAGAAAATCATGAACTAATGCGATTTTTTTTGACTTCATTGTATCTAACATCTGATTTTCAAAATAAAAATCTATACAACGTAATTAGTAACTCGTAACTGGTAACCAGGAAAGCCCGCCAATCTCTTCTCCCTAGTTACTGATTACCAGTTACTTCCTCAATAAGCTCGCAATCTCACCTGCACATCCATGCCAACTGAAACGCTTCACGTTTTCCAAACCTTTCCTTATTATATCATCTCGAAAGGCTTCGTCCGAAAGGAGCTTCTGGATAGCTTCCGCGATGCTTTCCGCACTCAAAGGATCAGCGTAGACCGCCCCCTCACCGCCCACCTCGGGCAAAGAAGACGTATTCGACGCGACGACCGGCGCACCAGCCGCTTGTGCTTCGAGTACCGGGATACCGAATCCCTCATAGAGCGTCGGGAAAAGGAATACATCAGCATTTGCCAAGAGACTCCACTTCTCTTCCTCGCTTACATATCCCAGCTCTTTGAGATGAATTGAGAATTGAGAATTGAGAATCAAGGATTTTATGCCCCCATACCCATATCCGGGTTTCCCGACAAGCATCAAATCATGCGGGATGCCGTGCCACTTTTTCAAAATTTCAAAAGCCTCTATGATTCTCTTGAGATTTTTTCTCTCCTCAAGCCTGCCGATGAATAACAAATACGGTTTTTGAATTCCGTTCTTGATTCTTGATTCTTGATTCTTGATTCTTTCAAAACCTTCATACACCACCCGTATTTTTTCTTCCGGCGTACCATAAAGCCGCATCACATCCCTCTTGGTATTCTCCGATACACAGATTACCGTACTCGCCACACGACATGAGTGCCGGATGAAAAAGCGCATATAGAGACGTGCAAGAAACGGATACGCTTCGGGACAGAATTCGTATTCCAGGCCATGGACCGTCACGATAGTCTTTTTCGGGTGGATGATTGGAACCGTATGGGCTGGCACAAAAAGAACATCCGGGCGCCGGAGAAGCATCTCAAGTGAAAGCCCTACTTGTGTCCAAAAACGAGGAGCCCATAAGGCGCGCACGTGCCAGTTTTTCGGTAATTCAAAGTCTATCTCTGGCGTGCGAATTTCCAATTTCCATCCGCCAGCCGGCGGACCAATTTCCAATTTTTTTCGAACATATAAAACAACACTATCCGTCACCGGGATAGCCGTCCGCAAATGTTTGATCGTCTGATACGCGTATTCCTCGATGCCTGTCCGCCGCTTGAGAAACGCCCGCGAAGCATCAATACCGATGAGCATAAAATTCAAAATTCAAAATCGCAAGCTCCAAATAAATTCAAAAACTCAATATCAAAATCCAAGACATTTCGAACATTCGAATTTTGTCATTTGAAATTTATTTGGGATTTGTGATTTTGAGCTTTGGAATTTGTTAGCAAAATCTATTTTGCTAACATGATACTCCTCTTGTAGACTTCGAGATTCTCGAGCACGATGCCCGTCCCCTTGACCACACAGAAAGCCGGATCATCCGCGACATAGCACGGCACATTGATCGTCTTCGAGATGAGCTGGTCGAGATAACGGAGTTGCGCTGTGCCGCCCGAAAGCACCATGCCCTTATCCATAATATCGGCCGCGAGCTCCGGCGGCGTCTCCTGGAGCACCTGCTTGATGACATTGATGATCTCACGGAGCTCATCCTGAATCGCTTCGGTCACCTCATTCGACGAGATAGAGACCGTCTTCGGCAATCCGCCCATCAGGTCGCGGCCGCGCACCTCCATATGATCCTCCTTCACCTGGGCGATGGCCGATCCGATCTTGATCTTGACCTCCTCAGCCGTCCGATCACCGATCGCCAGGCTGTACTTGCGCTTGATATAGTCGGAGATGGCCTGATCAATACGGTTGCCGCCGACGCGCGCGCTGTGCGCCGCCACCACGCCACCAAGACTGATGATAGCAATCTCAGATGTACCGCCGCCGATATTGATAATCATATTGCCCTGTGCCGTATGGATCGGGATACCGGCACCAATCGCTGCCAGGATTGGCTCCTTCACGACATACGCCGCCTTGGCACCCGCCTTGAGCGCGGCATCAATGACCGCGCGGCGCTCGGTCGACGTGATACCAGCCGGAATAGACAGCACAACCTCCGGGCGAAAAAAGCGGATGCGTCCGCCGACACGGTTCAAGAAATACTTGAGCATCGCCTCGGTAATGCGATAGTCCGCGATAGCACCGTCCTTCAAAGGCTGGCTCGCGACGATTGTATCCGGCGTGCGGCCAAGCATCTCCTTGGCCTCATTACCAACCGCGATGACCTTGTTTTCCAAGAGCGATATCGCCACGACAGAAGGTTCGTTGATCACGACGCCCTTCCCCGGCACAAACACGAGCGTATTCGCCGTACCAAGATCGATGCCTATTTTTCGGAGGAATACTGGTTTCATACGGTGATTCTTTTGATCCGGGCACCGATCTTCGCAAGCCGTTCCTCTATCCGCTCATACCCGCGATCCACCTGGTAGATATCCTCAATGACCGTCTTGCCGGAAGCCGAAAGCGCCGCGATGATGAGCGCCGCACCAGCTCGGAGGTCATAGCTCTTGATCACGGTGCCATGGAGCTTCGTCCTGCCATGCACTACTACCTGGTGCGGATTGAGCACTGATGCCTGGCCACCCATCTTCTCAATCTCAGAGACATAATTGAACCGCCCTTCGAACAGCGAGTCGTGGATGAGCGTCTCACCCTCCGCCTGCGTTGCCAACACTCCGAATGGCGCCTGCACATCCGTCGGGATGCCCGGATAGGTCCGCGTGTCCACTTTGGCAACCGCTCGAAGCCGCCTCGCCGGCACCACAGTGATAGCATCCTTCTTTATGGAAAAATCAGCGCCGAACTCACGGAGCTTCTCGAGCACAAGGTCGAGATGTTCTTCGCGTGCGCCCTTCACTGTGATCGGGCTACCAGTCGCTGCACCGAGGATAAGGAACGTCGCTGCCTCATTGGCATCCGGGATGATCCGATGCTTCCCACCACGAAGCTTCTTCGTACCGGTGATCGTAAGCGTATGAGTCCCCAAGCCATTGATCTTCGCACCCATCGAGATAAGAAAACGGCCGAGATCCTCGACGTGAGGCTCGGATGCAGCGATCTTGATGACCGTCTTCCCGGGACACCCGGCAGCGAGCATCATGGCATTCTCCGTCGCTGTCACCGACATCTCGCGGAGCACGACGGTATCTGCATGGCGGCCGGATGCATCCAGCTGGTATGCTTTCCCCTTCGCGGCAATCTTCACGCCGAGCTTCCGAAGCGCATCAAAATGCGTCCCGACCGGACGGGCGCCAATCACACAACCGCCGGGATGATAGAGCGAGAACCGATCAAAACGGGCCGAGAGTGAACCAAGCAAGAGAATCGAGGAACGGATCTGCTTCACTTTCTCGACATCCATCTTCTTCGGATCGATATCCTTCGCCGTGATAGCGACCGTCCGCTTGCCACGCCATTCGATGACCGCTCCCATGCTCTCGAGGATTTCGAGCATGCGGAACACGTCCTCGATGAGGGGTAGATTTGAGAGTACGCAAATTTCCTGAGTGAGAAGCGTCGCAGCGAGAATCGGCGTTGTCGCGTTCTTGGATCCCGAGACAGATATCTCGCCTTTCAGCCGCTTTCCTCCCTCGATTTCGAATACTTCCATGACAGATGTATTACCGGATGTACCCTGGCATCATAGCCGAAAACAGCCTATAAATCAATATGGGAATAAATGAAAAAACCGCTTGTGAAAAGGTTTTTTCAGAAGCGGTCTGTTCGATTTTTCGCCGTGAAGAAGGCGGTCAAGACAGGGAATCATGTCTTGCTTTGTAAAAAGCAGGGCTTTTTGTTTTTGATTTTTGTTTTTAAAGGACCTGTTTCTTCCCCCGGGAGAAAAGCCTCGCTGGGCCGCGTAACACAGAAACTGCGCCGCAGTACCTCAAAAAGCAGGCTTTCTCTCCCGGAAAAAGAAAAGCGGGCGTCCCGTTTCCGAGACCACCCGCCTTTCCACTACCCTATCAGTATAGCACGTTTTTACGTCGCTGTAAAGCGCGCGTACTGTTTCAGTACCTTTGCATCACTCCACACCAAAACGCTCTGCCAACATCTTTTGGAGTCGGTACCCATTCCCATGCGAGAGCAATCCAATATATGAAGCGACATTCTTCTCACTCGCTTTCCGGAACATCCTCCGCTTCGTCGCTCCTCGGAGCACCCGATGATCAGGAAAATGTGTCCACCCAAGGAAGTCCACACCCGAAGCGACTGTCTGGATAGAGACCTTGTTTGGGTGGAGCTTCAGATGAAGCTGTTCCCAAAGGAACTCCGTGATGAGGATAAGCCAGCCATCAAGCTCTTCGTGGTTTCTTGAAAACAAGACAAAATCATCTGCGTAACGTATAGAGTATTTCGCTTTCAGGCGATGCTTCACGAACTGGTCGAATTCGTTCATGTAGATATTCACGAGAAGCTGCGAAGTGAGGTTGCCAAGTGGGAGCCCATTTTTTCTCATAGAATCCTCTTCTCTGTCATTCCGGCCCCCGAGCCGGAATCCATCCCCTCTGGATCCCGGGTCACCCGCCCGAACGCACCGGTTCGGTACGGGCGGGAGCCCGGGATGACAACAGGTAGAGGAAAAACTTCCTATCACTTTCTCCAAAAGCCACAGTATGTCCCGGTCCGGTATCCGCTCCTGTAAGATACTAAGTAGAATATCCTGATCAATCGACGCGAAAAACTTCCGGATATCACACTTGAGCACCCAGGCGGTCTTTGTGTGATTGCACGAGACTTTCCGAGCGAAGGCCTGGAAACGATCAAGTGCCCGGTGTGTGCCTTTCTCTTCGCGGCAAGAATATGAATCGGCGATAAAGAGCGTATCGAAGAACGGATAGAGGATTCGGTAGATGGCGTGATGGATGAGCCGGTCACGTACCGAGGCTTTGTGGATATCGCGCGGCTTCGGGTCACTTATCTTGAAAGCCTGATAGCCACCGTGCTCGTAGGTTTTGTGCTTCAGGTCTTCATGGAGCGAGAAGAGGTTGTCCATGAGACGCGCTTCGAATGCCTGGACATCCTGCTTGTTCTTTTTCCCCTTCAGGAATTCTTTCCAGGCATCGAGAAGATTCTCAAGAGATATGATATCATCATAGGCAGCCGCTAATTTCTTTTTTGTTTTGCTATGATGCTTCCTGGAGTTACCCCCCCCAGACTTGTGCCTGTCTTGCATAAGATAAAGGATGCTTATTTATTCTGGTACAATATTCTTTCTTCGCTTCCCAAGACGCATCGCTATTCTCTCGGCCAACGAATCGATCATATTTTCATAGAGTGCATCGAATGCGTCTCGGCAGCCGCTTTCCTCTCGCCGCAGGAAAAGATGCCCTATGTCCGCCATGCGATACGAAAAGTCGACACACTCAAAGTTCTCCTGCTCGTCCTCTGGGAAACGAAATCGGTCGATACCAAGAAGTATATCGCACTTTCCGAAAAGATCGACGAAATCGGGCGGATGCTCGGCGGCTGGAACGGACAACTCTTGAAACAAAACTCTCCCAACACAAGGAAGGGAGAGAAATGAAGAGAGTTGCGCAGGCCAGCGAACCACCAGTTGTCATTCCAGTCGTTGTCGTTCCGGTTGACGTTCACGTTACGCTTGTCGTTCCACCGATTGAAGGCCGCATCGTATAAGGCACCGCCCATGCCACCATTCCTTGATTCTTCATCCGCCGACTAGGCAGAGACGAACTCTCGGAATTGAATCGGATTCGGCATCTCAAATGCCATAGTGCCCTATACCAAGTATCTTCATTTTTGACCCATCGACAAACTCGGGGTCATCCTGAGTCTTATCGAAGGATGAAGTGTCTGCATACATCACCCTACCCTGAACCGTAGTCCGAAGATATTCTCGATGTATGGATACTGGATTCGGCCGGAAGCAACCGTAATCACCTCCAGATTCGCCTACTACCAGTTTCAGTATATCAAAATGTAAGAAATTGAAAAAATGAAACCCCGCACTACCATGTTGGTAAAATGCGGGGTCAAAGGGCTAAGGACTAAGCTCAAAGGTCAGAGCAAAATCCAAAGTCCAGAGGACTACTTGCGCAGGCCAGCGAACCACCAGCGGCCACGCCAGTCGTAGCCGTGCCGGTGGACGTGCACGCCACGCTCGTCGCGCCACCGACCGAAGGCCGCATAGCACCAGTTGCCATTCGCATCCTGCCAATGAGTACCATTGGGATGCTCATCAGCAAACGCCGGATCGGCCTCGTTGACGGCAGCGAGCGCATACGGGTCAGCGGGCTTGAAACCGCGCAGCTCGTACTGCCTGGCGACCTCGTCGTCGCTGATCAGGCCATGCTTGTCGTATGCCGACTCGTCGGGCTTGAAGAAGACCACGTCCACTTCGTCGCCCTCGCCTCGTGGCATCGTCTTGACGACATCATCGGTAAGATACTTGTTCCGACCAGTCGCATCGATCGCTTCCGTCGGGGTGCGGGTGCGATTCACAGTGGCGTGACGGACGATTAAGTTGCTAATCGCTTCCACATATTTGCAGAACACGGCCACCATATCGCGAACCACCTGCGTGCCCTGATGTTCGATCACTTGTTGCGAGGGCTCCTTTTGAGCGCCGCTCTTGCACAAGCTCGCGACGAACATGTCGTACAGCTTCCCCGCTTGACCAGGGGTAACACTTTCGATGGGGACATGGGTTTCCATGGCGTCATCTCCTTTTCAAGATACATTTTTCCGATACGCCCGGAAAGATGGCGGTTCCGGATATGCCTCTCAGCATCTCCACAAACATTCCATTATAGCACATTTTTTCGATTCTGTAAAGGGTCGCGAATGGCGCCATAAAAGAGGCTTTCGAAGCCTCTTTTATCTATCCATCTTATCAAGGATTTCCTTCTGTTTTTCCAGAAATGGGGACGAGGCGATTCCGCCCCCGCAGACGTGTTTCCTGGGTCTCTGGCGCTGCCAAAAAATTCTTCTGCTTAGAAGTTTAACCTCTAAATAAGTAGAAATATTTTGAAAAGGCATCTCCCACCCGGATGTCTTTTTGAGGCAAAAGGACTGTCTGAGAAGGGCTTGTTTCTCGAAGCTATTCCTTAGGTCGTGAAGAGGGAGGGAAGAGCTTCGTTAGAAACAAGCCATTCGAGTTTCCTTTTGCTCGAGAAAAGAGTTTCCGGGTGGGAGATTACGTAGGAAGTGGCTCTAGGTGGAATGAAAAAAATGGAAGAATATATCAAAAAAGAGGGGCATACAAACCCCTCTTCGTTCTTCCTTAAGATTATTTCCCTTTCCGCACAAAGTCATACGCCGAGAGTGCTGCGACGACGCCTTCACCGGCAGAAATATTGTTCTGTTTGTACGGTGCATCGGTCGCATCGCCCGCCGCAAAAATACCGGGCTTCGACGTCGCTTTGGTCCGATGATCAAGGATAATCTCGCCACGCTCATTGAGATCGACCAAGCCCTTCACAAATTCCGTATTCGGCAGCATGCCGATCTCCACGAAGACACCATCGGTCTCGATGACCTTCTCCTCATTCGACTGCGTATCGAGATAGCGGAGTCCTGTGAGTTTTTCTTCACCCAGGATCTCCTTCGTCGTTCCGAAAAAGATGGCCTTCACACGGCTATCAGCCAGGATCTTCTCACGCGTCACCTGATCACCCTTCAGCTCGCCCGAACGGACAAGGAGCGTAATCTCGCTCGCATACGGCAAGAGATCCTCCACTGCCTCAAGCGCTGAGTTGCCACTCCCTACGACGACCGCCCGCTTGCTGCGGAAGAACGGTGCATCGCACGTCGAGCAGAATACGACACCCTTGCCGACGAACTTCTCCTCGCCCGGCACCTCGAGATGGCGATGCCGGCCGCCGGCCGCGATGACGATCGTCTTGGTCTCGTAGCGTTCGCCTTTCACGGTCGTGACCGCATACCCACCGGAAGCGATCTCCTCTACCTTCGCTACCCGGTCTTCAGTCTTGATTTCGATCCCCTCCTGAGCCCGCAGATGCTTCTCAAGAGACTGTGCAAACTCATACCCTGGGATAGTCACGGTGCCAATCCAGTTCTCGATGCTCGCCGAGACCGCCGACTGCGAAAGGAAATTCTCCGTGATGAGAAGCGCTTTCATCTGCTTGCGAGCCGCATAGACACCGGCTGCTACTCCGCCCGGCCCCCCACCGATGATGATAATATCGTACATATGCTTGAAAAAAATGATTACTGCATCTTGAAGAGAGACTTGAGATAGGCTTCGTCGATCTTCTTCTTCCCTTCCCACTTGCAGACGAAATCATTCCGGAGAAGCTCTACACCGAGCATTGCCACCGCTTCGCGGATAGCGCTGATCTGCGTGATGATATCAAGACACTCCTTCCCGCCCTCCACCATGCGGCGGATGCCCTTGAGCTGTCCTTCTATCCTAGATATGCGGTCGAGAATCTTCTCTTGTTCCGGCTTCGTTGATGCTTTTGGCATAATAATACGGCATTCGAATTAAGATATACCCCTCTAGGGTAAAGGATACATCGCTTGAAAAAAAATATCAACCCTGAAAAAAGAATCGGGAGAATCTCGAAAGATTCTCCCTTCGCTGCGCTGCAGCTATTCACCAAGAAGCGGCATCTCTCATGATGTGCTCTACATCCTGCTCGGAAACACCCCGAGAAGAAAGCGTATCACCATAGATCCACCAGAATGCCTGGACACCCTGGTTGATAACCATCGGAATACCATTCAGCACGGCAAATCCCGCTTCTCGTGCCTGCCGAAGCATCGCCGTCTCGGATTTCCGGATCCGGATATCCGATACAACGAGTCCGGGCCTCGCAGATGCAAGCAGATCTGCCGTTTCCTGCCGATTGGCGAGCACAGATGCTTCAGTAATCGGTAGCGCCATGCTCCCGAGCGTCGAGTACTCATCAAGCGGCGAATGAGCGTCATCGATGACCGATACGACGGCATCAGCAGACGGGATCAACTCGCCGATATGTTCGCGCCCAAAGCCCCTTGCGGCTTCCGTTGAGACGAATGCATTCACGGCGCTCGCGAGCTCGACCGCCTTTTCGACAGTCCGGTTCACGATACTAATCCGCGCGCCTTTTCGAGCGAGAAAGAACGCGATCGCGCGACCGGTACCGCCAGCACCGAGCATCAGGATATGCTTCCTCTCGACGGATGCCTCTGGAAACAATCGCTCCAAGCTCGCCACGTACCCGGCTCCATCGGTATTGCTCCCCACGAGACGGCCATCAATTTTCCTGATGATATTGACCGAACCCATCGCTTGCGCGATTGGTTCGACAGCATCAAGATGTGCAACAACTGCCTCCTTGAAGCCGACACCGGCGCCCCCGCCGATATATCTCGGGTCCTTCCGAAATGCCTCGAGGATCTCGCCAGCCTGAAGAGGATCGGCTATTACCATGGCGTTCCTATCTTGCAACCCAAAAGCCTTGAAAGCAGCATTCCACATTACCGCCGTCTTCGCGGGATAATCTTCCGCGATGAGCGGAATGACAAGCGGTCCGGAACCGGACAGCTCGCCATTCTTCGGCGGCTGCGAAGCCACCGTAATGACACCATTCTCAGCAAGCGATCCGATAGTCGCCATAGTCTTTCTCCTTATTTGTTATCAACGGATGAACATAGGAAAAGGCTACGATCGTAACCATATTCTCCTCATCAAGGACCTTTCCCTCAAAACCCGAGAGGTCAGACTGGATCTGATGCCAGTCATCGTACATCATCGTACCAAGAAGATCCTGCTTCGTAAGCCGCGAGAGCGGCTTGATGCAGAGATGCTCCACTTTGATGCTCGCAGTGAGCCGTTCCGCTCCAGCGGCGTCGAACACCCTGAGTGTCACGCGCTGTCCTGGAACATATCCTTTCGGATGATGTCTGTCACGGATACCAAGACGGGGCGTAGCGACGAGTTCACCCGATCGCATAAGACCGACCAGCCTATCAAGACTGAGCCTGGAGTTGGGACGAAACCAGACTTCCGGATTCGTTGCATGACACATGATTGATTCCTCCTTGGTTTATAAAGAACTCCTTATTATACCTATACCCCCTTATGGTATACATATATAGTACCCCATGGGGGTATATACTGTCAACTCCTATTTAAAAAAACAAAAAATACCCCTTTTAAAAGGGGTATTTCAAAGAAAATCTTACAACTCCTTCACCCGAGCGGAGAACTGCTCGCCACGATCGAACTCGTTGCGGAACAGCCCGAAGCTCGCCGCGCCCGGCGACAACAACACAGTATCTCCTGGCTCGGCGCCGCGGGCAGCAAACTCCACTGCCTTGCCCATGCTCTCCACCACGACGAACCTCCGCTCCTTCTCGCTTTCCGGCAGACGCTCTCTCAGCGCCTGGACCAGCTTATCCGTCGCGACACCCTTGAAAAGGATGAGTGCCTTGGAGCGCGCCAGGATCTCATCTGCGAACGCGCCGAACTCGAGCCGCTTATCGCTCCCGCCCGCAATAAGGATGACCGGCTGATCGAACGCCCGAAGCGCCGCAATCGCCGCCTCCGGAATCGTCGCCGCCGTATCATTGAAATACTGGACGCCGCCCTTCTCGGCGATACGCTCGAGACGATGCGGTACGCCCTGAAAGCTCTCGATACCGGAGCGGACTTCCTCGACAGAAAGTCCAGCCGCAAGCGCCGCCCCGGCTGCCGCCAGCACATTGCCAATATTATGCCTTCCCTTGAGCGGTACCTTCTCGATCGGCAGGAGCACGCTTTCCTTACCCTGCACTCGGGCAAACAGCACGCCATCGGAGTACCAGACACCATCGCCATCCGCCAGACCCGCCTCTGAAAACCATACGAGCTCTCCCGGTGCATCCTGCGCCATATCTCGGACAAATCCGTTATCAGCATTGGCAATCAGTATATCTTTCCCCTTTTGCGACGAGAAGATATACCGCTTATCATCAGCATACGCCTTCATCGTGCCGTAATAGTTGAGGTGGTCAGGATAGAGATTGGTGAGGACAGCGATATGCGGACTCTTCTTAATGCGACCGAGCGCTGAAAGCCGCCATGAAGAAAGCTCGAAGACGACGACGCTCTCCGGCGAAATCTTCTCGAGCACGGACAGTACGCCGACCTGACCGATGCCAGCGCGCACGACATCGCGTCCCGCCGCCTGGAGGATATGTGCTATCAGGCTCGCCGTAGTCGTCTTGCCCTTAGTCCCGGTCACACCAATGATCGGTGCCTTAGAAAATCGGAAGAAGAGACTCGAATCCATCTCGACCGGCACACCGGCCTGCTCCGCCGCCCGTATGTATTCATTCGTCCATGGAATACCCGGATTCTTAATCACCATGTCCGTATGCGAAAAATCCTCCGGCCGATGTTGGCCGAGCACATAAGTGATCTGCTTGTATTTCGCGAGTTTTTCCATGGAAGGCGCGAGCTCTTCACGCGTCTTGATGTCGGTCACGACGATCTCACGAGCTCCATGCTCAGCCAAAAAACGGACCGTCCCTACGCCTCCCATATTGAGGCCAAGACCGAACACTGTCACTTTCTTTCCCTTGAAAAATGATTCTGGTTGCATATATTTCGCTTCAGACACCCGTCATTCTACACCTTTTCAGACAATAAAAAAATACCCCCAGGAAAGGAGCTTTTAAATTTTTAATTTCAAATTCTAAATTTTAAAATAACAAGTATTGCACCGCGGGGCAAGACCCGCATTGCAGACAAGCTTCGCTTGCCTTCCCCGCAGCAAGCTGCGGGGTATTGACCCGATTTTACCTGCGCTGCGCTCGGAAACGAGAGCAAGTTCTCGTTTCACTCACTACACTTGGTAATAATTTTTGAATTTCCAAATACTCAAAAAATTAAGATATTAGGACATTCTTTTAAAATTTTAAATTACAAAATTACAAAAATTTTATTTGCTACCACTCAAACAGCTTCTTCTTCCTCCGAAGTACGGTGCCGGTACGCTCGCCGACCAGAACGCCGTTCTCAAGAGAGAGCCGGCCGTTCACAATGACATGCGAGATACCGTCAGGATACTGGTACGGGTCCTCCATGGTCGCATTGTCCGCCACGGTCTCCGGATCGAGAATGACGACATCGGCGAAATATCCCTCTTGGATCATGCCGCGCTTCTCCAGACTGAACTTCATCGCTGGCTTGCCGCTCATCTTATGAATCGCTTCTTCCCAGGAGAGCGCCTTCTCCTCACGTACATACTGGGCGAGCACCTTGGGAAAGGTACCAAAATTGCGTGGATGTACCAACTCCCCCGTCTCCTTGTGCGTCACGCTGTAACCGACGCCATTGCTCGAAATGATCGAAAATGGATGCTGGATAGCACGGCGGACATTGCGAGGCGAGAGCACTTCCATTGATACGATTGCCCGGCCAGCCGACGCGATAAGAAAATCAACGACCGTCTCTTCCGGCGACTTACCCTGAAGGAGTGCGATATCAGAGATCTTACGATGTGTCATCATCTTGGAGAGCGTCGAGGTAGAGACGAGCACCTTCGAATAATCAGTCCCGCGTTTCTTCATATCGCGGATGACAGCGCTCCGCACCTGCATATCTTTGAGACGCTCGAGCATCATCTTGCGGCCATCCTGTGTGACCCACTCCGGCAAAAGCGTATAGAGCACCGAACCGGTCGTGATATACGGATAGACATCGAATGTCACTTTGATATCATTGAGCGCCGCCGTCTCGATCAGATTGAGCGCCTCGTCCATAAGGTGCCAGTTCTTCTCACTGACCGCTTTGAGGTGCGAGATGTGGAGCGGCGCCCCGGTCTCACGAGCGACCGTGATCGCTTCCTCCACCGACTTGACCAGTCCCTCCTCCTCATCGCGGACATAGGTCACGTAGACGCCTTTCTGACCAACCACCGTCTTGGTAAGCGCGACGAGCTCCCGGATGCCAGTCCCGCGAGCATGCGTGTATTTGAGGCCGGTCGAAAGCCCGATCGCTCCATCTTTGAGCGATTGCTTGAGCAGATCCTGCATAATATCGATTTCATCCGGCGTGATCGTGCGTGTCTCATCCTTCATCGCGCCGCGGCGAATCGTACCATGGCCGACAAGTGTCGCGAAATTGAGCCTCGGCCGGCGATGCTCAGTCTCGGCAAGGAACTCTTCCATCGAGAGCCAATTGAAATTGATCTTCTCGACATCAGTCCACTTCTGAATGGAACGGATGACGCTCCGATCAGTAAGCGGCGCAAGTGATGAACCTGAATTGCCACCGATGATAGTCGTCACGCCCTGCCGGAGCAGACTCTCAAGATCCGGAGCAGCGAAAAGCTGCCAGTATGTATCGGAATGATTGTTAATATCAACGAAACCAGGGACGACATATTTCCCATCGGCCTCGATAATACGCTCCGCATGCGCATGCGAAAGATCGCCCATCGCGGCGATACGGTCCTCATTGATCGCGACGTCCGAGCGGTACATAGGGCGCCCGCTGCCGTCTACCACGATCCCGTTC
Source organism: Candidatus Moraniibacteriota bacterium (assembly GCA_963743885.1). Classification (GTDB taxonomy): domain Bacteria; phylum Patescibacteriota; class Minisyncoccia; order Moranbacterales; family UBA1568; genus UBA1568. The sequence continues at coordinate 366,072 of CAVURJ010000001.1, read as the reverse complement.
CTGATAAGAATATCGTACATGGGACTTGGTCTGCTATTTCGATGAATCCCCTTCCGGCGAAGCAATAGCGTTCACCTGGCGCATAAATTCCTGGTCTTTCTGGAGGACCTTCGGCACGAGCAACATCACATCAGCGCCATCCTTCAATTCCTGTATCTTGTGGAGCGCGCCGCGCTTCGCGATCTCGAGCATCTCGCGGTATCCCTCCATATTTGGCAACGCGAAACGGATATTGCGATAATCCTGCTTCACACCAGCCATGACCGTCTTGCCGGTACGGCCAACCGGATCCATCTCAGCCAGCGCATTGCCGGAATTTCGCTTGTTCGGCATCGCCGCTACGCGCGTACAAAAATCCTCATCGCTCTTGAGCGCCGGATCAGCATAATGCATCACGTAGGCAGGGTCGGTCTCGGCGGCCTTGAGCATAAAATGCTTATTCGCTCTAGCAGTTGCCGGCAAGCGCTGAAGATACGGACCAAGCGAATCAAGATGACCCTGGATACCATCGAGATACTGTTTAAACTCACCGGTCACTTCGAGCGGATTGATTCGAATACCCTCGTCACCGAAATCTTCCGGTGTCTGCCGGACCGAAATACCCTCTTCTCTGTCAGCTGATCCCGATTCCGCTACCGATTCCTCAGTATCTATCACTGGATCAGCAGCAACAGGATCCTCAGCAGAGCCAGTGGCAAATTCTGGCACAGCAGCATCCATCTCGATAGCAACAGACACTGGTTTGGAAACGAGCATGCGCGATACACGTCCAGTATCAATGGCTTTCAATTTGGCTTCGAGCTCCTTCCGCCTTCCGATAAGCGCTAAAAGCTCCTCGTCGGACTTATCTGGCACAATAGACCGGTTCAGCTCTTCGATAGAGGCTACGAGATTGGACGCCTCGTTTTCAAGGCGCGCCGCCTGAGCTGCCGCTTCTTCAGCATGCTCAAGCTCGATAAAAAGCTTCTCGAGCTCCTTGCGCTCCTTGATGATAGCGAACGCCTCATCATCGCCAAGCGCGCCGATTGAAAGCAACGCGATCTCATCGAGACGTGCCTTGCATTGCTCCTTCGTCATGACTGATACGTTTGTTTTTTTTCCTCCCATACTACTTTCCCTCCTGTTATATGTGTATCCCTAAATGATCTCCGCCATCTCCACGAGGCGGTTGGAATATCCCCATTCATTATCATACCACGCCACCACCTTCACAAGGTCTCCATCCACCACCTTGGTAAGCGAGAGGTCGACGATTGTCGAATACGGATTGCCGATGAAGTCCGAGGAGACGAGCGGCTCATCCGTCACGGCGAGCACTTTGCCGAAGCGTGCTGAAGCAGCAGCGGCACGGAGCACCTCGTTCACTTCCTCTTTCGTTGTCTTCTTCTTGAGCAAGAACGTGAAATCAGTCAGAGAGACGACGATCGTCGGCACACGGACCGCCAAGCCATCAAACATCCCCTTGAGGTCAGGAATGACCTGCGTCACCGAGATCGCTGCACCAGTCGTCGTCGGGACGATATTCTGGGCAGCAGCACGGGCACGTCGCAGGTCCTTATGCGGCGCATCCTGGAGATTCTGGTCGGCCGTATACGAATGAATCGTCGTCATCATGGCCTTGCCGATACCGAACGCATCGTGCAGTACCTTGGCGACCGGTGCCAGGCAGTTCGTCGTACAGGAAGCGTTCGAAACAACCGTTTCGCCGGCGTACTCATCCTCGTTCACGCCAATAAGAAAGGTCGGAACAGAGCCATCATCGCCTTTGGACGGCGCTGAAAGCACTACTTTCTTCGCGCCCGCCTCGATATGCTGAGCTGAACTATCCTTATCTGTGAAACGACCGGTGCACTCGAGCACTACATCTACCTTGAGCTCGCCCCAAGGCAGCTTTTTCGGATCCGGTTCGGCATACACGGGAATCTCCTGGCCGTCGATGATAAGCTTGCCATCCTTCGCCTCGACGCTCTTCCGATAGCGGCCATACGCCGTATCATAGCGGAACAGATGCGCCAAAACGGACGCCTCCGTCAGGTCATTGATCGCCACCACCTCGAGCGACTTCTTCTCAAGCGCGATCTTGAGCGCCGCACGTCCAATCCTCCCAAAACCGTTTATCGCAATTCTTTTCGCCATAGGTTTATTCCTTTTCTTGATTCTTAATTCATGATTCTTTATTCTGTCTTACGCACGTCCCGCGCTTCCGAATGCGATTATCTTCTCTTTCACAGCATTCGATGCGGCATCACGAGCGCTGCCCATCACCTTGCGGAGATCCGTCTCCTCCTCAGAAGCGAGCACTTCGCGCAGTCCGCTGATGAACGCCATGCGTACAGCCGTATCGACATTGAAACAGCTGATACCGCGCTTGATTACCTCTGTGACCCGGCCATTATGCCAATCGGATGCTCCGTGGAGCACGAGCGGCAAGTCCACCTTGGCAGCGATTGCCGACAGCCGGTCGTAATCCGGTTCGCTCCGTTCACGAAAAAACCCGTGTGCATTGCCAATCGCAACCGCGAGCGTATCGACGCCAGTCTCCTTCACGAACTCTTCCACCTGACCGAGATCGGTCATATACTTGTTCCAATCAATCGTTTCCATCTGCATCTCGCCGAGATACGGCACATTGCCAAGCTCCGCCTGAACGACGATACCCTTCTTATGAGCGATCTCAACAATCTTTTTGGTCATCATCAGGTTGTCGACGTATTCTTTGCGCGACCCGTCATACATGACCGAACCGAAGCCAATCTCCATGGCCCGCTCCACTGCTTCAAAACTCTTACCATGATCGAGGTGGATGCCGATTGGGATCTCCGGAGCATAATATTCGGCGATATGCTTCACAAGATGGAAGATGGCGCGCCCGCCGGCATAGTCGAAGGTCTTCTCAGTCATCTGCACGATGACCGGTGAGGAGAGCTCCTTCGCCGTATCGATGATCGCGCGCGTCGTCTCAAGGTTGACCGTATTGAAAGCACCGACAGCATAGCCGCCTGCCTTCGCCTTCATGAGCATCTCCTTCACATCGACTATCATATGTTTCTATAAAAATTCAAAAACTGAAATCCCAAGCTCCAAACAAATTACAAATTCAAATCCCGAAACTCAAAATGATGCGGCGTTATTTTTTTATTTTGAACATTGGGATTTATTTGGAAATTGTGATTTTGGATTTGGTGCTTTTTTATGCCTCTTCTTCCTTGCCATGCTCTTCAAACATCGACGCCATCTTGACCAGCTCGTACGGAAAAAGACTCTCTCTCCCGACCAGCACGCCATCCATGCCTGCCTCCCAGGAGACATCACCAAGGAAAGAACTCTTGACCGATCCACCGTAAATCATAGCAACGCGTTCTGCGGTCTGAGCATCGAACTCCTCCGTCAGGATCTTGCGCAAGAGGACACGCACAGAAAGGATCTCCTGTGTCGTCGGCAGCCGGTCCGTCCCGATCGCCCAGCGCGGCTCATAGGCAATCATGACACCTTCCGCTTGGAGTTTCGAGAGTCCAGAAAATACTGTCCGTACCTGAAGTGACAGCACTCGATCGGTCTCCTCAGCCCGACGCTCCTCATCGGTCTCGCCGATGCAGACGATAGGCGTCATATGATGCTTGAGCGCGGCGAGTGCCTTCTCCCTGACGATCTCATTCGTCTCGCCGCCATAGAGACGCCGCTCGCTGTGACCCACGATCACATACTCGACACCTTCGTCCTTAAGCGTCGCCGGCGAGACCTCGCCGGTATAGGCGCCGCTCTTCTCCCAAAAGACATCCTGCGCGCCCTTCTTGATGCCATGCGGCAGATGATCGAACTCGGAAAGATGGACGAACGAAGGGCAGACAGCACAGACCGTATGTTCAAGCTGTTTCCCCTGCATCTCGCGGCGGAAGACGGAAAGATACTGCCGCGCCTCTTCGCGCGACAGGAGATTCATCTTCAGATTGCCGATGACATAAGACATGCGCATATATCAGGCTATCTTGGAACGCAGATACTCGGCCGCAGCCTCAGGCTGGATCGTCGATACCTCGATACCGGTTGAGAGTTCAAATCCGGCCCACGTACCCGTATGCGGCAGAATCTCGATGTGCCACTGGTAGTGTGGATACTCGCGGCCATCGCAGGGCGCTGTATGGATATAGAAATTGTATGCCGGATCATTCAAACCATCATAGATAGCCCGGAGCGCCGTGCGGAGCGCCTCGGCTGCGGCAAACTTCTCCTCATCATTGATGCGCTCAAAATACGGGTTCGGATGTTTGCCGACCACCCAAACCTCGAAAGCCGCACGCGAAGCGAACGGACAGAACGCGATGAAATGATCATTCTCATAGACGACACGCTTCCCTTCCGCACTCTCATATTCCGCCATCACTTCGTAAACCTTGTGCCGGTTGCTCCGGTAATAGCGCTCCGCTCCATCAAGCTCGAGCTCGATATACGGCGAGATGACCGGTATGGCCATCAACTGCGAATGTGGGTGCGGGATCGAGGCTCCGGCCTCCTTACCATGGTTATGGAAGATCTGGATATAGCTAACGCTCTTCTTGTTCATGAGCGACAGATAGCGGTCCTGATACGCATCGAGCACCTCGGCCACCTGCCAGGTCTCAAGGAGACCAAGCGACTTCCTCGGATCGCGTGTGACCACTATCTCGTGATAGCCGACACCAGTCATAGAAAAATACGGTCCCTCTGAGAGCTCGCGGACCGCCTTGCTACGGGTAAAGGCTGGGTATTTGTTCGGGAAGACGCGCAGACTCCAATCGCCGTCATCACGCCGATAGATGAGAATATCCTTCTCCTGGCCAGACGCCTCTGGATCATCGAATGGGTCCGGCCCATCCTCAGATGGGATACGCTCGACCGCAACGAAATCATCCGGACGCTTGGCGCGGCCAGTGGCGATGACGACCCAATCCCCTGTCACGATATCCTGCCGAAGCTCGGATTCGTAGGTCGCACCCTTTTTCACGTTTTCAATCTGTATATCCGACATTTCTTTCTGTTTTGTTTCCACTCCTTTTTTTGCTGCTTCAGGCCTTCACTGCTTCAGTCTTGGCCTTGGTATACGCTCCAATATGGTACGCGCCGATCAAAAGGCGCCACTTCGTCTTGAAAAGGTCTATCAGTACCTGGATGAAACCGTTCGGACCGGTAAGCGATACGGTCGACCCCTCCTCATTCATCCAGCGGACCGGCATCTGCTTGACCCTGAAGCCGAGCTTGATGGAAAGGATGATCTGCTCGAAATCAAACCCGAAGCGGTCAATGACCATGCGGCTCGCCACCTGCTCGGCTGATTCGGCATTCATCATCTTGAAACCGCACTGCGTGTCCGGATAGCTCCACAGCCCGAGCACGATACGAATAAGCCAATTGCCGCCCTCGCCCATGATCTCCCGATGTCGCGGCTGGTGCACCTGGACAAAGGACCCCTCAATCTTGCGCGAGCCGATGACGACATCATAGCCACTCTCCAACTGCGGCAGGAAGGAATCCAGATGCGTGATTGACGTGGAACCGTCAGCATCGAGGAAAAGACGATACTTTCCTTTGGCGTCCAAAAGCCCCTGGCGGACGACATAGCCCTTGCCATGATTCTCATCGTTGTCGATGACCCGGAGATTCGGTACCTGGAGCGCGTAGTTGCGCGCCACTTCGGCGGTATTATCCGGAGACCCATCATCCACGACGATAATCTCATACGGATAATTCTTCCCCTTGAGATACTTGTCTATCTCGAGTAGATTGCGCCCGATACGCTCACCTTCCTTGTAGGCCGGGATGATGACTGACAGATAGGGCTGTTCCATACAGAAAAAAGAGGATGATGATCCTGACTAATTACACGGATATTGTACCACAAAAATCCCCTCTCCGCACGATAATCCTAACGACATCAACAAGCGCTTCTTTCTAGCCATTCTTCGAGAATAATGCGGGCAGCTTCTTCGTCGTCATGTTTTGAGACCTGCCTCATACCACGCTCAATCAGATTCACCTGGGCCATCTTGGTCGTGAACATCTCATTCTGGTATTCCACTCGGATATCCGGAAGCATGTCAGCAATCAACTTTCCGAGCTTCTCCCCTTCATATTCGACGTCCTTGCGGTTGATATACGACGGGATACCAATAACGACTGTGCCGACATCCTCACGGGCGATGATATCCGCAAGGTGCTGCAAGAGCTCCCCATCATTTGCCAGCGTCGCATAGGCCATAGCCACGCGCGTCTCCCTATGTGCGAGCGCTACCCCCACATCGGAAGCACCCCAATCGATTCCTAAATAGTTTTTTCCAACCTCTTGCGACATATTTCCTTTAACCAAAGTATAGTGCTCCTCAAAAGACGAATATCGAATTTCGTATATCGTATGCCGGTGAAGAAGACCTTGTTTAGGATATTCCGATATACGATATACGCAAATACGGGATACTATCTCGTGACGATTTCTGCCTCTCCATCCGTAATAATGACCGAATCCTCGAAGTGCGCCGAGAGCGAGCCATCGGTCGTGACGAACGTCCAGTCATCCGGTGCGATCTTGACCATGTACTTCCCAGCATTCACCATTGGTTCAAGCGCGAGCGTCATGCCCGGCTCAAGGACGAAATCATCAAGCTGGCGCGAGACGAAATTCGGCACCTGCGGTTCCTCATGGAGCTCGCGACCCACGCCATGACCAACCAGGTCGCGAACGACCGAACAGCCGGCTGCCTCGACATACGACTGCACCGCATGCGCATATGCCGAGATACGAGCACCGGAACGGAGCTCAGCGATGCCAAGACGAAGACTTTCCTCTGTAACCGCCATGAGTCGCTTTGCCTCGTCCGATACCTCTCCGACCGCCATCGTCCGCGCCATATCCGCTACCATACCATCAAGCCGGAGACCGATATCGAGTTTGAAGAGATCACCCTCGCGGATAACCCGCTTTGCGCTCGGAATACCATGCACCACCTCGTCATTAAGCGACGTACAAAGTGATGCCGGAAACGGCCGACCATACTCGGCTCCATAACCTTTAAAAATCGGCGTACCACCCTTTTCGCGAATCAATCGCTCAGCGAGCGCATCCACTTCCCATGTCGTCATGCCAGGACGGACCGCCGCCATCACTTCCGCAAGCACCAAGGCGAGCGCTTTTCCAGCTGCACGAAAACGCCGGAGTTCATCTTCAGTTTTGACCCATTCTTTCATAGTTTTACATACGGCAAGGCCGTATTATTCGGGGCGGACATGTTCAAGAATAAACTTAAATACTTTGTAGGTTTCTTGGTTGCCATCGACACGGAGCAGTTTGCCCGTCTTTTCGAAATACTCGACGACCGGAAGCGTCTCCTCGTGGAAGACCTGGTGGCGCTTGCGGACCCCCTCCTCGGTATCATCCTCGCGCTGAGAAATCTTCCCACCGCAATACCGGCACGGAACGTCGGCATCAATCAGGTTCTTGCCGAGGATATACGTACGGTGGCAGCCCTGACAGGCGAAACGCTTGGAAATACGATCAACCGACACCGTCTCCGGCACGTCTATATAAATGACCGTATTAAGCTCTCTCCCCGTCTCTTCGAGAACGCCAAGCACTTGCGCGATCTGGCTCTCGCAGCGTGGTGCGCCATCGATGAGAATACCAACCGTCTCCGGCACAGAACGGATCGCATTCTCGAGCACGTCATGGATGATTTCATCGGGCAGAAGCTCGTGACGGCCATTCATGATCTCATTCACCTGTCGGCCGAACGGCGTATCATGCGACGCGACCGCGCGCAATTCTGCCCCGATATCGACATGAGAAAGATGGAGCGAGCTCTTCAAAAGCTCTGCCTGGGTGCTCTTGCCGGAACCGGCTGAGCCGAGCAGGATGTAGGTGTCCTTTAATGGCATGTGATAAAAAATTTCTAATATCTAATTTCTATCATTCACTAGAACGATTCATAGCTACGCATCACCAGCTGGCTCTGCGTATGCTTGATCGTCTCAAGCACAACCGATACGACGATGAGGATCGAGATGCCGCCGAGCGTGAGCGTCTGGATGCCCGTGATGCCCTGCACGACATACGGCAAGACCGCGATGGCGCCGAGGAAGACCGACCCAGCGAGCGTGATGCGATTGATGATGTGGTAGAGGTACTCGGCCGTCGTATTGCCAGGACGGATGCCTGGTATATAGCCGCCCTGCTTCTGGAGGTTTTCAGAAATCTTGACCGGATCGAAGACGACCGCGGTATAGAAGTACGTGAAAATGACAACGAGCAGGAAGTAGATGCTGCCATAGACCCACTGATCCTGCAACCACGCTGAGACGGACAGCGCGATCTCAGCCACTCTTCCTGTACCGGCCTGAGCAAAATAGTTGGCCACCATGGTCGGGATGAGGATGAGTGAGACAGCGAAGATGATCGGGATAACGCCGGCCTGATTGACCTTGAGCGGAAGATGCGTCGATGAACCGCCATAGACCTGAGCACCGCGCATTCGCTTGGCATACGCCACCGGGATAGTGCGCTGCCCCTCATTGATGAAGATAACGCCGGCGATCGTGACAACCGCGAGCACAAAGAACAGGAGGTATGTGAAGAGCTGCGACGGATCCCATGTCGAGATAAAGCGCGAAACGGATGTCGGCAGGCTCGTGACGATGCCTGCAAAGATGATCATAGAAACGCCGTTGCCGAGTCCCTTCTCTGTGATAAGCTCGCCGAGCCACATGAGGAAGATCGTGCCAGCGGTCGCTGTGACGATGATGACCGCCATATCGAACGCCACGATATCACCCAGGATCTGCTGCGAGCGGAGAAGCGAAAGCATGCTGAACGATTGGAGCGCCGCAAGCGGCACGGTCAGCCAGCGCGTATACATATTGAACTTCTGGCGTCCCTGCTCGCCCTCTTCCTTGTACAAACGCTCAAGCGTCGGTACAAGCGTCGTCATGAGCTGCATGATGATCGAAGCAGTAATATACGGTGCGACACCCAAAAGCACAATCGAGATATTGGACAATCCGCCGCCGGAGAACATATTGAGGAGTCCGAGAAAAGCATTATCCTCAAACAGCTTCTGAAGCGCCAGTACATCGACGCCCGGAAGCGGGATATTGGCGATCACACGATACACAACCAAGATACCGAAAATAAACAAAATCTTGTTTCGGAGCTCGGAAACGCGGAAAATGTTCTGGAGTGCCTCGTACATAGCAGGAATGTATATAGTAGATTCAACTTTTAGATTCTAGCAGTTTTGCCTCAAGAAAGCAAAAACCCGCGCTTTTCAGAAGCGCGGGATCGAAAACTGCAGTTTACGCCTTGAAGGCTGCTTTCGCCTTCTCGGAGGCGGCGACATCGCTGCCGAGAACGAGCTTCTTCGTAAGCTCGCCGGTCGCCAACACCTTAGCACCGTCCTTGAGCGCCCGCTTACTGACAAGCTTCTTCTCGATAAGTGCTGCGAGTGTGACGGTCTCGCCATCCGCGAACATCCGGTCGATCTTGGTAAGCGTGACGGCATGCATCTTCGGATGGATGGACTTGAAACCGCGAAGCTTCTTCAGACGCTCAGTAAACGTGGAGCGTCCACCCTCGAACAACGGGTCGACGGACGAACCGGTACGGGACTTCTGGCCCTTGGTGCCACGGCCCGACGTGGTGCCGCGCTTGCCGCCACGGCCGATGCGCTTGCGCTCCTGGCGCTTTGCTACTGTGAGTTGATGGATCTGCATAGATTCGTGTAGATAGCGGTAACCGGCTTAGGCTGCGACTTCTTCCGTCTTCTTCTCAGCCTTGACGCGAGGGGCCTTGAGGCCTTCGAGCGCCTTGATGGTCGCACGGGCGACATTGAGCGGGTTGGATGCTCCGAGCGACTTCGAAACGATATCCTTGACGCCCAGGAGATCAACGACCGCGCGGACGGCACCACCAGCGATGACACCCTGACCGGCCGAGGCTGGCTTGAGGAGCACCGAGGCTGCACCGAGCTTCGCAGCGGTATCGTGCGGAATGGTCGATCCATCGAGCGCGATAGTAACCATGTTCTTCTTGGCATCGTTGAAAGCCTTCTGAATAGCACCGGAAACATCAGCGCCCTTCGCGACACCGACACCGACCTTGCCCTTGCGGTTCCCGATGACGAGCGTCGCTCGGAAACGGAAACGGCGGCCGCCCTTCACCACGCGAGTGACGCGCGCCAAATTGAGGAGCTTCTGATCGAACTCCGGCTTCTCCCTCCTCATTGTCCTTTTTCCTTGCTGCTTTGCCATAGAAAGGCTTCTTTAGAAATACTTAGATCGTGATACCGTTCTCGCGCATGGCTTCGGCGATCGCCTTCACCTTGCCGTGATACTTGTATCCGGATCGGTCGAAGACGGACCGGCTCACGCCGAGAGCGACCAAGCGCTCCGCAATGAGCTTACCCACCTGCGCGGCTCCCTCGACGGTGTTCTCAGCCTTCTTGCCGAGCTCGAAGAGATTGGCCTGGGCCAGCGTCTTGCCTGCCTCGTCATCAATCGCCTGGGCCGAAACGCCCTTGAGGCTACGGAAAACAGACACGCGCGGACACTCCGCCGTACCGGAAATCTTGGCACGGACACGGCGCTTGCGCTCGTACCGCTTCGCTTTTTTCGCTTCTCGCTTCAACATATGGGGATATTTCAATATTTGAATATTGAAATGTTAAAATATTTTACGCGGCGGCCTTCTTGCCTTCCTTGCGCCTGACGATCTCGCCGACATAGCGGAATCCCTTACCCTTGTACGGCTCCACTGGCTTGCGCTTCCTTATGACGGCAGCGAACTCGCCGACCATCTGCTTATCAATACCGGAAATGGTCATGATGTTGTTCTCGATCTTCGCTGCGAGCCCCTCCGGAATCTCCATTTCCACCGGATGAGAGAAACCAAGCGCGAGGTTGAGCTTCTTTCCCTGGACCGCCATGCGGAAACCGACGCCGTTCAGCTCGAGCTTCTTCTCAAAGCCAGCCGTCACGCCAAGCATCATATTCTCAATCACCTTGGCAGTGGTGCCCCAGATGGCCTGCGCCTTCTTGGTCTCGCCGAGCTTCTCGACGCGGACTTCTCCGCCATCGACAACCACCTTCACCTCGCGGCGATGGGCAAACTCAAGCGTTCCCTTCGGACCCTTCACGGTGACCATGTTGACATGGAGACTCACCTCGGCCCCGGCGGGGATAGCTACTGGTTTCTTTCCGATTCTGCTCATAATGATATTGCTAGAGAAAACGACTACCAGACTTTGCAAATATACTCGCCGCCCAGACCCTGGCGATAGGCATCGCGTCCGGTCATGAGACCCTTCGAAGTCGAAACGATGGCAACGCCATATCCGTTCTTCACCTTCTTGATCTCGCCCTTCTTCACATAAATACGGCAGCCCTGCTTGGACACGCGGGTGATCTCGCGGATAGCCGGGGCCTTCTTCGTCAGAGAGACCTGGACATACTTGAGCCAGAGCGTGACCATCTCGTGCTCCCCTTCGGCAGCACCCTTCTCGACGCGCGCCACGAAGCCCTCATGCTCAAGAATCTGAGCGATCGTGTACTTCAGCTTCGACGCACGAACGGACACTTTGGCGTGGCCGGCCGCTTGCGCGTTGCGGATTCTGGTCAACATGTCTGCGATTGGATCAAGCATATTCTTTGCTTAGCTTATAGCTTCTTTAGCTTCGTTGGCTTCTTAGCTCCCTAGATTCATCAGCTGTTATTCCTAACACGCCAGTGAAGCTAAGAAGCTAGCGAAGCTGTGTCCGTGATTACCAGGACGACTTCCTTACTCCCGGGATCTCGCCGGTCGAAGCCAGCTCGCGGAAGCAGATGCGGCAGACGGCGTAGCGACGGATATATCCGTGCTTGCGACCGCACTTCCAGCACCGCCTGACGATGCGGGTCGAGAACTTCGGGGTTTTTTCCGCTCTCGCGAATGTGGATGTCTTTGCCATACTGGTCTTAGTGTTCTTGCTTATGATCGGCTGTCTGGAACGGGACTCCGATCAGACGGAACAGCGCATCGCCTTCGCGCTTGTCTCGGGATGTGGTCACGATCGTCACCTGGAATCCGAAGACATGCTGCACCTTCTCAGGGACGATTTCCGAAAAGATTGAGTGGTCCTTGATACCGATGCTGCAGTTGCCGCTCTGGTCGACGGAGCTTCTCGTGATGCCCTGGAAGTCGCGAACGCGAGGCAGAGCGACATTGAGCAGACGATCGAGGAACGACCACATGCGCTCACCATGGAGCGTCGTGCGGACACCGATCTCGAGGCCCTCGCGAGTCTTGAAGCCGGCGATCGCCTTCTTCGCCTTGGTCATGAGCACCTTCTGGCCGGTGATCGCCTCGAGCGAGGCTACGATCTCCTCCACGCGCTTCTGGTCCTTGAGCACCTTGCCGATGCCGGTATTCACCACGACCTTCATGATGCGAGGAATAGCCATGGGATTCTCAATACCGAGCTCCTTCTTAAGGGCCGGCACGACATCCTTGGCATAACGGGTTTTCGTCGACTGAATCTTCATACGTTTAGATAACTTTACCGGAACGCTTGCTCACACGGACCTTCTCGCCACCCTCAACCTTGTAACCGACGCGAGTCGGCTTGCCGGTGTGCGGACAGACGAGCATGACATTCGAAGCGTCGATCGGGGCTTCCTTCTCGATACGCTCGCCCTTCTCGCCTTCGCGACGGGCCTTCTGGTGGCGCTTCATCATGTTTCCGCCCTTCACGACGACCTTGCCGTCCTTCGGGAGAACACGAAGCACCTCACCGCGCTTGCCGCGGTCTTTGCCTGCCATGATCTCTACTTGGTCGCCTTTCTTGATCTTCATACGTTTGGATTCTTTTACAGGACTTCCGGAGCCAGGGAAACGATCTTCGAGAATCCCTTCTCACGAAGCTCTCTCGCCACCGGGCCGAAAATACGGGTGCCCTTCGGATCCTGGTTGTTCGCATCTACGATGACTGCCGCATTCTCGTCGAACCGGATATAGGAATTATCCTTACGGCGATAGGACTTCACCTGACGGACGATGACCGCCCTGACCTTGTCACCCTTCTTCACCATGCCGCGCGGCTCAGCCGACTTGACCGAAGCGACCACGACATCGCCCAAATAGGCATAGCGGCGGCGGGTCCCGCCGAGCACCTTGAAGCACTCGATCACCTTGGCGCCGGTATTGTCTGCGATTTTCAGTCTGCTTTCTGCCTGGATCATAGTGATGTTCGGATACGATATCTGCTACTTCGTCACGACCTGATGCCGCTTATCGCGGCTGATCGGACGGCACTCTTCAAATATAACGGTGTCTCCTACCTTGTACTTCCCGTTCTCTTCGACATGCACCTTATAGCGCTTCGACGAACGGTACTGCTTGAGGTACTTCGGATGAGTCTTCAAGGTGTCGACTTTCACGACGATGGTCTTGTCCATCTTGTCGCTCACGACGGTCCCCTTCCACTTCGGGGCCTTGCTCACCTTCTCAGTTGTCTCTACTGTTTTCATAAATTGCTGTAAAGGGAAAGCTTACCTTGAATGAGCCTCTCCGTCAAGGGCGACCTCCGCCTCGCGCACCAGCGTGAGGATTCGGGCGATATCCTTGCGAATCTTGCCGTGCTCGCTCGAGTTCTTCGCTTCGCGTGTCGCCAAATCGAAGCGGAGCTTGCGCAGCTTATCCTGGAGTTCCACGAGAGCTTTCTCCCGCTCACCGACTGATTTTTCCCGCCATTCTCTTGCTTTCATACGTTTGCGATCACTCTAGTCGGATTCCTAATGCTTGACGACGAATTTTGTCTTGATAGCGAGCTTGTGCGACGCGAGACGCATCGCCTCAGCTGCCGCCTCCCTCGGGATACCATCGAGCTCAAAGAGCACGCGACCGGCCCGGACTTTGGCGACGAAATGATCGACACTGCCCTTGCCCTTACCCATCGGGGTCTGTTCACCCTTCTTGGTCATTGGCTTATCCGGGAAGATGCGGATCCACACCTTGCCACCGCGCTCGATCGAACGGGTCATGGCACGGCGGGCGGACTCGATCTGGCGAGCGGTGATGATTCCTTCCTCCACGGCCTTAAGGCCGAAGGATCCGAAGCTCACCTGGCTCCCCTTCGTCGTCGCGCTGCCGGACCAGCCTCCGCGCTGGACCTTCCGGTGCTTCACTTTTCTTGGCATCAGTAACATAGGATTCGTTTACGCTTGTGCTTGTACTTGTGCTTCGGAAAACTTCTCTCCCTTGCAGATCCAGACCTTCACGCCGATCACGCCGTAGGTCGTCCTCGCCTCAGTGCGGGCGAAATCGATATCGGCACGGAGCGTATGGAGAGGAATCTTACCACGGGACAGCCATTCGCGACGGGACATCTCAGCGCCACCGAGGCGACCGCAGATCTCAATCTTCACACCCTCGACATCCTTGTTCTTCTCTACCTGGTCGAGCATGGTCTTGAGCACGCGGCGGAACGGCATACGCTTCTCGAGCTGCTCAGCCACCTGCTGGCCCACAAGCATCGCGTTCGCTTCGGCGTTCTTCACTTCCTGGATATCCACCTTGAGGTCGACTTTCTTATTGGCGAAGAAGCGACGCTTGATAGCACGGGCCAGGTCCTCGATGCCAGTGCCTCCGCGACCGATGAGCACGCCCGGACGGGAAGTCTCCACGATCAGGCGGACAGCATTCGCGGAACGCTCGATATGCACAGATGCGATACCCGCTGCCTTCCACTTGGTCGTGATAAGCTGCCGGATCTCGATGTCCTTGCGGAGCTGCTCGCGGTACTCCTTCTTCACGCCGAACCAGCGCGACTGCCAGCCAGTCGTGATACCGAGACGGATGCCTGTTGGATTGACTTTATTACCCATACTACGTTAGCTTCGTTAGCTTATAGCTTTTCTATACGGACTTCCGCTGGAATACCTTCTTCATGACCTTACCGGAAGCCTTCTTGGCGATATCCTTACCTGTATCCTGCTTCACTACCGGCTTGCCGCCCTTTGGCTGCTTCGTTTCTTTCGTACCAGTGAGCTCTTCCGACTCTTCTACCGTCACGATCTCAGCTGGCTGCTTCTTCTCCGTGCGATTCTTCCCTTCAATCTTCTCTTCGAGGATGATCATCACCTTGGAAGAACGACGGAGGAGTGGTGTCGCGCGGCCGAACGCCCTCGGCAACCAACGCTGCAAGCGCAGGCCATCGCCGACACGGACTTCAAAGATATAGAGGTTCTCCTGATCAAGTCCGAAATTGTTGCTCGCATTGGCCATCGCGCTCTTAAGAAGATCGTACAGCGGCTTCGCTGAACGCTTGACCTGCTTGTCGAGCTGGATGAGCGCTTCGCGGGCATCAACGCCTACGATAGCATGCGTCACCAAGCGGACCTTACGCGGCGCGATTCTCAGATTGTCGAGGGTTGCGTGTACTTTCATAACAGCGACTATTTCTTAGCGGTCGTAGCTGAAGCCTTGGCGGCCTTGGCGGCATCGAGATCACGCTGCTTCGCAGCCTGCTCAAGATCCTTCTGCATCTTTCCACCATGGCGGCGGAACGTACGGGTCGGCGAGAACTCTCCAAGTTTGTGTCCAACCATCTCTTCGCTCACGAGCACCGAGGTAAAATCCCTTCCATTGTGCACACCGAACGTGAACCCAACCATCTCCGGGGAGATAGTGCAGGATCGCGACCAGGTCTTGATGACCGTGCGATCACCCATCTGCTTCCCCTCGAGCTTCTTGAGCACTCTCGGATCGACGTATGGTCCTTTTTTCAGGCTTCGCGACATATATTTCTCTGACTTAGGTGAAATGATGGAGGATTACTTCTTGGCTCGGCGGCGGATGATGTACTTGTTGCTCGCCTTCTTGCTCTTCCTCGTCTTCTTGCCGAGTGCCGGCTTGCCCCACGGAGTCTTCGGGTGCATACCAATCGGCTGCCGACCCTCACCACCACCGTGCGGGTGATCCACCGGGTTCATAGCGCTACCGCGGACTGCCGGACGACGATTCATGTGGCGAGCGCGACCGGCCTTACCGATGCGTTCTGCGCTGTGTTCGAAATTGGAAACCTGGCCGAGCGTCGCGTAGCAATCCTTGCTCACCATACGGATCTCGCTCGATGCGAGCTTGACCTGCGCCATCGGACCGTCGAGCGCCATGAGCGTCGCCTGCGAACCGGCACTGCGAACGATCTGTCCGCCCTTGCCGATCTGCATCTCAATGTTGCAGATAGTCGTGCCGACCGGAATATTGCGGAGCAGCATGCGGTTGCCATTCGCGACCGGAACGCTCTTGCCGGAGATGATCTCCTGGCCCTGCTTCATACCATCAGTCGCGAGGACATACCGCTTCTCGCCATCCACGTAGTGGACGAGCGCGATGAGCGCCGAGCGATTCGGATCCTTCTCGAGATGAGCGATGGTTCCCGGGATATCATGCTTGTCCTGGCGGAAGTCAATCACGCGATAGCGACGCTTGACACCACCACCCTGATGACGGACGGAAATCTTGCCATGCGAGCGACCAGCACGCTTCTTGATCGGAGCCAAAAGCGACTTCTCCGGAGCCTTGTCAGTGATGCCCTCAGGCTTCACGACCGACATGAACCGGCGGCCAGCATTATTCTTTTTGTAGATCTTGATTGCCATAGTAGTCCTTGTGTCGCTTTAGATGCCACCCTTAAACAGTTCAATCGCCTGACCCTTCTTGACGCTCACGATAGCCTTCTTAACGGAACCCTTGAAACTCACCGCGCGGGTGCGTCCAGCCAAGCGCTTCTTGGCCGGCAGACGGACGATATTGACCGCTGTGACCGCGACGCCGTACGCTTCCTCGACCGCACGCTTGACCGACTGCTTCGTCGCTTCCTTGGCGACCTCAAACACGTACTGGTTGAGACCGTTGAGCGCGTAAGCCTTCTCAGTGATGCGCGGACGAGACAGGAGGCGCGAGGCAAGCGGGCTCACCTTCACAGGAGACGCCTTCACAGAAGCCACTGGCTTCACAGCCACCTCTTCCTTCTTCTCTTCTTCAGTTTCCTTTCCAAACAGTGCCATACGGTTGTATTATTTGCTCCATTCAGCGAACCGCTCCTCGATGCGCTTGACGCCGGCAGCAGACAGTATGAGATATTCGCGATCCAGAAGTTGTATGACGTTCAGGTTCTCTGCCAGGCCGTATTCGACCTTCGGGATATTGCGCACCATGACGCCGAGCGAGAGCTCTTCTCCCGTGAAGCCGAGCGCGATACCGCGGCCATCGATACCGAGGCCCTTGAGCGTCGCTGTGAACAGCTTGGTCTTCTGCTCCGGATATTCGAGCGTGTCGATAACGATGAACTTGCCAGCGCGGAGCTTCTCGGAAAGCGCGATCAAGGTCGCCTTCTGGCGCATCTTGCGATTGGTGTTCTTGGAGAAATTGCGATCCTTGGTCGGGCCGAAGGTGATACCACCCTTGCGCCAGATCGGAGAACGAGTCGCACCAGCACGAGCGCGGCCAGTACCCTTCTGACGCCACGGCTTGATACCAGAGCCAGAACGCTCGCTGCGATCCTTCGTGTGAGCAATCGCGACGCGCTGGTTGGCAGTGAGAGCAACATACACCTGATGGAGGAGTGTATCGTTCGCAGCCATGCCGAACAAAGACTCTGGAAGCTCGAGCTCCTTCACATCCTTGCCAGCAATATTCTTGACGGTAACTTTCAGCATATGATATCTCTTCCGATCCGGTATTATTTGACGCTCACGACTCTCACGATACGACCGGCTACTCCCGGCACCGCGCCACGGACAGCGATCAGTCCTTCAACCTCATCGATATAGACGACCGAGAGATTACCGACAGTGAAATCGTTCCCACCCATGCGGCCAGCCATACGCTTGCCCTTCATGACGTGCTCAGGAAAGGTCGCGCCGATCGAACCAGGCTTGCGGATATCGTGCTTGCGGCCGTGGCTCGTCATCTGACCAGCAAATCCATGGCGCTTGACGACACCCTGGAAACCCTTCGCCTTGGTCACACCGGTCACATTGACCTTGTCGCCAACAGCGAACGCAGATACTGTGATCTCCGTCGCGACCGGATACTGGGCGAGCGTCTCCGCCGCCTTCTCAGCTTCTCCCTTGTCGACGCGGAACTCAGCGCGGACGGACTTCCTCGCGGTCTTCTTGGCCTCTACCTGGACTGCCATGTAGCCATCCTTCTCCACTGTACGATTGAGCGTCACCGTGTTCGGCTCACAGGCGATCAGCGTCACATTCAAAGCGCCCTTCGTTTCGTCGAAGAGGGTCGTCATGCCGAGTTTCTTTCCGATGATGAATTTCATTGCCGTGCTGTGACTTATTCTAAAATTCTGGAAAACAAAAGACTGGTCCTTCTAAGACACAGCCTAGTCTTTTACGACTTCTGGCTCGCTTAGTATCCTCGCTTCTCACCCGATACAACCGAATGAAGGAGGACTTGAACGATGCTGTTTTTTTCTTTGATCCGCTCTCCCCTACATCTTGATCTCGACATCCACACCGGCTGGAAGATCCAGGTTGGTGAGGTTATCGATGGTCTTCGGATTCGGGTTGATGATGTCAATCAGGCGCTTGTGGACCCGCATCTCGTACTGGTCGCGGGAGTTCTTGTGGACGAACGTCGAGCGATTGACCGTCACCTTGTGAATCTCGGTCGGGAGCGGTACCGGCCCGGTGATCTGTGCACCGGTGCGTTCGGCCGTCTCGACGATCTTCCGAGAGGACTGGTCGATCACCTTATGATCGTACGCCTTGATCTTGATCCTGACGCGCATGGACTGCGCCGTTTCTGTCTTTTTCATCGCATTCATTATCTAGGGACTGTCAGCTCTTCATTATTCTCCAGAGAGCGGTCGCGGGGCGATCCTTCTTGATCGCCTCCGCTTTGCTCGCTTGAGAAGACTATTTGATGATCTTCGTCGCGACACCGGCGCCGACTGTGCGGCCACCTTCGCGGATCGCGAAGCGCATGCCTTCCTCCATAGCAACCGGGGCGAGGAGCTTGATCTTGAGCTTGACGGTATCGCCAGGCATGACCATCTCGGTACCCTCCGGAAGTTCTACCTCTCCCGTCACGTCAGTCGTGCGGATGTAGAACTGCGGCTTGTAGCCCTTGAAGAACGGGGTGTGGCGGCCACCTTCCTCCTTGGAGAGGACGTAGATCTCGCCTTCAAATTCGGTGTGCGGGGTGATGGAACCCGTCTTCGCGAGGACCTGGCCGCGCTCAACGTCTTCCTTCTTGATGCCGCGGATGAGGAGACCGGCATTGTCACCGGCAGTACCCTTATCCAGCTGCTTGTTGAACATCTCGATGCCGGTCACGACGGTCTTGACCGTATCGCGAATACCGACGATCTCGACTTCTTCGTTGATACCGACCTGACCGCGCTCGATGCGACCAGTCACGACTGTACCGCGACCTTCGATCGAGAAGATGTCTTCGATCGGCATAAGGAACGGCTTGTCGAGATCACGCACCGGATCCGGAATCTTGGTATCAAGAGCGGCTACGAGATCGAGGATCGGCTTGGCTTCAGCGGAATTGACATCGCCAGACTCGAGAGCCTTGAGCGCGCTGCCACGGATGATAGCGGCATTGTCGCCATCAAACTCGTACTTGGAGAGGAGCTCGCGGATTTCGGCCTCGACGAGGTCGATCAGTTCCGCATCGTCCACCATGTCCACCTTGTTGAGGAACACCACGATGTTCGGAACACCGACCTGGTGAGCCAAAAGGATGTGCTCGCGGGTCTGCGGCATCGGGCCGTCAGTAGCAGCTACCACGAGGATAGCTCCGTCCATCTGGGCGGCACCCGTGATCATGTTCTTGATATAGTCGGCGTGCCCTGGGCAGTCGACGTGTGCATAGTGGCGGTTATCCGACTCATACTCGCAGTGCGAGGTCGAAATTGTGATACCACGGGCCTTCTCTTCCGGGGCCTTATCGATCTCATCCACACCACGCTCCTTCGCGAAACCCTTCATGCTCAGCACATGGAGAATAGCCGCGGTCAGCGTAGTCTTGCCGTGGTCAACGTGGCCGATAGTGCCGACGTTCACGTGCGGCTTGGTGCGCTGGAATTGCTCTGCCATAACCTTATACGTTACGTGAGATTAATTACATTTTTTTCTCCCCGCAAAACCTTTGTAGAAACAAAAAAGCCTTGCGAGAAGCATCAATGACAATGATACCAACTTATTTTTTCCCTGTCAACCCCTGTGCCGATTATGCCTAAAATACTTGTCAACTTTCTTGAAAAAGCCACAAACAAAGCAAAAATGTGCTCTCTTAAAAAACAATATATTTCCCTTATTTAAAGCAAAATATCGATCTATATATGATATTTTTTCAGTCTTGATTTTTATTCTTCATATTTTTCTCATACAATCTCCCACCCGGAAACTCTTTTCTCGAGCAAAAGGAAACTCGAAGGGCTTGTTTCTAACGAAGCTCTTCCCTCCCTCTTCACGACCTAAGGAATAGCTTCGAGAAACAAGCCCTTCTCAGACAGTCCTTTTGCCTCAAAAACCTGCCCGCCCTCTGGAGGGGACATCCGGGTGGGAGATGCCTTATCGGGACATTTCTACCATTTGCAGAGGAAATCCCGCCCCCGCAGGCGTGTTTCTCGGTTATCCGGCATTGTTTGAGAAGGCTTCTCTGATCGAAAGAAAGACTGGGGTCGTGGAGAAAGATGGATTTCTTTCGCTATCAGAGAAGCCTCCGAGTTTGCCGGATAATCCGAAAACAGCGACTGAACGGCTGGGCGGGATTTAATGGAAAGATACAAAAAGTCAATAGTCAACAGGTAATAAAAAGCTACCAATAGCTACTACAAAGCAAAACCAGCTCCGACGTACGTCAGAGCTGGTTCCAAGATTCAAGCCCTACCCTTCGACAAGCTCAGGGTAATATTACCGTGCGGCAATATTATTTCCCCTCTTCCTTCGTAGCGCGGGCACCGATGATCTCGGTCGCGACGTTGTTTGGAACTTCGGCATAGTGGCCGAACTCCATGGAATAGTTCGCACGGCCCTGCGACATCGAACGCATCTGAGTCGCATAACCGAACATCGAGGAAAGCGGCACATCAGCCGTAATCTCCTTCACACGAGCGGCGCCTTCGCCACGGTCGTTCATCTCCTTGATGATACCGCGCTTTGCATTGATGTCGCCCACGATATCACCCATGAACTGCTCCGGGGTGATGACGACCGCCTTCATGATCGGCTCAAGAATGACCGGCTTCGCCTTCTTCATAGCTTCCTTGAACGCGAGCGAACCAGCGATCTTGAAAGCGGCTTCGGACGAGTCAACATCATGGAAGGAACCGTCGTAGAGCGTCGCCTTGATATCGACGACTGGGTAACCGGCGAGCACGCCCGTCTGGGTCGCCTCTTCGATACCCTTGTTGATCGGCTTGATGAATTCCTGCGGAATGACGCCACCCTTGATCTCGTCGAGGAACTCGTAGCCCTTGCCCTGCTCGTTCGGCTCGAGGCGGATCCAGCAATGACCGTACTGACCGCGACCACCGGACTGGCGGATATACTTACCTTCGGCTTCTGCCGAGGCCTTGATCGTTTCGCGATAGGCTACCTGCGGACGGCCGACGTTGACCTCGACCTTGAACTCGCGCTTCATGCGATCCACAAGGATATCAAGGTGAAGCTCACCCATACCAGACATAATGGTCTGGCCCGTCTCCTCATCAGTGTGCACGCGGAAGGTCGGGTCCTCTTCGAGGAGCTTCTTGAGCGCCATGCCCATCTTCTCCTGATCAGCCTTCGTCTTCGGCTCGACAGAAATATCGATGACCGGCTCTGGGAACGTGATTGATTCAAGGATCACAGGATGCTCCGGATCACAGAGAGTGTTGCCAGTCGTCGTGACCTTCATACCGACGAGCGCGCCGATATCTCCAGCCGTCAGCTCCTCGATCTCTTCACGATGATTGGCATGCATACGGACGATACGACCCACGCGTTCCTTCTCATTCTTGGTCGAATTGAGGATGTACGATCCAGCCTTGATGGTACCGGAATAGACGCGGAAGAATGTCAGCTGGCCGACGAACGGGTCCGTCGCGACCTTGAAGGCGAGCGCGGCGAAGTTGGCATCGTCCTTGGTCTCGCAGACGATCTCAGCATCCGTATCCGGATCAATTCCCTTCACTGCCTCGATATCGACTGGCGACGGGAGATAGTCCACGACAGCATCGAGCACGAGCTGTACGCCCTTGTTACGGAGCGCAGTACCAGTCATGACTGGGTGCAGACGCACCTCGATGACGGCCTTGCGAAGCGCGGCCTTGAGCTCAGCGACAGAAATCTCCTCGCCGGAAAGATACTTCTCAGTCAGCGCATCATCGGTCTCAGAGATCTTCTCCACCATCTTCTCGCGCCACTCCTTGGCCTTGTCGGCATACTCAGCCGGGATCTCGCCCTCAATGACCTTCTCACCCATCTCGCCTTCGAAGGTATACGACTTCATAGTCATGAGGTCGATAACACCGTAAAAATCACCACGGAGACCCATCGGATACTGGATAGCGACAGCGTGCGGAGTCAGGCGGTTCCAGATAGAAGCGATAGCATCTTCAAAGACAGCGCCTTCCTTATCGATCTTGTTGATAAAGCACATGCGCGGAACGGAATACTTCTCCGCCTGGCGCCACACGGTCTCAGACTGCGGTTCTACGCCTTCCTTGCCATCAAAAACGACAACACCACCATCAAGCACGCGCAAAGAACGCTCCACTTCTACGGTGAAGTCCACGTGTCCAGGGGTATCGATGATGTTGATATGATGACCCTTCCAGTAACAGGTCGTCGCAGCCGATGTGATGGTGATACCGCGCTCCTGTTCCTGTTCCATCCAGTCCATGGTCGCTGCACCTTCGTGCACCTCGCCGATCTTGTGCGTAATGCCGGTATAGAAAAGGATGCGCTCAGTCGTCGTCGTCTTGCCGGCGTCGATATGGGCGATGATGCCGATATTGCGATAATGATCGATGGAAGTCTTGCGGGACATAAGATTATTGAATATTTATCAGTTAACGGGTTCACGTGTTAACGCGTTTAAAACGGAAAAGTAAACAGGTTGCTCTTTGAAAAAACAACCCGTTAACTCGTTAACTCGTGAACATGATTTTAAACTTTTTTTAGGCAAAGTGCGCAAACGCCTTGTTCGCCTCGGCCATGCGGTGGGTCTCGTCGCGCTTCTTCATGGCGACACCGATCTTGTTCGAAGCATCAAGCAGCTCATCGGCCAGCTTCTCAGACATCGGCTTGCCCTTCTTGTTGCGGCATGCCTCGCGGATCCAGCGCATCGCGAGCACCTGGCGGCGTTCACTCGACACCGGGACCGGCACCTGGTAGTTGGCTCCGCCGACACGGCGGCTCTTAAGCTGGAGGAGTGGGGAAACGTTCTTGATCGCCTGCTCGAAAGTATTGAGCCCGCCCTTCTTGGTGCGCTCGTGGATGATATCAAATGCATCGTAGATGATCTTCTGGGCGACGCTCTTCTTGCCGTTCCACATGATCATGCCGATGAAATGACCTACCAGCGGATTGTCATAGACCGCATCCGGCTTCCATTCGCGCTGATAATTACGCTTTCTTCGTGGCATAGATAACAGGTTTTAGGGGGTAAGGGTTTAGGGAGTTAGGGAAAATTTCAGGAAAACGATATATTCAGCCTCTATACCATTTTTCCTATACCCTGCGCCCTGTCCAGATTAGTCCTTCTTCTTATCCTTCTTCGCACCGTACTTCGAGCGGCTCTGCTTGCGCGCTACGCCGGCGGCATCAAACGTGCCACGGACGATGTGATAGCGCACGCCCGGAAGGTCCTTCACGCGGCCACCGCGGATCATGACGATCGAGTGCTCCTGAAGGTTGTGTCCCTCACCCGGGATATAGGCCGTCACTTCCATGCCGTTCGTCAAACGCACGCGAGCGATCTTGCGGAGAGCGGAGTTCGGCTTCTTCGGCGTAGTGGTCGACACCTTGATGCAGACGCCGCGCTTGAACGGGCTGTCGTGATAGGTATTGCGGTTCTTCACAGTGTTGGTCGAATACCCCATTGCTGGAGACTTCGACTTCCTGGCCCCGGACTTGCGAGGACGCTTGATGAGCTGGTTGATAGTGGCCACAGCGGTGACGTTAAGGATTGTCCGAAAAAACGATACGAAAACAGTTTCAGAAAAAACAGAAAAGCCGAGGCTTTCCGTGTAGGCCATACTACCCTATTTCCAGGATTCCTGTCAACCCTATTGCAAATACCGGGAAAAATGACGGCATTCGCCGTCCTCTCCTACCGGCTCATGCAGCAATCGCTAGGAAGAATCCGAGGACTGTATTGATGAACCAGCTGATCGGGCCAGCCAGGAAGAATATGGCGAAAATAAGGAAGAAAAGGCCATATTGCTCGAGCAGGAACATGGTCCGCTCACGGAGCGGCACGAGCGCATAGAGAAGCTTCGAACCGTCGAGCGGCGGGATAGGTAGCAGATTGAAGCAAGCCAGGACGACATTCCAGAAGATGACCAAGAGCAGAAGCCCAAACAGGATAGCAGAAAACGATCCGGAAAGCGCCTCGGCGAGCAATCCGAAACGATCCATGAAATCCCCGCGGCCGGCGATGACACCAATGAAACGGTCCATAATGTCCATTCGGGCAAGCGATGAGAGCGGCAGCACAGCAGCGGTAAGAGCAGCCACAAGCGCGAGGAGTAGATTGGAGATCGGACCAGCGAGCGCCACGAGGACCGGCCCCCACTTCTGGTCGCGCAGATTGTACGGGTTGTACGGCACCGGCTTGGCCCAGCCGAACGCGAACCCCGTGCTCACAAACATGAGCGCCGGCAGGATGATCGATCCGAACGGATCGATATGCTTCCACGGATTGAGATTGAGTCGATCGGCGTATTTGGCCGTCAGGTCGCCAAGCCACAGCGCCACGACGCCATGCGAGACCTCATGGATGATGACCGAGTAGACGAGCGTCAGGAGATAGAAGCCGACCAGGACGATTTCATTGGCCATAGAAACAGCTTTTTAGCTTCATTAGCTTTTTAGCTTCTTGGCGGATTCCCGAGCGGAGCCTTGCCAAGGGAGCAAAGATATGATACTCTCATTTTTGTAACTGTTCAACAGGATTCTATGAGCCGTACATGCCAGCTCACCGGACGCGGAACCGCCACCGGCAATTCCCGGAGCCACTCCAACATCGCCAGCCGCCGCACTTTCAAGGTCAATGTTCAGACCAAGCGCGTAGGTGGCGTCAAGCTCCGCCTTTCGACCAAGGCCATCCGCACTCTCGCTAAAGACGCGAAGTAGCAGAAAAAACCACCCCGAACTTATCGAAGGGTGGTTTTTTAGTTCGTAAAAAATCGGATACTCACAAATCGGTGGGCAAGACTGTTTCCGGCAAGATGTCTTTTTGAGAAAAAGAAACTGTCTGAGACGCTCTTGTTTCTCGAAAGATTTCCTCAGGTCGTGAAGAGGGAGGGAAATGTTTCGATAGAAACAAGAGCGGTGAGTTTTTCTTTTTCTTCAAAAAGAGTTTCTTGTCGGAAACGTAACACGCTCCTATTCCGCCTTATACATGCGCAAAAACAAACTCGCCAACGCGCCGCCGAGAAGCGCCGTCAGGAGCTGCGGCCAGCTCATCATAAGCGCCACACTCTCAGCAAGTTCCTTCTTCATGAGCAACCCGATGACGACCGAGCTTGTCGCCCACAGAAACGCGAACTTGAGCGCGCTCGCAATGCCGACCGCCAGCCAATAATTCCTCTCACGGAACGCGTTGAACGCGAGGATGAGGATCGCGTTCGAGAGCATGATATACGGCACCATCGGAGCAAGCGGAGCCGGCAGCGTGCCGACCGAAAGCGCGATGATGCTCGGGATGAGCCCGACGAACACTCCCATCTGCGTTCCCAAGAGGACAGCTGCCACGAAAAGCGTCGCATTGACGACTGGTCCCGTGATCATCTGCTGATGGAAGAGCGGCACGACCGTCGCGATGCCGACGAGCGCCGCGAACTGCGTCAGAAGAAGAGCTTTGCTCCGATCGAATGCAAAAACGTTCTCGTTGCTCATAGCGTTTCTTTTGAGTTTTTTAGCGTCTGTATATCGGATTTTTCCCTCGGCGCGAACCGCGTATGCAGGATCTTCTTCCGTATCTCCTCATTCACGAAGAACTCCTCATAGGCCTCCTTCACCGCCGGATTCTCATGGGCATACCGGATCTCCTTTCCGCTATCAATAGCGTAAAGCGACCGCGCCCGCTCCTTGACGATAGAGCGACTTATCGGCACCGGCTGGCCACCACCGGCGATGCATCCACCTGGACAGGCCATCACTTCGAGCGCATCAAAAAGTCCCGGGTGTTCCTTGAGCATATCAAGCGCCTTCTTGGCATTTCGAATGCCGCTTACCACGCAGACCTTCACTGTCTTTCCGCTGATCGTAAGTTTCTTCCCCTTGATGCCTTCCTGACCGCGGATCTCCTCAACTGCTCCCTCTGGAAGATTCTCTCCGGTCATCTTGTAATAGACCGTGCGGAGTGCCGATTCGAAGACGCCGCCGCTCGCACCATAGATCACACCCGCCCCCGACGGACTACCGAGTGGACCATCCGCATCCGCTTCGCCGACCTCCTTCAAATCGATCCCCTTCTTCTTGAAAAGCCGCGCCAGCTCGCGCGTCGTGAGCACCATATCCACCGGGCGATAGCCGTCTATCATGAGCTCCTCCCGCCTGATTTCGAATTTCTTGGCCACACACGGCATGATGGACACTACGAAGACATTCTTCGGATCGATACCATTCTTCTGACTCCAGTAATTCTTGACGATGCCACCGAGCATGATTTGCGGCGACCGTGACGTCGCAAGGTTCGGGATGAATTCCGGATAATTGAACTCTACGAATTTCACCCAGGCCGGGCAGCATGACGTCATGATTGGCAGGCGCTCTCCACTCGTCACCCGCTCGACGACTTCGCCAGCCTCTTCCATCGTCGTAAAATCAGCCGCAGACGCCATATCAAAGACGAAACTGAACCCGAGCTTCTTGAGACCGGCTACCAGCTGGCCCGTAGCGACCGTGCCCTCCGGCATGCCGAACTCGTCCCCGATGCTCGCGCGGATTGCCGGTGCGAACTGCACTACGACCGTCTTTTCCTTGTCCGCAAAGATCTTCTCCAATTCCTCGAATTCCCCGACACCCTCGATGGCGCCGACCGGGCAATGGAGGATGCACTGGCCGCAGTTCACACAGTCCTTCTCGCCATCCGCCGAAGGGCAGACTCGCCCACGGTCATTCATATCAAGAAATCCCGTCGGACAGACGCTCACGCAATGCTCGCAACCAATGCACTTGGTCTGGTCGAAGACCATCGTACCCACCTGGAGCACCCTATCTTCCTCGTGTTTCGCCGCTATCGGCTTCGCCTTGATCTCTTTGACGAGCTCCAGAAGTTGGCAACGTCCCATCCATACGCAGTCGTCGCATTCCATCACATGCTTCTTGAGCACGCGGTCCAGATTCTTCTTCCGTTCCTCAGTAATCCGATCGGAAACAGTCGTAATCTCCATCCCCTCCTCTACGGTTGTCGCGCAGGCATGTCGAAGATTTCCCTCGCCCCTGACCTCCACGACGCACATACCGCAATGATTCCTCGTCTCGACATCCGGATGAAAGCAGAGCGCCGGTATCTTGATGCCGTTCTCACGAGCCGCATCAAGGACCGTTTTGCCTGGTTCAACCGGAAACGTCACTCCGTTTATCCGGATCGTTATATTCTGCATAAAAACATCTTTTGTTTCGGTTTTCTTGTTCTTCTTTTTGTCGGGGTATCGGGAATCGAACCCGAACTACAAGTTCCGGGGTATCCTCTTTCCGCAAGACAAGGACGTCTTGCGGGGATACCCGCAAAAAGTGAAGCAGTTCACTTTTCGCCCCCCAGCCTTGAACTCCTTTTTGGCATTTATACCAAGTCGGGCTGCCGGGAATCGAACCCGGTCTACATCCACCCCATGGACGCGTACTACCAGTATACTACAACCCGAAAACATCTCTAACCGTAGCAAAATTCCGGCCATTCGACAATGCTCATGGTTTTCAAAAAATAACGGGTATTCACCGCGGGGCAAGCCCCGCACCCCGTACAATCCTCCTTTCGTCGGATTGTCCTGTTCCGCGGCAAGACGCGGGGTATCTGACCCGATTTTACCAGCGCTCCGTTCGGAAACGAAAACAAGTTTTCGTTTCACTCACTCCGCTTGGTAATTGAAAAGGAGCTCTCTTGTGGAAAGCCCCTTTCTTGTCGCCGCTGTTGCGGCTATGCCCTGATCCGATCATCAAACCAAAACCCATGCGCCACCTTGTTGTAAGGCGTATCGGAAAGATTTGGATTACCAGTCTGTCCGTCATCAAGACGTCCCTGAACGATCGCGAGACGAGCCGCGATATCCAGATCTCGAGCCGCGCCATCTCCGGTCATTGCGGAGCCAAGAGCGCCCAGACCATCACCTTCTTTCTGTCCCATGTTTGTTCCTCCTCTTCTTCGCGACAGTGTATGAGACAAACCATGCATGCAGCCATGCATACGCGATAGTATACCACGTTCCAAAAAAAGCGAAAGGGGCCTTCTCGTGGAAGACCCCTCGTATCTTTGCCGTTGTTACGGCATCACTCTTTCACTTTGTTTTTTTCTTCCTCTTGGACGGATGGTCAGGATGTTCCCCATTTCCCTCGAAACATTTTCCGCCCGGCCGACAGGAACGCATGCAGTTGACCCCATCGAACACGTGAGTGCATTTCCGATCAATTCCGCATCCACGCTGCTCTTCGGCAATATGCTGCATTCTGAATGACTTCTTCTCCGACCCCGACATCTGATTCTCCTTATCAAAAAACCTTGATTCAGCCATTATACTGATTTCCATGAAAAAGTCAAGGCAAAAAAGAAAGAGCCCGATAGCGGGCTCTTTCTGTGATATTCGGAAAACTATTCCAAGATACCGTCGAGGTTCACATCGTAGAGAATCTGCTCCTGCACCAAACGGTAGCCGATGAGCTCTTCCTTGGTAAACCAGATCTGGAGTTCGCGCTCAGCTTCCTCCGGGCTATCCGAGCAATGGATGAGATTGCGGACCGCACGGTTGTCGAGGCTCGAGAGTGCGTAGGAATCGACGGTCAAATCGCCGCGGATCGTACCGACATCCGACGTCGTCGGCTCAGTGCCGCCCACGATCTTCTTCACGATAGCGACCGACTGGTTGCCCTCGATGACCATCGCGAGCACTGGACCGGATGTGAAGAAATCAACGTTCGACTGGATGATGTCCTTGCCGTACTCCATCGCTTCCTTCTCGATCGGCAAGCCATGGGTCTTGCGGTCTTCGACGACGCGCGTCCCCTTCTTCATGAACCATTCATCGTCCTTGTTGTAGTGCGCCCAGCACTGTTCCGCCTTCGGAACGATGAGCTTCATCGAGATGAACTTGAGACCGGTACGCTCAAAGCGAGAAATAATCTCCCCCATAAGGGCGCGCTGGACTCCGTCCGGCTTGATGATGACGAGCGATCGCTCTTTCTTCGGATGCATCTCCATATATGTACGCTCTGTTATGCAAAAATTATCACTACGTAGCAATGGTAACACGAAATGAAGGAAAAGGCAATACCCAGCCGCTACTCTGCCTTCTGGCACTGCTCCTCACGACAGGTATACGTGACATCCCCGTCAAGATCAGTACGATAGATGGCGGTACCGCGGCGCGCGAGCCTCTCAAGCACTTCGACTCCCGGATGCCCGTATTTGTTCTCCCCGACCGAGATGACTGCTTCCTTCGGCTGAACCAGATCAAGGAAAGCGTCGCTCGTCGAATACTTCGATCCATGATGCGAGACTTTGAGCACCGTCACCGGCTGCTCGCCTGGCAGCGCCGCTTCTTCCTGCGGCAGATCGCCCGTCAAAAGGAAGCTCGTTTCTCCGTAGGTGAACCGCAGCACCAGACTGCTCGCATTGGTATTCTCCGGCATGCCCTCGACAGGCGCCAGTGGATACTCAGCAACGATCTCTCCGCCGCGAGGCAGACGAATAATCGCTCCGCGGAAGATCTTCTCCTGCCGGTCCGGTGCTGATTGATCCGCCGCTTTGCGGAACAGCCGCGATATATCGGTATCACTCTCAGCCCCCGTCGTGAGCACCTGCCCGATCCGATACGTCCTCATGAGCGTGACCAATCCTCCAATATGGTCCGCATCCGGATGCGTCGCGATGACGACTTCGATCCGGCGGTCCCAGAACGGCACGTGCCGACCGAGACGGTAGAGCAGATCGCGGCCGTCACGGCCGCCGTCGATCAAGATCTGATGCGCTCCCTGAGAGATGAGAATCGCATCGCCCTCGCCAACATCAAGGAAGGTTATCTCCGTGACGTCGCTTTGCTCGGCGATGAGAGACGAAAGCGACCACAGCAAAAGAACCGCTATCGCCAGGCTAGCGACGGCGAGGAAGAGAAAGCGCTTCGGTACGACGTTTTTTCCCGGCATAGTGTTCGATTCCTACGATACCAGAAAAAAGGACGAGATACCAAAGCGCGAATGCGGCAATGCCGAAATCCTGGACCGGCAGACTGGCCCAGGAGAACGTTGCGAGCATCTCCGGAATGCGCGTGATAGCGGTGAGTATGGGATAGGCGATCCACGCGAAGATGAGATGAGCTCCTGGCACGATGAGGAACGCAAGCGCAGAGAGGAACGAGAAGAGCATCGCGTACGGCACAAGCGGCAGGATGAGCACATTCGAGAAGAGCATGAGCGGCGAGAACGCATGGAACTGGAAGAGGATGACCGGCAGGACGAAAAATTCCGCCATCAGGCTGAACCAGATCGTTTCGGCGAACCACTTCCCAGGGAATCCGTGCGGTAGAAACTCCGCCTCCCATGACGAAGCGATGATGATGGCAAGCGTCGCGAGAAACGAAAGCTGGAAGCCGATATCGTAGCGGAGAAGCAGCGGGTTGATCATAAGCATGATCGCCGCCGCGAAGAAGAGCGTGACGACCGGTCGCGACAACCGGCCCGACTGTGCTGCAAGAAATGCGATCCCCGCCATGACCGCCGCCCGGACAGCTGACGACGGAGCGCCGATCATGAGGACGAAGAGGATGATGCCGATGAGCGATACCCACACGGCCCGGCGACGCCACAGTCCCGCCCCGATTCCAAGGACGAGGACGCCCTGGGCAATGATGGCGATATTATAGCCGGACACCGCGACGATATGCGAGAGCCCGATGCGCGCGAAGAGATCCTGAAGCCGCTCCGGCAGATGCCGGTCACCGCCTAAGATAAGCCCCTTGCCGAGAGCCGCTTCCGGATCAGAAATGCTCCGGCTGAGTGCGTCCTCAAGCGCATGTTTGGGACGATAGAGCCACGAGCGTAGAAAGCCTTCAATATCGTTTCCCACGAACACTTCCGCACGCTCTGCTTTCTGACACACATATCCGATGCCATCCTTCGCAAGGAACATCCGATAATCGAATGCCGGATCAAAATTCTCCGGCAAAGCGAGCACGCATGAGAGATCGAGGAGCGTCCCGGCTTCAGCAGAAAACGCGAGCGGCGCTTGCCAGAGGATATCCTCCTCTGGACAAAAGGACCCTGAACAATCCTTGGCCCGAAGGATGACTCTGCGATAAAAGCCTCTCTCCTCCGGATCAGCGACGATCCGTACCGTGCCGACATATTCCCCTCCGCGCATATACTCGAGACGGAAACGATCGGCAGCATGATGCGCCTGCAGTGCCCCAGCTGCACATAAGAGAAGAAACACCCCACACACGAGGACATCCCTTTTCTGAAACACAGACGCTGCCGCGATCCAGAGCGCCACTACTACAAGAACGATTTCCAAACGGACAGCAAAAAAGGAGCCAAGGCCGACTCCCCCGATAAAACTGATGATCCCCCACAATAATATCTGATCGCCGCGCATAATGCGGACTCATGCAAACTTAACGCCGACCTACACAGAATACCATACTCACGCTCGTCTATTCGTTCTAAACATCTCCTCCTTTTCATTTTTTCTTCCTCCGGTCTCTCGGCGGTAACATTTCTGATGAGCGAGTCGGTAACGGTCGAGCGTGGCGTTCGGGGCTGTTTCAGCCCTCAGAACAAACAGCTCCCCGTTCGACAGAGCGAGTCAGAAATGTTCGACGAAGATCGTGGAAGAAAAAATGAAAAGGAGGAGGAGTGTAAAAAACAAACGAATGTAAATGCTAAAAACTACAAAATCTCTACAATCTTGTTCCGGCTCGTGGCGCCGGAAACAATACGGACGAGACTCTTCGCGACACCAAGATGCTTGCTGAGCAGTTTTATGAGCTGTTCATTGGCCTCGCCGTCAGCCGGCGCCTTCGTCAATCGCACGCGATACTCCGTCTCAGAAATTCTTTCCACTGAAGTCTTCGAAGCTTTCGGAATGACCCTGACAGAGATTTTCATAAGACTACTCCAAGGTCTCCAGCGCCTTGAGGAAGCTCTTGGCACTGCCGAACGATTTGTAGACGGACGCAAAGCGGATATAAGCGACCTCATCAGCCTCCTTGAGCTTGCGCATAACGAGCGTACCAATCTCGCGGCTCTGGATCTCACTCACATGCTTCTCGTGGAGCGCGTACTCTATCTCGCCTAAGATCTTCTCAATCCTTTCTTCGGCATTCGGCCGCTTCACAAACGCTCGCTTCAGGCCGTCTTCGATCTTAGTCCGATCATACTCCTCCCGGCTGCCATCCTTCTTCACGATCTGCAGACGGAAGATCTCCACTTCCTCATACGTGCTAAAACGTGCCTGGCACTTCTCGCACTCACGGCGACGGCGAATAGCGCGCCCCTCCTGGGTCTCGCGCGAATCGATCACTTTGGTGTCTTCAAAATTGCAGAACGGACAGCGCATAAGCAGATGAGATAAGAGATATGAAACAAGAGATAAGAAAGGAAGATACGGGCTAAGAAACGATATCATGTCTCTTACCTCTTGCATCCTGCCCCCTATTATACTCCCTCGGAACGCCCGGTAAAGGAAAAGCGCCCGAAAAGGGCGCCTTTGTGATCTTAGGAAGATTACTTCTTCATCTTGCGGCGGATGAACGCCGGAATCTCGAGATCGTCCTCTTCGGCGAGCTCCTTTGTCTCGACACGCGAAGCGGCGGTGCGCGGCTGGATCTTCTCCTCGATGATCATCGCCGGCTGTTCCATCTTCCTCGACGGGAAAGCGATTGTCTCCTCGAAGATCTCCTCATCGCGAATCATCTCATCAGCCATCGGGGTCGAGACTGTCCGCGTGTGTGCGACCGTCGTCGAGCGGTTGATGAGCCCGACCGGCTCCTTCGCGCGCGGCAGGTCGAAACCAGTCGCGACAACTGTGATCTGGACCTCGCCCTTGCGGATCTGGTCGTCGGTCACAGCACCGAAGATAACCTTGGCATTTGGATCGATATTCTCAGTGATGATATTGGCCGCTTCGTTGATCTCAAGCATCGTGAGGTCGCTCGAACCGGAGATATTGAAGAGGACACCCTTCGCACCATCGATCGAAAGCTCAAGAAGCGGGCTGTTGATGGCCGCCTTGGCCGCCTCGACTGCACGGTTCTCACCAGCTGCGATGCCGATGCCCATAAGAGCGCTGCCGCTATCTTCCATGATGGCACGCACGTCAGCAAAGTCGACATTGACGATGCCCGGCTTAGTGATGAGGTCAGAGATGCCCTGCACGCCCTGGCGGAGCACATCATCGACGATGCGGAAGGCATTCACGAGGGTTGTCTTGCGATCGATGATGGAAAGCAGTTTGTCGTTCGGAATAGTGATGAGCGTGTCGACGCGGTCCTTGAGATTCTCGAGCGCTTCTTCGGCGATCGCGCGACGCTGCGAACCTTCAAATGCGAACGGCTTGGTCACGACACCAACGGTGAGTGCGCCGAGCTCCTTGGCTGTCTCTGCAACGATCGGAGCCGCACCAGATCCAGTACCACCACCGAGACCGCAGGTGACGAATACCATATCAGCACCCTTCAGTACTTCCTGGATCTCATCGCGATTCTCTTCGGCTGCCTGACGTCCGATCTCCGGATTCATACCAGCACCAAGACCCTTCGTCAGGTTCTTACCGATATGGATCTTCTCCTGTGCCTTCGAATTGTGGAGTGCCTGCGCATCCGTGTTGATAGCGACGAACTCGACGCCCTTGATCTTGGCATCCACCATCCGCGCTACGCCGTTGCCGCCTGATCCGCCGACACCGACCACCTTGATCTTCGCAAACGTCTCGATATCAGGCTTGATCTCCGCCATATGTGTCCCCTTAAGGTTGGTTACAAAAAAATGCCGTACAGCTATTCTACATCCACCGCGAAGCTCTGACAAAGCTCCAGGCCTTCTTGACTGTCCACTGTATCATACGCGGAGATACGATGTCAATGGCAGCGAAAAAGTCCTCTCGTCAAGAAACGAGGCTCTGATAAGGGAAAAGTGTCTGTTTCTGTGTTTGGAAAAATCCGCTCGGTAACTCTCTCAAAATCTCATGTCTAGAAAAAATCATTCACGTTTCGAGCGAAAAAGTCGAAAAGTGCGAAGGGCTATTAGCAATAACCCGACAAGCTTTTCGGATTTTGCAGCCGGAACGGGAGTGATTTTTACAGACAAGCATTCTTCGACTTGTAACTGGCGGTGAGATTTTGAGAGAGTTACTCACGGCAGGAACCGTTTTGACCAGTGCTTCAGCTTCTCGATCGCACCCTGCATCCCCTCTGGCATCTTGTTCCAGACCTTCTGGGACGAGAATCCTTTCGAAGAGACATGGGTATTTCTTGCGAGCAGTACAAGACCAATCACGGTCGCGAATGACGGGCTGTCCACCTGGTCCAGGATGCCACCCAGTGGCTTCGGATATCCGATCTGCGCCGGCAGTCTGAGCGTATCCTTCGCGAGCTCAACGATACCTGGCAGAAGTGCACCCCCACCCGTCAGGATGACACCGCCCGGAAGCAAACCTTCGCGGCCGATTTCCTTGAGCGACGCATTGACGAAGAGGAAAATCTCCTCGAGGCGCGCCTCGATGATCTCCGCGACGTGTCGACGGGAAACAGATCCTTCCTCGTGCGTATCAAAGAGGTTGAGGTCGATCTCTTCCTTCTTAGCGATATCATCAGAGATCGCACTGCCATACTGCAGCTTGACCGCTTCCGCTACCTCGATCGACGTGCGGAGTCCGATGGCGATATCGTTCGTGATGTGGTCGCCACCGACCGGGAAAACCGCCAGATGGAGCAAATCGCCATCCTCATATACCGCAAGTGATGTCGTGGCACCGCCGATATTGATGATCGCTGTCCCAAGCTCCTTCTGCTTGCGATGGAGCACTGATTCCGCGCAAGCGAGCGGCTCAACAACGAAGCTATCCGGTGACGTGCCGGCCTGTTCCAGACTGCGTGAAAGATTCTTGAGGTGCGAAGCGCTCCCTGTCACGACGAACGCGTTCATCTCGAGCCGGACACCGCGCATGCCGAGCGGATCCTTGATATTCTTCTGGTCATCGAGCCGATAATCCTTCGGCACGACATGGATGATCTCCTGATTGAGCGGCAGGACGAGCCGCGCCTGCACTTCCTCGAAGGCACGCGACATATCGTCTTCGGTCACCTCGCCATCGGCGCGGCCAACCGCGACGACACCAAGCGCATCCTGACAGGCGATCTCGGCCCCAGTCACGCTCACGGTCACGCTCTCAGCCGGATGTCCCGCCATGCGCTCCGCATGCTCGAGCACTTCATTGCAGACCTTAGCGACTGCTTCAGCATCAACGACCGCGCCGCGACGCATCCCGGACGAAGGCGCGGTACCGACACCAACGACACGCAAAAGCTCATCATCGGCAATCTCTTGCGCGATGACGGCACGGGTGTTGGCTGATCCGATATCCAGACCGATGTGATAATGCCCTTTGGCCATAGGTGGTAACTCTCTCAAATCTCATGTCCAGAAAAAACCATCTCCGTTTCGAGCGAAAAAGTCGAAAAACGCAAAGGGCTATCAGTGATAACCCGACAAGCTTTTCGGATTTTGCAGCCGGAACGGAGATGGTTTTTTCGGACAAGCTCTTTTTGAGTCATAACAGGCGGTGAGATTTGAGAGGGTTACCAAAAGAAAAAAATCCGTTGGATGCGTGACGGTACACTGTGGCTATCATTATACCCTCCCAAGCCCTTCCCTGCAAAGAGCCCAACAAAAGAAAAAACCGCCCAAGCGGTCAAAAACCGGCCGGAACCCGGCCGAAATCCCTAAAAATATGGAAACAGAATGCAAATACCGATGAAAACAGCGCCTAGCGAAGCGATGAGGACCGCTCCCGCCATGGCATCTTTCACGACCCTGGCATATGGATGCACCCGCGGCTTCAGGATGTCCATGACTCGCTCGGCCGCCGTATTGGCGAGCTCGAGACTGAGCACGAGGGCAATCGTCAGTGCGAGCACCGCTCGCTCGAGACCAGAAAGCGGCAGGATGATCATGAGCATCATCACCGTGCCGGCGGCGACGCTTTCGATCAGAAAGTTCGGCTCCTTCCGGAGCGCAAACAATATCCCCCGAAGCGCATGATAGATGCTCCTTACGGTACGTCTCATATCAAACAAATGTGTATTGGTGTTATGCTGCCGAAAACTTCTCGGCAATACCATCCTGAATCGCGAACATCTCATCAGTGTGGTCGAATCCGAGAAGATGTAGCACGCCATGCGAGAAGACATATGCCATCTCCTTCTCCAATGATACACCATCCTCCGCCGCAGCGCCACGGATAAATCCAGGACAGAAGAACAATTCGCCGATGAAGATTTCGGACGCCGTCTCAGACTGAATCGCCGAAGCGTCCTGATACTCACCAAATGAAAGAATATCGGTCACGCTATCCTTGCTGCGATAGGTCCGATTGAGCTCGCGGATCTTCTCCTCCGAAACAGCAACCGCATTCAACTCAATCCGCTTCTCCAAAAACGACGGGAAAGCGGCGGCCTCCAAGGTTCGGATCGCCACTGTACGAAAAAACTCCTCCGGCAACCCGGCATCTTCCTCTGCAGTATATTCGAATGCTACATCCATAACAGCCTATGCGAGCAGCGACTCCACCATCTTGCGAACATCATCGCCCGAAGCGCGACCAGCGACTTTCTTCATGACGACACCCATCGCCTGGCCCATCTTGGACTTCTCCGCGATTCCTGATTCCTTAAGCGCTTCCTCGACAAGCGTCCGAAGCTCAGCTTCCGGCATCGCCTGCGGCAGATAGGTCGCGAGCAGATTAAGCTCAGCTTCCTCGCCCGACGCCAGATCCTCGCGGCCGCCGGCGCGGTACTGCTCGACGCTATCCTTGCGCTGCTTCACCAAACGGCGGAGCACCTCCTCTATCTCACTATCAGACAAATCAACCGGACTCTTCAACTTGTCAATCGCGACGTTCTTCACGGCGCTCTGAACGAGGCGGAGTGTATCACGACGGAACGTATCGCCCGACTTCATAGCCTCCTTGAGATGGTTGCCAATGGTTTCGTATAAAGCCATATCTTTTTCCTTAAAAATACAAAATTCAAAATCACAATTCACAAATAAATTATAACGGGTATTCACCCCAGGGCAAGCCCTGGACCCTAAAAACGAACTGATGTTCGTTTTATTCTGCGGCCAGCCTCGCCGGCTAGGCGGGCAAGCCGCGAGGTATTCAACCCGATTTTACCTGCGCTCCGTTCGGAAACGAGAGTAAACTCTCGTTTCACTCACTACACTTGGTAATAAATCCCAACCATCAAAACTCAAAACGTTTCGGATTTTGAATTTCGGTCATTGGAACTTGTTTGGGATTTGTGATTTTGATTTTTGGATTTCAAAAACACAACCAGGCCACCGCCATGTCCCACAAAAGACATCTCGATGGCCTGGCAATCGCACTGAAAAACAGCCGATATTACATCTTCTTCTTGATATCGCGAAGCGCGTCTTCATCGAACTTGCCGAGCTTCTTCAGGCGATTGATCTCCTTGCGGATCTTGACCTTGTAGAGAGCTTCGGAACGTCGTACATCGCGGCTCTGCTCCTCCTGGCGGAAGCGCAGTTTGCGGACGCGACGAAGCACACCGCTCTGCTGGACACGACGGGAAAAACGACGGATCAGGCTTTCGGCTGTCTCGCGCTCTTTTCTTTTCACTTGGATCATAAAAACGACCTCCTTTCCTAGATATTCAGAATGATATTGTTTCTGTCATCCTGAGCAAAGCGAAGGATCTCGGGATTCTTCAATCTGCTCAAAATGACAGCAAAGATACAATTACACTGGATTTACCCTGTGTAATCCGGCTTCGCCGGTCCGCCTATGGCGGAATTACACAGGGTGAATGTCCTCTGTAAGCCTCGCTCCTCCCAGAAGATGCAGGTGGAGATGTGGCACTTCCTGCCCGCCGCCCTTCCCGACCCGGATGAGCAGCTTATACCCTTTTTCCGAAATGTTCAAGTCCTGGGCGATATTGCGGGCTACCAGGAACATCCTCCCTACCACCAGCGCATCCTCATCCTCCATAAGCGCGATGCTCTCGATCGGCTTCTTGGGAATGATGAGGATATGCACTGGAGCGATCGGATGGATATCCTTGAACGCCAGAATCTCGTCATCCTCGTAGACGATATCTGCCGGAATCTCCTTCCTGATGATTTTTCCGAAAACAGTGTCTGCCATACTCTCCTTCTTTCATCTTACCTCATAATGGATTTCTGTGATGTTTTTCCTTCCT
Organism: Candidatus Moraniibacteriota bacterium; assembly: GCA_963743885.1. Lineage (GTDB taxonomy): Bacteria > Patescibacteriota > Minisyncoccia > Moranbacterales > UBA1568 > UBA1568. The sequence goes on along the minus strand of CAVURJ010000001.1, from coordinate 327,187 downwards.
TCGGATGACGGCGGCCACATCCGTGATGAGCGAGCCGGCAACGGTCGGGCGTGACGCTCGGGACCGTTTCGGGCCTCAGAGCGGACAGCCCCCTGTTCGGCAGAGCGAGTCAGGGATGTTCGACGGAGACCGTGGAACGGAAAAACTTACAGAATATCCATTACTCTCCTTCAGCTTCGTCTTCATCGGTCGGCTTCTGGAGCGGTACGACCGGGCCGAGCGCCTGATTGCTCTTCAAGATCTTCTTCACAGCATCAACGAGCTTCTCTTGGATGACCGTTTCCTGCGTACCGGAGACCATGTCCTTCATGATTGCTGTACCATCGAGCGCCTCCTTCTGGCCGATGATGATCGTCACTTCGACGCCGAGCCGGTTGGCCACGCGGAGCTGCGACTTGAGGCTGCCACGGCCGAATGATTCAGCGATGATGATGCCGCTCTTCTCGAGATCAGCGAACAATCGGAGACTCTTCTTCTTGGCCATATCACCAAGCTGTGCGAGGAAGACTTTGGCCTTCGGCTGCTCGTACGGCTTGACCTGAGTACGCTTCATCTCGAGCACGATGCGGTCGAGACCAAGACCAAATCCGATAGCCGGGGTCGGCTCGCCGCCCAACTGCTCTATGAGACGATCATAGCGTCCGCCGCCGCCGAGCGAGTAGTTGCGGCCCTCCTTGTCAGTCGAGCGAATCTCGAAGACCGTATTGGTATAGTAGTCGAGGCCGCGCACGAGCCGGGTATTGATGGTGTACGGCAGCTCGAGCTCATCGAGGTACTCAAGCAGGCGCTTAAAGTGGTTGCGGGAATCCTGGTCGAGATAGTCGAGAGACTGCGGTGCCTGAGCTGTCAGCTGGATGCACTTGTCCTCCTTGCAGTCGATCACACGCATCGGATTCGTGACCAGGCGTTCACGGCAGTTCTGGCAGAGCTTGTGCTTCTGGGATTCCAGATAGCGGACCAGCGCCTTGGAATACTCCTTGCGGGATTCCGGCGTGCCAATGGAATTGACCTGGAACTCGATATTCTTGAGGCCAAGCTGGCTCACTACGCGATAAGCAAGCTGGATCGCCTGCGCATCGAGGATCGGGTCGCTCTCGCCGAACATATCGAAATTGGCCTGCCAGTGCTCACGGTAGCGCCCCTCCTGCGGACGGTCATAACGGAACACCGGGCCCATCGTGAAAAGCTTGATCGGCTTCGGAAGCACGCTCATGCCGTGCTCAATATACGCGCGACAGAGACCAGCCGTCATTTCAGGCCGGAGCGCCACGCGGTCGCCGCCACGGGTATTGAAGAGATAGATCTCCTTGTCGACAATATCAGTACCCTCGCCGATGGTACGCAGATAGAGGTGCGCATACTCCACCGTCGGCAGATCGATACGCTGGAAGCCGTACTCCTGCTGGGCATGCGTAAGCGTCCGGCGCACGCGCTCCCAATGTGGCTGCTCATCCGGCAGGATATCGCGCATCCCGCGAAGCGCCTGGAGCAGCATCTCTTCCTGGGCGGCAGCCGGAGCTGTCAGCTTACCAGAGGTGGCCGTCTTCTTCGTCGAATCCTTCTTTCCGCCAGCTGGCAGATTGTTCTTCTTCGCTGGAGCCTTCTTCACAGCCTTCGCGGCGGTTTTCTTCTGAGCCATAGCACGAGCGTTAGTTATAACAATAGGAAACGATTGATTAGTAAACCGAGAAATATCCGATCGGCCAGGCACGCATGAGCACGCGTCCGATGATCTTGTCCTTGTTGACCGGGCCGATAGAACGGGAATCATAACTCTGGGTCCGGTTATCACCCATCATGAAGTATTCATTCTCACCAACCTCGGTGCGCGGCATATCCTGCGTCACGACGGCCGGGCTCAGGTACGCGCTCTCATCGAGAGCAAAGCCCTCTGGATGTATGCCGTTGTAGATGATGACCTTACCCTTCTTGATCTCCACGGCTTCGCCTGGAAGCCCGATGACACGCTTGATGAAGTACTGCTCCGGATGCTTCGGATACCGGAAGACCGCCACGTCCTGGCGCGTAATCTCTTTGAACGGTCGAACAGTGAAGCCGAGCTTCTCGATAGCATCGACGGTCGTCTGCTTGTAGCCGAACTCGCTGATGACGAGATACTGCCCGTCTTCGAAGTTCGGCTCCATGCTCGAGCCCTGGACGAAGAACGGCTGGAACAAAAAGACCCTGACCGGTATAATGATAACTACGGCCAGGAGAAACACTTTGACCATCTCCAAAAGCAGCCCGCCAATGCTCAGATACTCCTCTTCCGGCGGCAGCTGGCCAGCCTCTTTTTTCGGGTCTTCCATCATACGGTAAGATTTAGGAGAAATACTCAGAAAAAAAGCGTAAAAACATCAGTATTCTAACAGGTTTTCTGCGCTTTGGCAAGGGTCATATTTCCCCTCTAGAAAGCCAGAAACGAACCACCAATCATGGACGGACTCCGCAAGCCAACACCAACAGGGATCCCGACCCCCAGCTACCCACCGGCGCCGCTTCAGGCTGCCCCGGAAACGCCCGCGCCGGAGAGAGCAGCGCCACGCACCACGAACCACCCGAAACGACGAATCAGTAAAATACTCCTCATCGTTTCCGGTATTATCCTCCTCGGCATCGCGGGGGCATTTCTCTTCATCGTCGGCAAAGGGCTCCAGACAGGCAGCGGCATCCAGATTGAGAACCACGCCGGATTCCTCTCGCAGATCAGAAGCATCGCTGGATCGGTCATCCATGATGATCGAGCAGAGCTCCTCGGCGAAGACAGCGGCCGCATCAATATCCTCCTCCTGGGCCGGGCCGGCGCACGCTATCCGGGACGCGAACTCACCGATACCGTCATGCTCATGAGCATCGACACCGAGAAGAAGCGCGTCGCCCTCCTTTCCTTGCCACGCGACCTCTACGCCCCGATCCCTGGCTCCGACCTCTATACCAAGCTCAACTCACTCTACCAGTACGGACTAAGCGGCGGAGATGGCGCCTCCGTAGTCAGGGCTTCCGTCGAGGAGATGACCGGGCAGAAAATACATTACTTTGCCACACTCGACTTCGATGGCTTCGAGAAAGCGATCGACGCGATCGGCGGCGTATCAGTCGATGTCGTGCGCGACTTCCACGACGAACGCTACCCAGGCAAGAACTACAGCTACGAAACCTTCGATATCAAGAAAGGCTGGCAGACACTCGACGGCGCGACGGCACTCAAATACGTCCGCGAACGGCACAATGATCCGGAAGGCGACTTCGGCCGTGCCAAACGCCAGCAGCAGGTGATCCAGGCCGTCCGCGACAAAGCCTTTTCGACCGGCACACTCCTCAATGCCTTCGCCATAAGCGGCCTCCTCGATGCGCTCGGCGAAAGCGTCCGGACTGATATGAGCCTCGACGAGATGAAGAGCTTCATCGAGCTTTCTAGGACCATCGACACAAAGAATATCTCCACGGCCGTCATCGATGCCTGGAAGAAGGATAGTCTGCTCCGCGTCTCACACGTCCAGGTCGGCCCAGTCGCCGCTTTCATCCTCGTACCGCGCGTCGGCGACTGGAGCGAGATCCACGATGTCTCGGAGCACGTCTTCGACCTCGGCGCCATCCGGGAGCGCCAGGCCAAGATTGGAAGCGAGGAACCGTCGCTCACCATCCTCTCCGCCGCAGACGACACTACGACCGCACGCAAGCTTTCAAGTATCATCCAGAGCGACCTCCCCTTCGAAGACATTTCCCTCTCAAAATCCGGCGCATTGGAAAACCGCTCTGGACGGAGTATCATAGTCGACAGGAGCGGCGGGCAGAAACCGTACTCGCTCGACGAACTCATGAAGCGCTTCGGACTCGGACTCTCTCCCTCCCTTCCGGCGGGCATCGCCTCACCAGCAGGAGCCGATTTTGTGATCGTGATCGGCGCCGATATAGCCGACCGGCTCGACTTCGATGAAAACGCCACCGAAGCCGCCGAACCAGAAGACACGACCTTCTCTGAACCACTCGCCCCACAACCCCGGAAGAAGAAATAACACATGAAATACTCTCCGAAAGCACCAAATTCAAAATCCCAATTTCCAAATAAATCACAATATCAAAATCCAAACATTCAAAACGTTCTAGGTTTTGTATTTGAAATTTGAAGTTTATTTGGAGCTTGTAATTTTGAGTTTTGAATTTAAATATGAAATTAATTATAGGGTTAGGTAATCCAGGGGAAAAGTACTCCATGACTCGGCACAACGCCGGCTTCCTCTTCGTCGACTTCCTCCGCAAGGAGCTCGGCTTCGAAGAGTTCAGATCCGACAAGAAGCTGTCGGCTGAGCTCTCCTCTGGTATGATCGGCTCCGAAAAAGTCATCATCATGAAACCAGAAACCTTCATGAACACATCCGGCACACCCGTCCAATCGATCATGCATTTCTATAAGCTCTCCCCGTCCGACATCACTATCGTCCATGATGACCTCGACATCGCCCCAGGCACGCTCCGCACGACGGACTCGTCTCGCGCTGCCGGACACAACGGCGTGCAAGATATCATCGACAAACTCGGGCTCCAGGATTTCTTCCGCATCCGTCTCGGTATCGGCCGGCCTGCCCGAATCGCTACGCGAAACGTTGCGGGCGGGCCGACCGAGGTCCTCGGCGCCTGCCAACCTGCCCGAAGCACTCCGCGAAGCGGTGTGGGCGGGCCTTCGCACGACTACGTCCTCGGCAAACTCTCTTCCGACGAGCTCGCGCAACTTTCTGGAATCTTCCCGAAAGCGAAAGATGAGATTCTCACCTGGCTCTCTACGAAACACTAGAGATATACAAAAAAATTACACATCTCTCCACGACCACTTGAGGATGTATAGTATGTAAAAAATAAAAAAGGCCCGGGAGAGTCATGTGGAACCCGGGCTTTTTGCGGATTATTAGACCGCCGTCCTATTTCCATTTCGGACCTGGTATATTTTTTGAGATTCACGATCTCGGGTTTCTACCGCGAGCCGACGAGATTCCAGCAAGCCGGCCTCTCGTACATTTCAGCAAAAAAGCGCTAGGAGGGGTGCCCTCTTTTACCCTGGCGGTAGAAACCCGAAACCGTTTCTCCTTCATCGGAGAAATCCCAGTATAGCACCCCGTTAGAAATTTGTCAACAGAAAATACCGAAGAATACCTTATTTTAAGCACTTTTTTTGAACCAACCATCTCCGCACTCATTCGTATTTCTAACGGGGTAGCAAAAAACCTCTCCTTATCAATAGAAAAAGAAAAAGAGGTCCCACCCGTAGGTAGAACCCCTTGCTTCACACGGCGTTGCCGCTAAAGCGAATTACTTCTTGGCTGCAGGCTTAGCCTGAGTTGACGTTGGTGCGGATTCCTCCGCAGCAGTACGACGACCAGCCTCCATCTTCATATCGAGCCCGAGATCACGAAGGGCCTTGGTCGACAGAACGTCGATCATTGTCTGAGCGGAATTTGCACCAGAAGCCCCGGCTCCGCCCATCTGAACTTCGGGCACCCACTTTTGCTTGCCGAACTCTTCAGCGAACTTGCCCATGACAGTCTCGTATGTGGCAAGCTTCTTCTCAAGTGCCCCGTCAGCCTCCATCACCTTGCGCCGATAGGCAGCGTCACCTTCGCCTCTCAGTATCTGCTGCTGTTTGTAGTACTCAGCAGCATCCTTTTGAAGCTTGTTGACGTCACGATCTTTCTCGGCGGCTGTAATGGCCACTGCTTTTTCCTGCTCAGCCTTGGTGACCTCGGTCGCCTTGATGGTTTCCTGCTTCCACTTGGCTTCCGCGGCATTGGCCTTGCCTTCTTCAGCGACAGTGATTGCGCGCTGCTCGGCCTTCTTCGCATTCGCAATTGACGTTTGCACGCCCATTGCAATTTCCTGTTGCGCACGAATCTGCTCCTCGACCTTGTCATCGTAGGGCAACCGCTTGATAGCGAAGTTAAAAACCTTGATACCGAACGAACCGAGCACTGATACCGCTTCCTGACGTTCCGGTTTTCCATCCTTGCCCATGACGATTTCGGCAATAGTCGCCGTCTTTTCCACACCAGTAATCGAGTCCTTCACGTGCTCTTCGCGCTGGCGTGTCTTGTAGACACCGTTCTGGATTTGATCCTCGATGTAGAAAAGGAGGTCGTTACGCTTTTCAGCATACGATTCCCGGGATGACATCATAGGGCCGGCTAGATAGACCGACTTGCCGGTCACTGTCTCGATCAGTGCGCTCTGCACGGCTGGTTGACTCTTGTACTTGGTGAAGATGGCTGTCAGGTGTTCATCATCCAGCGGCATTTCAAATTGAACGGAGCCGCAGATAGTGCCGTGACCACCGTCGTTGAAGCGCACTTCGATGCCATCAGTACACCTGCCTTTTTTTATACCCTCGGGCGATGTGTCAGGCGTGTCGAAGTTGAAAATGGCACGCTTCTTGAACACCACCGTGTTCCCCCAGCTCTGCCAGGCCCACGTTTCGGTCCCGGTATACCAGGTAATCTTGCCATCCCAAATCGATTGGATACCCAGAATATCGTCTGCCTCCTTCGTCTCGATCATCCCCTTGGAAAACAAGACCGTGACAACAAAGATGAACCCGAAGAAAACCTGTGCAACTCTACGCCCCGAAGGAAGCAAATCCTTGAGACCAGAGAAACGGTCACTGCTATCACTACGAAAATCGCTATTCATGGAACCTCTCCTTGTTTAAGTGAACTTCAGTTACCGCTCGTCTTGCCAAGCCGCCTCCGCTTCGTCTCCAATTCGCGTTGAAGCGCCTTATCTTCCAATTGCTCATTGACCGCATCGAGCTCCCGCTCAATTGCAGGCCGGCGACGGAACATCGGAAACAGCGGCATTTTCCGAACAATCGGAAGGATCACTTGGGAATAAGCAAAAATGAAACCTACCCCTATAGCGATCAGTTCAAAGACAACCAGCAGAATCTTAACCATGACTGCCCTCGTTTTTAAGTAACTCTACCGCCAAAGCCGACGGCTGGCTGGCTCATAAGATTGAGCCTAACAACAAACTTGTTGCATTTAATGCAACAAAAAACTGTAGCATTTTTCAGTTTTTTTGTCAATAGAACAAAGGATAGAAAAAACCGCAGAGCACGAGAGTGCGCTGCGGCTTGTTGGGCGATATGGTTCATCACCCCTTCATCGTCAGGAAGTCCACCTGCTCGGGATTGATCCTGGTCCCAGAGAACGTCTGGAACCAGCCCGTAGATGTATCCATTTCAATGAAGTAGAACAGTTGCTTCCCGTCGTCGGCAGTAGCCACGAAATCCCAGTACTGGATGTCGCTGATCTTTTCCTCGTTTGCGAGGTACTCGATCGACCTGGTTTCCCACGGCTTAGTCAGGCCGGCTGGCCTGGCATAACCGCTTTCCTCTCGCCGCAGGAAAAGATGCCCTATGTCCGCCATGCGATACGAAAAGTCGACACACTCAAGGTCCTTCTCCTCGTTCTGTGGGAAACGAAATCAGTCGATACCAAGAAATACATCGCTCTCTCCGAGAAAATCGACGAAATCGGTCGGATGCTCGGCGGCTGGAACGGGCAGCTCTCGAAACAAAACTCTCCCAGCGCAAGGAAGGGAGAGAAATGAAGAGAGTTGCGGGAGAAGGAACAGGAACCCATTCTCACGATTCCACCGATTGTCTGGCTTGTCGTAGTTCGTGTCGAGCCACTGGCCATCATCGTTGCGGTTGAGGTTGAGCAAGTTCGCATCGCCATCGGAAACGTACGGCTTTCCATCTTTGCCACCACCCTTCGATTCGCCACCCACCAATGGCGGGAGCGAACTCTCAGGGCTGAATCTGATTTGTGATTGAAATCACCCAGAAAACCGCACCAAGTATCTTCATTTTTTATGAAGTGTCTACATACATCACCCTATCCGAAACCATAATCGCGGATACACTCGATGTATGGATACTGGATTCGGCCGCAAGCAGCCGTAACCGCTCACAGATTCGCCTACTACCATCCGAAGTATAGCAAAAGAAAAGGGACTTCGTACATGTACAAAGTCCCAAAGGGCAAAGGATCAAAGCGCTAGAGTAAAAATACAAGCGCCAAGATCTAATCTTGCGGGAGAAGGAACAGGAACCCATCCTCACGACCCCACCGACGGCCTGGCTTGCCGTAGCGCGTGTCGAGCCACTGGCCACCACCGTGGCGGTGGAGGCCGAGCAAGCGCGCACCGCCATCGGAATCGATAATCGGTTCGTGCATAACGACGAGCCACCACAGACCGAGATGCTTGATCTCTTCATCGGAGACCGTCTCCCGAAGGAGCGGCGCGACTTCCGCCGGTGGCGTGAGCCAACCTCGACGAGCTGCTTCAGCACAGATATTCTTCGTCGACCGCTCGGCATCGGAGAATTCTTCTCCCTTGATGAGGCCAAGTCGGTACGTCTTGTCGTTCGTGGCGACGAAGGCGGGCTTCCGCATCACATCCGATGCATAGTCACCGACGCGGTAGTCGTTCCGCTTGAAATCACGAATGAACTCTTCGCCGGTGCGACCATCGGAGGTGACGGTGAACATCGCATTGTTGATCACTTTCTCGAACGGGTTACGATGTTCAAGAACTGCTTGGAGTATCTCGCCCGTAATCGATCCGTCGTCGACCTGACGCCAGAAATCCTTCATCTGACGAGCCGAGACAGTCGACCCATCGACGACCACTTTTTGAGCAGCCATGTTTCTCTCCTGATAAGGTACATTCCCATTGCGCCCGGGAAGATGGCGGATTCAAGTCATGCCACAGTGGCAGCTCAAAACAATCAATTATAGCACTTTTTCACCATTCTGTCCATCATCGGTGTGGTAAATACGATAAAAAATGCCCTACAAAGCCTCTTTTAACATCTTCTCCCTTACTTAGAGGCTTAACCTCTAAGTAAAGAATAACCTAGAATGGATGTGCAAAAAATCCCGCCCCCGCAGACGTGTTTCTCGGTCATCCGGCATTGTTTGAGAAGGCTTCTCTGATCGAAAGAAAGACTGGGGCCGTAAAGAGAGATGCCTGCCTGCCGGTAGGCAGGGATTTCTTTCGCTTTCAGAGAAGCCTTCGAGTTTGCCGGATGATCCGAAAACAGCGACTGAACGGCTGGGCGAGATTTTTTTAAGCCAAATAACGGGTAAGGGAATGTACAAAAAAGCCCTCTGAGAGCAGAGGGCTTTTTGGAATCTAGGTGCTTCTGGTTGAGATCCTTCGTCCGCCAGCTGGCGGATCAGGATGACCCTGCGGGTCACTTCTTCTCTTCCTTCTTCTCTGGCTTGCCTGCCTTTTCATCAGCGGCAGCCGGAGCCTCTTCCTTCACGACGCCCTCCACCTTGGTGACATCGCCTTCCGGCTTCTCATCAAGTGCAGCCATCTGAGCATCAGTGCGCGGCGCCTCGACGAACGCGACCATCGCATTCGGATCAGCGAGCACTTCGACACCCTGCGGCATCTTGATGTCCTTCACCTGGATCTGGCTATCAAACGTCGCGAGAGCGGAAATATCAACGGAAATCGCGTGCGGGAGATCCTTCGGGAGACAGCTGATATGGAGCTCTTCGAGCGGCTTCACGAGGATACCACCATTCTCACGGACAGCCGGCGCCTCGCCGACGAACTCGAACGGCACGTGCGTCTCGAGCTTCTCATCCATACGTACCTGGAAGAAATCAGCATGCGCGAAGCGGTGCGAGAGTGCATCGGTCTCGACATCATGAATGAGCGCGTTCACCGGCTTGCCGCCCTCGAGCGCGAGCGAAAGAATGCTCGACTCGCCGGCCTTGGCGTACATCTTCGAGAATGCGATAGCATCGATCCAAAGCATCTTCGGCTCGACACCGTGGCCATAGAGAATAGCCGGGATACGACCATCCTTACGGGCCTTGGCGAGCGCCTTGCCGCTCATCTTCTCGCGGACTACCGCCTTGAGTGAAAGTTCTTCTGACATATTCGTTTACGAGATGCTGATTATGCGATGATAGATATATAGAAACCAGTTTCGGCAGATTATCACGGAAAATAGGCTTCGTCAAGCCGGCTCACTGATGAGATAAGAGGAACGAGGCATGAGGCATGAGTGAAACAAAAATTCCTTCTCACTTCACCTTCTTACCTCTTGCCTCATATCTCATACGTCTTCTGCAAACTAGACATCCAGATTCTTCACCATCTTGGCGTGCGTCTGGATGAAGCGGCGGCGCGGCTCGACTTCGTTACCCATGAGGATATCGAAAAGCTCATCAGCCTCCTCGGCATCCTCGATATTCACCTTGAGCATCACGCGGTTGTCAGGGTTCATGGTCGTTTCCCAGAGCTGCTCCGGGTTCATCTCACCGAGACCTTTGTAACGCTGGATGACTACACCGGCGATCGTTTCTGATCCATCATTTCCCTCGGCCGAGACTTCGGCTACCGGCTCTTCCGCTGGTTCTTCCTTGGCTTTCTTTGCCTTCTTGGCAGCAGACTTCTCAGCGACGAGCTGCTTCATCTCTTCGAGAATACGGAGCTTCTCATCATCGGTATAGGCATAGCGGACATCCTTGCCCCTCTGGAGACGATAGAGCGGCGGCTGGGCGATATAGATATGACCACCACGCACGAGCGCCTCGTAGTAGCGGTAGAAGAACGTGAGAAGCAGCGTACGGATGTGCGAACCGTCGACGTCGGCGTCGGCCATGATGATGACCTTGCCATAGCGGAGCTTCGCGATATCGAACGTCTCGCCAATGCCTACGCCGAGTGCGATAATGATTGGCTTCAGGGTATCGGACTTCACAACCTTATCGAGCGAAGTCTTTTCGACGTTCACCAGCTTACCACGGAGCGGCAATATCGCCTGGAACTCACGGTTGCGCCCCTGCTTGGCCGAGCCACCTGCAGAATCGCCCTCGACGATGTAGACCTCTGAGCGCTCGACATCGCGAGTCGTGCAATCAGCGAGCTTGCCCGGAAGCGTCATGCCCTCGAGCGCGCCTTTGCGGAGCACAGCGTCCTTGGCAGCACGAGCCGCGATACGGGCACGCACCGTGAGAAGGCACTTGTCGATCATCGCACGCGCATCGGTCGGGTGCGTCTCAAGGAATTCGTTCAAGCCGGCAGTCGTCGCAGATGATACGGCGCCGCGTGCCTCGACATTGTTCAGCTTATCCTTGGTCTGGCCTTCGAACTGCGGATTGGCGAGCTTGACCGAGACGACCGCTGTCAGACCTTCCTGCAAGTCATCGGACGTGAAGGACCCTTCCTTCTCCTTGATGAGGTTGTTCTTCTTGGCATAATCATTCAGCACGCGGGTCAGTGCCATCTTGAAGCCGGTCACATGCGTACCACCGCCCGGATTGAGGATGTTGTTGGCAAACGAGAACAAATGCTCCTTGAAGCCATCCGTGAACTGGAACGACACCTCGACATAGATATCATCGATGGTTTTCTCGATATAGACCGGGGTCTGGTTCTTTACTTCCTTCTTGCGGTTCAAGTGCTTCACGAAGGAGATGATACCCGAATCGAAATAGAAGCCGTGGCGCTTCGCCTTGTAAGCTTCCTCTTCGCTCATCACCTCGCGACGATCCTCGACGAGGATGCGCACGCCCTTCGTAAGGAATGCCTGATAGCGGACGTATTCAAGGATCTTGGACCAGGAATAAGCGATCTCCGGAAAGATTTCCGGATCAGCCTGGAATGCGATCGTCGTCCCGGTCTTATCGGACTTGCCGATAGCCTTCACGTTTCCCTGGGACTTGCCCTGCTTGAACTCCTGTCGCCAGATCTTGCCATCGCGTCCTACCGTCGCGATCGTATGGGCCGACAAAGCGTTTACGACAGACACACCGACGCCATGAAGACCGCCGGAAATCTTGTAGCCGTCACCACCGAACTTGCCGCCGGCATGAAGGATGGTAAGTACAGTCTCAAGCGTCGACTTTTTGGTCTGTGGATGGATCTCTACCGGGATGCCGCGGCCGTTATCGACGACCTCAATCCAGTTGTCCGGCAGCATGCGGATGATGATCTCATCACAATGACCAGCCATCGACTCATCGATCGAGTTGTTGACCACTTCCCAGATAAGATGATGAAGCCCTTCCGTCGACGTGCCGCCAATATACATGCCCGGGCGCTTGCGCACCGGGTCGAGCCCTTCGAGCACCTGGATGGATTTGGCACTATACCCTCCCTGATCGGTTTTCTTGTTTGCCATAATCGTCTATGAGTGAAGCGAGTAGCTACGATTATGAGCATCCCGCTTCGATTCTTGGTTATACCTGATATTGATTCGTGCAGAGCCGTAAGGCCCCGCCCGCAACGTTTCGCGTAGCGATTCGGGCAGGGTTTCCGTGTCTTATACCCCACTATCTGATTCTTCGTGATTCGGAATCGAGGCGGGGAGCCATACGATTTTTCTTGTGCTTATCATCATGCCCGAAACATCCGTCTCGCGGTGAATTCCAGAGCGAGCACTGCCGAAAAAAGGAGTGCTGCATCCCACCACGTGAGGAGCCGCATATACTGCAGAAACGCCGCGCCGGAAACGAAAACCGCAAGCAAAAGCGCTTGACGGAATGCTCCTCCGGAATACTGGGCGGCCCCGGCATCGCCGAGCGCCTTACGATACGCCCAGATGACGGAAAGCGTCATGACTCCGAGCAGCATCGCGAAGAAGCTGACGAAGAAAAGCGCCGCACCGACCGAGCCTCCCCGCTCCGGATCAATGGATACTATGATCCCGATCCAAGCAGCCGACGCGAGAAGCGTCAGGAGGCGTATCCCCCAGAGATAGGCGGAAAACGACATACGCGGAAAGTAAAAAAACAGCCTTCTGCCGATATATTTCTCCTTCCTTATTCTAGCTGTTTTTCTGGAAAAGAGCAACCCTCTCGGATGGCTCTATTCTGCCTTTTCCAAGGGATTTTTCAGACAAAAAAACAGGCGGATAAACCGCCCGTTTTCTTGGCCTACGCGCGAGAGACATACGTGCCTTTCTCGGTATTGATGATGAGCTTGTCTCCTGTCTTTATGAAGAGCGGCGTCGTCACGGTAAGACCGGTTTCCATAGTGACAACCTTGTCGCCGGCCGACACCGAATCACCGCGGATACCCGGAGGCGCATCGATCACTGTGAGCGTCACTTTGACCGGGATCTCGACGTTGATCGGCTGGCTATTCCAATTGAGCACAGAGACTTCCGTCCCATCAACGAGATAGTTGGCAAAATCGCCCAGGACGCCCTTGGAAAGAGAGAACTGATCATAGCTCTCGGTATCCATGAACAGATACTCATCACCATCGTGGTAGAGATACTGTGCCTTGGACTTCGATATCTCCGCTTCCTCGATCTTGTCGGCGCCCTGATAGGCGTAGTCGATGATAGCGCCAGAAAGGAGGTTCTTCATCTTGGTCCGCATCACCGCACCACCGCGGCCGATCTTCGAATGCTGATACTCGAGCACGATGTACGGCTCGTTATTGAAGATGATCTTCTTGCCAGTCTTGATTTCTGTGATTCCCAACATATAAGTTTGTAAAGTTGAAAGTTTGTAAAGTTCACAAAGCCGGCTACTCCACCGAAACCACGAACTTTATAACTTTAAAAACTTTATGGACTTTATGGACTTACTTTACTACGTACGGGATAAGCGCCATGAACCGGGCGCGCTTGACGGCGTTCGCCAATCCACGCTGCTCCTTGGCCGAAAGACCGTAGCGCTTCGGCGGATACAGCTTGCCCTGCGAGTTCAGGAACTTGCGAAGAAAATACGCATCCTTATAGTCGAGCTTGGCGAGCTTCTTGCTCATCGATGAATCCATAGTACTAGCTTCTTAGCTTATTAGCTTCATTAGTTCTTTAAAACGGGACGTCCTCGATCCTGACCTCATCCTTCTCGTCATCGAGATTGATGGTTGGGATCTCCTCTTCGATCGGCGCCTGAGCCTGCGGCCTCGTAGCAGCGGCCGGAGCGGCTGCGGCAGCGGCTGGACGGGCATAGCTACCACCCTGGCTTCCGCTCTGCGCCCCTTGCGCACGGCTGCCGAGTTGCATCGCCTCACCGACAATCTCAGTCGTCTTCTTCTGCGTACCATCCTTCGCGGTATACTCGCGGGTCTGGAGCCTGCCCTCTACATAACACTCCTGGCCCTTGGTCAGGTACTGCGATGCGACTTCGGCGAGACGTCCCCACAGGACGATATTGTGGAACTCAGTCTTCTCCTGCTTCTGACCACCCTTATCGGTCCAGAAGTTGTTGGTTGCGAGCGAAAGCGTCGTGACCGACTGACCAGAAGGCGTCGAACGCATCTCCGGATCACGAGTCAGCCTGCCGACGATGATTGCCTTGTTGACGTTCATATATTTGAACTTTTAGCGTGTAGCTTCTGAAAGGACCGGCTAGATATCCAACTTCTCCTTGAGCTGGGCATCGATCTGCTCCTGGCTGACCGGCTTGGCCTCTTCCTTCGGGGCGATCGGGGCCTGCGGCATCGGACGCACTGCGCCACGGCGCTCATAGCGTCCGCTCCGATTCTCCGTCTTCGGGCGCTCAACGCGCTCGATAGCCTTGAGTTCCGGCATATCGTCCGCGCGGACGATGATGGAACGAAGCACATCCTTCGACAACTGAAGCGTGCGGTTCATCGCAGCGATCGGGTACATCCCCTCCCCGTCGAGCTCCGTACCAGCAGCCTCGCGTTCATCGACATCCGGCAACGTGAAGCGGCGGGCGATGTATGTGCCACGCACTTCCTTCTTCACTTCGTACGCCATCTTGCGCTTCTCTTCAGTCATCGGCGGAAGGAACGTGCCTCCGTTCGATGTAACAACCTCCTCGACTGCGGTCCGGATGCGCGGCAGCTCCGCGTCCTTCGACTCACCGACGAGATAAAACAGCTCGTATTCAACCATAGATATGATGAATTATGATTTACGATTTATGAATTATGGTACAAAAACCCCGTCAACAAAGAAAATCCTCTGCTACGGGAGCGTATCCTTCCTGGTCTCTGCCACAAGGGCGCAAGCGGGACGGATGTCGGACTTTCTCAGTTGTTTAAAGAGTCTACCAGATAAGCCTGACTTTGGCAAGACCCTAAATATCGCCGCAAAAAGTAAGTGCCCTGTGAACGTGAAGTCCACAGGGCAGGGGGTCCCGATGTTCCGGGAGCAGATTGGTTGCCCTCCGTGCCGTTACGGAGGGGACTTGGTTCCTTGCGTGTCGTACTAGGAACCGTCGGCGGCCAGACTGTTGGCGACGAACGAGGCGGGGGCGATCGCAGGAGAACCCCGGGGCGCGGGGATGGCATGTTTCTTCATGGTCTGGATTCCTCCGTAGTGACCGATGAAAAGTGGCGGAGCTTTCGGTTCGTGTCCATCTTGATGGCGACACGACGACCGATGGCCCAACCGGCTTACTGCCTCATAGATGCCGAGGACAGTGAAGAGAAAAGGATATTCCCGCTCTCATCGCTGCCTTCGGTACCGTTTCCTGCTCAAAGAACAATTAGGCCCAGTATAGGGAAAACACGCTTTCTGGTCAAGAATCGACTCTAGCTGCCTCCTTATTCGAACAGCTTCTTGTAATTCTTGGACCAGTAGACGATGCCATTGTAATAATTCGCGTAGTAGGTCCCTAGATAATTGATCGAGGCCTTCTTGATAGCGGCCGCGCTATCAGATGTCGCTCCCGCCTTCTTGAGCTTGAGTGACATCGCCATCACGCCATCGGTCAGATTCCATGGATCAGGCGTCTTGTGTCCGGTATACGACCGGATCTGCGACGCATACCCGCTCCATACATCAGACATGAACTGCGATACGCCCATTGCCCCGCCTTGACCCACATAGCCGCTCGGCGAACACGAGACCTTCTTGTCCTTGCTGTAGCCGAGGTCATCGACAAGACTATAGAAGATGTCCTGACGCTTGTAGAGGAGCGCAATAGATGACTTGTATTTACTCCCGTACTTCTTGTACCGCGCCACGGCGACCTTCTCGACATCCTTGTATGTACACTGGCCAGTATTGGCACCGAGATTGGTCTCCATCTTCAAAAATCCGTAGAGAACCCCTTTCGGAACGCCGGTCTTACCGCTCGCAAATTCAACCGCTTCCTTGATATCCTTCGCATTGTACGACTTTCCGGTGAGCACAGAGAGATCACTCTTCAATTCGGCGAGCTTCTCCTGGAGTTCCGCAACAGTCGCTTCCTGCTCGTTGACATCCGCCTGCACATCGACTTTCTGCGCTGCTAGAGACTGCTTCTGCTTGTTCTTGAGGATGATCAACTCTTCATGATCCTGCTTCACATCCTCAAGAGACGCCTTCTCGCCCAGGACCTTCCCTCTCATCTCATTGATGCTCCGGATAACCTCCTGCATCCTCTCTTGGGTGGAAAGCAGATTATCCTTCCCCTGGAGGAGACTGATGAGCTCGGCATGATCAAGCATCACTTCCGCAAGCGGTACAGTCTCGGCGAAGTACAGCTCTTGGATCAGCCCCTTGAGCACGCTCTTCTCGAGCCGGAGTTGGTTCTCCAGATTGACGATCTCCGCTTCCTTCTGACTGATCGTCTGAGCCGTCTGATTGAGGAGCGTCTGAGTACGCTGGATCAGCTGTTGCGTCGATGTCAGCGAAGAATTGATCTGACCGAGATCCTTCTGGAGCGCCTTGAGTTCGGCCATCTCCTTTTCATACTTCTTCTCGATCTTGCTGATATCGTTTTCGATCTCATCCGCACTCTCTACGGCATACGCCGGCCGACTCCCCATGAACAAAAACCCAGCGAACGCAATCGCGGCGCCGAAACAGACAACAAAAGATACTTTGGATATGTGTTTTCCCATAGCAAAGACATTATAGCATACGCTAGAATAGCGCGGGGTTGACACAAAAAGCACTCTTCAGTATCATAAGTCGGTTGGTAGTGTTACCTGATTTTCTTTTCGGTCCCATCCGTAGGGAACATCCCGTGGCATTATCACTTTTTTGTTTTCTATAGCGTCATTTAACAACTTCCTCAAACAAGGAGATTTACCGTGGGAGAACGGCACGTCATCATCACTTGCTACGATAGTCGGCTAACCCCGATACTTCAAGCCTTCGAACAAAAAATTCTCGACGAGGGCCATACCGTCCTCGAGTCTGACCGCCCTATCGGCGGGGTCCACGCCATGACCATGGGCAGCTGCCGGGCATTCTTCTATGAACAGCTCGACGGACTCGTCATGATCGCCCGGGCAACGCATATCCACGTCTTTCCGCATACCGACTGCCAATTCAACAAGTTGAAGCAATGGCAGCGAATCGGCGAAAGTCCGGAACATGACCTTGCCTACCAGATCAAAACCCTCAAGCGGGTGCTAGATGGTGCTGCAAAGCACCTGCGTTCGACGTTTCCCAAACAGGAAATCGACCTCGATGCCCGCATCATCCTCACCCCGGAACGGCGCATCGTGACGCTCAATGAGGCACTCGGCCTCCTCCCGTCAGATCTCCACCATCTGCACCACTGCGAAGAACATCGCGGCAGTGTTTGTGCTTGCTGACAGCGATCAGCTGGCACGAAAAAGACGCCTCTCGGCAAGCCTGAGGCGTCTCTTTTTTTACAATCGTCTTGATTCCCTTGATTACTTTGAATTATGAAACTCTTTTTTCTGTCATCCCGGGCTTGACCCGGGATCCAGAGGTATAGCTTATCAGAGGGAACCTGGATTCCCGCCTACGCCAGCCTCGACGTCTAGGCGGGCGGGAATGACAACTAAGAACGGGGTTTCGTAATTCAAAACTATTATTCAGCGACTTCGGCTTTCACCTTCACGACGCCGTCCTTCACCTGCTTCAAGATCCCCTTCTCAATCTCCTTCTCGATCTTCGGGTTCTCCTTGAGGAACTTCTTGGCGTTCTCGCGACCCACGCCGAGCTTCACCTCGCCATATGCGAACGAGTTTCCTGATTTTTTGACGACTTCATACTGGACACCTGTATCGAGCGTGTCACCCGCATGCGAGATACCCTCGTTATACATGATATCAAATTCCGCGGTGCGGAACGGGGCTGCTACCTTGTTCTTGACCACCTTCACTTTGGTGCGGTTGCCGACAATTTCCTCGCCGCGCTTAATCTGCGCACTGCGGCGCACCTCGAGACGAACGGACGAATAGAACTTGAGTGCGTTGCCGCCGGTCGTCGTCTCCGGGTTGCCAAACATGACGCCGATCTTCATACGGATCTGATTGATGAAGATGACCGTCGAGTTGGAACGGGCGATGATCGCCGTGAGCTTCCTGAGCGCCTGCGACATGAGCCGCGCCTGGCGGCCGACATGCTGGTCCCCCATCTCACCCTCGATTTCCGCCTTCGGTACAAGTGCCGCCACCGAGTCGACGACGATCACATCCACCATATTGGAACGTACGAGCGTCTCGACGATATCGAGCGCCTGCTCGCCGTTGTCCGGCTGCGAGATGAGCAGATCATTGATATTCACACCAATACGCTTGGCGTACTCCGGATCAAGCGCGTGCTCGGCATCCACAAACGCCGCTACGCCGCCTGCTCGCTGAGCATTGGCTACGATATGGAGCGAAAGCGTCGTCTTGCCGGATGACTCCGGACCGTACACTTCGATGACGCGACCACGTGGCACGCCGCCGATCCCGAGCGCGATATCGAGCGAGATCGAGCCGGACGGGATCACCTCCACGTCCACCTTGCGGACATCGCCGAGCTTCATCATCATCCCCTCGCCGTACTTCTCTTGGATAGCATCGAGCACGCTATCGATCTTGTTCTTCTCCCCTGCCGCCGGCTTTGTTTCCTTGGCCATAGTATTTTATTTATAAGTTTATAAAGTTATAAAGTCTATCAAGTTTGTAGAGAGTGTGAGGACTTTATAAACTTTAGGAACTTGAAAAACTTTATAAACTCTCTTGTTTACTTCACTTACATAGTAACATACATGCTGAAATCCTGTCTATACCTCAAGCACAAAAGCCTATTCTTCTTTTTTCTCTGTCGGGAAAAAAGCTTTATCCTTAGCCAATCCGGCAGTTTCCGACAAGACCTGCCGCTTGCCAGTAGCATCAGTGACAAACGTGCGCTCTCCATGATCGGACGTCACTTCAATTCTCTCCTTCCCCTCGATGCGCTTCATCTCGCCCGTCCGGACCTGGCCGGAAAAAACCGCCACGCCATCAGCCAGGACCGACACATTCGCCGCCTCCCCTTCGACAGAAATCTCGATGAAAAATGTCTCTCCAGAAACAACTGCCCCTTCAGATGACTGGTCCGCCGGAACCGGAATATACTCGGCTTCGATCGCGATCGTCTCGGTCCGTTCCTTGTCGAAACGATTGACCGACACCACAGAGACCATATTGAGCCCAGGCTGTAAGAGGAGCGCCTCGGAAAAACTACCGTCATCGCCTACGAAAACCGACTGTCCGTTGATGGAGAGCCGCGCGCCACGATCGGTCTTGCCGCGCACCACCACTTCGCCGGAAGCGACCGTGCTACTCTGCGCAGGTTCAGTAATGATGAGGTATGGCGCTGAAGTGAAGCTCCGGAACTCTCGGTACAGATAGAAAAAAGCTCCGCCAACCATACAGGCGATCAGTACTATGGCAACGGCGCGCGGCGTAATGACAATCGAGGAGATGGAAACTTCCCGCTTCGCATGAACGGATCCTGTATCGCGGCCGAGATTGGCTTGGATATTGCGCTCACGCTCATAGAGCCGGATGAAGACCTGCTCATCAATATTGAGATAGCGGGCATAGCTCCTAAGGAATCCGCGCACATAGACATCCGCCGGCAATTTGCCGTACTCGCCGTTCTCGAGAGACTCGAGATATTTCGCCTGGATGCGCGTCGCCTTGGAGACTTCCTGAAGACTCGTCCGAGAATCATTCCGGAGCTTCCGAAGCTTCTCCCCGAGTGTCAGCGACTCAACTTTTTTCCTGGTAAAACCGGAATCAACCATAGTTATCAGCTTCATTAGCTTCTCTAGCTTCGTCAGCTTCATTAGCCAGCCGTTCGCACCGCTTTCTTGAGTAAAAAAGCTAACGAAGCCAATGCAACTACAAGCTAAACAGCTGTTACATTTGCCTTCACTGTACCATATATTCCGCTACCAGAAAAGCCTTTTAGAAAAGCAAAAGAACATCACTTTCGTAATGCTCTCTCTATGCGAACGCTCCAGCTTATTCTACGCGCGTCCAGAAGCTTTTTCGAAATTCTTCCGCGCCTTCCGTTCCTTATACCTATCCCAAAGCTTCTTGGCACCATACCCAGCAGCCCCCAAAATGAGGAATCCGCCAGCTCCACCGAGCATCATTGCACCACCGAGCGTAAGATTACCAGCTACTGCCGCTGCACCCGATCCTTGAAAAATCATAGTCGCTGCGCCACCGCCGAAAGACGCTAAAGCGCCGGAAGCCGATGCCAAAGCAATCTTTCTCCGGACATTCTTGTTTGAAAATTTCTTCGTCTCCAGGGCGGCTTCAAACCCGCGCCTATCAGATATGGAAAGATTGCGCGTATTTTCCCCTTTCCATGACTCCGGGATTACAGAGACATATTCAAGCGCTTCCTCGCCAGCCTGTATACTTTCAGGGTCCTGTGGCAACTCCTGCAATGACTCAGTCTTGACTTCGACCACCTGTTCTGTTACCTCGACAGCCGGCGATAACTCACCAGACAGATATTTCTTTCCCGCTTCCGTGTTCAAGCCTGCGATTCTCTTATCGACTTCTTCCGATTGCATCTGGCCTAGATTCCTCAATGCCTCAGCATCAAGCGGCTTACCATCAGCGCTTCTCCTATCTACATACTGGTTAATCAAAGATGCTTCAGCAAGAGCCTTTTCACCATCAGCTACGCGACCATCTTCTGGAACCACATCCAACCGCATATCCGGCGTACTCTTAATTCGTGCGAGTATCTCCTGTGCCGCGGCCGCATCCGCCGACTCTTGGGCTGCCGCCTGCTCGGCGACTTCCGCACGCGCAGCTTCTGCCTGCCGTGCCGCTTCCTTCATATCAGACGGCTGTTCCGATGACTTATCCAATCTCCCCTCAACTAGATCGATAAAGCTCGTATCTACTCGCTGTTCCGCTTTCGGATCATTCTTCTGTCTGACTTCAAATCCTGGCATATCTCGATAATCTACGGATTATACCCCCATTATCACCCCCCCCCGATGCTTTTGTCAAAAACCGTGCCCCTCTACAATTCCCATTTTCCTCTCTCCCTCCCGTTTCTTTTCCACTCTCCCATTCTCCACACCACTGCATAACATACCACGACCGCTAAGTATTATGCAGAGCAACCACACCACCATACTTTTTCACTAACTTTCTATCCTGGTCGCCATAACAGCTGCATACTCTACAACGACCGTTGAGTGCTGAGCATTCTATTATTCTGAAACAAGACTGAACTTTTTCTTAAGCCAACCGTCATTCTCAATCTTCTCGGATATCACATACAAAACTTCTTTGCCGATCTTACAGTGAGCCTTCAATAGCACGATGAGATCTTCACAATCATGCGGATAGACCCATACACTATCCTGCAAACGCACGAATCCGAACGTGACGATATCCGTTCGGATCCGATCACGAAGCAGCCGTTTCGATTCTTTGATGTCAAAGATAACCAATCGCCACTTTCCGTCCCATTTTTTCTTCTGAAGCGTCTTTTCCTGCAACTTGTATTTCAGAAGCTCCCATTCACCCTTTTCCGTCAGCCGCAAAAACGATTTGCCACCACGCCTCTCAACCCGAAGCCAACCTTTCTTTTGCAGCTTTCCGGCCACACCGTTGATATAGCGAGGAGAACGATACCGCGGATTCCTCCTCTTGAATAGCTTGAGCACCTGGACAGCATTGGGCGCCAGTAATACGAGGCTGAGCAGTCCCGCTGCACCCACGACCCCGAGAAGTACGCGCTGGATATCTGCACGACGCTCCCGCTTCTTCTCCGCATCCTCCTTTTTACTCTCTGTAATTTTCTTTCTTTTCATATTTTTTGTATCACTATTCACCTATGCATAATATACCACGACCGCTGTATATTGTGCAGAGTCAGCATAATCCACATAAAAAATCCGAGAATACAGAAAAGCCTCCGAAACAGGAGGCTCTTTTCTTTAGGTCAGCATCCGGATAATTTCAAACAACAGAACAAAGGATCAGTAGGATACGGGTGGATTCAACCGCACTCTTACATCTGCCACTTATCCCGATCCTGCTGCTCAGCGAGATGGTCATCGCCATATTTCTTCACGTCTTCATCATCTTCGGCTGGCACTGCTGCCGCGCTCATAAGCACGCGCTTCTTGCCATCAATCATGCCGACCACGCCGTTCTCCTCAAGGAGATGCATGAGACGCGCGCCGCGCGGATAGCCCACGCCGAGGGCTGTCTGGAGATACGTCGTCGAAGCACGCCCGGTAGAGACAACCAGGAGTTTCGCCTTCTCGTAGAGATCGTCCTTGCCTGCACCCTCATCAAGCGAGTCTATAGCTTCGGTGATGCTCGTCTGCTCGCCCTCACCGCCGAAATCTTCGCCGATCTCGTCCTCGCCGGCCTCTTCCTTCTGCTTGCGGAGGAATGCTGTCACGCGCTTCACCTCATCGTCAGAGACAAACACACCCTGAAGACGTTTGATATCGCCGCCATCGGAGGAAGAATACAGCATATCGCCGTTCCCAAGGAGCTTCTCCGCGCCGCCCGTATCGAGGATGGTGCGCGAATCGATCTGCGTCGTCACCTGGAAGGCTACGCGGGTCGGAATGTTGGCCTTGATGAGACCGGTGATGACCTCAACGCTCGGACGCTGCGTCGCCAAGACGAGGTGGACACCGATAGCGCGGGACATCTGCGCGAGACGAATGATAAGCGCTTCCACTTCCTTGCCATGCGCCACCATGAGGTCCGCCATCTCGTCGATGATGATCACGATGTACGGGAGCGGCTCGAGATTCTCTTCGGTCACCTTACCAGTCTCAGCGTCCACGAGCGTCCGCATCTCGCCCTGAGCGCACTTTTCACGATACGTCAGGAGATCGCGCGCATGCACGGCTTCGAGCAACTTGTACCGGCGTTCCATCTCGCCCACGGCCCAACGGAGCACATTCACCACCTTCTTGTTATCGACGATGACGTCGGTCTTCAGGTGTGGGATACCTTTGTAAGCGGAAAGCTCGACACGCTTTGGGTCGACTAGAATGAGCTTGAGGTCCTCAGGCGACGACTGATACAGGAGCGAGAGGATAAGTGTATTGATGCACACGCTCTTGCCGGAGCCGGTACGGCCGGCGATGAGGACGTGCGGCATCTTGCGCAGATCGCCGAAGACATGCTTGCCGGCCACATCCTGGCCGAGCACGAGCGTCAGAAGCTGCGACTTGCGTTCTTTAAACTCCCGGCTTCCGAGAATCTCTTTGAGCCGCACCGTCGCGACGGATTTGTTCGGTATCTCAATGCCGATGAGCGACTGGCCCGGGATCGGCGCCTCGATACGGATAGACTGGGCTGCAAGTGCGAGCGCCAAGTCATCGGAAAGCGCTGTGATGCGGGAAAGCTTCACGCCGAAAGCCGGCCGGAACGTATACTGCGTCACGGTCGGACCAACGCGCACCTCTCCTGGATCCACCTCGATACCGAAATACTTGAGCGTGCTCTGGATAATATGTTTGTTGCGCTCCGTATCGCCGCCAACCGCCTGGCCAGTCGTCGATTCAAGCAGATCGATCGACGGCAGCTCCCAGCGGTAGCCGCTCCGGCGCCTGCGGCGCTTCACTGGCTGCTCTTCCGGTTCATCATCTTCGGATGCATCATCATCACCGGTCTCCTCGATCTCCTTCGGAGCGGTGTCATCATTGAACTGCAAATTGCGGATATTGTTCGCCTCGAGCGCATTGGCTGATACGATCGGCACATCCTGGAAGACCTCTTCGATAGTAGGTGTCTCTGCCGGCGCTTCCTCTGCTGCCTCTCCTTCCGGAATAGCTGCTTCCTCCGGTGCAGGTGCACGCCGGAATTTCTCACGCAGACGCTCTGCGGCCCTCACAAGCGAGACATTGAACGCAGCGATGATGCCTGAAGCGAAGAGTGCCAAAAGGATGATAGTCCCCGCGACTGTACCAGTGAACGTACCGAGGACATACGCAAAGCCGAAGCCGATGAATCCCCCACCGTGGCCAGCGCGTGCCACCTTCATGAGCTCATCCGTCCCATCACCGCTATAGAGATGGAGCAGCCCGAGGATCGAGAAGAAGCCGAGGACCAGCCCAGCGAAGCGGATCTTGTCCGCCAGCGTCGTCTCCCGGTGGCGGAGAAACATGATGCCAGCCGCGAAGAGAAGAATCGGAAACAGCCACTTGCCATAGCCGAGCGCCATACCGAGGCCGGTATCGAGCCAGCCGCCGAACATGCCGGCTGCATCGAAATACGCGAGCAGAAACAGGAGCGCGAACGCGAACAGAAACACCGCCGCGATGCTTCGCTTCGCATCGCTATGAAGGATCTCCTCGATGATAGACTCTTCTTCCGCTGGTTCTTCTACCTTTTTTTTCCGTCCCATATATACGAAAAAGACATAGGTTATCACCTTGTTTCCGCAGTATATCACGGAACCGCCCTTCCGCTCAAAAAGCGAAAACGCCCCAGAAGGGGCGTTTTGCGAAGAAAAGAGAGGTGCGGGCTCTTACGCCTTTTCCTCTGTCTTGGCTTTGGTCTCGAGACCACGATAGCCAGTACCAGCCGGGATGAGACGTCCGATGATGACGTTCTCCTTGAGACCACGCAGGCGGTCTTCCTTGCCGGCCACAGCCGCGTTGATGAGCACGCGGGCCGTCTCCATGAAGGATGCGGCGGAGAGGAACGATTCGGTCGAAAGGGCGACCTTCGTGATGCCGAGCACCATCGCTTCACCCGTCGATTCGCGCGTCCCCTTCGTGCGCATCTCCTCGTTCGCTTCCTCGAACTGGTCGCGCTCGACGACATCACCCGGAAGAAGGATCGTATCGCCCGGATCAGCCACGCGGATGCGCGACATCATCTGGCGGATGATCACTTCGATGTGCTTGTCGTTGATGCCTTCGCCCTGGCTCGCATAGATCTCCTGGATCTCGCGGATGATGTAGCGATGCACCGCCTCCTGGCCCATGATCTCATAGAGCTTGCGGAGGTCGAGGTGGCCTTCGGAGAGCACTGTACCGGTACCGACCAGATCGCCTTCCTTTACCTTGAGCGCGATATTTGCAGGCACCTGGTACTCGTATTCCTTCTTGTCATTACCCTGTACCGTGACCTTCACGACCTTCGTGCCATCCTTGGCAATCGCCGTCACCTGACCATCAGCCTCACAGACGATACCCTCAGCCTTCGGCGTACGGGCTTCGAAGATCTCCTCAACACGCGGGAGACCCTGGGTGATGTCAGAACCGGCCACACCACCGATATGGAACGTACGCATGGTGAGCTGAGTACCCGGCTCGCCGATCGCCTGAGCGGCGACGACACCGACGGATGCTCCGAGCTCCACCAAGGCGCTGCGGCCCAGGTCGATGCCATAGCACTTGCGGCAGACGCCGCGGCGGGACTTGCAGGAAACGAGGGAACGGATCTTCACGCTCGGGATAGCGGCTGCTTCGATCGCCTTGGCTTCCGCCCTGGTGATAAGCTCACCCTTCTTCGCGATTACTTCCTTGGTCTCCGGATCCTTCACAGCCTCAGCAGCCACACGGCCTTCGACACGGCTAGCGAAGCTCGTTCCGATTCCATCGGAATCCTCGCGATAGAGGTAGGTACCTTCGGTATCGCCGCAGTCCTCCTCACGGACGATGATGTCCTGAGACACATCGACGAGACGACGGGTAAGGTACCCGGCAGTCGCCGTACGGAGTGCGGTATCAGCCATACCCTTACGAGCACCGTGAGTCGAGATAAAGTACTCGAGAACGTTGAAGCCTTCCTTGAACGAGCTCTTAACCGGCAGCTCGATGGTCTCGCCGGTCGGACCGGCCATAAGACCCTTCATACCGGTCATCTGAACGACGACAGATTCGGAACCGCGAGCCTTCGAATAGATCATGGCATACACCGGTCCTTCCTTGTCGATCGTCTCACGCACCGCATCGGTGATCTTGTTCTTGGTCTCGTTCCAGATCTCGATGACGCGGTTCTTGCGCTCTTCGTTGGTCAGAAGACCCATCTCGTACTGTCCTCTCACTTCGGTGACACGGATTTCAGCCGCGGCGACAAGCTCCTTCTTGACTGGCGGGACGATAAGATCGTCCATACCCCAGCTGATACCGGACTTAGAGACGAAATGGAATGAGAGATCTTTGAGACGATCGGCGAACTTCGCCGCCTCGTCCTGCCCCAGCGTCTCCAAGATGCGCGACATGATGCCCTTGAGATTCTTCTTGATCATCTCTTCGTTCACGAAGCGGATCTCTTCCGGCAGGATGTCGTTGAGGAAGATACGACCGACGGACGTCTCGATGATCTCTCCACGGAAGGAGAGCTTGATTGCGACGTTCACATCGACAATACCATTCTGATAAGCGAGGATCGCCTCATCCATGGTACCGAACACCTTGCCCATACCCTTGCCAGACGGCTTGATGTGGGTCAGGTAGTACGCACCGAGCACCATATCGAGACGGGCCGACACGATCGGTTCGCCGGATGCCGGCTTCAAGAGGTTCTTGGATGACAGCATGATGGTCGCGCTCTCGTGGCGGGCCTGATCGGTCAGCGGCACGTGCACAGCCATCTGGTCACCGTCGAAGTCAGCGTTGAACGCTTCGCACACCATCGGATGGAGACGGATTGCCTTGCCTTCGATGAGCACCGGCTGGAACGCCTGGATCGACAAGCGATGGAGCGTCGGAGCGCGGTTCAGGAGCACGTAGTGGTGCTCGATGATCTCATCGAGAATCTCATACGCCTCTTCGGTCTCGGCATCGACCATACGGCCGGCAGTGCGGACGTTATGGGCGAATTCCTTCTCGATCAACTTGTTGATGATGAACGGCTTGAAGAGCTCGAGCGCCATCTTCTTCGGCAGACCGCACTGGTGGAGCTTGAGCTTCGGACCGACGACGATGACGGAACGTCCGGAATAGTCTACGCGTTTACCAAGGAGGTTCTGGCGGAAGCGTCCCTGCTTACCCTTCAGGGCATCGGCGAGGGAGCGCAGTGCACGGCGCTGACCGGTCGACGCGGCGGTCGAAGCCTGGCCACGGCGGGCGCTGTTGTCGAAGAGTGCGTCTACAGCTTCCTGCAGCATGCGCTTCTCATTGCGCGTAATAACTTCCGGCGCACCGATAGCGATGAGCTTCTTCAGACGGTTGTTGCGATTGATGATACGGCGATAGAGATCATTGAGATCGGACGTCGCGAAACGTCCGCCATCGAGCGCGACCATCGGACGAAGATCCGGCGGAATGACCGGGATAGCGGTCGGGAGCATCCATTCGAGACGGAGCTCGGCCTTCTGGAAGCCCTGGTACACCTTGAGGCGCTGCAGGAGCTTCTTCTGGTCAGTGGACTCGCCGCTCTCGAGCTCCTCGCGGAGCTTCACGATCTGATCAGGAATGTTGATCTTCTCGAGGATCTTGCGGATGGCCTCAGCGCCGATGCCGGCGGTGAAGACCTGGCCGAAGCGACTGGAGAGATTGAAGTACTCCACTTCCGAGAGAATGCGATATGAACGGACATTCTTGATGTCCTCCTTGGTCGAGCGGTACTGGTCCTTGAGCTCTTCGAGCAAGGCCTCGAGGGCCTTCTCGTTCTTCTCGCCAGCCTTCACTTCCTTCTGCTTGGTCTTGTATTCCTTCTCAAGGGCTTCGAGCGACTGGTTCTTCAGGCTCTCATTCACCTCCATGATGATATAGGAGGAGAAATAGATGACGCGCTCGAGATCCTGCGGCGAGATACCGAGGACCAAGCCGATCTTCGACGGCACGCCACGGAGAAACCAGATGTGCGACACCGGGGTCGCCAGCTTGATGTGGCCCATGCGCTCGCGGCGAACAATGGAGCGCGTCACTTCGACGCCGCACTTATCGCACACGATACCCTTGTAGCGGATGCGCTTGTACTTGCCGCAATAGCATTCCCAGTCCTTCGACGGACCGAAGATCTTCTCGCAGAAGAGACCATCGAGCTCGTAGCGCTGTGTGCGGTAGTTGATGGTCTCCGGCTTGGTGATCTCGCCATGGGACCACTCGAGGATCTGGTCCGGTGAGGCGAGGGTGAGCTTCACGCTGTCGAAGTCGCTCACTTTGGTGATGTTTTCCATAGGATTGGACATTATGTGAGTGAGGAGTTAGACAGTCTCGAGATCGGCCCCTTCGGACTGATCATCGGATTCCGTCCGTGCCCCTTTCAATTCGACATTGAGGCAGAGACCCTTGAGCTCGTTCACGAGGACATGGAACGACGCCGGCAGGTTCGGACTCTTGATAGGCTCGCCCTTGATGATCGACTCATAGGCCTTGGAGCGTCCAAGGACATCATCGGACTTGATAGTGAGCATTTCCTGGAGCGTATACGCGGCACCATAACCTTCGAGCGCCCACACTTCCATTTCGCCGAAGCGCTGGCCGCCGAACTGCGCCTTGCCGCCGAGCGGCTGCTGAGTGATGAGCGAATACGGCCCGATGCTTCGCATGTGGAGCTTGTCTTCGATCAGGTGGTTCAGTTTCATGATATACATGACACCGACCGTAGAATCGTTATCGTACTTCTCGCCAGTCTTGCCGTTCACGAGGCGGATCTTGCCGTTCTCCGGCAGCCCAGCCTTCTTGAGCTCAGCCTTGATATCCTTTTCAGAGACACCGTCGAGCGATGAGCTCGCGACCGTATAGCCGAGCTTCATAGCCGCCCAACCGAGATGAGTCTCGAGGATCTGACCGATGTTCATACGGGAAGCGATACCGAGCGGGTTCAGAACGATATCAACCGGCGTGCCATCAGGCAGGTACGGCATATCTTCCACCGGGCAGATGTGCGAGATGACACCCTTGTTACCGTGACGTCCGGCGAGCTTGTCACCGACCGAGATCTTGCGAAGCTGCGCCACGGAGACCTGGATCTGCTGGAAGACGCCCATCGGAAGCTTGTCACCGCGCTCGCGGGAGAAGATCTTCACATCGACGACCTTGCCACGCTCACCATGCGGGAGATAGAGGGAAGAGTCCTTCACGTCGCGGCTCTTCTCACCGAAGATGACGCGGAGCAAGCGCTCCTCAGCCGTCAGATCGCCTTCGCCCTTCGGAGTGATCTTACCGACCAGGATGTCGCCAGACGAAACCTCAGCACCGATGCGGATAATGCCGCCCTCGTCGAGATTCTTCAAGCGATCCTCACCGATATTCGGGATATCGCGGGTGACGACCTCCGGCCCAAGCTTGGTATCACGGACATCAATGGAGAAATCCTCGATATGAATCGAGCTCCAACGGTCCTGCTGCACCACACGCTCAGAGACGATGATGGCGTCCTCATAGTTGTAGCCATCCCACGGCACGAACGCGACGACCATATTCTGTCCGAGCGCGAGCTCACCATGGTCGGTCGAGGCGCCGTCAGCGAGCATTTCCCCCTTCTCAACGACCTGGCCCTTCGTAACACGCGGCACCTGGTTCATGGAAGTGAAGGCGTTGGACTTCTCGAAGCTCTGGAGCAGATATTCAGTATCGATGTATTCCTTCTTGGCACCAGCCGGAGCCTTGGAGCGGACGACGATGCGCCTCGCATCGACTGTCACGACTTCGCCAGCAAGCTCCGAAATCACGACCTGGCCGGAATCACGAGCCGCCTTGTCCTCGATACCAGTACCGACGATCGGGGCCTGCGGTACAACGCACGACACGGCCTGGCGCTGCATGTTCGAACCCATGAGGGCGCGGTTGGCGTCGTCATGCTCGATAAACGGGATGAGGGCAGTCGCGATGGAGATACACTGCTTCACGGAAACATCGACGTAGTCGAGACTATCAACTTCAGCGCTTTCCGGATGACCCTTCACGCGGGCCTCAATCATGCTCTCGAGGATATTGCGATGCTCATCGAGCTTGATACCGGCATGAGCGATGATCTTCTTGTCCTCGACGATAGCATTAAGGTATTCGATCTCAAGCGCGACGAACGGACGGACCTTCACAGTCTCGCCCTTCTTCTTGTCCGCCACCTTCTTCGCGGCCTCTTCAGAAAGGATCTCCCCTTCCTTGATGCCATCGATATCCTCAGCGAGGATGCGGCCAACGAGATCCGCCTGCTTCGCAGCGACTTCCTTCTTCACAATGAGGTACGGTGTCTCGAGGAAACCGTATTCGTTCACACGGGCATAGGTCGCGAGGTGACCGACGAGACCGATGTTCGGACCTTCCGGCGTCTCGATCGGACAGATGCGGCCGTAGTGGCTATGATGCACGTCGCGGACTTCGAAGCCAGCGCGTTCACGAGTCAAGCCGCCAGGACCCATCGCAGAGAGACGACGCTTGTGTTCGAGCTCAGCGAGCGGGTTAACCTGGTCCATGAACTGAGACAACTGGGAGCTCGAGAAGAATTCCTTGACGGAAGCAGCGACCGGACGCGGGTTGATGAGCTGGCCCGGGACGACAGTCTCCGGATCACAGGTCGACATACGGTCCTTGATATTGCGCACCATGCGGTACATACCGACGCGGAGCTTGTTCTGAATGAGCTCGCCTACGGCGCGCACGCGGCGGTTGCCGAGGTGGTCGATATCGTCAGCCTTAGCCTCCGGATCATTGTTAAGGCGGATGACTTCCCTCACGATTAGCACGAGGTCATCGGTATTCAGAATGCGGTTCTCTTCCTTGTCCTCACGCTCAACAGAGAGCCGCTGGTTCAGACGATAGCGTCCAACCGCTCCGAAATCGTAGCGCTCGAAATTGAAGAACATGGCATCGATCATCTGCTTGGCGTTCTCCTCGGTAGCGAGGTCGCCCGGACGGAGACGCTTGTAGACTTCACGATAGGCTTCACCGCGATCATGCGACGGATCCTTGAGTAGCGTGGTCTCGATGAATTTGACATCCCCTGTATCGATGTCAGCGAATTCCTTGCGGATCCGCTTCTCATCAAAGCCGAACGCCTTGAAAAGTGCGGTTACCGGCAGCTTGCGCTTGCGGTCGATCTTGACCGACAGTACGCCATCGAGATCAGTCTCGATCTCAAGCCAAGCGCCGCGGTTCGGGATGATCTTGCCGCCGAAGAGCTTCTTGCCCTTCTGATAATCCATGGTAAAGAAGACACCCGGGGAGCGGATGAGCTGGGAGACGACGACGCGCTCGACACCATTGATGATGAAGGTGCCGCGCTCGGTCATGATCGGGAAATCGCCGAGATAGATCTCCTGTTCCTTCACTTCGCCGGTCGACTTCATGAGCAAAGTCGCCTTGGCGCGGAGTGGAGCCTCGTACGAAATGTTCTTGTCCTTGCAGACTGAGGCGACGTATTTCGCCTCGTCGAGATAGTAGTCGCTCACCGACACCTCGAGATCCTTACCGGTGAAATCACCAATCGGATTGATCTCATCGAAGAGCTCTTTGAGCCCCTTGTCCCAGAACCACTGGTACGAATCCTTCTGAACCTCGATCAGGTCCGGCAGGGATACCGTGATCCTATTATTGAAAAACCGACGCTTAGCGAGCGAGGACTCCTTGCTAAAGGCATCCTTGACCCGCAGCGCTTTCTCCGCTTTGGACATAAAAAGACGCTCACGCGCACTCCTTGTCTCGTGATAGGGACGAAACAAGTAGGGCAAATGAGTTTATCGGATAAACTATTTGATTATGGACGGGGCGGTTGCGCGCTCCATTCTGTTGGAAATGTTAGCTGCTCCAAGCAACGATTCCAACTCGGTCTCGCCACAGACCTTGCACCCAAGAGGCGATTCGAGACGAAAGTCGACTACTTTTCCGAAACAATACCGTTCACTATAACAAGCTTTGTTTTCCCTGTCAAATAGAAACCAAAAAATGGCCTTTTGGAGCCTTTCGTATGAAAAAAATCTATTGCTTTTGGTTCTTCATCCCGGTACTCAGCCGCCAACCGCTCCATCGGAGCGGAGAGAAGCTACACCGAAAGTATACGTCTTTTTGACTGTTTCTGCAATACGCATCGACATATACCCGTCCGGCATATCCGAATCAATCTCAAAATCAGCCACATCTTCCGGCTTGATCCCCTGTTCAGAGAGTAGCTCATCGATCGCCTGGAACAGCCGCTGTCCCATATCGCGGGTCTCAGACCACTCACGTGCCGCCCGCACTGCTCCATCCTTAACCAATGCAAGCGATGATTTGTCTTTCTCTATTTTCAGTCTGAATACATACGTCATAAAAGCACCAAATTCAAAATTACAAATATCAAATAAATTGCAATATCAAAACTCAGAGTATCTTAAGGGCATCTTATTTTTAAAATTATAGTTTTTGAATTTATTTGGAGCTTGTGATTTTAAATTTTGAATTTCTTCAATTCATTTCACTCTCTTCCACTCGAAGTTCCAAGGGTCAGTCTTACGGCCAGGAGCGATATCGTCATGGCCAACGACAGACTTGATCGGATACAAGTCCTTGAGGTACGCGATCAGACTATTCACAGCCGCATATTGGGCATCCGTATACTGATCATCTTCCTTATTCAAAAGCTCGATACCGATTGAAAAGCCATTCACTCCTGTCCGGCCATCCTTCATCTGGCTCTCGCCGGCATGATAGGCGATATTCTTGTCATCCACGAGACGATAGATATTCCCCTTCCGATCAATCAGATAATGCGGCGCGACGCCGTATTCCCCGTACTCCTTGATGGTGCCCGATACAGAATACGGCTCAGACCCGAGCGCGTCATAGGACGAATGCAACACGACTGTATCAATCTTCCGTCCGGACGATACCGAAAAACCAAACGAAACCTTCTTGTCGATGATTGAGAGAGCTTCGTTAGCCTTTGAATCTTTTACTCCCTGTTGACTGTTGGCTGTTAACTGCTGACTGTTAGTTGCTCCCTGTTGACTGTTATTTGTTGTTTGTTGACTGTCTTCAGTCATAGCCACTTCATCAGCGGTCTTCTTTTCAAGTGCTGCCTTGAGCCCAGTCGCCTGGCCGATGAGCGCCTGCGCTCCCGCGACACTATTCGTATCCGCCGGAACAGCCGAACCCTCTACGACCGCGGGTACCGTATCCGTAGTATCCACCACGACGCTCGGCGAAGACGGCCCAGCAAGCATATACCAGGACGCGACTGCCATGAGAGCGACTGTTGCGAGCAATCCGACAAGACCCATAACGGAAAAGATATGTAGTTTACACCTTCTTATTATAGCCTAAAAGAAAAAGTCCCGCTCTCGGGCGGGACTTGATATAGCTTCAGGCTATTTCTTCTTCTTGCTCACGAGGAGCGCGATGGCGGCGCCGAGCGCAGCACCGATACCAGCAGCGATTGCCGCGGCCTCCTTCGGATTCTTCTTCACATAGTCGTTGACCTGCTTGATCGAGGAATCAACATGCTTCTTCACCTTGGCCATCTCCTTCTCAGCCATCTGGCGGCTCTTCTCAAGCTCAGCCATCACCTTCCCCTTCACTTCCTCCACCGTCGTCTTTTTCTTCTGCATATGCTGCTAGACAGATTATTTATTACTCCTCCCGGCTGAATGCATAGAGCACTGAAGCCAGAAGCAGCATGAATACACCGACCGTCGCCTCGCCAACGCCCGGGAGCGGATACACAGCATTGAGGAGCTTAGCGAAGCCAGCGAAGATGAACGCGAGTCCGACGAGACAGAAGAAGAACGCCGCTGTCCGACGCATCAGATTGCGCGCGAACCGATGTGCGGCCTGATGCATGCTCTCAATCGTCCCATCAATGAACGATCGGATGCTCTGAAAGATGATTTCTAGGAAGAGTCCGGTATGGCCGCTTTCTTTCTTTGCCCGGACGGTCTTTTTCTCTTCAGTCATGGTTTTTTGCTTTGTTTTCGCAACCTTTCATAGACAGTATAGCACACTCTAGAACATTTTTCAAGTCTGTCGTAAGATAAGAAAAAACGGATATGCAGACAAAAAGAAATCTGCTCGCATTCGCGGTCCTCATCGCCTTCACCGCATCCGGTGCCAGAGCTTCCGGACCAGATATCATCATCAGTGAGATCCAGATCGGCAGCGAAGACAGCTCGAGCGATGACTTCGTTGAGCTTTACAATCCAGATGATTCTAAAAAAGATATCACTGGCTATCGCCTGCGCGTAAAAAATAGCGCCGGGAAAGAAGATTCTCTCGTCCAATTCACATCAGGATCAACCATACCGGAAAAAGGATACTTTCTCTGGGCTAGAAGCGATAGCGTCTACGCTGATATGTCAGATGCGAAGACCGGAAACGGCCTCTCTGAAAAATACAGTCTCGCTCTTCTTCCGCCGAAAAAATCGGGTGATACCATCATCGATTCTGTATCATGGGAAAGCACATCCCCGTTCGATACCTCTTATTTTAATTTTCCAAATAGTCCGAGAGATGGCCAAAGCCTAATCCGCGACATAACAACATTACTCTGGTCCATCACTGATATTCCAACTCCAACCAACAGCAAAGGTATCCTCTACACCCCTCGACCATACTGCGTGACAAATCCGCAATCAGATACTATTCGCATCAGCGAATTTCTGCCCCACCCCAAAAAAGACTTCGAGGAATTCGTAGAACTCTACAACCCCGGAAAAGACGCGGTCCCTCTACGGGGATTTACTCTTAAGGACAAAAATGACACATACGTCTTTCTCGAAACTGACGGGAATATAGCTAGCCACGGATATTTCGCCTTAAAAGACGAAATATCACTCAATGATGACGGCGGCAATCGAATCACTCTCATAGACAAAAGCAAAGTCATCGTGCATGAAATCTGCTATAGCAAAACGAAAGAGAACGTCTCACTCAACTACACTTCCTCCGGCTGGCGCGGCGGCACGCCGACGCCCGGAGCAGCCAATATCCTGAACAATCTGCCAACGACGAAAGAAAAAGTACCGAAGAAAGGCTACAAAGGTATGCCAGTCGCCATGGCTGCCAAAGGCAAGGATGCCGACAAGGACAAGCTCAAATACACATGGGACTTCGGCGACGGCCACAAGAGCTACAAGGCAGAGACTTCGCATACCTACGAGAAGAACGGCGAATACACCGTCACGCTCACGGTCTCCGACGGCAGTGATGATACTCTCGAGACATTCACGATCAAGATCGTCTCCTATGAGGCTCCGGATGTCCGCATCGTCTCCTTCATCCCCAACCCCGATGGCAAAGACACTGACAGCGAATGGATCTTGATCGAGAACCGCGAAAAGAAAAAGCCTGCCGACCTCAAGGGCTTCGGTATCGCGACCGGTTGGAAGAAACTCGCCAACCACCCTGTCCGCGAAAGCTTCATCATCCCGCCGAAATCCTCTGCTCGGCTTACTCGAGAGTATTCACTCTTCACGCTACCAAATGAGAAAGGCAAGATCGAACTCCGCGCACCGGACGGCGAGGTCCTGCAAGAAATCAAGTACAAGCTCGAAAAATCAGCGCCCGAAGACGCTGTCTACATCAAGAAGAAAGGCGAGAAGTGGAAACTTACTATCAGTGAACAAGGAACAACGAGCAGGAAACATGGGACAACAAGTGGGAGACAAGAGAATGAGAATGATGAACAAGAGGCGGCAGTGGCCGGCGCCATGACAGAGATGCCAACCGAAGAAACAGCTTCCCCTACCGGACCAGAAGCGCCGCTCCCAGAAGAAGAGTCGGTTCCACATCCCGCTGTCATCAGGAACGATCTGATGACCGACGATCCTGACCGGCCACAGCTCTCAGATCTCTTGAGCTACGGTCTCAGTCTCAAGATGCCGAGAGCAATCGCCTATACGCCACACGACTCCGTTCCTGTCACGCCAGCCATCACCGAATCATCCAAAACCGAAAAAAGTCCCACGAGCGATCTCTTCATGCGGATCAACGCGCAGATCAACGCCTGGTTGAATGGGATATGAAAAAACAAAAGACCCGGAATAAGCCAGGGTCTTTTATTCTTATGAGCGGGTAACGGGCCCGCCAGAGGCGGGTAAAAATCCAACCCGCCTCATTGATATACTAGTCTTGAGCGAGATACGGGAATCCTCCTCGCTCCGACTCGGAGCCTGGGCGCTACACACAGGATGCTCGTTCACTCGCATCCGACTCGCGCCCTTCGATTCCCATTACCCCTAAAAAGCAAAGGGAAGTGGCAGAAGACCACTTCTCTTTGCTTCACTAGAGCGGGTAACGGGAATCGAACCCGTCGCTTAACCTTGGGAAGGTCACGTATTACCACTATACTATACCCGCTTTCATCCGACGGAACCCATTGTAGCGCCCAGAAGGCTTCCCTGTAAAGGCTCTCAATGATAGACTAGGAAATGTCTTACCATTCATCTTTTCTATCATGTCTTCCTTCTTCACCAAAGGCCGCATCGCTCTCTTCGTCATACTGACCGCCATCATCGGCGGCGGTGTCTACACGTTCTTCTACGCCAAGGATCACAAGACGGAATTTGCCGCCTCGTCGCTCAACGTCTTCCAGAAAGTCTCCCGGCTCCTCCCGATCGAAGCCGACACCAAAAAGGAGATCGAAGTCGCGAATGCTCTCGTCCAAGAACTCGCCAAGCAGGACGACAAGACGCGGGTCTACATGGTGCTCCTCCAGAACAACTATGAGCTTCGTCCCGGCGGCGGCTTCCTCGGCCAATACGCCGTCGTGAAGGTGAAGAACGGCTCCATCGTCTCGACCGTCGTCGAAGATGCCAACCTCCTCGACCAGCGCATCAAGAACGCCAACATCAAGATCACTCCGCCCTGGCCGCTCACCCGCTATGCCCAGATCAAGCGCTGGATGCTCCGTGATTCCAACTTCTCCCCGGACTTCCCCTACAACGCCGGGAAGGCGGAATACTTCTACCGCTTAGGCGGCGGACGCGAGAAGTTTGATGGCGTCATCGCGGTCAACTCCGACGTCTTCAACCACGCGCTCACACTGACCGGCGATATCACCATGCCTGGCTTCGGCACCTTCACGAGCCAGGATGGCGCACTCAAGCTCGAAGAGGCGGTCGAGAAGAACTACCTCGGCGACGACGTACCGGCCGAACTCAAGGAGAACCGCAAAAACATCATGAAGCGGATCGCCGCCGAGATGATCACCCGGCTCAACCATGTCGAAAATATCCCGAAAGTTGCTGAATTCGCACAAAATGAGCTTCGCACCAAGGACATCATGCTCTACTTCCATGATGAGAGTCTCCAGGCGCAGGTTGAGAGCGTCCACTGGGACGGCGGCGTCGCGGACGACTGGACCAATGACTACCTCATGGTCGTTGATGCCAACTTGGGCGCGCTCAAGAGCGACTACTACGTGAAGCGCTCGCTCGCGTACACGGTCGACTTCACTGGCGAACATCCGAAAGCGAACGTCTCCTACACCTACAACCACACGGCGACGTATGGAGACTGGCGGACAAGCGACTACCATACCTATACCCGCATCCTGGCTCCGCTCGGATCGAAGTACATCGACCAGTCCCGCCGGCACACGGGCGGCGTCACCGGACAAGATTCGACCGACCTCAAGAAGACCGTCTTCGGCTACAAGGTCGACGCCCTCATGAACCGCGAGCTCGAGACCGGCATCGAATATACCCTCCCGGATACCATCACTGCCGACAATTACCGCCTCCTCATCCAGAAACAGTCTGGCGTCGGGTCCATCCCGGTCACTGTGACCATCAAAACCAAAGACAAGGAATACACTCAATCCTACGAACTCAAGAAAGACCTCAATCTCTCCATCCAGGAGGTAGAAGAGAAGAAATGAGACTGAAAGTCTCATCGGATCCGATAAGATAGAGGGAGGGCTTGTCCCGCCCTTTTTCTTTGCTCATACCCCCCTGCCACATGCAAAGCTGCAGGCGTTTCCGTGGAAAATATTTTCCCTCGCCACAGGCCTGATTCGGAAATAGGGCGGGGCTTTCCTAGGCCTCTTTTTTGCGCTACTATGGAGACAATCATTCCCTAAAGACAGTACTGCTATGGACGAACAACTCTACCATGTCCGCCATTCGCTAGCTCACCTCCTCGCTATTGCCGCCCTCGAGCACGATCCAAAGGCCCGGCTTTCCGTCGGCCCAGTCACCGAAAATGGCTTCTACTACGACATCGATTTCTCCGAAGGAATGGCTCCGAAACCAGAGGATCTGCCGAAGTTCGAGAAAGCTATGCGTTCCCTCGTCCACCGGAAGCTCGATTTCGTCAGGAAAGAGATTTCCATAAGCGAAGCTCGCGAGCGCTACACTGGCAATCCTTACAAGCTCGCCATCATCGACGATATCGAAAAGGCTGGTGAGGCAGTCAGCCTCTATGAGACCGGCGAATTTGCCGACCTCTGCGAAGGCCGCCACGTCGAGAATACTTCTGAGATCGATCCGCAGGCCTTCACGCTCACCCACCTCGCCGGCGCGTACTTCCGCGGCGACGAGAACCAGCCGATGCTCACCCGTGTCTATGGCCTCGCCTTCGCGACCAAGGCCGAGCTCGCCGCCTACCTTCTCCAGCAGGAAGAAGCGAAGAAGCGCGACCATAAGAAGCTCGGTCGCGAGCTCGGACTCTTCACGATTTCACCCCTGGTCGGAGCCGGACTCCCCCTCATGCAGCCGAAAGGCATGATCATCCGAAAGCAGATTGAGGATCTCCTCTGGAACCTGCATCAAGACAAAGGCTACGATCGCGTCTGGACACCTCATATCGCCAAGGAAGACCTCTACATCGCCTCCGGCCACGCTGCCAAGTTCGGTGACGAGCTCTTCCGCGTCTCCGGTAAAGAAGAGAAGTTCATCATGAAGCCGATGAACTGCCCGCACCACATGCAGATCTTCGCGGACAACCAGTTCTCCTACCGCGACATGCCGGTCCGCTACTTCGAGCCAGCCACCGTCTACCGTGATGAGAAGTCCGGACAATTGGGCGGCCTCACTCGCGTCCGTTCCATCACCCAGGACGATGGCCACCTCTTCTGCCGCGTTTCCCAGATCGAATCAGAAGTCTCGACTATCGTCTCTATCATCAAGGAGTTCTACACAATCTTCGGCATGATGGACGGCTACTGGGTCTCGCTCTCGGTGCGCGGCGAAGACAAGAGCAAATACCTCGGTACCGATGAGGCCTGGGATGCTGCTGAAGGCGCTCTCGAGAAGGCTGCCAAGGAAAACAGCCTGAATTACCGCCGAGTGGAAGGCGAAGCCGCTTTCTATGGTCCGAAACTCGACTTCATGTTCAAAGACGCTATCGGACGGGAATGGCAGCTCGCCACCATCCAGTGCGATTTCAACCTACCAGAACGCTTCGAGCTCTCTTACATCAACGAGAAGGGCGAGAAGGAGCGACCTGTCGTCATCCATCGTGCCATCTCCGGATCGCTCGAGCGCTTCATGGGTATCCTCATCGAGCACTACGCCGGCGCTTTCCCGCTCTGGCTCTCTCCGGTCCAGGCGACCATCCTCCCAATCGGCGAAGGACATCATGCTTTCGCGAAAGAGATCCTCGCAGCACTCCAGGCTGCCGGCATCCGCGCCACGCTCGATGCTGACAACGAGTCCCTCGGCAAGCGTATCCGGAACGCCAAAGTCTCGAAAACCCCCTACACCCTCGTCATCGGCGACCAGGAAGTCACCGACCGGACCGCGACCCTCGAAAGCCGGACTGGCAAGGTCGGCGCCCTATCGATCGAAGATATCACCAAGCGCCTCTCAGAAGAGATTGCCTCAAAGGCATAGCGCATACGAAAAAAGAGGCTTCGGCCTCTTTTTTGTTTCCATCACTTGCTTTTTCCTCCATATGTAGTATGGTATGTGCATTGCCTGGACACTGTCCCCGCAACCAAAGCAGTCCTTTCCAACACAGCAAGAGGAGCAAGAAAAATGCCGAAATTGAGATATGTGAAAGGCGAACTCTGTATCACTCCGACAGCAAAAGACCTCATTTTCCCTGAACAAAACGGCGGCGCCCGCTACTTCGGAGACTTCCCGGGGCGTATTGAGCAAGCCGAAGACCCCTCTCTTCAGGAAGCACTCGAACGCGATGGACACGAAGCCTTTGCCGATGGCGCACCGCGCGGCCCTGCCTACCCGCTCTGGGCGCTCGGTATTGCCGCGGAAATGTACACGGAAGCCCAGGAAGATCCCGGCAACGCCCTTCCCGATGAAGATGAAGGAATCGGCAACACAGATGAAGCTGCGCCAATGAATACCTGCGGACAGATCTGCGACTGTCGTACCGGCACCTGCATGCTCGCCGGCGCCATCAAGGCGCGCAATGGAAAGTCTTCAAGCGAACGCCCCAAGATCCCGCGCGGGCACGTGCCCATCGCCTGCGGCCAATGCCTCAACTCCTTCGGCTGATCCAGCCAGCTCAAACATGAGCGCCAAAAACCCGAGTCTCCGGACCCGGGTTTTTCTTTTTTTGATAGTGACTTCCGCCCCACCGGAACAAGGCATCACGCGGCAACCGGATCGGCAACGTCCCGGCGCGACTGGCGCAGGTGCCGCTCGTACATGTGCTTGACCAGCTCAGTCACCATGAAATAGCCGGCAGCCAAACAGCCGATAAAGATGAGTGAGCTCGTCTCGAGGCGCGCAAAGTGGAGCACCTGGCCCAACGACGTAAACGGCAGCACCACCGCGATGAGGAGCGCCGTGAATGAAAAGAACATAAGCGCAAAGGACGGACGACGGGCCTTGAAGAAGGCGAAGCTGGTGCGAAGCGAAAAGATGAGCACAACCTCGGTGATAACAGAAAGCATAAACCAAGCCGTCTGGAGTGCCTCCGGAGAAATGCGGTAGAAATATCCAAAGAGCATAAAGTCGAAGACTGAGCTCACGACACCAAAAAGCGTCGTCAGGTAGATCACTGTGTGCATCTGGTAGCTCTTCGGTCGGTCAAGCTCGGCCTTGTCCACGGTGTCGGTCGCGATAGCAATCATCGGAAAATCCGAAAGAAGATTGAGGAGAAGAATCTGCACCGGCAAAAGCGGCACGAATGGCAGAAGGAGCGATGCGAGCGCGACGG
The DNA here is from genome assembly GCA_963743885.1 of Candidatus Moraniibacteriota bacterium. Lineage (GTDB taxonomy): Bacteria > Patescibacteriota > Minisyncoccia > Moranbacterales > UBA1568 > UBA1568. Next base: position 286,022 of record CAVURJ010000001.1, on the reverse strand, counting down.
AATAGAAATTGCCAAAATTGGATGTCAGCGTGATCTTGAGATACTTGAGAATATTGGCAAAGATAGAACGCCCCTCCCGGATCCCATCGATGAGCGCCTCAAGGCTCTTTTGGAGCAGCACGACATCCGCCGTCTCACGAGCGATATCGGAAGCACTATCCACTACGATAGCGACATCCGCCAGCTTGAGCGCCGGCGCATCGTTGATCCCCTCCCCAAGAAATCCGACTCCGTAGCGCTCCTGGAGCAGCTTGATGATATCGTGCTTCTGCTGCGGCGAGACACGAGCAAAGACAGAGCCAGAAAAAACCGCGTCGCGACGCTCCTCGTACGGCATCTCATCGAGCTCCTTACCCGTGAACACCTTCTCCGGGTCATCAATCAGCCCGATGGCGTAGCCGACAGAGCCAGCCACCTCGCGGCTATCACCGGTCAAAATCTTGACCGCGACGTTGAGCGAGCGCGCCTCAGCAATGGTCCGCTTGGCCGTCTTCTTGAGCGTATCAGAAAAAGCAATCAATCCGAGAAACGCAAGATTCTGCTCACTATACGCCGTACATTTCTCATCGGTATGCAGCTGCCTTGAAGCAACTGCGATGACACGCTGCCCCTTTCGCCCAGCAGCAGCTACGAATTCTGTCGCCTGCATCCTGGTATACCGGTCCATGCCATGCGAGAGACGGAATATCTCTTCCGGTGCTCCGCGCACGATAATGGCGCGTTCATTTCCGCCTTGGACAAACACACTGTTGCGCCGACGCTCCGGATCAAACGGGATACTCCCAATCCGCTCTTTCTCGAGCGCCACCATCCGCTCATCGGCCGACAAGGACTGAAAGAGCGCCAAATCAAAAGCGTCATGCAGATGAGCACGCGTCTCAGGCACCTCAAGAGAAGCCTGAAACGCTGCCGTGAGACAAGCTGCGCGATCGGGCGCGAGCACATCAACGACGGAAAGCATGTTTTCTGTCAGCGTCCCTGTCTTGTCGGTACAGAGCACTTCGATACTCCCGAGATCCTCAATAGCCGAGAGTCGTTTCACGACGACCTTCTTCTGCGCCAGACGAACAGCTCCGCGTGACAAGGAGACCGTCATGACGAGCGGCAGTGCCTCCGGTACCACCGAGACCGCAAGCGCGATCGAGAAGACGAGGAGTTCGATATGATCGGCCCCATCACCCTTGATGAAGATATTCGCAAGAAAGATAATCGTGAGCGTCAGGAGTACCAGACGCACCAGAAAGCGGCTAAACCGGGCCATACCCTTCTCAAAAACCGTCTCACGGTCGGTCCCCTCGGTCAGCGTAACAATATCGCCAAGCGCCATCTCCTTGCCCGTCGCAAAAACCACTCCCTCGCCACGCCCCGCTGTCACGATGGTCCCCGCAAAGCCGATATTCACCGCCTCATACATCTCTGTCGGTGGCACGTCCGGCGAATCGGCGGTCTTCGCGACAGCGACGGACTCACCGGTCATAACGCTCTCATCCACCTCGATGCCGTCAGATTTGATAAAACGGATATCAGCTGGCAGACGGTCACCTGGTTCCACGAGCACAATATCGCCCGGGACGATGTTCTTCCCTTCCGTCATCACCATACGGCCATCACGCCTGACACGCACCCGTACGATGAGATATTTCTTGAGCAGCTCTGCCGATCGCTCAGAGCGATATTCCTGATACGTCTCGAGACCAATATTGATTGCCACGAACAAGGCGATCAAGAGAGCATCAAGGCGATCCCCAAGAAAGAGCGCCAGTACGGCAGCAGCGAGCAAGAGGTAGAGGAACGACGACTTGAAGCGGCGACGCAAGGCCTCGTAGATGAATGACTTCTTACCGCCCAGCTCATTCTTTCCAAACGTCAAAAACCGACTCCGGACGGATTCCTCCGACAGCCCATCGACCGACGATTGGAGCTCAGCAAGCGAGCTTTCCGCATCATACGATGCGAATCTCTTCCACAACATATCTTTGGCTTTTTATATCCGTTTTTCTTTTCTTCTGCACTATCGATATCAAACAATCCTATCGAAAACAATCGCTTTTGAAATTTCTAATATCTAATTCCTAATTTCTAAACAAATTCAAAATCAAAAAACTGAAATTTCAAACCCTTGTTTTTCGTTTTGGATTTCAAGATTAGGATTTGTTTCGTGTTTAGAATTTCGGATTTCGGATTTTATTTCTATCAAAAATTGGAAATTTTCCTGGCTAGTTCCAATAAAGCCTCAAAGCCATCATCAGCACCCACCTTATTTTTCTTCTCATGGCCGCAGACGACGCAGCGATGCGTCAACTTCTGCTCGCCATCCGCCCGTTCCAAGAAAACCGGCTCCATGAGCCCGCCGCATTCCGCTGCCCGATCGCCCGGGTGTACATCGACATGCTGACTAAAGAGGCACTTCGGACAATGATTGGTATATCCGTTCCCCTTTACGGCGAACCCGCACTTCCCGCACTCGAAATCTTCAATCTTTCTCTGGAATATCTTCACGATGCTAAAGTCAAATATAATCTTAGTATAGCAAACGAAACGTTTAATTTCTAACGCTATTTCCCCAAAATAACATTGATAGCATCTTCATCCTGGCACGTATACTTGCGGCTGGCAGAATAGAAGCGCTTCTTGGGACCGCGGCAGCCGACATCATCCTTGTGGAGTGTCGCGAGCATCGGCATGAGGAAACCGAAATCACGCGAAGTGAAGGAGGTATACAGTTTCTTGAGCGCAGCGGCGCGTTCATCCTTGTCCATCTTGGTGAAGACGTCCATATCATCGCCGATCTTGCCGCTCCAATCGAGGTGAAGGAAAACATTGTTCGCCTTCTTGGCATACCGGTCATGCCAGAGGAGCGCCCAACACCAATCGCCGGGCTTGCTCCACCAGCGCGAGAAGCACGCCCCGCTTTCCACGCTTCCATCCGACCCGAGGCCGATGCCGCCTTCGATAAAATCGAAAAGCCTGAGATACCGTTCGTCCACGATATCGTTCGTCTGCGCGCCAATCACGATCTTCATGCCGCGAAAATCGGCATACTCACGCATCTCTCGGATGACTTCCGGCATGATTGATCGCTCGAACTCCGTCGTATCCTGATAGAATACCTGGCCGAAGAGGAAACTCTGAACACCCATGTCCATCGCCTGCTCGGTGATATAGTGCAGGTACTTACGGTACTCCTTGCGATCAAGCGACGGCTTGCAGGTATGTTCGCCCCAATAATTCTTACTCCCCGGCCGACACATCTCGCTAAAATCGAAATCGCGGTCCTCGGCCGGATACTGGTAATCAGCATTCGTACTAATAGCTTCCGCAATGAACATGCCGTAGAGTGTATTCGGCTTCGTGACCTTGGACTGGATCTTCCTCGCCAACTTGAAATCCGGCGGCTTAAGCCATGTCTCGAGCGCCCGGTGAAGATAGTAACACTTCGACCGATTGATGAGCGCGATGGAGCTGTCGATATCGCCGCCATAGCCCGAAAGGAAACCGTCCGCCACGCACCCCTGCCGCTTCATGCGGGCCATATCCGGCGCCGGCGGGATCGGAATCGTCGGCCACTCATCCACCTCATACTGTGGCATATCCTTGCCAAAATCCGGATCTGGGTCGACCCACTCGATGAGCGGCACCTGCTCTTCGGATATCGCCTCTTCGGCTCTTTTCCCCTCATCCTGCGATGCAGGCGGCAGATTGCGGAAGAATACGTACGAGCCAACAGAAATAACCGCCGTCAAAGCGGCCGCGAGCAGGAATCGGCGGTGCTTGGTTGATCGGCGATGAGAGTATAGATACAACATAGTCGCACCATCATTATACCCGACTGCCGGGCGAACAAAAAACAGCCGCTTATGGACTGTTATATCGATTGGGCGGGCAACCAAAATCCTCCTCGCGCCCTTCGATTCCCCCCCCTACCGCTAAAAAGTAAAAAGAATGGCACGAGACCATTCTTTTTACTTTACTAGAGCGGGTAGGGGGAATCGAACCCCCATCTTCAGCTTGGAAGGCTGACATAAGAACCATTATACGATACCCGCGTTATTCTTTTTGGAAGTCTACCTGTCTTGGCGAAACATGTCTACTCTACTCTGATAGCGACCGGCCGCCTACAAGGAAAGCCCTCATCTTCAGCTTGGAAGTTTACCCGCCTCCGGCGGGGCTGATAATAGCCACTATACGACGCCCGCTTCTGCGCGAAGCCCCTCTCTGTGGCAGCTTCGCGATTTCAAATCTACCTCACCGACTGTGCGACCATGCCCGAGAATGGGTCCATGTGACGGCTTTCTTTCGGGATACCCATCTCATCAAGCATCGTTTCCATCGCTCCCGCGAACTGCGGCGATCCGACGATATAATACAGCACCTGATCGGTAGCCGGGACGTACTTCTTGATGGTTTCCTCACAGATATACCCACGTTCGTCGTTCTCCGGAGCGCATGGTTCATCGGACTTGCTGAGCACGCGCACGAAACGATACTCCGGAAGACTGAACGCCCGCATCTCTTCCTCGAAAGCCGCGTCCTTATCAAAACGATTCGAATAAAAAAGTGTGAACCGGCGAGTCGCGCGATCATGCTCGGCCTGCTTGAGAATAGCCCTCGCTGGCGTGATACCAATGCCGCCGATCAAAAATACAATTGGCCGATCATCGTTCTCTGGAACCGTGAAATGTCCCACTGGCTTGGTGATCGTCGCTACTGCACCCGGCTTGAGCTCCCACATCGTCCGCTTGAAATAGCTATCGCTCTTCCGCATCGCAAACCAAAGCTCATCCTCGCACGGCGCCGACGAAATCGAAAGTGAACGCGACAACCCGCGCTGATCCGGCTCGATACCATCAAGCTTCGGCGCGAAAAGAGCGACATACTGCCCCGCCTGGAACTCGTAGCCCTCCGGCTTGTCGAAGATAAACACCTGCGTGCCATCAGCGACCTCGCGGACCTCTTTCAGAGTGATCGGGAATGTGTTTGCCATAAAAAAAGCTTTTATTACCAAACGAAGTGAGTGAAACGAAAGTACACTTTCGTTTCTGAGCGAGTGCAGGTAAAATCGGGTCAAATACCTCGCGGCTTGCCGCGGAAAGAAACGAACACTAGTTCGTTTTTTGGTCCAGGGCTTGCCCTGGAGAGTAAATACCCGTTATTTAAGCCATGGTAATTATATCTATATGTCGGCGCCGTGTCAAAACTCTTACAGATATCGGCCTATCAGACGATATCCCGGAGAATGTTCTCGTACTCACCAATCTCAAGGAGCATCATAAGCACCTTACCAAGCTTTTCCGTATCATGGCGGATATAGGAACGGGTACTGGCAATCTTGTCAGTCGCGCCGTACCGAACACTTTGACGACTCAGGAGATCGGCCTTGATCACCCGATACCGGCGTTCCGGACAGCATTTCGGATCAAATACCACCAACTCCCCATCCTCCTTGCTATACCGCTCAAGAATGCTTTTGGCAGGCATCTTCGTATTGAACGTCACAAAGTCGACGCGCGGACCACCAAGAAAACCATCAATCTCCGAAACATACTCATCCAGCGTATGGCCATCGGTATGGCCGCGCTTGTTCACTAGATTGCAGTTATAGACCACTTTGGCCTTGGATTTCCGGATTGCCTGTGGGATACCCTCCACCAAAAGATTCGGGATGATGCTGCAATAATGATTCCCCGGGCCGATGATGATAAGATCAGCCGCCAGGATCTTCTCCACCGCCTCCTTATTAGCCTTGGCCTTCGGCTCGAGCAGAACGCGTCTGACACCGATCTTCCCCACCTTGAGGCTCGTATTGATCTCATGCTCACCAGAAAGCGTCTTACCGTCCTTGAGATGCACCTTGAGATTGGTATCCGTCGCTGTAACCGGAATGACCGCTCCTTTCACATTCAGAATCTTGGCCGCTTCAGACACGCCGGAAGCGAAGCTCCCCTCGATCTTCTCGAGCGCCGAGAGAAAAAGATTGCCGAAGCTATGTCCTGAGAGACCGCCTTCCTCGAAACGGTAATTCATAAGCTCACGGAGCTTCTCAGAAGAATCTGAGAGCGCGACCAGACACTGGCGCACATCGCCCGGTGGCAAGACGCCGAGCTCATCACGCAAAACGCCGGTCGAACCGCCGTCATCTGCCATAGAGACGATAGCCGACAACTCGATCGGATATTTCTTGAGTCCGGACAGGAGCGTGAAGCTGCCCGTCCCTCCACCTATGGTAACGATTTTTTTCACAAAAAAATCGAGTTTATAAAGTCTTTCAAGCTCCTAAAGTTAATGAAGCCTTAGTAAAGCGTCTCCGCTTGATAAACTTTCAACTTTATAACCTTACAAACTCATCTGTCGGAGCACCCGGAATCGAACCGGGACTAAATGGTCCCAAACCACTCGTACTACCACTATACTATGCTCCGGAAAGCCGCGACCCGCCAGCTATACAGCAGACGGGTCTCGGCCCTATCTTTTTCCGCCTGAGGCGGACCAGCCTTGGGCTGGGAATCCTTTTGCAGAAAACTACTTCACTGCCTCCTTGAGGGTCTTGCCGGCGGTGAACTTCGGAACCGTCATAGCCGGGATCGTGATCGCGGCCTTGGTCTGCGGGTTGATACCCTGGCGAGCCGCGCGATTCGAGACCTTGAAGGTGCCGAAACCGGTGAGCGTCACCTTGTTGCCCTTGCGGAGCTCCGCGGTGATCTCGTCAACCATGCACTCGATGACTGCCTCGACATCCTTCTTCGAGAGCTCAGTCTTCTCCATGATGGCATGGACGAGCGTATCCTTGTTGATATTCTTCATAACTTCTCACCTGCCTTTCTAGTTCTGGACTTTTTTCATCCCTTCGCTTCAGAAGAAGTGTTAGGAATCGAAGTCAGGTTACAGAGTTTGCCTCCTGTTCGCTATAGTAAGCCATTTCTCGAAACTATGCAATAGCCAAGCCATAAATTCAAAACGTGGCTTGTATTGGCCACGTTTTGAAAAAAATTCCTACCGTGCGTACTCGACTGCGCGCGTTTCTCGGAAAACATTCACTTTGATCTCACCCGGATACTTGAGCTCTTCTTCGATCTTCTTCGCAATATCGCGCGCAAGCTTCATCGCGCCGAGATCATCGGTCTTCTCAGGATTGACGAAAATGCGTACCTCACGACCAGCCTGGATAGCATACGACTTCTCCACCTCCGGGAACGAGTTGATGAGCGTCTCAAGTTCTTCGAGGCGCTTGATATATTTTTCAGCCGTTTCTTTGCGAGCTCCAGGACGGGCCGCTGAAATAGCATCGGCCGCCGTCACGATGAACGACTCGATCGTCTGATGCGGATATTCGTCATGATGGCACTTCATGGCATCGATGACGTTCTGACCCAGGCCGAACTTCTCAAGGATGCGCATACCAATCTTCACATGCGTACCTTCGATCTCATGATCGACCGCCTTGCCGATATCATGAAGGAGTCCCGCCTTCTTGGCGCAGGCGACATCGCAGCCGAGCTCAGCCGCCAAGGCGCCAGCGAGATAGGATACTTCGAGGGAATGAAGCAGCACATTCTGCTTGTAGCTGTAGCGATAGCGCAGGCGTCCCAGGATATAAAGGAGCTTCGGATGGAGTCCTGCGATGCCGGCATCATACGCTGCCGCCTCGCCAGCTTCCTTGATCTTCGTATCAATCTCCTTCTTCCCCTCTTCGACCGCTTCCTCGATGCGGGCTGGGTGGATACGGCCGTCTTCGATAAGCTTCTCGAGCGCAATCCTCGCCACTTCGCGACGCACCGGATCAAATCCAGAGATGACAACCGACTCCGGTGTATCGTCGACGATCAGCTCCACGCCAGTCTCCTTCTCGAGCGCGCGGATATTGCGACCTTCCTTACCAATGATCTTACCCTTGATTTCATCCGACGGAATCTGGACGGTCGTTGTAGTAAATTCGGACACGTGCGACCGGGAATACTTCTGGATGATGGTCGCCATGATATTGAGCGAGCGCTTCTCGAGTTCCTCGTGCGCCTCGCGCTCGAGTTTGGTCATGCGCTTCACGAGCGCATCCTTGCTCTCCTCTTCGACAAGCCGGAAAAGCTCCTCCTGCGCCTTCTCCTTGGACAGCTGTGCTACGGACTCGAGGCGCTGGCGTTCCTCTTCCTTGATCCGCTCCGTCTCCGCCTGGATAGCCCGGATCTCATCGGCCTTGGACAGGAGCCTCTTCTTCTCGTCTTCTGCCTCCTGGCGCAGCTGCTCAAGCTGCTCCTCGCGCTTTTCGGCGCGCTTCTCCTGGCCCATGAGCTTCTCCTCACGCTCGCGTTCCTCCTTCTTGGCGTTTTCCAAAATCTCGACAGCCTTATTCTTGGCCTCGAGCGTCATTTCCTTGACCTTGGTCTCCGCTTCCTCGACCATCCTGGCCGCCTGGCCCTCAGCGGTCGAAAGCTGCTTCTTGGCGATATTCTGACGTATCAGATAGCCCAAAACAGACCCTCCGGCCAGAAGTCCTGCTGATAATACTACTATTCCTAATGACATATCGGTGCGCTCTCCGCTGCCGATAGCCTTTAAAAGATGCGCGAAAGCGCGGCGCTTCCTCTGGAAGCTACCTTATTTCCGATAGTGGCTCTCTTGAAAAGACGAATCATGGCCATACAAGGATACAAACGCTCTAGCGGTCTCCGGCTACCCGGCGGGACAGACATTTCACTGTTTAAAGCTGTACACCCATCATAGTCTCCGAGAGGGCTTTTGTCAAAAGTGCTGGGGTGGTATCATGGAGACGTACTGATACTAAAAAAACAGAAAGAAATGCGCAAACCGCTCGTCCTCATCGTACTCGATGGCTGGGGCCTATCGAACAGCGTCGCTGGCAATCCCATCCGCGAAGCCAATCTTCCGACCTTCGACAAATTCGACCGCTTCTACCCCATGACGGCGCTCCAGGCCTCCGGCATCTCCGTCGGGTTGCCTTGGAATACCTCCGGCAACAGCGAAGTCGGCCATATGACTATGGGCGCCGGCCGGGTCATCTATCAGAACATGCCTCGTATCTCCCTCTCCATCCAGGATGGGACCTTTTTCAAAAACGAAACGCTGCTTGGGGCCATCAAGCATGCCAAGGAACAGAAGAGCACCTTCCACGCCATGGGACTCTTGAGCACCGGCTCCGTCCACTCGCACAAAGACCACCTCATCGCGCTGCTCCGCCTCGCCAAGCAAGAAGGTCTTGAGGAGGTCTACGTCCATGTCTTCACTGATGGCCGCGACAGTGCCCCGACCTCCGGCCTCGCCCAACTCAAAGAATTCCAGCGCGAGATGAAGTTGATCGGCATCGGCAAGATTGCCAGCCTCTCCGGCCGCAATTTTTCCATGGACCGCAACAACAACTGGGACCGCATCGAGAAGAGCTACCGGATGCTCACCGAAGGAAAGAGCGAGCAAGCCGAAGATCCGCTCGTCGCCATGGAACAATCCTATCTCAAGAACATCACCGACGAATACATCGAGCCGACCATCATCACCGAGCACGGCGATCCAATCGCCCTCATCAAGGAGCATGACGCTGTGGTCTTCTTCAACTTCCGCGAGGACCGGGCACGCGAACTGACCCGAGCCTTCGTCGTGCCAGAATTCGACGGCTTCGAACGGACCATGCTCGACACACACTTCGTCACCTTCACCGAATATGAGCGCGGACTCCCGGTATTGGTCGCTTTCCCGCCTGAGGATATCGAAAAGAGCTTGGGCGAGATTCTAAGCCTCGCCGGCAAAAAGCAGCTCCGCCTTGCCGAGACGGAAAAATACGCCCACGTCACCTACTTCTTCAACGGCGGCAAGGAAAAGGCTTTCCCGAACGAAGATCGTGTCCTCGTCCCCTCGCCGACCGTCTCGCACTTCGATGAGATACCGGAGATGAGCTCGCCCCAGATCACCGAACGACTTGTCGAAATCCTCGACAAGGACGAGTATGATTTCATCCTCGTAAACTATGCCAACCCGGATATGGTCGGCCACACCGGCAACGAAGAAGCTTCCATCAGGGCTGTCGAAGCGACCGACAAGAGCCTCTCTATCCTCATCCCAGCTATTCTCCGGGTTGGCGGTTCCGCTATCATCACGGCGGACCATGGCAACGTCGAGGAACTCAGAAAAGCCTCAACCGGAGAGATTGACACCGAACATTCCACCAATCCTATCCCGCTGTGGTATATCACGCCAACCAACCACCGGGAAAAAACCGCTGAAGAAATGGTCCGTGAGCAAAACCAAGTCAGCGGACTCCTCTCCGACGTCGCCCCGACCGTCCTCGACATCATGGGCGTCGACAAGCCAGAAGAAATGAATGGGGCAAGCCTTCTGCCCATCCTACAGTGAACAATCAACAGTTAGCAGTCAACGAAGAAAAATCGCCCAAGAAAAAACAGCGCCGTTTCTGGCACTGTTTTCTTATGTTGACTGTTTTTGCTGACTGTTAGCTGTCTACTGGATCACCTTATCCACAATGCCGTACTTGCAGGCCTCATCAGCGGACATGAAATAGTCGCGTTCCGTATCCTTCTCGATCTTCACAAGCTTCTGCCCGGTATGCTTGGCGAGTATCTTGTTCAGCCGGTCACGGATCTTCAGAATATGCCGGGCATGGATATCGACATCCGTCGCCTGGCCCTGGGCACCGCCCAACACCTGGTGGATCATCACCTCGCTATTTGGGAGCGCCATGCGCTTGCCCTTCTTGCCAGCAGCAAGCAGCAGTGCGGCTGCGGACGCCGCCATACCAATGCAGATCGTCTGCACATCCGCCTTGGCATACTGCATCGTATCGTAGATAGCAAGCGCAGATGTCACCGAGCCGCCGGGAGAATTGATGTACATCTTGATATCCTCCTTCGGATTCTGCGAATCCAGGAAAAGGAGCTGCGCGATGACAGCATTCGCCACGCTATCATCGATCGGTGACCCGATGAAGATGATACGGTCCTTGAGAAGCCGGGAATAGATGTCATAGGCCCGCTCTCCCTGGGCGCTCTTCTCCACTACCATCGGGATGAGATATTGATTCTGCATAGGGTATAGGGGTTAGGGTGTAAGGGTTAGGAAATCTAGTATACCACGAGGCATAAATCTCGAGGAAACGAATCTATACCCTCTCCCCTCTACCCTAGACCCTGTTTAGAGTTTCTCCAATGACTCAAAGACCTTCTCATTGAGCAGCTGGCCGCGAACGGCCGCGTAGAGACGGGTCATATCGAGATTCTTCTCAGCGTCCTTGACGTTCTTATAGTACTGGAGCGCCTTGTTCATCTCCGCTTCCACCTCATCGGTATCGACATCGATGCCGTCTTCCTCAGCAACTTTGATCAGGAGCATATTGGCCGCGATGCGCTTCTTCGCTTGCGGCTCCCATTCCTTGCGCATCTCTTCCTCGGTCTTCTTCGACTGAGTGAGGAAATCCTCGAACGACATACCCATCTGGGCTACCTGGCGCTCGAACTCATGCACCATCCGATGCGACTCCTCATCCACGAGGATCTGCGGAAAATCGATCTCGGAACGGTCGATGAGCGCATCGAGGATAGCAGCGCGGCGCGCCTCCTTATCCTTCGCCTTCTTCTCCTCAAGCATGCCCTTCCGGATATTCTCCTTCACCTGCTCGAGTGTCTCAAAACGGCCGAGGCTCTGCGCAAACGTGTCATCGAGCATCGGGATATCGCGTTCCTGCACGGCCCGGATCTTGACCGAGAATTCAGCCGGCCGTCCGGCCAAGTGCTTGGCATGATACTCCTTGGGGAACGTAAGCGTGAACGACTTCTCCTCGTCCGCCTTCATACCGACAACCGCATCCTCGAAACCAGGGATGAAAGCATTGGAACCCAAGACCAACGGATGATTCTCGCCCTTGCCACCCTCAATGAGGACACCGTCTTGCTTCACGGTGAAATCGACGAGCACGCTATCGCCCATCTTCGCCTCGCGGGCGACCGTCACGAGCTTGGCCCGCATCTCGGCGATCCTCTTCAGCTCGGTATCGATTTCGCTCTCATTAAGAGCAGCTTCCTTCTTAGTGCTTGAGGCATTCGCCTTCTTCACGGCATCATGCCAGGACTTGAGCTTCACTTCGGGCATAACGGCTGTCGTCGCGGAATATTCGATCTCCGCACCCTCGGCAAACTTCCCGAGCTTAACCTCCGGATGGCCGATCGCCTCGATCTTCTGCTCTGTAAGCGCTTTTCCATACGAACGACTCACGGCGCGCTCCACTGCCTCAGCGAGGATTGCTCCTGCACCAAGACGCTTCTCAATCACATCGCGCGGCGCTTTGCCAGGACGGAATCCTGCCACCTTGATCTGCTTCGCCAGACTATCAGCGGCATGACTCATCTCATCCTTCCATTCTTCCCATGGCAAGACAATCGAGAGCTCTACTTGCGAATTCTTCAGTTTCTTGACGGTAACATCCATATTCTTCGAAAATCACAAATCCAAAAACCCAATTTCCAAATAATTTCAAAATAATCAAATCCAAAAATCAAAACTGGGCAAGAATTTGAATTTTGAGTTTAAAATTTATTTGGAGCTTGTAATTTTGAATTTTGAATTTATTATTACTTCGCGAACCTTTTCACGATAAAGTTTAAGTCCCTTCTTGATTGCCACGAGCGCATCAGCCTTCTTCTTGAAGCCCTTCACGACGACCTTCTTGCCATCGATCGTCTTGTACGTCTCGAAGAAATGCTGCATCTCCTTGAGCGTATGTTTGTTCACATCGGTCAGATTCTTGACCTCATCAAAGCGAGGATCGCTCGCCGGCACAGCAATGATCTTGTCATCGCCTTCGCCGCAATCCACCATATTCATGATACCGATCGGACGAGCCTCCACGAGAATGCCAGGTGCGAGCGGGTACGTCGTCAGAAGCACGACATCGAGCGCATCGCCGTCATCCCAGAGACTCTGCGGCACAAAGCCATAGTCAAATGGATAATCCTGGCTCGTCTTCATCGCACGATCAAGCTTGATGAGACCAGTCTCCTTATCGATCTCATACTTGTTCTTGGTCCCCTTCGGGCATTCGACGATGACATTGATAGTATTCGGAACATCCTTGCCAGCCGAGATCTCATGCCACAGATTCATAACGTTCTTTGTTAAGAATTACCTATATAGTATATTGGGGTTCTTTAGAGGGTCTCATTTTACAAGCGAAGAATCTTGAATCAAGAATTCTGAATCAAGATTATTTTTCTTCTCCGGATTCCTGAATCCCTTCCTGATTCTCAATTCCAGATTCTTGATTCTCGTCTTCGACAGCTGGAGCTTCAGGCTCACCGTTGGTCACATCAAGCTTCCAGCCCGAGAGCTTGGCCGCCAGACGGACGTTCTGGCCACGCTTGCCGATAGCGAGCGACAGCTGGTCCTCCGGTACCTTCACGATAGCGCGCTTCTCATCTTCGAAAAGTTCCACCGAGAGCACCTTGGCTGGCGAGAGCGCCGCCGAAATGAACTGCTGTGGATCTTCCTTCCATTCGATGATATCGACTTTCTCGCCGCCGAGCTCGTCGATGATTGCCTGAACGCGCGTCCCCTTCTGGCCGACACACGAACCGATCGGGTCAACGCCTTCCTCAGCCGAGAATACAGCGATCTTGGTGCGTGATCCTGCCTCGCGAGCAATCGCCTTGATCTCTACTGTTCCAGCAAAGATCTCCGGCACTTCGAGCGAGAACAGATGACGGACCATCTCAGGATGCGTGCGGGAAAGCAAAAGTCCCGGGCCCTTGGTATCGGATTCCACGCGGGCGAGGTACACCTTGAGGTGCTGTCCGACGCGATAATTCTCACCCTCGATCTGCTCGGACGGGAAGAGGATACCAATAGACTTACCGAGATCAACGAAGACATTACGGCCTTCGACACGCTGGACCTGGCCGTTCACAACCTGGCCTTCCTTCTCCTTGTATTCGGTATACATGGTCTCGCGCTCCGCCTCACGAATGCGCTGAATGATGACCTGCTTGGCAGTCTGCGCCGCGACACGGCCGAAATCATCATGCGCCTCGAGCGGCAGCTCAATGATATCGCCAACCTTGGCACCCTTCTTCAGCTTCTTAGCTTCCTCAAGGGTCATATCGCGCTCCGCATTGTAGCGCGGCAGACGATCCTCGTCGGAAATTTCCTCGGCTACTTCTTTGGATTCATTGTTGACTGTTGACTGTTGACTGTTGACTTCTTCCTCCTCGGTCTCTTCCACGAACTCACGAACCGTCTCATCAACGACTTCCTTCACGAGAAAGAAGCTCGCGCTCTTCGCGACATCATCAAACTGAGCCCGGATTACCTGACCCTTCTTGCCATAGTCCTTCTTGTACGCTGCAGCGAGCGCCGCTTCCACGACCTCGATCACCTTCTCTTTCGAAAGACCTTTCTCATCAGCGATCTGCATCACTGCGCTCCCGAATTCTCCGAGGCGACCCGAAAGACTCCCAGTTTCCTGGGACTCCACGGCTTCCTCTTCAACAACCGTTTTCTTCTTGGCCATAATATTTAGAAATGAATTACGACTTATGATTAATGATTTACGAATGAGCGATACGAATGGCCCGAATGAACATCCGAATTATCCGAATTGATGCATTACAATTCGTGGCATTCGCCTGCCTGCCAGCAGGCAGGGGTTCTTAAAAATTCGGATCGAGCTATAAAAAAAGCCCGCATCAAGCGAACTTCCATACCCTCTCATTACCGTGTGTATCTAGTATAGCAGATATGCGGTCTCCGGTCAACCGGAGACAGATGCAAGATAATGGATAAGAGATAAAAGATAAGAAAAGCCCTTTTCCGGATCTTTTTTCATTGCATTCCAAATCTTGCATCTATTATCTAGCATCTATTATCCAGTTTTTTGCTTATACAAAGCAAAAATATCGACATTTTGATTGACAGAACATCAAAAAGGGTGTATAATAGAACGTTGCAGAATTAGGCGGTGCCTAAGTAAGCAACAGACGGGTTCGCCCGTCTTGGGCACCTTTACAATCAAAGTTTCGAAAGGAGCATCATCATGCCAGCAGCCAACGCATTCGCTTTATGGGAAGCTGTAAAAGGCGTCTCCCACTTGTTCAGCGGTGGCAAGACCGAAACGCCACTCACACAACAAACTGCCAGCGTAATCATCCCGTCATTCGATGACGAGGCGATACAGGCAGCACTTGATACGACTCTTCATGGTATCGACCCGAGCCATCTCAAAAATGTGCTCAAGGTCCGAAACTCGCTTGAGCCGCATCAACGCAACCGCTGGCGTAAAGTGATCACAACGCTCAAACTGACGGAAAAATTCGAAAGTTTCACAACTTCGAAAAAGACCGCCGAAACGCAAGGCAACGAAAATCCCGAAAGTACTGATCCGAAGGTTCAAAGCCAACGGAGACGCGCTTCATCAGGGAAGGTCGCACGCAAAGATACCACCGAGACATTCGACCGCCGTACGCGGGATTACGAATACACGGCGGAAGATCCTCGTGTACAGCACTTTGTCTTCATCTCGACCCTCGTCGAAAGTGAGCAGCAGGAAGCCAGCGGTATCGGCAAAGCCAAAGCATACCTGCTCTCTGCAGGTTTGATCCTCGAAAAAAGCCTCGAGAATCAAGTGACTGAAAAAGTCTCTCAAGCGACAGCGGCGGCGAGCGATACGATCTACAACAATACCGCCCAGCTCATTATCGGCACGGACGAGTACGATCGCATCGTAGGCAGCACCCAGGAAGGCGACGAACGCAATCAAGCGCTCGACGCAGCCATCAAAGTGGCGAATGCCAGCCGGAAAAAGACAATCGCTAGTAACAAGGCGAAAATCTTTACCGGAGGACATATCTTCGCCATCGGCGTTGCCATCGCTATCATCATAGCGCTCATCGGTGCAGCGGCATCCGCCTGACACACAACGAAAGGAGTATCGCAATGTCGTCTCACAACTGGGGTCCCATTGGGACTGCTGTCATGACTGGAGTCGATACGGGCTTCGAATGGGCTCGCCGGACCTATATCCGCGTGTTCACCTGGCTCGTCATCGCTTCCGTCCTCATGGTCGCTCTCGGTGTCACGCTCAACAAATGGGGGTACCTGATTGCGAATTTCTACATCGCGGCTGTGTTCCTCATCCTTTGGGCATTCCTCACGTTCTACCCGGGGTCGGTCGCTATCGCGTTTGGCATCGGTGGACTGAGCGGCCTCCCGAAGGACTGGAGCATCAACCGGCTCATCCGGGAAGGCGCTCTACCCGATCTGCAGCTCTCAAACGTCGCCAAGGAAGGCCTTGCACTCGTCCAAAAGTACATCCGCTGGTCAGCCCATCTCGCATTCTTCGTTGCCATCGTCTTCGTGACGCTCGGTACATGGAGGCTCGAGAACGGCAAAGTGGTGCTTCCGGTATTCGTCGTCCTCTCCGGCATCGGGCTCTGGGCAGCGCTCTTTACCAAAGACACTGTCTGGTACAAACGGGTGACTATCATCATCCTGCTTGCAGCTCTTGTCGGGCTGGTCTATACCGGCTACACCCATACGCACCCGCAGGACGAAACGGTCACTCTGATCGATGAAACACTCATGAAGAATGAGGACCTCATCAAAGAGCAGGCTGCCAAAGCACTCCACGAGAAGGTGCAGCAAGGGATTGGCCTCACGCCGAAAGAGGTCCGCCTGCTCGAAAGCCTCCGGCACGAGAGCAAGCGGGCAGAGAACGTCGTTGAACAGTCGGGACAGACTATCAAGTCCGCTCTCCCCTCTCTCTCCTCTCCCGATACCAAGGGACAGGTCTGGGATACGTACGACCACGTCGAGTATCCGCTCGTCTGGAATGAAGAGTTGGACGGTCCGTGGTGCAATGCCATGGAGTTGCCTCCCGGCACATACCGCGTCATTCCAACCTACGATGCGGTCATACTCCAGGAACGCGGTGCTGATGACGGGTTGTATGACATCCGGATCACTCCGGATGGCATCTTGCTCGGTTCCAAGTGGAACATCCGCCATCCGTTCTACCGGGAATTCCTGCAGCAAGCACCTCTCGGTGGCAACCAGCGTGTCGGATCATTCATCACGCGGGTCGGCACCGGAATCATCGTGGAGTCGTGGAAAGGCGAGACGTTCACGCTGACGAAAACCGAACGGGTTCGTCCGTGCGGGATCAACCTCCCGCCGAACAAGGCCTACCTCAACGGAAGTCGTGGGATGGTCACAGCCGACATCGAACGGTTGCGGCAGTAAGCAGCAAACGACAAGCGGGCGCTACGGAACATCGTAGCCGCCCGCTTTCTTTTTTCTCTACAAACCGACAGCTCCTAGACGAGCAACATCGCCACCTGGGTGACAATAGTGAGCGAAGCGAATGTGACCGCGATACCGACAATCGCCCATTTGACAATCTTCTTGGCTGTCTCAGCCCGGCTCTCATCTCCGGCAGCAGTAAGATATGCCGCCCCGCCGACGACAAGCATGATAACCGAAAGGATACCTACGATAGAGAGGAAAAAGTTGAGTGTGCTCCGCGCGATATCGGAAAGCGTCCGAACGCTTGGGTCGCTTACAATAGCACCGCTCCAGCCGAGCGCTCCGCCGATTTCCTTAAGGAAAGACGGGGCTGCCAGACCGAGCGCAAGACCGACCATAGCGGCAGTAATCGCGCCCTTGGCGGTCCTCA
Organism: Candidatus Moraniibacteriota bacterium; assembly: GCA_963743885.1. GTDB lineage: Bacteria > Patescibacteriota > Minisyncoccia > Moranbacterales > UBA1568 > UBA1568. The sequence goes on along the minus strand of CAVURJ010000001.1, from coordinate 268,345 downwards.
TACGGTCCTCATTGCCAGCGGAAGTAACATACAACACGGCGCCGATAACGATGAAAACGACCGCGAGAACGACGATGACGGCACGTATCGTCGAAAGCACAGTACTCGTCGCATCCTCGATAGACTCGCTTGTTATTGGCTTACCGAAACTAATCGTCGTCGAGCTGCCGGATATCTGCGCGCCAACCGGCATAGCCGACAGAACCATCCCGAGGAAAAGGAGCCCTGCAGCAAAGACGAGTACGATGCGGCTATATCGCGCTATTGCCATAAGAATCCGAGATTCAACAGATAAAGAATCCTCCGGAACCGAACATGCAGCTGATCGCGTCGATGATGATATATGCCGAAAGCGCCACCGCGATACCGATGATGGAATACTTCATATTTCGCTTCGCCGTCTCGGCCTGACGTTCGTCACCGGCTGCAAGAAGATACTGAATGCCCGAAATGACAAACGCGATGACAGCGAGCATGCCGAAGATACCGAGCAACCAATCCATAAGGTTCATCAGCACTTCGCCTATCCCGCCCACCGGATCAGGCAGCCCGGTACCACCAGGAAAACACACGCCACCCTTGATGATGCCGCCAGGACAATCGACTCCTGCGGCGGCGGCACCTCCTCCGGAGCTGGAAGCTCCGCCACCAAGAGCGCCTCCTGAAGAAGCGCCTCCGGAGCTAGCGATATAACAACATTTATTCGCCGGCCACGCACCACATACAGCGTCAGCCGCCGCGATACCGGCGCACGTCGAACCGCCACATATGCCGACTTTCCCATACGGAGCAACCGTGCAAGCCACCCCTCCACTAGAAGCACCAGAGGATGACGAAGATGAACCACCGCTCGATGAAGATCCCGAGTCGGTGCCTCCGCTTGCTTTTGGTCCGCAGCATGCATCTTCAGATTTGGAACATCCGCTCACTGATTTTATCTCATTGGTACCATTGCATGTAAGCATCGGGGTACAGAAATACCCTGTCCCCATACCCGTACAATCTTCCCCAGAAGTCCCTCCTGGCTGCTGAGCGGATACCAACGACAACGGAAAACCCGCTAGCGACAAAACTGCCAAAAATGCCGACATGCGAAAAGCGCGCGCCATAGACATTATTTTTTATATAAATATACCTACCCCCATTTCTTTCAGGATACCCCTTTCTAAGACAAAAAACAATCCCGCCCGAAAGGGCGGGAGAGCTTTCACAGAGACTTCCTGTACTAGAAAGTGAATGCGCCTGCAGAGAGCCAGCTTTCGACAGCTCTGATGATGACGAAACCCATGAGAGCGACGATGATGCCGATGATGGAATACATCATGGCAGTCTTCGCCTTGCCAATCTGATCTTCGTCTCCGGCGGCGGTGAGATACAGGATGCCAGCGATGACGAAGCCGATGATGCCGATGAAACCGAGGATCATGAGGAGCCAGTTCATAGTCCTATTGATGATCCCGTAGATGGTATCGTTCGGGAGTCCGGAAGCGGCCGCGTTGGCCTTTCCAGCGGCCCACTGTGCACCCGCTACGGATGGAGTGACAGCCAAAGCAGCTGCAAAAGCAGCGTACATGGCGTTCTTGATGAAGTTCATACTTCTCACCTCCTTTCCGGTTTGTATTTTATCCGGCGTGTCGAAACACCCCATTAAGATTCCTCTCTTCAGGATACCCCTTTCTAAGACAAAAAACAATCCCGCCCGAAAGGGCGGGAGAGCTTTCACAGAGACTTCCTGTACTAGAAAGTGAATGCGCCTGCAGAGAGCCAGCTTTCGACAGCTCTGATGATGACGAAACCCATGAGAGCGACGATGATGCCGATGATGGAATACATCATGGCAGTCTTCGCCTTGCCAATCTGATCTTCGTCTCCGGCGGCGGTGAGATACAGGATGCCAGCGATGACGAAGCCGATGATGCCGATGAAACCGAGGATCATGAGGAGCCAGTTCATAGTCCTATTGATGATCCCGTAGATGGTATCATCAGGCAGTCCGGAAGCGGCTGCATTGCTTTTGCCAATGCCCCACTGAGCGCTCGCGACTGCCGGAACGGCGGCCAAAGCGACTGAGAAAGCCGTGTAGAGAGCGTTCTTGAAATAATTCATAGTTCTCACCTCCTTTCTCGTTTTGTATGTTATCGGACATCTTCTAAACGAAGAATGCCACTATCTGACCGATGATAATCCACGCGCTAAAAACAACAGCAACACCAACAATTGCCGCAACAGCAGCTCGCTTGGCAAGCGCGATGCGGCGCACGTCCCCGCCCGCAGTAAGATAGAGACTGCCGGCGACTACCAACGCAATTATACCAATGATGCCGGCAATCGACAACAGAAAGTCAAGGACGTTACCGAAAAGCGTCACTACTCTCGGCGCATCGCTGATTGATCCAGCATGCACGACTGCCACGAAGGATAGGCTTTCCATATTCTATTGTTTTCCTGCTTCAATTACGAAACTACGTTTGTAGTTGTCATTCCCGCGAAGGCGGGAATCCAAGTTCCTCATAATAAGGCATTCTTCTGGATCCCCGCCTTCGCGGGGATGACAGAAAAGAAAGTTCGTAACCAAAAATTTCTTAGCTATGATGATATGTTTTTAGTATACCACGGGATTGGAGATGGGGTATGAGGTAAGATTAAAAGAAGAAGCAAGAGGTAAGACATAAGAGATAAGAGAAAGAAAGAAAGAAAGAAAGAAAGAAAGAAAGAAAGCCGCGCCCCTTCTGGGGACGCGGCACGATACTCATGCCTCTTGTCTCTTACCTCATTTCTTCCGGCCCGCCTTCACGCGGTCGGTTTCAGTAAGCCCGCCCGCCACGCTTCGCGTAGCGATACGGGCGGGAAGCTGCCCGTTCATTTCTTACGAGCTGATTTCACTCGGTCAGTCTCGGTAAGAAGCTGTTTTCTCAGGCGGACGTTGTGCGGAGTAATCTCCAAGTATTCGTCTTCGAGCATGATCTCGAGACCACGCTCGATAGTGATCTCGATCGGCGGCACGAGCTTGATGGCTTCATCCGCGCCCGACGAACGCATGTTGCTCATCGCCTTACCCTTGATCGGATTGACCGACATATCGGTCCCCTTGGTCACATTGCCAACCACCATACCTTCATAGACTTCCGTCGAAGGAGCGACATAGAGCACACCGCGCTCCTGGAGATTGTTGAGAGAAAAGGCGAGCGCCTTGCCGGTCGCCATCGAGACCATTGATCCGGTATCGCGCTTCTTGACCTCGCCGGCATACGGCCGGAAACCGAGCACGCGGGTATAGAGCGTCCCCTCGCCGCGGGTGTCCACCATGAACTCGCCACGATAACCGAGGAGCCCGCGGGTCGGCACCTCGAAGATGAGGCGAGTATAGCCGCCGGAGCCTTCTTTCATCTCCATCATGATACCCTTCCTTTTGCCCATCTTCTCAATGACCGTACCGGAGACCTCCATCGGGCACTCGACCGTCACTTCCTCGAACGGTTCCGACTTCACGCCGTCGATATCCTTGATGATGACCTGCGGCTGGGAGACCTGGACTTCATATCCTTCGCGGCGCATATTCTCGAGGAGGATAGCGACATGCAACTCGCCGCGGCCATAGACCTTGTAATGATCATCAGAAAAATCGATCTTGAGGCCGACATTGATCTCAAGCTCCTTTTCAAGCCGCTCGCGAAGCTGCTTGTTGGTGACGAACTTGCCCTCGCGCCCGGCGAACGGCGAGTCATTGACGACGAAATTGAGGGAAATAGTCGGCTCATCGATCGCGATCACCGGCAGGAGTTCCTGCTCTGGAGACACGCAAATCGTATCGCCGATCTCGATGCCGGTGAGACCCGCGATCATCGCGATGTCGCCCGCCTGCACCTCTTCCGTCTCGACGCGTTCCAGTCCGCGGAATGTGAAAAGTTTCACGATGCGGCCGGATTCGCTTTTCCCTGAGATATGACGAATCAGCACCTGATCATTCACCCTCATCTTCCCCTCGTAGATGCGCGCGATGGCCAGACGACCGACGAAATTGTCATAGCCGAGGTTGAACGGCTGAGCGCGGAGCGGCGCTTCAATATCATGCGCTGCAGCCGGCACGCATTCAAGGATCGTATCAAGAAGCGGCGACAGATCTTTCCCCTCTTCCTCAAGCGTGAGTTTCGCGATACCCTGGCGGGCGATCGCATAGACCACCTTGAAATCAAGCTGCTCATCGGTCGCACCGAGATCGAGGAAAAGTTCAAACACCATCTCCTTCACCTCTTCCGGGCGGGCCGCCGGCTTGTCGATCTTGTTGATCACGACCATTGGTCGGAGTCCAAGCTCAAGCGACTTCTTGAGCACGAAGCGGGTCTGTGGCATCGGGCCTTCCTGCGCATCAACGACGAGCACGACCGAGTCGATCGAGCGAAGCACACGTTCCACTTCCGATCCGAAGTCGGCGTGTCCCGGGGTATCGACGATATTGATCTTCGTATCCTTGTAATTGAGCGAGGCGTTCTTGGCGTAGATCGTGATGCCACGCTCACGCTCGAGCGCGTTCGAATCCATCGACACACCCTCAGCGGTCACCATACCAGTCTGGCGCATCAAAGCATCAGTTAGCGTGGTCTTCCCATGATCTACATGAGCAATAATTGCAATGTTTCTAATCTCCATATATTTAGTAGCAATAAAAGACGCCTGCCCCGCACTCAACGCAAAGCGTTGTAGTGCTGGGGTGCGCAATAATAGCGATATTCCTAATTTCCATATTCTAACTAAATACAGTTCAAAAAATTTAGAGCCCTTCGACAAGCTTTCCTCGAATCTCAACGACCTCGGAGTCGATAACAGGATGATTCCTATTCGGAACCAAAAAAGGCGCGGGAACGCCTTGATCAGGGTTACAAAATCATACCCTATCTAGTGGCTATCGTCAAGAGAAAGGATCTGTCAGCGTCTGAGAAGATTTATTCGATTGATAGCAACAGACAAAGCCTCGTACACGCCGCTCGCACCACGGTTTAGCGTATCTATCATTTCAGCCATGATCCCCTCAACGGCTTCGGTATTCCCCTGATACCAATTCTTCGCAATAAGATTCCCCTCAGCGAACGGCGCCAATACCAGATCATCCTTCTGGGTCTCAATGAGATCGCGACGAGCAGCTGGCTTACCAGTTTTCTTGAGATAAACACCGGCAGGATCAGACTGAAGGATAAGCGGCTTGGATGTCCCCGCCAATCCATTGACGAACGTCATGGTATTATTTTCATGCGGTAACGCAAAATACGAAAGGAATTGCCATGCTTCATGGATACGGAGATAATCCCACTGCGCCAGATTGACGGGAGCATTCTCTTGACCGATCGGTGCCTGATACTGCTTATTCTTCGCAACCGCATAACCCCAATAGTTAGCGATATTGACCGGTTGGGTGCCGACGAACTGCGGCAACGGTGCCACACCGATATTAAGCTTGGCATTCTTCTGCTTGAGCGTCGCGTACTGCCAGGAATAATTGACCATCATGCCAAGCGTTCCTTCGTAGAAGGCATCGATAGAATAGTGCATGAATGGGTTCCAGGAGTACGATCCTGATCCAGCATTCGCAAACTGGAGATAGAACTCGAGTGCTTTTCGGCCCTTTTCATCAGAAAATTCCGCCATTCCGCTCTGCTTATTTATCATCGGGCTGCCGAGCTGCATCATCATTGCCGCAAGAATGTCTGTCGAGCGGTTGATATTATACGCTGTCCCGATGGCGATTCCCGATCTGATGACATTCCCATAATCATCGACGCGGCTTATCTTCTTAGCAGCCGACAAAACCTCTTCCCATGTAGCCGGAGGCTGAGTGATGCCGGCAGCGTTCAAGATATCCTTATTGTAATACAACGCAAGCGAATCGACTGATACCGGCAGACCGTAGATCTTCCCATCGCTCCCGACAAAATCATCCGCGGCAGTATCTACTAACGCATCCCGGAAACGCTTCTCCGTCAACAATCCCTCTGGGGCAGGCACAGTCTTATCCTCGAAGGATTTGCGCCATGAATTTCGAATCATGAAGATATCCGGCCCCTTGCCGGAAGCGAGCGCGTCAAGCAGATCCTCCTTGTACGTCTCAGCCGGCATCTTGCGATAATGCAGATCACGTACATATGGATTCAGTTGGCGATATGCATTGAAAACATCAGTATACGCGTCGCTATCATCGAATACCCCCCAAATCTCAAGATCAACCGCATATCCTTCAGGAGCAGAGTCCCTAAAACCACATCCAGACAACATGAAAGATGCGAAGAGAACCGAACAAGCAGCGACGGCTTTGCGCATATAGCGAGACATACTATGGTTTCTTCACGAGAACAGCGTAGTGGAATCCTCCTGTCCGCACCTCTTTTTCAAACACGAGCCCGGACTGGCTGATTAGCGACTGAAGCTCATCCGGCGACACCCTGATATCCCTTTCTGGTCCGACAAGCGACTGATTGGGATGCCATTCCATAATGAATGCCCGGCCGCCAGGCCTGAGAACACGCGCTGCTTCCTTAAGAATCGCTCCTTTGCGCTGATTCTGAAACAGCATGTCTTTGATGACGACCCAGTCGACAGCAGAAGCATCCAGCCCGGTCCCCTTTTCGGTCTCCAGATTCACACGACGAGTCAGGATATTGGAAAGACCGAGCGACTTGGCGCGACTCGCCACCGCTTCGAGCGCCGACGGGAGCACATCGAACGAATACACCGTACCATCCGATCCGACGCGTTTGGCGAATTCTATGGAAAAGTATCCTGAACCGCAGCCGAAATCGGCCGCCTGATCACCTGATTCAATAGGGAGCTCGCGAACAATCGTTTCTGGATCAACGAACATGAGCGCCGCTGGAATATTCATAGATGTATTTTATATCGACAGCTTCATTGTACAACAAAAGCCGCCTTGGCGGAATCCACCCCTCTCGAAAAACATTCACAACAATCCAGGTAAAAACCTCCACTTCACACGCTCAGCATATGTCTGGTACTCCGGATCGCGCATAAGATGCCTTTCTTCCGTAACGGCCCGCATGTAATAGATGAAACCCCATATCGCGGGAGTGGCGAGCGATGCTACAAAAATGAGGAAATAATGAAAAAACTCTGGCAATCCGTCTGAAAGCCGGATCGAACAAAGATCGAAAAAAGAGAAGAGGATCGCTGGCAAACAAACGATGAACCACGAGAGGTTTTTGGCTATATACGCCGGGTGGCGAACCAGCCGATACGGCCCATTGCTTACAATGCCGCGATTCGTCAGGTTGGACGCTTTCAAGCCGAGCGTGACAGACGACCAAACATACACGGCCATAAAAGCGACCGCTGCTCCGCCCATAACGACATCCACACCTACATGGCCGAAACTCTCGGAATGACCAGCGTGCCAACCAAAAAGCTTCTCCGTGACGTTATTGAAAGGCGGGTAGCACGCCAACGCGAACAGCCAGCCCAGAGCCGTATCCTCAACCGATCTTACGACATTGTCGCACGCTGGCGACTCAATGAGATATCCGGCTAAAAATACAGAAACGTCAATCGCCAATATGAAGCTGAGCAGGAACGGATAGACAACATTCAAGATCATCTCAGCGGAAAATAGCATTGGGGAAGAAAACAGTTTGCCAATCAGATGAATAGACGCCACAGCATTCCCAAAAAGGAACGCCGCCATGAGAGGGACAAAGACCAGCTTGACCAAAAGGAGAAGAAGCGACACTTTTTCCCTCTGCGGGAGTACGGGTATAGAGCCACGAAGAAACACGCCTGCCGCAAAAAGACGGATCGCTACTAATGTAGAAAAAATTCTGGTCTCGCGGAATGCGACACAACGCGGAGATAAGAGCGTCATTAGACTAAATCCCGATAACAGGAGGAGCATTATCTGCTGTATAGAGACTCCCATCATCCTTATCGCAGCCTCCGTACGGAACAGCGAAACATAATACGGGATGGTCGAAAACGCCGCGATCGCCGTTCCATATACAGCCCAATACGCAACAACTACGGGAAGTTTTTCCCTGAGAAAACACTCTTTCTGAAACATATGCGATTATTACCACACTTCCATGCAACTATAAAACAAAATCTTGATGAATGGAAGGATTCACCCTTGATTATTCAGGATTTTTCCTGTACAACAGAACATGTAGGATATGGAAGCGTGCTAGAGAGGTTGAATAGGCCGCACTCGAAATGCGGTATACGGGTAACCGTATCGGAGGTTCGAATCCTCCCGCTTCCGCAACATATGCCGAGTCCCGCCAAAGGCGGGTAAAGGTTGAAGTTTATCCGCCTTTGGCGGAGCACCGCTCTCGAAAAGCGGCATACCAGAAACGGTATCGAGAGTTCGAATCTCTCCCTTTCCGCAGCATAACAAAGTGAGGCGAAGAAAGGAGAAAGTGCCCTGCGGCACTTTCGTGAGGATGAGAAAGTCAGAGCGATGTCAGACGACTACGTCTGACCGCGAGACAGGGTCGTGGAAATCCCGGCGCATCGGCGACAGGATTATCCCTGACCGAATCCCTGCCTGCCGGCAGACAGGTCTCCCTTTCCGCTTCGTTTTGAATGCTATCCGATGAACTCGACCGCCTCATCAAAGCCACGCCGGACCTTCGGCCGCGCAGCTGCCACATCCTCGCCGCGATAACCGAGTGCGAGCATGGTAGTGGCTGAAAGATGTTTCGCCTTGAGTCCGAGGATCTCATCTGCCTGATCCGGTACGAAGCCCTCCATCGGACCGGCATCCACCCCGAGGAGCGCCGCCGTCTCGATCATTATCCCGAGCGGTATATAGGTCTGCGCCGCCGCCCAGGCATCAAGCGCTGCATCGGATCGCGAAGCAACCGCGCCATCCACCATCTGCCTCAATCCGCCAAGGTCATCCGCTGTCGCCCCAGTCGCCGCAGAAATACGCTCAATCAGCTCGCGCGAGATATTCTCCCTGACATCCGTCCGTCTGGCGATCACGACAAGATGCGATGCATCCGTCACTTTCGGCTGCCCATAGCTCGCCTCGCGAAGCTTCGCCCGCAGATCCCGATCCGTGACGACGATGAATTTCCACGGCTCAACGCCGAACGAGCTCGGCGCCAGCCGCCCGCTCTCAAGGATCGTGCGGAGCGTATCCTCCGGCAGCTTCCGCTCCGGATCAAATACCTGGGTCGCATAGCGCCACGAGAGCGCCTTCATGATAGCTTCTTTCATACTTGTGGTATCATTACTGTATTAGTTACCTCCCGTTATTCACTATATATTATGTAGTGGTATATGAATTATAGTATAATGAAAGCCTATGCGTCAAGCCTCCCCTAAAGAACTCTCCGCCTGCCCCGCCGCAGCCGCCCTCTGGGTCTTCGGCGATGCCTGGACACTCTTTATCATCGATGCGCTCGGAAGCGAATCAAAGCGCTTTTCCGAACTCGAGCGGTCCATACCGGATATCTGTCCGGTCACGCTTTCTGGACGCCTGAGGAAGCTCGAGAAGCTCGGTTTCATCAGCCGCGAAGAAAAGACCCTCGACAAGCTCTCCGTCAGCTACTCGCTCACCCGCCAGGGCGCCGATATGCTGCCAATCATCAGGAAAATGCGTGCCTACGCCGAGAAGCACCTTTCTTGAAGGGAATATACGTTTTTTGGCTAGACAAAAAGGAAAAAGCGTGATACTGTAGTCAATACCGGATATCATGCGCGTCTATGCCATCTTTCCTCCAGACATTTTCAGCGCCGATCATCTACGGGAGCCTCACGTTCCTTATACTCGCCGTGCTCGCCGCTCTGGCGGTCATCGGCATCATCTTCGCGAAACAGCGGCGTATAGAGCGATCGCTTCAGACCTTTTTTTCTGGCAAAGACGCCAAAGAATTGGAATCGGTCCTCCGTGAACAGCTCGAAAACACCAAGGAGCTCGACTCAGAGATTCAGGAACTCTTCGAGATATCGAACCGCCTCCGCGACCTCTGCCTCAAAAGCGTCCATAAGACCGCCGTACTGCGCTTCAATCCTTTCAAGGAAGTCGGCGGCAATCAGAGCTTTTCGGTAGCGCTCCTCGACGGCAAGAACTCAGGCGCCGTGCTTTCTTCGCTCCATACCCGTGAAGGCACCCGTGTCTACGCCAAGCCCGTTGTCTTGGGCGAGCCAGACGGATTCCCCTTCACCGAGGAAGAGAAGGCGGCAATCCAAGAAGCCATAAGTGGCAAGCCGAAAACCGTATAAATATTCCATAATCAATTTTCAAAACTTAACTTACCCCGTGAAATCCAGCTTCGCTGGTCCGCTCCGACGGAATTTCACAAGGTAAACTTTACAGACTCCCTATGGATCAAGAGCAGGAAATCGAAGCAAAAATCAAGGCCGTCGCCCTCCCGTCATCGGTCACCGTAAAGAAGCTCTCCGAGCTCCTTGATTTGCCTGTGGCCGCCGTCATCACCGAGCTCATGAAGAACGGCATCTTGGCGACCATCAACGAGGAGATTGACTATGATACTGCAAGCATCATCGCACTTGGCCTCGGCTTCGAGGCGACCGAAGCGACCGAAGCCGCCAAAGAAGGCCAGATGACCCTCGAAGGTCTCGGCAAGGCCCTGATCGAAGAGAAAGCATCCGGCAAGAACCTCTCCCCACGCGCACCGATTGTCACCATCCTCGGTCACGTCGATCACGGCAAGACTACGCTTCTCGACACCATTCGCAAGGCGAGCGTCGCAGCCGGCGAAGCGGGTGGCATCACCCAGCACATCAGCGCCTACCAGGCCAAGAAGCACAAACAGCTCATCACGTTCGTCGACACTCCGGGCCACGAGGCGTTCGCTGCTATGCGCAAGCGCGGTCTTTCTATCGCCGACATCGCTATTCTCGTTGTCGCGGCCGACGATGGCGTCCGCCCGCAGACCAAGGAGGTCATCGCATACCTGAAGGAGCACAAACTCCCAGTCATCGTCGCCATCAACAAGATCGACAAACCGGAAGCCAAGCCAGAACGCGTGAAGCAGGAGCTCGCTGAGCATGGCATCCTCTTTGAAGAATGGGGCGGCGACGTCATGTGCAATGAGATCAGTGCCAAGAACAATATCAATATCGACAAGCTCTTAGACAGCATCCTCCTCGTTGCCGAAGTCGAGGATTTTCGCGCCGATGCAAAACGTGATGGCCTCGCTGTTGTCCTCGAAGCACACCTCGATCCACAGAAGGGTCCGGTCGCGACCGTGCTCGTCCGCACCGGTACACTGAAGGTCGGCCAGGATGTCGTCGCAGGCGGCGCCTTCGGACGCATCCGTCGCATCGAGGATTTCGCCGGCAAGAACGTCACCTCCGCCGGCCCGTCAGTTCCAGCCACACTCTACGGCTTCAATAGCGCCCCGCAGGTCAACGACGTCGTAGAAGTCGTCTCCGGCAAGAGCCTCGCGCGCCTGCGCTCCAAAGAAGCCGGCGGCGCGAAGAGCAAGCTCGGCCGCATCCAGCAAGAAGGTGAGGAAGGCATCAAGCGGCTCCCGGTCATCCTCAAGGCCGATGTACAGGGCTCGCTCGAAGCCATCGAGCAGATCCTTTCTTCCTCCATCCAGTCTGATGAGGTTGCGCTTGAGATGATCGACCAGGGCGTCGGCTCCATCACCGAATCCGATGTCCGCATGGCTGAGAGCGCCCACGCGCTCATCTTGGGCTTCAATAGTATCCCAACTCCAGTCGCCAAGCGCATGGCTGAGAATGCCAAGATCGAGATCGAGACCTACGATATCATCTACAAACTCGTCGAAGCTGTGAAAGACCGTCTCGCCTCAATGCTCCCGCCTGAGATCGTCCGCACCGATTCCGGCCAGCTCTCCGTCCTCGCCATCTTCAAGACCGGCAAGCGCGATATGATCGTCGGCGGCCGCGTCGCCGAAGGCAAGATGCTCCGCGGCTCGCAGATCGAGGTGAAGCGCGGCGATGAGATCGTCGGCTCAGGTCGGATGCTCAATCTCCAGCGCAACAAGGAGAACGCCGACGAAGTCGGCCAGGGCAACGAATGCGGCGTCGTCTTCGAAGGCAACGTGAAAATCGAATCAGGCGACATCCTCATCTGCTACAAAGAAGAGTCGAGGAAGCGCAGCCTCTAACAGTTTCTTCCTGCTCCCCACTACTCTTTTACCTCCCCTCCCTGCTTACCGGACAGGCAAGCTTTCCAAGGAGGGGACTGAGGGGAGGTTTTAAGGAAGCTTGCCAAACTGAGGGGTATCAAAAACAGTAGCTCGAAGTATTCTCATTTTCTGTCATCCCGGGCATGTCTGCCCGCCTATGGAGGGACCCAGGATCCAGGCTTCGCATAAAAAGTCTCTCGTATATTTCTCTAGCTCCCCTTTCCAAGGGGAGCTGTTTCGTCTGCGAAACTAAGGGGTATCATATGAAAAATCAGCTCCAACTTCTCCCTAGTCCATTCCTACACATATCACATAATTGACCTGACTCGACGGCAAGGCGGGCGGCCGTGGTTTATGTGCTACATATATAGACAGACAAAAACAGCGGTTTAACCGCTGTTTTTACTAATATACCTAGCGATACTTTTTTCAAAAAACCAGGTGTCTCAATTCTGCTGCAAATACATCGGGTCCAGACCGCTTTCCAATGCGATTTTCTGTATCTCCGGATCCGTTTTCCATTCCTTCGAACCCCACTGGTAATTCAAATGATTCTTTTTCACCGCTGCAATATACAGCTCAGAATTGTTTCTTGCCTCTCCTTTAACATGAACCCAGAAATTTTCTGCTGCCCTACCATTCGGCAAAAGTTCAAGTGCTTTTGCCATAAACTCCGGATTTTCTCGAAGCTCCTCACTGATCTGTCCAACTCCCTCGCCCTCACGATATCCATTTCCCAATTCACCTGACTCCAACATACTTAGAACAGTCTGAGGGTCTTGCATCGCAGCATCACGATACTCATCAAGAGTTTTTCTTTGATAGTCAGAATACTCGCTATATGATTCTCCTGTTTTTTGCCTACGAAACTCAGCCCCGAATAAAGCATCCTCCCTCAGCTTATTCCTTGTCTCATTCAATGCTTTATTTTCATCCTGTGCTTTCAACCGCTCTGCCATATCAAGCTCTTTCGAATACATGATTTTTTCATTCGCCTGCATCTGTTTTTTCACATTCACCAATTCTGCCGCGGCTCCACGCATCTTCTCCCCATACTTCTCAAACGTCTCATTCTTTGGTGCCTCAAATGTATTTCCAATCGGTTTGTCCTGTACCACTTCAGCCGACTGCACTTCCACTCCAACATTCCCGCTCTTAATCTGCTCCGCAAGCTTGGCTGCCGCCGCTGCATCCGCTTCCGCACTCAATTTGTCCGCCTCAGCAATCTTGGCCCGTTCCTGAGCTGCCTTCTCGGCGGCCTGGCTCTCATCGAACGCCTTGTTCATCTCCAGCGCTTCCACATGGTCGCCTTCCTTTTTGGCCGCCGCGTCCCGCTCGGCGTTCTCCGCTCTCGCAGCATCCTCCGTATTACTCATCATCTCGTTCTTGCTTGTTTCCAGCCCTTTGGCTGCCTGAGCCAATTCCGCTACCTTGTCATAGTCTCCGGCCGCCGCCGCTTCGGCGATCGCCGCCTTCTTCGCTGCGACCTGTTCCTCATTGCTCGCAAAGTCCTCTCTCGACGCCGCACCAGCCTGCTTTTCGAAGTCCATAGGGATTAAGATCAGATTAGATTACCAAAACCAAAGAAAAAGGAGTGCTTCTCCGCTCTCTTTCCCTATTATCACCACCCCCCCCGATACCCCTGTCAAACCACGATTTTCTCCTCGCATTCTCCTCCCTGTCTTTCATCTTCCATCCGCGTCTTTCATTTTCCCTCTGTTTCCTCCTTTCTTCCCTCTGTTTCCTTCCTGTTTTTCTCTTATTTTCCCTCTACCCCCCCCTCCCATCTTTCCCAGACATATCACATAATTGACGACCGTCATTCATATGATATATTGGAGATAGGAAAAAAATACCTACTAATGCAATAATAGATATCAGAAAACTCTAAAAATATGCTCAAGATAGGTTCGGTACAGCAGAAAATCCTCCTCATCCTCCTCGGCGGAGCAGCCCTCAGCATCTCCGGATCGCAAGGCGCTTTCCCACGCATCCTGAAAGGCATCCGGAAAGACTGGAGATATATCGACCGACAGAATCTCAACCGCTCGCTCCGTTCACTCTGCCAACAGAAGCTCCTCAAGGAGACGCAACATCCCGACGGGACCATCGTGCTCCGCCTGACAGAACAAGGCAAGCGATGGGCAAAGTACGCCAGCCTTTTCGGCAGCACGATAAAGATCAAGCGGCCAAAAAAATGGGACGGGCTGTGGAGACTGGTCCTTTTCGATATTCCAGAGAAGAAGCGCATGTTCCGCAACATCCTGCGCGACCATCTCAAAACAATCGGGTTCGTCGAACTCCAGAAGAGTGCTCTTATCTTCCCCTTTCCCTGTGAAAAAGAGATTGCTTGCCTCACCGATCTCTACAACGCCTCACGCTACGTCCGCATTATCACTATTCAGGATATTGATAACAAAAAAGAGCTCAAGAAATATTTCTTTTCGAAACCAAACGCTGATAGCGTCGATGCCGACAAAATACGTATTTCAGATATATCACATAAATGACGGTCGTCAATCATGTGATATATCAAAATATTAGGTGTTCAAATGCTGATTGAGTGCGATCCTGTAAAAAGCTATCCGAGACAACGATTCAATACGGTAATCCAAACAACGCTTCGAAGAAGCATTGGCAGGGACGGGAAAGATTGCTAGAGTGTAGTGTATGAAACACGTCATCCCACAACCGGTCACGGAAATCATCGGGAGCCTAAACAAGGCCGGTTTTGAGGCGTTCGCGGTCGGCGGTTGTGTGCGCGATACATTGCTCGGACGTGCCCCGAAAGACTGGGATGTGACGACCGATGCCCTGCCAGAAAAGGTTCTGGAGCTCTTCCCTGAGAGCTTCTACGAGAACGATTTCGGCACCGTAGGAGTAAAGGTCCCTCGCTTCCTCACGACGACGCCAGAAGACAAAGAACATGATGTCATCGAAGTCACTACCTACCGGATCGAATCGGCATACGAGGACCGGCGCCGACCGAAAGAAGTGTTCTTCACGCAGTCGCTCGAAGAAGATCTTGCCCGCCGCGACTTCACCGTCAATGCTATTGCATATGGAAAAGATGCAAGATACAACCCGCCTGCCGGACGGACAGGGAAACAAGATACAGGCTCTGAGGAATCCGGTGAAAGTTGGGGATTCATCGATCCGTTCGAGGGTCGGAAGGATCTAGAAAAGCGCGTCATCCGCACCGTAGGCGATCCAGAAGAGCGCTTCGGTGAAGACGCTCTCCGTCTCATGCGCGCCATCCGATTCTACGCCGAGCTCCGTGACCCATCCGAAACCAAGACCTCGCACAGCTGGCACATCGAAGATGCGACATTTCAAGCAATCAAAAAGCTCTCGGCTCATCTCGAAGCCATCTCAAAAGAGCGCGTCCGCGATGAACTCTCAAAGATCATCCTCTCAGATAGCCCATCCGAAGGCATCACGATGCTCGAAGAAGCCGGACTGCTCCGCTTCATCATGCCAGAACTCAGAGAAGGCATCGATGTTTCCCAAAACCTCCACCACATCTATACCGTCTGGGAACACAACCTGCGCGCGCTCGCGACCTGCCCATCGAAGAAGCTCTCCGTCCGCCTCGCAGCGCTCCTCCACGATGTCGGCAAACCCCGTACCAAACGTGGCGATGGCTATCGCTCGACGTTCTACAACCATGACCACGTCGGCGCCCGCATGACGCGGGCTATACTCACGCGCCTGCGCTTTTCAAAGGCCATCGTAGAGCACGCCACCCTCCTTGTCGACAACCATCTCTTCTACTACAATGTCGACGAAGTGACCGAGGCCTCGGTCCGGAGGCTTATCAAGCGCGTCGGACTCGAAAACATGCATGACTTGATGGATGTCCGGATTGGTGATAGACTGGGATCCGGCGTCCCGAAAGGCAAGCCTTATAAGCTCCGCCATCTGGAATACATGATCGACAAGGTCTCAAGAGACCCTGTTTCCGTAAAGATGCTCCCCCTCAAAGGGACGGATCTCATGGAAACGCTCGCGATTCCGGCCGGACCGAAGATTGGCGCCATCCTCGACGTCCTCCTTGCCGAAGTCATCGAAGACTCCAGCAAGAACGACCGAGCTCTACTCCTCAAACGGGCCGCCGAGCTCAAAAACCATGATCTCGAGAAGCTCCGCGATCTCGCGAAAGAGCGGATCGAAGAGAAGCGCGAAGAAGACGTAGAGAAGATCAAGAAATCCCATTGGGTAGAATGAAGATGATTTAAGATTTTAGATTTACGATTTATGAATGAATGCGCTTGCATCTCTTCTTAAATCAAGAATCCCTAAATCGGAGTGTGGTATAGTGGCATTACGCACGCTTCGGGTGCGTGTAACCCGGGTTCGATTCCCGGCACTCCGACTGAGCAACGCGAAGGAGAAGTGAAGCAAGCCAACTCTTGCCTACCGGCAGGCAGGGCTTGGCTTGCGACGGGAAGAGAAGGGTTTCTCTGTCTCGCAGAGAAACCCCGGCCCGAAGGGGATTCTCGGCACTCCGACCATTCGAGTTCATAAAGTTAAAAGTTATAAAGTTCATAAAGCAAAGTTATTGCCTTATGGCTCCTTCTTGACTTTAAAGACTTTAGGAACTTTATAGACTTTATAACGGGTATTCAACCCGATTTTACCTGCGCTCCGCTCGGAAACGAGAGCGAGTTCTCGTTTCGCTCACTACACTTGGTAATAAACTCCTATGCGCATCCTCGTCGAAGCCATTACAGAAAATCCAGTCTCGCTTCTCAGGCGGGCCGGATATGCTTTTCAGCACAAAGATGGGGATGAAATGAGTTTCGTCCGCCCGCTCGCACGTGCTGGTTACCCCCGTTTCCATTGCTACGCAAAAATCGAAAAAGTCTCACTTCATCTCAGTCTCCACCTCGACCAGAAAAAGCATACGTACGGTGAGACGACCCGTCATCACGGAGAATATGAGAATGAGGGACCAGTAAAGGACGAGACAGATCGCCTTATTGGTATTTTCGGAGAAAAAGCGCGGATCATTTAAAAGCATATCGCCGGGGTGGCGAAATGGTAGACGCATCAGGTTTAGGACCTGACGAGAGCAATCTCATGGAGGTTCAAGTCCTCTCCCCGGCACCAGAGTTTCCGCCAAAGGCGGCCCAGCCTTTGACTGGCGAGTCCCCGCCCGACACGCTGACGCGAGTCATGCGGGCGGGTCTCCCTGCCCACACAAATACAAAAACAGCCCCGACATACGTCAGGGCTGTTTTTCGTTTTATCCACAAAGGATGTCAGTCACGGCGACGGGAGCCATTCTCCGGCACAAGCGCGAAGAGAAAACCGGCTGCAAAAAGGACAAGGGCCGCGACAAGCGCCATCCGGAAAGCGAATATAACCGACGCTGGGAGATAAGAGATAATAGCGGCAAGATACTTCCTCGGCGCCGACTTTTCAACGACAGAATCAGCATCCTCCAGCTCTATCTGTACAGACGAGGAAAACCGATGTTCAGGAGAATCAAGCGGCGAGATATTCCAAATATCATACAATGCCTTACGAACCGCCAAAGACTGCTCATAAACCGCTTCCAATGAAACATTCAGGACTGATCCGGGTGTCTTGCCTCCAGACACAGACACCTCGCCAGGAACGGTCTCTTTCATCGGCGCGCTATCGACCGTCCATGCACGAGTCGTCAACGTGCCGATAAACGACGGGATGAATTCAGCACGAAGCGGCAACGATGCGCCAGCAAGACCGCGGAATAGATTCTGGCTATAATCATTGCATAGGCCATCCGGGCAGCCCTCCGCCGCACCAGTGATATCCCGGTACTGACCGAGAAGCTTCGGCCATACGACACTCTTATCGCTCGACACGATTACTACTTCCGGATCAACAACATGGAACGCCCTAGAAAGGGTGACCTGTTTTCCAGTAACGACATCATTCGCATTGACTGTCACGGTATAAGAATCACCAGGATTTCCAGTGACCGGAAAGAAATTGTACTGATTCTGAGAAGACACGGCACACCGATTAGAAACACTCTTTGAACAATTTAACGGCACACCATTAATGGTCCATGAAAAATCACTCAGGCCAGCATCCGGCACGACGCGAAGGCCAATAATTTCATTCTTTATAACGCGGCAAAGCCGTCGATCGAGCGGATCCGCTGCCGCCCCATCACAAATCGTAGCAGCAGCGATATCAGCATAGGAACGTCCGGCATCCATGACGACTGACGACGGATACACCTGCATCTTCCTGTCTGTCGACGTGAATTTCGCCATAGCCGACCCGCGGCCGCGACGCACGATAGTGCCAGAAACATTTTCGGTCGCTTTGACATTGAACCTAATATAGACCGGGTCTGGGATCGCACCATTGAAAATACCCGGGTCCTGCAAAGTGATTTTTGGTATATTCAGCCTGAGCGATACCGCATCAAGCGCATTACCCTTCGTGCTGCTCAACAATCCCATTGCGCGGAGCGTATCGGTAACATTCGCCACCTTGTTTCCGGCACCTCCATCATTGAACCTCGAGTTATTACTTACATAAACCTCCCACTCGAACGATGTTGCTGTCAGGCCACGACTGCTATTGCTGATACTCGCCTGAGCTGTCACCGTATCGCCGCCGTTTTCTCCAGTCGCATCATTCGTCGGGACCTCCGGAGAAACAACAACGGATACATCGAGATCAGAGTTAGAAACGGATTCTGTTGGATCGACAAGATTTCGGCTGAGACACCGATTCATATCCACGCCAGTAACGGAAGGTATGGCTACGGAATACCCCCTGATATTGGTATAGTATGATCCTGAAGAATCCGCGAGACTGAGTGCTGAACAATCTTTTTTCGGAAACGCCCACATGATCATATATGAAGCATCATCATGCTTCGTCGCTACCATGGAAATACCCTCTACCGCCACACCGACCTTGTCTCCGGCGACATAATTCCATGAAAATGTCGTCCTACCGAGTCCAGAGACATTCGCTTCATCCTTGTTGCCATTATTCGCGGTGCTCGGATCATTCGGATCAGTCCCCCAAAAATTCTCCTCTGCAGCGCCGAATGCACCATCCCCAGTCGTATGCCCAGGAGCATTCGGAAAAAGATGCCGACAGACCGGATTGGCTGATCCCTTGCTGGATACCGAACAGGAAAGATCAGCGAGCGCCGGACTGCCCGGACACGAAATGACAGATGACGACGGAGACGACGCCAAACAGCTCACCGTACCAGTATCGCAATGCAGCGCCCCGCCAGAACACGACGGGTATCCGGCAACATAGCATTGATCATTATCACTAAAAGAGAATGCGTCTCCGCTACCGAGCACAAGCGATGACGGATTGATATTCCCAGACCCGACAAGACAGGCGAGCGTACCAGAACACGCGGTCGAAAACCCGGAAATCCTATCGGTCATCTCATAATTGACACCGTTGGATGGCTCATGGATATAGCAATGATTCGGCATACCAACCTTTCCATCACCGCCGAACTTCGCCCGATATCCGTCATCGTCAGAGCCGGCCGGCGCCGCTTCTGGATCATATCCGCCACGAGCGATGATGCGGGCGGCTTCGATCTTCCAGTCCGTCCCGTCATAATCGCCATCACCATCATAATCGCATGAAGCAGCTGTACAGTCCGCACGATTCAGATACCAGGTGTAATAAAGGGATTTCTCATCCGACGCGAAGTACGCCGGAAATGCCTGCGCCGTCAGCTTCTGACCCTCTTTTGGATCAGTAGGCGTAAAGAAGAGGGTGACTTCAGGAATCATCTTCTTGTTGTCAGCCACATTGAACATCTCTCCCTGATTCTGGATACTCCCAAGATTGAGATGGTATCGACGCTCGAGTTGCGAAGCCACCTCAGGCGCTGAAGGCAAGCTTACTCCACCGCCGCCACCGCCGAACAGACCAGCAGAAGCCGGCGTCACCGACACGACAAACAGCTCCAAGACGAGCAGCCCGCCGAACATCGCTTTTTTGCATTGTGATAGACGCATACTCGATGGATAAAGCCTCCGCTAGCCTGCCTTGGCATCCCGCTGAAGCTTCAGATTAATACTGCCTTATACGCGCGCGACCTCAACCAGCTGTCCGACACCATAACCGGTCAGCCGAAGACAAGAACGAGCACGTCTGTCATGAAAAAGAATACCCAGCTTGCTGCAAAAGAATACCATACTGACTGTGACTTCCAGGCGATAATTCCAGAGAATGGTGCGAATATGAGAAGAGGTGCATTCTGCCAGACAACACCACCAACAAGAAAAGAGAAGAGGTAGAAGATCGCTGTCTGTGCAAACACCCCGATGACAGGGAAATCACGGAGCCACATAAGCTGCACCAAACCGCGAAAGAACGTCTCATACAAAAGGAGTACTACCGGAACAATCACCGCTTCGTACAAGATGAACCATCGGAAATCCGACGCGGCGAGACCCGGAAGAGCATACTCTTCTCCGAATGGCGAAAACCTGATAAGCATGGACATGGAAACGATGCCGATCGAAATCGCGACGATCGAAATGATCGTACCCGTCACTGAGCGGCCGCTTTGCCAGCCAATGCTTCCTAGGGACTCCCTGAGTATTATTCTACTATACAGTATCGGAATCAACAAAAAAAACATGCCGCAGACGATAAAGCCCTGAATCGCCATACTGAGCGTTTCAGACTCCTTAAAAAACAACACGAACCAGAGCGAGAACGAAACGAGTAGACCCGTAATGACGAATCGCTTCCGATCACTTACATGATATGTTGTCGCAGCCGGTATCATACGGGTAATGTTCTCTTTCGGATATCATTGATCTTGCCGAGCAGCACTCCTCCATGGGCAGAACCGTTCTTTTCACGAATATAGATGCTGACGACAGCAATCGTCATCAGTGGCATGAAATTGAGCCCAAAAGCGACCCCCTCCACAATTGAGCCTCCCATCATCGTCAGCCCGGCAGCTACCATAAAAGAGGCGCGGTTCCTCGACGTCGCCCCCGGCGTAACAGCGAGCAGCAACACAATCAGTGCACCGAAACAGCCGGTAACGATCATCCCGATACCCGGGAACGAACCGATAACTGCGAAATCAAGCAGGTCTTTAAGGCCAGCTATGACCAACGGTGCCGCATATGCCATCATACTGGCTCCGCCCGACTGATTCTCTTCATCCTGATGAAAGAACTTCTGCTTCTCCTTATCCCATTTTTTCCGAATCTCGCGCTGACGGCGCGCGTATTCCTCGAATTCCTTACTCAAAGTCCCTTCCTTTGCCGTCGTCCGATTGATTACGCCACCAGTCGGCGTCCGTTCGGTCGAAACAGCATAACGTCCGCCTGTATTGGCAGCGCTAGCACCGGACTGGACGGCTTTTGTCCCAGCTTTAGCGCCCTGCGCACTGAGCTTAGCGGCCTTAGAGCCGGTTTTCGCAGCGACAGAAGCAGCTCGTCCGGCAGCAGCGATGACTTGGACTACCATACGTAAAAGTGTCAGGATGCGTTACTTAATTCACGTTTAGCCTCCTCAATCTCGAGCAGCTGACGCGGATCGGACGTAATGAGCTGATCTTCACTATAGGAAGCGACGACCTTGATGGCGGCATGCTTGGTGCCCGCAAAGAAAATACCTTCACCGACGTTCGATTCGAGCAGGAGAAACTTCTCATGATCGGTCAGGTAGAACGTCTCGGCGATCAGATCAATCGAAGACGGCGACTGCCGAAGCAGGAGCTGGAGCGACGAGTTCGTGATAATCGGTTTGCCATGACGTGATGACATAAAATCAGCGATATCCTGCGTGATCGTCGTCAGACCGGTATAATATTTCCGGCAGCGCTTGGCGATACCGAAGAGGAAAGCGGCCGCATCCTCGTGCTGCATCATGATCCAGGCCTCATCGACCACGACCAACCGACGCTTCATATTCGCCCGAATCTCCTTCCAGATGAATTGGAGCACGATATACATGGCAATCGGCCGGAGTTCATCCTCCAGATCACGAATATTGAAGACGACAAGCTGGCTGCCGAGATCGATACTCGTCTGCTTATTGAGAAATCCTCCGAAAATACCCTCCGTATAGCGCTCGAGACGCGCTGCAAGCGATTCTGCCCCCTCCATATTCTCAAGGACAGCATACAAATCGGACATCGTCGGAAATGAAGACGTGGAAAGAGAAGAAAAGTCCGAAGTCTCGGTAATATCGCGAATAGCATACGTCTCTCGAATCGCCTGGTCGAGAATGGAATCTTCCTCAGGCGTCACCGAACCGAGCATGAGATGGAGCAACCCGACGATATTCGCAACAGTATTGCGGAAAATACCGAGATTTTCTTCGTCTTCAGAACCCTTAGGAAGATCGAACGGATTGAGATGAACATCGGAATCGAGCGATATCTTCATAAAGCTGCCACCAACCGCCTCACAGAGATGCTTATACTCGTTTTCCGGGTCGATGATGATGACACTCGTACCGAACATCATGGAACGGAGCACCTCAAGCTTGATAGTGTAGCTCTTACCTGCACCAGACTTCGCGAAGACCACCATATTAGCATTCTCCAGCTTGAAACGATCGAAGAGTACCAAGGAATTGTTGTGCCGATTGATGCCATAAAGGATGCCATCATTCGAAGAGAGATCAGATGAGACAAACGGAAACGTCGTCGAAAGCGGCTCCGTATTGAGATTATTGGCTACATCAAGCGTATCGGTCGCAAGCGGGCGTGTCGCTGCAAAACCCTGATCCATGCGCAATACGGCCGGCTTCACATACACGAGCTGAGCCTCAAGAACGGATTCTACCGTACGACATCTTTCGTTCAAATCCTGATCATCAGCGCCATACAGCGTGATATAAAGACCGAAACGGAAGAATTTCTCGACCCCCTGCTGCAAACGATCACGCAGCCCCTCGATATCCTCGAGCGCTGTCTCGAGCACGGGGTCGCGGATCTTCCCATCTTCAGCCTCGATATGGATCTGCGATTGCACCTGAGTAGCCGATTTCCGGAGATTCTTCAATATCTCCGCCGTATCAATCGGATGGATAAAAAGCGCGGTATCCATCGCGAAGTCCATATTGATGATCGGCGAGAACCAATTGGTCGAAAGATACCTCGGATACGCCACGACAAAATAGGTCCTGGAAAGGACATCGCCCACCTGCATGACATTGGGCGTCAGGCGGACGGCAGGCGGCGCGATAAGGTCCCGAATTGTCGCGATGCCCTGCTCATAAAGACGCTCGCCTTCAGACATGCCAGCAGAACGAGCACCAGCAAAAACACCGCCCCCATGAGGGCTGACTTTCTTGGTATTGCTCTTTTCTTCAAGGATTATTTCCGAAGACATGTATTCATTGCATTTCTGATTATTCCGACTCTCACTTCGAGAGCTCCATCGACTCCACATTCCTTACCACCGTCGTCGTAAAGAGCGACGGATTGTAAGCATTGTAAAGCAATTCTATGATATCCTCGGTGCTGAGCTGCGTCACGCGTAGTCCGGCAGCAGACAACGATGCAGATACATGGTCCACCCGCTGCAATAGCTGGCTCCGATACGTATCAAACGAAATATCGGACAGCTTCGAAGCCTTCTTCGGCTGGAAAATACCTGTCAGCTTTCCGAGAAGACCGCTCTTCTGATCCTCGGAAGGAGCAAACGGTACGACGACATAGAAGAATTTTGACATGATATTCGATACTTCAGTCAGATTCCTGACGAAATTGCGGTACTCCGATATCTGAAAACGCAAAAGTTCATTTTCCTGCTGCTTTTCCTGATCTTCAAGAAGCGCGATATAGGGATCTATATTGAACCGTCGGGAGCTTACGACAATCTGTACCGGAAAATCGACCGAGTTCAGGAAGTTCTGATATTGCGCGATGATAGCATCCTGCTCCTGCGTCGACTTGAGATCGAAATTGACAGACGAAACGAGCAACACGGCCCGAAGCGCGCCATTCTTCAAAACGATAGTCCCGTCGCGGATTTCCTCAACATCGACATATTTCTGAGTGCTGGACCCGTTTGACCCATTTTTCCTTTTGAGCGTTTCCATTACGAAGTTTCCAAAACGATACGATTCATTCTACCATCATTTGCTATGCCTATCCACCATCCGTGCCAACTCCGAGAGTCTCTCCTGAGTCAGCGGCTGCTGTCTAACGACTGGAACGACCGGGGCAGCCGTCTCTTTTTTCGGTATCGCCTGGACACGCACCGGACGTTCCCATACGGCTATCTTCGGACGAAAAAGGAACAGAATAGAATGGAATATGAAGATCGCGAGCGGAATACCATTGGGCCGATAAAAAGCGAGAGCGATGAAAAGCATGACGACCGGTATCGCTATCACGAAAAAAAGCTGAGCATCGAAGACGCTGAACATGAGGAGTAGCACGGCTCCCATGCCGATCATCCAAAGAAGCTGCCGCCACGTGAGCGGCCCGGCAATCTTGTCCTCGACATCGATGAATTGGGGTACACTGAACATCATAACGAGCGAAAAACGTCATTGGGAATACCGGTCTATCTTCTTATCGACCTGACTCACAGGATTGATACGGAACGGATTAAGCGGTCGCGGAGCAGGGGTTGGCTGCTTGGGTTTCAATGGCGCCTGCGGAGGCTCAGGAACAGCGATACTTTCCTTCTCGGCCGGAAAGACATGGTTTGATGAGAAACTAATAGCTTTCTCGTCCCCAGAAGCGGCAATCTCCTGCCTAACAGGCTTGAAAATACTGAGTCGGCCTCCAAGGTATGACTCGCTAAGGGCAGGATTCTTGTCTTTCTTTTCCTCAGAAGACGCTCGAGACTGCACGGCCGAGGTTTCCGCCTGCGGACGAAGCGCCGCATATTCCGGAAAGAAAACCTCGGATTTGACCGTATCGATTGGAAGCGGATAGCTCTCCTCAATAGACTTGAGGATCAAGTTGACGCGCTCACGCTCAGGCGGCGTAAGCCGTTTGCAGTTCTCAGAACGAAAGAGAAAGGTGCCACGCTGCACACTATCATGGAAGCCAACTCCGAGCTCATCGCGATAGCACTTGATCCAGTTGACGAGCGAAGGGCGTACCAGCTCTGACGATGCCTTGAGCTTAATCTTTTCCGTTGTGATTGCCTGCTGCGAAAGCTTCTCGTACTTGGTGATGGCCTGGAGGAGCGGCAGACTCTCCGTCACCAGCGCCGCCGATATATCATCATGAGACACAGCCTTCATCTGCGGCTTCACCGTCAAGATCCCCGTCTGGACAAACTTTTGTATCTGCTCGATTTGTCCGGGATTGAAACCAGAAAGCACCGACTGGAGCCCACGCTGGAATCCGCCCTGGTCCACCTGCCCGAAAAACAACCAGCGCACGAGGACGCTCACACCCTCCGTCACACCATCATCGAGACCAAATGTCTGCTGCGCGAGCTTGATCTTCTGCGGCATCGCATCGCTCGTCAGGATATTTTTCCTGTCGTCAGGTAGTTTGTCAAAAGCACTCCAGACGCTCCGAAATTCCTCCTCTGGCATCACTCCACCATTGATCTCCTCGGAGGCAAGCAGCGGATAGTATATCGGATTGTTGATTTTGTTTTCCATACTGTACCTATCGGGCATTTTCACTCTTCACCTGTTTCATCTTGTCACGGACGCCCGCCGATCCCTGGCTAGAACCCGCTCCCACAAGCGTTCTCATCTTCTCGCGGCCCTCGCCTGTCTTCATCTTCTTGAGCGCTTCCTGATAGAAATCCTTATCATCGCCGACACGCTTCTTCAGATACTCCGTCAGGCCAGCATCCTTCCCGATAGCTTCATGGATACTGCCCTGCTTGGCAAAGTCATCAGCGTTCATACCGAGATTCTTCTCATAGACTCCAGCTATCTTCTGGCCATCGCCACCAGCAGCAGCTATCTCATAATCCATCTTCACTTTGATATTGCCCTCCTTCTTCATCCTGCCATCAAGCGCAGCCACGGCATCAGGATTGGCAGAGACAGACTTGAGCATCTCGCCATAGGTTTTCTGATCCATCTTGCCGACCGTCTCTGGCCGAGCATTTTCGATCGCCTTGATGAGCCCGTCCGGGTTCTTAGCGAGCACCTGAGCCGCAAGCAAGAGGTCTTCAGATGAGCGGAGCTCCTTCTCGCTCGCGAGCGCGAGTGCAGACGCCTCGCGTGTGACCGGATCATTGGACATCGTCTTGAGGTTCTCTCTGTGCGCCGAATTGCTGACGCCATTCTTCTTATCCTCAGCCACGCGATCAGCCACCATCTTCTTATGCCGGCCATCAAGCTCGCCCTGGATGGTGCCCTTGCCCTTAAGGACGGCGCCCTTCGCAGCAGCCTCCGTCCAACTCGGACTCTTCAGCGTCTTGCCAAGCCAAGTGGAATTGAAACGATCCTTTACGCCAGATCCTACGCCACGAGCGACTGGATTCCTGTATGCTGCCCACTTGGCACCGCCGATCGCCTTCTTCTTCGTCCAAGCGACAGCGCCAAGTCCTGCACCGACGACCGCGGCCGAACCGAACATCGACATCTTGTTCGAGAGCCCGATTGCGATCCAGAGCACGACGATTGGAATAGAAAACGTCGCGACAGAAGATATGAAACCAGTCATACCTCCGACATTTGTTGCGCTAGCCGATTCTTGTACCAACACTTCGAATCCGCTTTCTGCCGACAATGCCGAAAAGAACCGGATCGCGACCAACACCATGAGCATGGCCGCCGGGCCGTAGACCACATACTGAGTGAAACTCTCCCACCACTGACTCGCGTACTTCTGCATACCAGGAATGACTGTCCCAGCAAAACCGACCGGAGAAAAGATGACAAGAATGACAAGTACAGCGAAGCGGATGATGAACATGACCGCAAGGACGAGAAGCGTGATAGCAAGCAGGAAGAGGAAGACCGTCGCCGCGATGAGGCGCGTCACCTCGCCCCCCTTGACATCGTCGAACGTCACCTCGGTATCACCCGCTTTGCCGCGAATAAGGATATTCTGCAGCTTGGTCGAACTAAAAATAGCAGCCATCCCCACAGCCGGACCGCGATCGCTGATCTGGCTAGCGAAGAAATACATCGGCACATTGCCCGCATCGATGAGGAAGCGCGAGATAGGAAAACTGAAGTTGACGAGAAGCGCCATGATCACCAGATTGAGCAGCGCCTTCTTGTAATCCTTGGCCACCTGGAAGATGATCGTAAAGGCGATATAAAGCAGGGTCAGGATGAAGAAGAGGTTGAAGAAGTCGCGGATGAACTGCCACATCTGATAGATACCACTGCCATTCAAGACCTGGAAGAGCTCTGGGCGGGTAAGCAGACCAAAAATGGTCATAGCAGCACCGACGAGGAGCCCGCAGAAAGAGAAGACGCCGTAGATCAACCACTTGAACGCTGTCAGCAATCCGTCGCCGACATCACTGAACATCGATGTAGTATCTGCCCCGCCAGTCAACATGTCCCCGAAAGTAAATGGCGCGGCCTGGACAGTCCCCGCCATCCCAGAAAGAAGCAGTACGAAAAAGAACAGCGCAGCCGCGCGCATGCCGAAGGATGCTGTCGTGTTGGTGCCTGTTTTCCGTACCATAGAGCTATGGCTCCGTAAAAGGAGTCATAATGGATGCATACGATATGCAGTATACCATGAAGCGATAAAAAAAACAGCTGCCCCCTCCAGACAAGCTGTGCTCTAGTACCAGTCCATATACTCGCGCTGTATTTGACGCATGAAAAAACGGGCACTCCATCCTGGAATGCCCGTCAACCGCTCATGATCAAAGCCCTTTACATCCACGGGAGTTGACATGGTACATTTTGCGAAAATCCTCAGTCAATGCACATTGAATCTTGCGAGCCTCTTCAAGCCTAGCAGCATACCCCGGATCCTTCTGATCCGACACCTTCTGCACTCGAAGCGTTTGCTGTTGTGCATAAAGCTGCTTCGCCTTGGCGCACTTTGCCAACATCTCCTGCTGGCCGGACGGGATATTGTTCCCATACGTCTGCCTGAGACGTTGCGACAGGCCGCCGCAGTACGCGTTATTCGGATGGTATTTGGCGACGTATTCCTCCTTGCTGAGCCCATCGTACTGTGACTCACCAGCCGAAACAGGAAAAGCGATGAAAGCGGCCGCCAGAGCCGCAATGAGCATGCTGATGACGTTTTTCATGATGCGCTCCTTGGCCATTGGCCGGAAAGTTGGAAAATTCCAGATTGTTAACAAAACCACTTCTACCACCATCATACTCCTTTTTCCCGTTTTTGTCAAGGGTATTTATTATATTTTGGCTTATATAAATCAAAAAACAGGCTCTTCCGAACCTGTTCTTCTCTTGTCTCTTGCGTCTTTCCTCTTACATCTTCTCCTCATGGCTACTCCCCTGTACTCACGTCTTTGAGTGCCGCGCGAACCGCTTCATCGCTAACCTCAAATCCTGACTGAAAGATGACCGCTTCCGAATAATCGATATCATCAAAATACGCCAACGCCGCCCGAAAAATCTTTTCGTTGAATTCGTTACCAAACATCTGGGCGGCTCTGTCCGCCACTTCCCGTAAAGAATGGTATTTAGAAAGTATGAAATATAGGTCGACGTAGTCCTTCCATTTTGAACGCCGACCAAGCGCATACGCCTTCATCGCCGCCAAAGAAAGCAAATCTGGTACTTGAATGACGTCATCTAGCCACATAGATCCTTCAAATGGAAACGGGTAGCGAAGAAAAGTAATCTTGACGCCCTTCACCGCTACCGTATATTCGTCTTCACTCTTCACGAGAACAGCGAAGTTTTTGTCGGCTTCAGAAAGTTTCCGGCGAAGCGTGTTGATATTGAGCTCTTCAGAAGTGAACAAATCAAAATCAATAGACGCACGATGTCCGATATGAAGCGCGATTGACGTACCACCACAGAGCGCAAACCCCTGGCCAACGCCCCTCACAAGCGGTAGTAGCCTCTCTTGAGCCTGAGAGAGGATTTCTTTATGCAGCATAGCGATCAAAATACAGCTGGAAGAGATTTTTGATCTCTGGACGATAATTCGTCCGCGGCACATCGGCCCGCTGCCGGAAGTCCCGCGCGACGCGTTCGATGCCGATGATACGAATCAACTCTTGGAAATCCTTCCAATCGCCATAATTGAGCACGTGTTCAACAACGGAATCCTCCGAAATATTCTCCACATCCTTCACATACCATACGAGGTACGGACGAGACTGGATAAACTGATTGAGAGCGCTTATTTGAGCCATATTTTTCTTGGATATACTGCCAATATAGCACATTTTTTCATTTTTTACAAGCAAAAAACAGGCTCTTCCGAACCTGTCCTTTCATGCTAACGAAGCTAGGGAAGCTAACAAGCTACCAGCTAGTAAATGAATCCCTTGATTGCCCGGCTCGAAGCCGAAAGCGTGCGGCGATTGACCTTGCCCCACTTCACATAGTTCATCTCACTCACAGTGATCGTATCACCACTCACCTTCTCAACGAGCGCGACATGACCATAGCGACGATCCTCGGTCGTCACCATAATAGCACCGACAGCTGGAGCGCGGCCCGTCTTGTAACCCATAGACTTGGCATGATAGAGCCAGGTACCAGCATTGCCGCCCCACGGCACATAACGCTTCTGCGCCACGTACCACGTACACCAGCCGAACGGGAAGCGATGGCCTGTGCCCGCTCTGCCGTCGAGCTTCTTGTAACCAGAGACATCGGACGCGGTACCACCGGTCGAGGTAGCATACTGGCGCCGCTCGAGGCCAGCTGCCGGAGCGATCGTCCGGACCAGCTCATCCTTCTTGCCATCCGGAATCATGATGCTGTCGCCCACGCGCAGCTCACCGTTGGCCGGCAAGCCATTGAAGGAAATAATCTTTTCTTTGTCCGCCTTGTACTTGGTCGCGATACTATCGATCGTATCGCCAGATGATATGGTATGCGAAAGGCCAGCCACCGGCAGGATGAATATCTGATCGCCCGGCTTGATAGAATCAACATTATCGATGTCGTTCGCCCAGAGGATGGTATTGACCGTAATCCCAAACTTCGTCGCGACGCCCGAGACGGTATCGCCCGAGACGACGGTATAGATCTTCACATCATTGCTGTCCTCACCATCCTTCGGATAGCTGCCCGACCAGGCCGAAAGAGCGAGCGGATCAAGCGAAGCGGGGCTCTGGATATCGAAGAGGGTCGACTCATCCTTGGCTTCCGGATCGACGGCATTGGTCGCGCTCGCGAGCGGCACGAAAGAGAGGTTGTCCTTGCGACTGACCTGGGCAGCGATACGATGCTTGACCGGCGCTTCGGCGGCTTGGGCGCCGTCGGCGTAGCCGGAAAGCAACCCAGGGGCGCCGTTTTCCTGCGAAAAGTTACTCGCGGAGACCAGGAGGGCACTCGACGCGACTATGGAGAAAGCGGAGTAGCTGCGGAACACGCGTACGACGCGGTATCCAGAAGCTTCCTTGATGAACTGGAGGGTCTGGCTCTGGATATGGTGAATCCGGGTGTGCAGATCATGCAATCGGCACGCAAGACTCCTCTTTTCTTCAGATCCCGCAGCACAGACGAAGCGCGAACGCACCCGAGCGGCGATCTTCTGGAAGAATGTCGGTTGAGTGTCTATAAGACTCTCGCCTTTCAATCGGTCAAAGCCCTGGGGAGTTCCGCCTGCGAGCCAGGCTCCTGGAAACACCCATGGGGTCTTTGCCCTAATTTTTACAAAGGTCAGTATAGCGCGGGCCAACCTTTCCGTCAATCATAAAAATGGTGATTTTCCAATTATTTTGCCTAAAAAAAGCCTTTATTTTTGTGTATAACAGGTGTCCAGCTGCGGGGATTCCGCAGCACAAACAAGCAAAGCTTGCCTGTTCCGAGGCCAGCCTCGGGGAGCACCTGTTTTTACTTGCACTGCGCTCGGAAATGAGAACAAGCTCTCATTTCGCTCGCTACGTTTA
Organism: Candidatus Moraniibacteriota bacterium; assembly: GCA_963743885.1. Taxonomy (GTDB): domain Bacteria; phylum Patescibacteriota; class Minisyncoccia; order Moranbacterales; family UBA1568; genus UBA1568. The sequence goes on along the minus strand of CAVURJ010000001.1, from coordinate 237,252 downwards.
GTAATAAAAAAGGGTATGTTACAATTCTAATGTCTCATAATGTAGCCGCTATGCCCCCATTCGAAAAACCGAAGAACGAGCTTGAAGAATACGCCAAGCGCTTCCTCGAGCACCTCGAGATCGAGCTTTCCCGCTCCCCGCGGACGCTCGCGAGCTACGGCCAGGCGCTCCGATTCTTTTTTGACTGGGGCCCACTCACCACACCGTCTGATATTACGGCCGACCGGGTCCGGGAATACCGCATCCACCTCAACCGCAAGCCCACCCGCTTTGGCACTACCCTCAAAAAGAACACTCAGGCCTACCACGCCATCGTCATCCGCACCTTCCTCAAGTACCTGGCCAAGCAGGATGTGAAGACCCTAGCCGCCGAGAAGGTCGAGGTCGGCAAGATGCCGGATCGACAGGTAGACTTCCTCGAATACGACGAGGTCGAGCGCCTCATGACCGCAACAGAAGGCAATACCGTCAAAGCGCTCCGTGACCGGGCCATCCTCGAGCTTCTCTTCTCTGCTGGCCTCCGCGTCTCCGAGCTGACCGGGCTCGACCGTGCCCACCTCAACCTCGACAAGGAGGAGTTCAGCGTCCGCGGCAAAGGCTCCAAACTCCGCATCGTCTTCATCTCGGCGTCCGCCAAGGCCGCCCTCTCCGCCTACCTCAACCAGCGCCAGGATGTCGATCCAGCGCTCTTCGTCTCGCACGGCAAGAAAGGACTGGTCAACAAAAAGAACGCCAAGCGCGAATCACTCCGCCTCACGCCGCGGAGCATCGCCCGCATCGTGAAGCACTACGCCAAGAAAGCCGGCATTGTAAAGGACGTGCACCCGCACACACTCCGCCATTCCTTCGCGACCGACCTCCTCGTCAACGGTGCGGATATCCGATCGGTCCAGTCCATGCTCGGCCACGCCTCCATCACCACCACCCAGATCTACACCCACATCACCAACGAACGACTCAAGGAGATCCACAAGAGCTTCCACGGGAAACGAAAACAAGAGGATAAGGAGTAAGGGGTACAGGATAAAGAAACAAAAAACGAGGCAATCTGCCTCGTTTTTTCTCTCTATTCTTTCAGAGCACGTCAACGATCTTGAGCTTGCGGTCGGAGAAAGTGTAGAGCTTGGCCGGGCGGCTCGGGCCGTCGCGCCGCACCTTGCCGGTCTCCTTGACCAGCTTGATATCGCTGATCTTTTTGCGGAAATTGCGCTTGTCGATGGTCCGGCCGAGGATGGTCTCGTAGACTGTCTGGAGCTCGGAGAGGGTGAACTCCTTCGGCAGGAGCGCGTAGGCGATGTTGGAATAGCCGAGCTTGTTCTCGAGACGGCGGCGTCCGTACGCGATGATCTCGCGATGGTCAAAGGCGAGCGGCGGCAGATGGTCAACATCGTGCCAGGCGATATCAGAATAGTATTCATTCGTCTTAGGCGCGAACTCGTCGCTATTCACCAAGGCCGAATAGGCCACGGCGATGCTCCGAACGCGCATATCGCGCTCCGGGTCACCGAAGGTCGCGAGCTGCTCAAGATAGATACCGTCGACGCCCGCCTTCTCAGAGAGCACGCGCTCGGCTGCCTCTTCGAGCGACTCATTCATCATGACCAGCCCACCCGGCAGCGCCCACTTCTTGGTATACGGCCCCGTGGCGATCTGGATCAGAAGCACGCGCAGCTTGCCGCGGATGACAGAAAAGATAAGTGTGTCCACCGCGACGGCCGGGCTAACGATCTTTACGATAGGCGACTGTTTGCGTATTGCCATAGGAGAGAAGTTTGATGAATTGTCCGCTTCCAGTATACGCCCGCAGCTATAAGTGTCAATCATACACCCGCGATCCTCGGCAGCCCCGCGAAGACATCGCTTCCATCCGAGAGGAGCTGCTCGCACGCCGGGATCGCCTGTGCTAGGCGCTCCTCAATACTGCCGGATACTTCTATATACTGTATGCCTTCCTGCTCAAGCATCTCGCGAAAACGCGCCTGCATCGCATGGCGGATATGCTCGCCGTCGCGCATGCCATCATCCACGAAGGGGATCTCATCGCCAGTCAGGATAACCAAATCATAGCGGCGACCTCGAGCGAGTGCGTCGACCGACGGATCAAGCGATCCCATGTAGCGCTCATGCCACAGTCGCGTCGCCCAGGCATTGGTATCGCAGAAGAGGACCCTGTCCGCCTGCCGAGCATACGCTTCTTCCATGCGGTTCTGCGTATCAGCAATAAAGGTGAACTCTCCTGTCTGCCATGGCGTCCCTGACAGCTGCTTGCCCTCAGTATAGAAGCGTCCAAACTCCGGCACCCAGGCAGTCTGGAAGTGCTCCGCGAGCGCCCGTGACAGCGTCGTAGTACCGGTCGATTCCGCTCCGACAAGCGCGACGCGGCGGACCAGACTCGCCCGTACCGGCGCACTCATGTACTCCCAAGCAGCATATGGATTCTTGCGAATCTCCGTCCCCGAGATCGGGACAACCGTTCGTTGCCTATCGACCGAGACATGCTCCGCTCCAAGAAACTTCGCATACGCCGGACCGTAGTCTTCGGACGTGAACACGAGATCCGGACGATATCCCAGGAACTCGAGCGTATAGCGCGCCCAAAGTTCGGAATCATCGTCGTGCCCGATATCGCGGATCACGCGGACCTCGATACCGGGAAATACCTCGCGGATCCACTCCGCCCGCGTCTCTCCTGGAAAGACCTGGTCAGAGCGATCGCAGACGAGCACCGTCACCTGGTCGCTCCCCTTGAGCGCCGCCTCAATGAGGTAGGCATGCCCGGTATGAAACGGGTAGAATTTCCCGACAACGATGCCTCGCTTCATATGGCCGGCACCCCCTCTCTTTCTGGCTCACCCAGAACAGGCGCCGATTCCCCGCTTTCCGATTGCTTGGACTCCTTCTTCCACGAGAGCAGCCCCTTAGTTGCCAGGATGAGGAAGATGAAATAGAGCACGGAGACGAATTTCACTTCCTTCTCATAGTAGAGCCACACGCCGATGATATCGACCGCGATCCAGAGGTACCAGTTCTCGACGACCTTGAGGATGAGCAGTACCTGCGCCGCGAACGACGCCACCGTCGTGAAAGCATCGAGATACGGGAAAGAAGCCGCTTCCGGGAACCACTCGGGAAATATGGTATCGATCCGCGCCATCAGTCCCCCGAGCGCGAGCGTCCCGAAGAGGAGCACCACTCCCACGATCGCCCACTGCGCGGCAGTCGCAGGCTTCACATCAGACGCCAGTCTGCCCTTCTTGGCCGACTGCTCACGTACGCGGCTCCAGACGATCCAACCCCAGATGCCCGTCGCGAGATAGTAGACCTGCTCGATGAAATCCGAGTACAGCTGAATCTGGTAGAACAGCACGCCGAAGAGGATGACCGCAGCGATGCCGACCGGCCAGTTCCAGATGCTCTTCCGGGTCGTCAGCCAGACGCAGAGGATATTGAATATCGTCCCGAAGAACTCGAGGTAGCTCATAGGATAGTCCCAGAGCGTGAAGAACACGTTATTGATATCGAAGAATGAAGCTATCATAGTCGTATGTGATATTACTGGTTACACTCCCTCTTCCCGTCCTTTCCCTCCTACCGTATTTAGTTATTGTACTTATTACACTATTACCGTACGAGAGAGACGCGTCGACCACGAGCCACTTCCTTACTTAGTGTATAGTATACACCTTTAAATATTCTTGTCAAGCTCAAGCGGTGCGGGGTCAAATTCATGCAAAGAAAAAACGGGTGGGATACATCGTATCCACACCCGTGAAAGGCCGTCCTCCGACTCAGGAACCATGGCGATACGTGATCGGTACACGCCGACCAGCATCAGGAGAAAGCCCCCGCTTGGTCACCTTCGGACCAGGCGGCGCTTGTCGGCGCTTGTACTCGGCCCGGCGCACCATGCCGATCACTCGCTCCACCGTACCGGCATCGTATCCGGCCGCGACGATCTCATCCGCAGACGATCCATCGACCACGTACCGATCGACTATCGCGTCGAGGATATCGTACGCCGGCAGAGAATCCTGATCGACCTGCCCAGGGGCGAGCTCGGCTGATGGCGCACGTGTGATCACGCTGTCAGGGATGACTCGGCTGATACCGTTGCGATACCGCGCCAGCGCATAGACATCGGTCTTCGGCACATCCTTGAGGACTGCGAAGCCGCCGGCCATATCGCCATAGAGCGTCGCATACCCCACCGCCATCTCGCTCTTGTTGCCGGTCGTCAGGACGAACGATCGAAACTTGTTCGAGAGCGACATGAGGATAGTCCCCCGGATACGGGCCTGCAGATTCTCTTCGGTCACATCCGCTGCCCTGCCCGCGAACTCCGGAGCAAGCGCCGCCGCGAACGCATCGTAGAGCGGCTCGATCGCGATGACGGAATACCGGACACCGAGCGCTTCCGCTTCTGCCGCCGCGTCTTCCCGGCTCATCACCGATGTATATCGGAACGGCATCATAACCGCCTGCACGTTCCCGGCACCGAGTGCATCGGCTGCGATCGCAAGTGTCAGCGCCGAATCGATCCCACCGGAGAGTCCGAGCACCGCCTGCGAGAACCCGCTCTTCCGAGCATAGTCTCGCGTCGCGAGCACCAAGGCATCATACTGATCCTCGGCACTTCCCGTATCAGAACGGAACGGAACTTCATCCGAACACTCCGTATCGACGACCAGCAGATCATCCCCCTGAAACGGCATGGCCGAAGCGATGACTTGCCCCTTGCATCCGAGAGCGAAATTCGCGCCATCGAACACCAGCTCATCCTGTCCGCCGAAACGATTGACGTACACGACGATTGGAGAGCCCATCGCCTGCGCCGCCTCACGGACGACTTCCAGCCGCACATCGCGCTTGCCACACCAGTAGGGCGAGGCATTGATCGAGATGACGATATCAGGATTGAGCCGAGCCATCTCCTCGACCACGTTGCGGTGATAGAGGGCCCGACCTTTCTCGTCCCGATTGGCGTACACCCAGATATCCTCGCAGATGATGATGCCGATCCGCTGCCCGTCATAGTCGAAGACTGCGGCCGCATCGGCCCCTGGCTCGAACCAGCGCGACTCATCAAACTCCCCGTACGTCGGCAGATTCGCCTTGCGGACTCGATGCACGATCGCGTGATTGCGGATGACGAGAGCGCTATTGAAGAAAGGCTTCCCTGCTCCCTGATTGCGTTCTGCCACGCCGATCACGATGCCAATGCTGCCGACTTGGCGGCGAAGCTCTTCGATCGCAGCTTCCTCTGCCGCCAGCACGTCCGCATAGCGGATGAGATCATCGATCGGATATCCCAAAAGTGCGAACTCTGGAAACACGACGAGATCAACCTGCTGATCCGCCGCCCCTTGATATGCCGCCAGGACCTGTTTCAGGTTTCCGGCGACATCACCAGGAATCGGATTGGTAGAGCATGCGATGATTTTCATATCGGTCTCCTTGTTAAAGATCTTGCTTGAAATATCCCTCTTTCGGATCACCACACATGATGGTCCGAAAAAGAGTGGGGATACCTCGATGTTCCGAGATATTCCCACAGGTTGGCGTTTCAGTAGATCGGCGCTTCGCGAAACTCCGCGCGGTATCCGAAGACCCGCTTGGCTTCGACCACGCCTGGCTCAAATCCGGTCGCTTTGTCGATGTTATCGGACAGCTTGACCGCCGGATTGCCTGCCGCTTCGATGAGCTTCATCACGATCGACATGGGCGGAAGCGCAGCGACATCATGGCTCTTGTTGGTCCCCCAACCAAAGCCGCCGCCGATCCTTCCGGAGAGATGCATCTCGAGCTCCTGCATCTTCTCCGGCGTGAGCCCGTCTGAGAACAGCACGAGCTTCTGCGTCGGATCGATGCCAGCTTCGCGATAGTCGCGGATGCGAGCCTCCCCGTAGGCGAGCGGATCACCCGAGTCCTGCCGCGAACCGCGGAAGTCCCGAAGGTATCTGCTCGGCAGGTTGCGGAAGAAGTAGTCGCTTCCGAACGTATCCGGCAGCATGATGAGCGCCTTGTGGCCGAAGAGACTCTGCCACTTCTCGAGCACCTCGTAGAGCGCCGCCCGCATCGCTTCCGGCCCCTCGTGGGAACGCAGCGCGACCAGTGCCATCGGCAGTTCGTGCGCATTGGTCCCCATCGGCTCGACTCCCATCTCGCGCGCCAGAGCGACGTTCGAGATGCCAGAGAGCCGCTCCGGGATCTCCTCGTAGAGGATACGCGACGTATGCCGCTCCCAGCGTCCCGTCAGCCGGCGACGGAGATCGAACAGCGCGATCTTCCAGTGCAGACTCTTGAGCGTCGGGATCTTGACAAGCAGGCGCTCTTCTCCGTCTTTGATCACTGCTTCGTGCGCGGCATCGCTTTCGCCGATCGCTTGGCGCGCTCGTAGTTCCGTGATCATCGGCAGGATAAAGAGTTCCCACAGCGTGCTATTGAACCAGAGCCCGCTGGGCTCGATGCGGAGCTGTCCATCACGCGTCTTCTCGACCGCAATGTCCGAGAGCTGCAGGTCCCGAAGTGCCAGAAGGAATTCCTCCGGCATCATCTGCCACGACCGGATGTACGCAATATCCGCATCCGAGAACCGGAGCGTCTTCACGTGCTCGATGTTCTCTCGGAGCAGCCCGATGTCGAGTGATTCGGCCAAGCGCACCGTGCGGGTACGATTGGTGAATCCGAACTTCACTCGCAAGCTCGGGAAATACCGCCAGATGAAATACAACATGAGGATCTTGTAGACATCCGTCTCGAGCAAGCTGCTGACCACCGGCTCGTCCTTGCCCCACAATCTCTTGAGCGTTTCCATGATCGCCTCCTCGTATCGATGATATCCATGAAGCCGGACCCCGGCCTCCCCTGAAATGCCTCGTTTGACAAAGAACTTCCCTATCTCATTACTAAGTGTAGTATATACACTATATAGTTTCCTGTCAAGTACCCGAAAAAATCAATCAAATAAGGGCTGTTTTAAAAGAAAAAGGCCGCTGGGTAATACCCTGCGGCTCTGCTGCTTGATTCTTTCAGTCCTCGACTCGCGGATTCGGAAGGTACGACTCGAGAAGGCTCTCCACTACCGTTGCCAGATCCTCTTGGTGGAACAGAACCTTGCTTGCGCGATCGAAATCGGGCATATCCGCCACCGCTTCCTCGGTGCAAGGAACGTGGACGAAGATGAACGGTATCTCGAGCGAGCACTCCTTCATGGACCGGCGTGTCCTGTACATCAGCGCGTTGCAACAGTAGCTGCCCGCATCTTCCGATGTCTCCAAAGGAATGCCGGCTAGGGCCAACCTCTCGGACAACCCTGCGAAATCCCATGATTGAAGTGGCATCGGCAGCCTCTCCTTGGGATCATGCGCGTCGGAGAGAGGCTTCTGATTCTCGTATTGGGTGCAGTACTTCGCGTTTTCCACCCAATTGATGCAAGTCCTTTCGATACGCACGCCCCTGGCTCCAGAGTCTATGCCCAGAGAAATGATCACCGAAGCGTCGACCAGAAAAGCTTCGTCGACGATCAGGGTTCCAGCATCTCTCGCTCCATGCGGCACAAGCACCGTCGTAGGAAAAACCATCGAACGGATGAGGTGCCCGGAGACGACCTCCCCTGCCAGAGACCTCGCCAGGATCTCCGTCGGATTGACCGCGTACTTCCCAAAGACCTCAAAACCGGTCAGAATCGCTGCTTTCATGACTCATCCTCCACTATCGTAATCAAAGAACTTCGAAAGAACAGCCTACATCAGATGCCCACCGCGGTCAATGACAAACGCTTCAGACAAAAAAACAGCCCCCCCCCGGATGAGGACTGTTTTGCTGGACGCTCCGACTCTTAATTTCATCTAAACTTCTCCCCGATCTTCCAAACGCCCTTTTCGCGGAAAGCTGGTATGTTCTGACGACGAGCAGCATTCGACATGGCAGCGGCTGATTTTTTGTGTTTCTTCACATAGTCAGCGAGTGTCATGATTTTTTCTCCCTTCAAATACGTAATGCGTTTATACAGTGATTCCGTAAGTGCCAGCGAAAACACCTTTTCCATCGTCTTCGTATTCTTTCCATCGCGATAATCAGCAAATGCCTGGTAGTACATTTCCTTTTCCTTGTCCCGAATGATAATCAAAGGAAATCCCAATCGAAGCAATTGGTAACAGGCAAGCACCCGACCGATGCGGCCGTTGCCATCGCAGAATGGATGGATATTCTCAAAGTCCAGATGGAACTTTGCCATCTTATCGAGAAAATACGAATCATGCTCGCTTTCGTATCCAGAAAAGATTGAAGCGATCATCAGCTCTACATGCTCCGGTGCCGGAGCAATATATGTTCCTACCCGGACATACTCCCCTTTTGTCCGGAAGCGTCCCGCGATTTCATCTTTGATGCCCCCGATGAGCATCTGGTGCAACAGCAGGACCATTTCCCTATCGATCTCTTTTCCTTGGGATTTCGTGCGGATATAGTTGATGACGCGAGCGAGATTCTTCGTCTCAAAAACTTCCCGCACCGATACGTCGCGCGACACCGATACATCAAGTAGGATCTTCTCCGTCTCCTTGAGCGTAAGCGTCGAATTCTCAATAGCGTTGGAATTATAGACGCTTTCCGGAATCTCGGCTTCATCAAGCAGCACCAAAAGCGATTCCCTTCCTTTTTTCAAGGCATCAAACTCCTTCTTCAACGCTTGGATACGATTCTTAATCGGTTGAGTGATTGCCATATTTTTTAGTGAATAGTATGCGTTAATTGTAGTATATTCACTACTTTTTGTCAATATTTAGTGAATTTACTCATAAATATAACAATATTCACTACTTTTTACATATTTTCCCAGTATATGCACAATGTCCTTATATCAAGCCATTTTTAAGCACCTAATCAGAACATCCATTGCAGGGAACAAAAAACAATCCTCAAATGAAGGCTGTTTTGCTGGGTGATATTCAGATTCTCCTGCTCCCGCGATACTGCGGACTGGGCCGATCCATCATGGAAGATTCTTCCCGCGCCTCGGATGCATCTTTTCTTCCTTAAAAAGGTACTCGATCCTCTTTCTTTTCTAATGCTTGAGTAGCGACGTCTATCATATTAGTCGTAACGAATTTCCGAACAGCCGCAACAGTCTCATCCTTGAACTTCGGGCTGCTCTCAGCCACCCATCTCGCGAAATTATAAAACTCCATTTCATCCGCTTTGATCCATTTCCCGTTCTTATACAGGAAATAAAGAAGTGTTGTCATCGCAATCCTCTTATTTCCATTCTCAAAAGGATGGTTCTTCACCATCAGATAAAACAACATGGCGGCTTTTCCATGAAGACCTTTATACAAAACTTTCCGACTGAATGTCTGAAAAGGAGCTGCGAGACAGCTCTCAAGCACTCTCGGATAACGAGTGCTGAAATCAGGTATGGGCTCGCTCCACTTCATCGTCTCCTGCGCAAGACGATGCGCCACATACTCCACCTCTACGATTGAGATCTGCTTTATTCTCATTCCTTCCCAAGAAGCTTAAGGGTCTCGCTGTACTCGTCTACCACTTTTTTCACTGCATCCTGAATATTCGATTTATCAAATTCTTTCAACGATTTGTTCAGCATTTCCGGCATGTCCTCTTTGAGGATGATATAGTTACGCCCGACTTTCTGAGCCTTAATCTTTCCAGATTTGATCTGTTTGAAAACAGTCACTCGGCTAACGCCAAGCAACTCCGAAATCTCTTTGGTTGTATAGAATTGTTTTTCCATATCCTTATGTTAACATATGTTAACTATATAGTCAATAGTTAACAATAGAATACTTACACTACAGCAGTTAACAAGACTTTCTTTCTCGATACAAAAAACAGCTCTAGACAGGGCTGTTTTACTGGGTGATATTCAGATTCCCCTGCTCCCGCGATGCTGCGGACCGGATCGATTCGTCACAGAAGATCCTTCCCACGCCTCGGATGCATCATTTCTTCCTTGAAAAGGCGTTCGATTCCTTATCTTCTCAATTCTTATAGAAACTTCCGGATATTCTTGTTTCCCGAAAGCGATTTCATCTGCGCTATCGCTGCCTCATTCAACCTGAGCAATCGTTCTTTTTGCGTCATTCCCATCCTGACGAACTCCGCATTCAACCCCTCAAGATTGGCGAGACACACGAGCTGCGTCACATCAGCATAGTCCCGCATGTTCCCTTCCTTTTTCCTATTCTTATCTCTCCAGGCTTTCGCTGTCATGCCAAAAAGCGCCATATTCAAAACGTCCGCCTCATTCGCATACGTCATATTCGCATCCTTCTGCGACAGTTTCTGTGGAATGACAATGTTCTCGTTTATCGCATCCGTATGAATCTTATAGTTCATCTTCGTCAGCATCCGCTTCACGTCCCAACCTAGTATCAGTCTTTCATTTTCCTCAACTTTCAGTCGCTGGAACTCCTTAATAAGGTACAACTTGAATTCCGGCGATATCCACATACCAAATTCGAAGGCAATATCCTTATGAGCGAAAGTTCCGCCATATCGTCCGGCTGTTGATTTCAATCCTAGCCCTCGTTTTCTTCACCCATTCCTTAACACTGATTTTATAGCTATTGAGCCCTGCTTGGCTTTTAATTATGGCGAATTCGCCATAATTAAAATCCGGGTTATTAATCCGTTCCCAGATTCCTAAAAATTCGACCGTATTCCTATTTCTCAGCCAATCAGATATGAAGAAATCCCCATCTTTCGCTCTCAGCATATCAGCCAAAGAGATATAGTCATGCTCTTTTTGAGAGACTATGGCTATCTCAATCCCCTGCACTTCTATCTTTTTCATAATTGTTTTTGCTCATCCCGTTACCAACTTCTCAGGTAACCAAGATGTTTACATGACTTACATATATAAGTATACATCCAGCCATGAAAACCGGTCAATATTCACCCTGTGAAATTCCGCCAGTAGGCGGACCGACAAAGTCGGATTTCACAGGGTAAATCAAAACAAAAATGTTACACGAAACGACGGCCGTCATTTCGTGTTACTTTTTGTAGTGGGGAAATTGTTCTACTTAACCCATTCTCTAGTCTTGCGATGCTGCGGGCCGGACCGATCCGTCATGAAAGATTCTTCCCGCGCCTCGGGTGTGTCATTTCTTTCTTAAAAAGGTACTTGACCCCTTTTCTTCTCCCTTTTCTTCTTTTTACAAACCACTATTTCTTCTTTTTCTTACTAGCCTTCTGAAGGTTTTGCATCTTTATCATTTTATCAACCCCACTAAAGGCGAGACGGATATGATGGATTACTGGACTACTTAAATTATCCGAGTTATTTAATATAGCCATTAACTTATAAATGTCTACATTTGAAATTCTCGTTTTCGATTTAGCTAGTCCGGCCTTAATCCATTGCTCCATAATAGTTTCGTCCGTCTTCTCTGGATCACCCTTTATCACAACCATGCTATCTTCATTGAGATAGTTTTCGTCCTTATCTAAAAATAACGTAAAGCATAATTTCCCGTAATGGAAAATGGGGGTCTTATCTTTGAAATTATGCTTGAACTTCTTGCATTGCCCATTACAGTTACCCTCAAAAAAATCACTGAGTTTCTTGAAGGCTTTATAAACTCGTGAAGTTACTTTTTCATAAAATATAATCTTCTTCCCCTTAATTTCCTGAAATCCTAATATAACAATAAAATGTTCCACTTCTGGAACATTTCTGCAATCATAAACATCGCCAAACCCGTAGTCTCCCATACTTGTTAAATAGAACTGGTATTAAGAAAACTAGCAAGTTTATAATCAATAATTGAATTTTCATTTGTCAAAAGATATGGTTTCTCTTTGTGAGTACGATCAGTTAGTTCCTTTGCCGTTTTCTTTCCAAACTTATTTAATATCCTTTTTATGAGTTCTACCTCATAACCAGATAAGTTCTCAAGAGAACTCTTTTTTCCATTATTTTTAACAACATAAGCATCATACTTGCCTATCTTTTTCTGTTCCACTCCGAAATTTTTTGAAATTTGCAAATCTCCAGCCTCTGCTCCAAGCATGGTTTTGAAAGTCAGAGTGTTGATCTCGTTTTTAATAAAAGAGGGAATTGGACCGTAAGGAAGCTTATAATAAACATCGTTTGTAACAGAAGTATTTTTTTCTGCAAAAGAAACAAAATCAACATAATAAAATAACTTCATTATCTTAGTAACAGTTAGATCCGAAACATTGTCCGAAAAAAATCCTAATATATCGTTTATTTTATTTACATTTATCATAAAAATATTTTATGGCCTTAATTAGCTACCTATAATAAAAATCTCTTACCTTTGTCAACTGCCTTTACTATATCACGCAATCAATTCAAACAAAAAATTAGCAAAAAAATCATTAACCAATTATTACTTCCGAGAACTCAAAAAGGTATCTAGCCTGCTTCTAGTGTCCTCATGTCTGTTCTTCCAAATATCAACGAGTTTATTCAAAAGATTGGTGTTATAAAACCTCATAAGATTTTCATTATCGAGCGTCCATCTGCCTTGTCTAAGGTAAATTATAAAATTTACTAAATAATCATTTATGGCGGTTATTTGATCTTGTGCTTTTTTTCTCTTAATAAAGCTTAGCGGTGTTTGTATTCTCCCTTTTAAGCTATTGTGTTCAAACCCGACATAAATTGATCTCATTTTCCAACCATCAATCAATTTCCTTCCATTCTTGTGATTAAACATTTTATATAAAAATCCTCTCTGCATTCTGTTACGTCCCCTCATGAACGGAAAATCGTCTGATACAGCAAATCCCTGTTTCAAAGAATGACTTAACATCCCGTTTTCAAAATCCTTACAAAAATCAGTAAACTGTTTATCGTTTTCAAATTCTCCCTTATGCTCAATGTAACGAAAGAGTATTTCATCAATTAGACGTTGTTTTCCGAATTCCTCCAAAGATAAAACCGATAGGGCATAGGCGCTGGGATACGATTTATTCTCAAAAAGCTTAATGGCATCAAAATGTAGCCTGATGCCATTTTTGAAAGCCTCTACTTCAGCTTTTCGGAGTTTATTTTCGTTTAGATTTACTCCCATGTCTTTCTTTATTCCTTAGAGCTAGTTTCCCCTAATGGATGGGGGGTGACCACATTTTCTACTTCTACCCCAAGTATATTCCTCCCAAACAAAAAACGCACATGATCCAGGTACGCTAATATTTTCATAAAAAAATCCCCCATAAGCTTTGCAGCCTATGGGGTTCGTCTGGCTAGTTCGCCAGATAACTATCGCTGGTTGATGACGGAGAGGATCATCCCGAGCATGGACCAGTCGACCTTGTTCTGCTTGAGGATTTCGCCGAGGGTCGTGACTTCCACATACGTCCTTTCCGTGTCCTCCAGTACCCCGTGCGGAATACCTTTCTGCTCCTCAAGCGCAGCGACTTCCTCCGAGGTGATCTCGACAGAAAATACGTGCGCCTTGTGGGCAGAGAGCGTCGCCACGAGCTGGCGTACGTTATGGAAAGAAACCCGTGTGGGATCCACGCTCAGTCCCGTCTCCTCCTCGCATTCCGCCGCCGCCAACTCCAGAGGATTGCCCTTCGGCTTGAATGACGACCCGCCTGGTATTTCCCAGACATAGCCGTCGACAGTCGCCGCCGGACTGCGGAATTCCCGGATCAAGACGACCGTCGTCTCTTCGAGCGTCACCGCTCGCCGATACATCACAACAGTCGCTATATCCGGCCTGGAAAGGACGACTTCGTTGGTCTTGTTGCGGTTCTCACTGGCGATGAAGACGTCAACGTGGAGAGCCCAGAAGAAAACGAAATTCCTGTTGGGTCCTACACGGAACGTCCAGACTACCCTCGCACCATCCAGCCTGTTGCCCGCATTCTTCTGCGCGGAATACCACGCTTGGAAATGAGGCGTCTTCCAGATGAAAAGAGGGACATCTCTTTCGCCACCAGACCGCAAAACGCCTTCGCCGATGAACGACAACGCGCTCCGAATGGTATCCTCGATGCTGCTACTGATGGACACCTTGAACTGGTTGGCGTAATAGATCTGGTAACGGACCTTCTCGGCATGCTCCGGGGCGCCGAAAACGACTTTGCCGCTATCCTGCCATACGCCCCATTCGGTGTTGGTGGTCAGGGCCGGCATGGTGTTCATCTCCCGGGGAACCCAGAAAACAATGCAGTCCGCCATGTTGAGATGCTTCTCTTCCCATTCCACCTGATCCTCGTATCCCTTCGCCCACTTGCCATCGCGTGCTTCAGGAACGAAGACGACGCCGTCATAGCCGCTCGCTTCGAGGATTGCCAGTGCTTCCGGCCTCCAAGACGATACCCAGGCATCGCGAGGGGTCGGCCCAGCCAAGAACAGCGACTTCGTATACCCCTCCGGGGCCTTTTCTTTCGCGTACACTACTTCCATGACATTCCTCCCTTTCTTGAAGGATCCTGCGTGGTTGTAAAAATTTTTAAATAACGGATAAAAATATCACGCAAATACCATCCTGTCAATAGCGCGTAGTCACAAAAAAATCCGGGGAAGGCTAGTTTCAGCCATTCCCCGGTATACTGCTACTGCTTGAGTCGCACCTGCCACACTTCGCCTTGGGAGACGTAGACCACTCGATCCTCCCAGTTGGCGAGGGCGAGAGCGGTCGTGATGCGGTGATCCTTCACCTTGTTCGTCTGGCCGTTCGCCGGGACGAAGATGACGAGCTCACCGTCCTCCACAATCGTGGCACACACTCCCTTGGGCAGGATGGCGATATTGGGATCCGGATCATCCGTCACGCCCTGCCACAGCGTATAGCTCCGGTACTCGCTATCGAATGCGAACTCGAGCTTCCGATACATCCCGTTCACATCGGCCGCGATGGCTGAGACGAAACGATGCCCGGCCTTGGCAGCGATCACCCGGAGCCCGTCGAGCTCGGGTACCCGCACGTACGCGCAGCTTTCGGTGCCGAACGGTGCGACGAGATACATCGCCCCGAGAGCATCCTGCACGCCCACACCGTCGAACCACCGGAGAGCATGACGCATGACGCCCCATGTCCGTCCGAGCGAGAGCACTGGGCGAGCGAACAGACGCACGGTGAGCTCGGTGAGGCCCGTGTCCGTCACTGCGAACATCCGATTGCTACTTCGCACGACGCGATAGACGCTCGCTTGGACCGAGACGGCTTCTTCGGAAAGGGTGTTCGAGACGAATGAGTACTCCGCCTGCCCGCCCTTCCAGTCCGCCTTGAGCCAGCCGCCCTCCACCCGGATGACCTCGCCGTCACGTGAGAGCGGTTGCCCGATCTCACGCTTCGTGGAGAGGTCGATGAGCCGCCCCTTCTTGGTCATGACGACACCGGAAGGGAAGACTCTGATCGCCGGATCGCCCGTGCCATCGAACAACTTGTCGTAGACGAGTAGTCCCTGGGCCGTCGCGACCGCTCGCCGTACCGGAGCCAATTTCGCTGTCGGTGCTCCGGTCTGAAACGGCGATGGCGGCTCTGACCGCTCGCTCCCCTGAAACGCCGCCTCATACCAATTGAGGAGCGGCCCAGGAATGGACGAGAAGTCCCGCACTGCCTGGTTGAGCCCGATGCCTGGCGTGAAGACCGAAGCCTTCGCCCGCATCCGGCCTTCCAGATCACCGCGCTTATACCCATCCAGACTGCCCTTGTACGGATGAATGCCTGAGAACACCTGAAAGGTGACAACTCCCCAGGCGAACCAGTCCGTCCCCTCGTCGAATCCCTTTGACTGCCAATCACGGATGGATGGCATGATGACCTTCGCTGGCCACCGACCGACCGCCCAAGAATCGACGTCGATGACGTACGGCTCGGGACCATTCTTGCTGCCCGGCTTCACGAGCCAGTTGAGCTCATTCGCATCGACGAGGATAGCCTGTCTTCCATGGGCGAACCGAACCGTCTCGCGCATCCGATCGACGAGCTGCCTCGTCTCCCGATCACCGAAACCCTCGCGGATACGGAAATCGTTCGTGAATGCGCGTGTCAGCGGCTCGCCCGGGACGAAGGGCATGTAGTACCCGATCGGCTCGCCGCTCTGGCCGAGCGCCAATCCGTGCGGCGCGACGATGGACGGATGCTTCAGGCCAGAAAGCAGCCTGATCTTGCCGGCCATATCATCCCGCTGCATATGTGCTGGATCGGTGTAGACCTTCACGACCATGCCTCCGGCACGGTATACCGAACCCTCCCCGCCCGTCGCGATGTGATCGCTTGGCCGGAGGACGAGCGTCCCGCGGCCTTCAAGCGTTACCTTGAGATTGCTCTTCGCTTGTGCCATGATCCGCCTCCTTGGTTTCGTCAGAGTTGAAGTGAAGCACCGCATACGCGATGTCGTCGAGCGGCTCCCGTCCCGCCTTGCGCAGATCCCGGAGTCCGCTCATCATCCGGCGCTTCGCGAATTCGCCAGCCGTACTCTTGAAGGACAGAAATCCGAGTGCTGCGTCCTTCCAATCCGTCTCCGCAATCTGGGTGACACCATCGGTAAAGACCGCGATGTATTCCAGCTCGGCAGACAGATGCGAGCCTGGGACGAAGAGCGTGATGCCCGCCATCCCTTCCGCAAGCGTCCACAACCGCTCTCCTTTATCCTCGAGCGTGCCATCGCTTCCGCATACCCAGACGGACTGCCGAAAACGGACCACTGCCGGATCGCCCCCATGCGCCGCCACGAAACGCTCCTGGTCTTCTCCGCTGTACGCGGGGTAGAAAGGCATGTTGCCGTCCCATTCGAATCGCCAGAGGACAGACTGTCCATCGCGATACTTGAAGGCGACGACGCCATCCCCGTCCACGAAGACCATCGCGCCGTGTGAAGCAGATACCGCGGCGACAGAGGTCGCGAGCAAATTCCGATCCTCGAGACCAAGGATGCTCTTGCTCTCCGCGATGATCTCTCCGCGACGCTTGCGGATCTCCCGCGCCGACTGGCTGCCGGACAAACCCTTCCCGCCAGACAACTGATCGCGGACCGCCCCCGCCATCGAGAGCGCCACGATGCGCGAGCCGATGTCGGTATGGGCTCCGGTCGAACAGCCGTCGGACACTATCGCTACCGCCGCTTCTCCGTAGATGTCAGAGAGCGCGTAGTCCTCGCACGGTTTCCCCGCGATGAGATGCGAGTATCCGATGTGGAAATACTGGTCAGCATTCCTGATATCCATGATTTCTCTCCTCTCATACACTTCGAAGAAAAAAAGGGGCGGAAGGAGAGATCTCCTGCCGCCCCGTACTCCGGACCATCAGATGACGGCCTGGATATTCTGGCTCGGACCGCCGGTGCCCAACGCTTGAGACTGGCTGGATACCGACTGCGAAACGAAGTCAGCGAGCTTGGCAAGCTTCGCCTTGGTCACGTCGCCCGCATCGATATACTGCCCGATGCCGGCTTCGTGCTGGAACTCGCGGAGCTCCCGCTCATACTCGGCCGCGTTGATCCCGATCAAGATCGTCACGAGCGATTCGAGCCGTTCCTTGGCCGCCACACTTCCGATCTCGTCACGGATCATCTTGGGCGTCGCTGTCCCGGCGTTGTTCAGCCCGTCGGTGATGATGAAGCCGATGGCGTTGGCGAGATAGTCATTCTGCATGAGCTGCTCGCCGTATTCCGTCATCGCTCCGACCGACGAGTAGACCGCGTCGTAGAGCGGTGTCAGCCCATCCGGAGAAAATACCGGATACGCGTTCGGATCGATTTCTGCCAGCGGCTTGAAGCCGTGCAGTTCGCTCACGCCGCCGACTGCCGTCGAGAACGTGATGGCCCGCAGGAGCAGGTTGTCCGAACGCGGCGACTTCTTGCAGGCTTCCACCGCCGTCACGAGCATCGCCCGCAGATCATCGGCAAACCGCGCCGTCGATCCGGTGACATCGACTGCCACCGTCACGAGCGTATACTCGGTCGCCCCCAACTGATCGATGCGGGCACCGGTAAAGGTGAAGTTCCCGCCGCCGATCCGATGGCTGCCCATCCCTTCTTCCTGATTGAGTCTCGGCATGATGTTTCTCCTTTCGTTGTAGAGTGGCCAGAAATATCAGGCCAGGAAATCGGCAGAGGTCACGAGTTTCATCCCGCGGCCTTCCATTTCCCGAAGCCACGCTTGCGCGATGGCTGGGAAATCAGGACCACCCGGAACCGCCGACACCGGACTCGAACAGTCGGTCAAGATATGGAACTTCTTGATCTGCTCGGGACCGATGTTGTCGGCGATCTGGGAGACCGTCGATTTCACGCAGTGCGACAGCGCCTCGCCAGCGATCGCCACGATGTCCGCTTGCGCGAGAACATCGAGGAAACCGGTGTTGAGAGTGGTCGTCGGATCTGCGGGATCGGGGACTTCCGCCTGGAGAGCACCGTAGTGCTCAGTGAAGGTGTTGGTGCCCTTGACCACGTAGTCGACGTTGGCGAACTCCCGTCGTTCCCAGCGCTTGAGCGCTGCCATCAGGTCCGCCTGGACATTGTGCCCGGGGGTCCCGATAATGCAGTGCTCCGGCCAGACCATGAGCGGGTAGTTGCCGTTCTTCTCGAGCGTGCGGGCGTAGTCCAGAAGACGTGCCCGGAAACCCGGATTGCGCGGCGCCCAGATGCCGCTCTCGATGTCGGCCGCCGAGATGATGGTGAACGGATTCGGGACGTTGCCGTCCGAATCGCGCCACATACCCGGATGTCCGACGTCGATGACGCGGTGTGAGTCGAGCGTCACGTGAATATCATCGAGCCGGCCGCCGATCCGATCGATCAGCGCAGCCAGCCGCTGCATATCCGCGTTTGCGCCCAGCACCGGCAGAGCTGCTTCTGGACTGTCCATGAAGTCGTTCTGCGGATCGATGACGATGAGGTGCACCTTGAGGCCCTTGTATGCATTCGCTTTGGCTGCCATGATGAGCTCCTTTGCTTTGATTGATTGTCAATGAACTGCTTCCTCGGATGATTCCGAGGCGTCTCCCCTCCCTTTCGGAGAAGAGGCGTCCCGCCAGCATCCCTCTCGTTTCTGTAGTGTACATACTACACTAAGTAGTCTGTGGAAAAGCGCCCGTGGCGCCTGTCTTCTTTCTCCTCCTTCCCTCCCCTCGTTCACTCTGCTCTATCGAAGTACTAAGTGTAGTATATACACTATTAAAATTCTGTCAAGTATTTCCGGAAAAATCCCTCTCTGATGACAAAAAACGGGCCTACAGGATATTCCTGCCGCCCGTCCTTTCATGCCCCCTCTCGCATGATGCGCACCCTATCGCCGCGCTCATCATTTGAGCGGGGAAGAGACCGACCAGAGATACTGAAATATCGCGCGCATGCTCTCTGAGATCAGCTTATGCCGCACCGCGACGATAAACGGATAGCGCCCAGAAAACTGCACGAACAAATCATCGATGACCCAGAACGACGCCTGGAACCCTTCCAGCCCAGCTGGCATCTCCCGGAGCGTGATGCCCTGATTGATGACCTTCTTCGGATCGATGTCACTGCCGGATCCGGCGGGAATGAGCGTATGCGTGATGATCTTCTTTTTCCGCTTCAGATCGCGCAGCACTAGATCAAAATTCTCCGAATAGATCTTCGTATAATTCGCCGCACCGGGCGTATCCATCGTCTGGATGAGTGTGCCATCCTTCAGTGTGACCAGCGTCTTCTCGATGAATGTCTTGATGGCCTCCCGCGTGTCATAGATCTTCGCTTCTGGGAAATCGGCCTCGCTCCTGTAGAAATTTGAAAGCAGCCCCTTCAGCTCGCGAGCGACCGCGATCCGGTTCTTGAGCATATGCTCCATCGTATCGAGCGACTCTATCCAATACCACGTCGTGCCACGATGAAGGTGCGCAGAAACATAGCCGTGCTCAACCATCTGCCGGAGGATGCTCGCGGCAGTCGTCCGCGGCAACTCGGCCTTTTTGGCGATTTTGGCCGCAGGAGACTCGCCGAGCTGCGTGAGCGCGATATAGACGGCGACTTCATTCTTGCTGAAGCCGAGATTCTTGAGCGAATGCTTGATTTCTTTCAACATATGACCAATAGCCAATTGCCTGCATCCTAGCGTACACGAACCGAAATATCAAGAAAAAACCGCCGGATTACCCGGCGGCAAAAAGCCTCGCGATGGAGCGCTCAAGATTTTCGTGCGCCTGACGTTCCAGGCGCCTCTTGAATGGAGCGGTCTGAAAGATCGCTCTCCGATCAAGGAACCTGCGAAGCACCGCTCCCCTGCCGATACGATACTCCGCCTCCGGAACGAACATGTACTCCTTCCGGATCCCACGCTCATACTCATCGAATCGCGGCTGTTCCGCCCCGAGTATGGAGAGGTCGATATCGACCAGAAACGCAGTGTCCCGATCCCGCGTCGCACCAGCATGCCGCGTCGCCAGGATGAGCCGCCGCACCTTCGTGACGAACATCCTCGACGCGCCTCCGCGAGCCAACAACCCCCGAGCGAGCTTCGCACTCTGCTCTTCATTGTCCGCCCGACGCGGATCATACACGATGTCGTGGAACCAGATCGCTCCCTCGACCGCGAGCGGATCCCTGATCAGACGAGTGATCTGATCGAGCTCCCAGAAACAACTCTCGAGATGCGCCGGCGCATGATACTGCCGATGTGCTTCGCTATAGCGCCGCATGATCATCCAAAAAGTCGCTGTCGGATCGCCACGCAAACCAGCTCGCTTCCAGAAGGCGCTGAACCGCTGTTCCAATCGTCTTTGCTCTTCCATATCAAACTCCTTTCTGTTGACGGAAAAACCGCTTTCCGATACACTGCTCCTTCCAGTTCCTTCCCACACACTCCAAAGAAAGGAGATTTTATAATGAAGCAGACGCACTATCCAGAGATGGCCTATGTCGGCCGCTTCAACCCGCAGCATCTCGGCCATGAGGCCATGATACAGATGATGCTCGATATGAGTGACCATTCCATCCTCTTCATCGGCAGTGCCAACCACGAACGTTCGCTCCGGCACTTCTTCGGCTATGCGGAACGCGCAGGATTCATCAAGCGCGTCTTCCCTGGACTGACAGTCGTGCCGCTTCCTGATTTCAACGAAAGCAACACTGCCTGGCTGACCGCTCTCGACCATCTCTTGGAAGCCGCCGGCTTCAACCCGAAGGAAACCGTATTTCTCGGCGGATGCCAGGAAGAGATCTCCGTCCTCATCGAGGAAGGCCGTAAGCCGCACCATATCGTCGACCGGTTCTCCGGCAGAAAGACGAAAAAGGTCTCGGCAACCGAAGTCCGGAACGCGCTCCTTAATCGGCAGTTCGGAAGGCTGAAGCGGATGCTCAACCCGCTCATCTACGACGATGTCGTCACGGCCTGGAACATCGGCCTCGAAGAGTTCAAGAAACGCTGACAAGAAAGGCGGCACCCCTGAAATTCCAGGGTGTGCCGCTTTTTTCATCTCTGCGCTTTCAATCGAGCAGCGCCCGGGTCTCTCCATCGAGAGGCCCTGACCGATCCGGCGGTGGGAGCAATCGTGTCACTCCACCCTTCCGGACGATCGCGAGCGTCTCTTCGACATTCGCGATGTTGGCTCGACCGAATCTGGTGCCGGCCTGACGCCTGGTGAGATCGAGATCGAACTCAGCGTCTTTGCCGACCTTGCTCGCGATCACTCCGAGCATCACATCCACGATCCGGCGCGCATCATCGAGACTGAGCGCCCGCTCGGCATCGAGCGTTTCACGCCACCAGCGATGAGCGATCGGGTCGCTGTACGACCCCGTATCGCAGACGATTGCATAGACGTCCGCTTTCCTCGAGAGGCTCGCGAAGACATTCTTCGTCTTCGCAAGCTCCCGATTCATCGGGATGCCGAGCAACCGCTCTACCTGGCCCCCGTCGACCGCATCGTATCCCGCCTCGTCCGTAATGAAGAAGGCGAAGACATTCTGTGCCGATGAGGTATCCACTCGCTCGACGAGATGGTAGGCGAGGAGCTCATGCGATTCGCGCTGCGATCCGCGCCCGTTTCCGCCGCCCTCACGCTCGAGCGAGGCAAGTACCGGATCGAGATCCGGACCTTTGGCGAAATGCCCGATCTGGATCGGATACCGATCCGAACCGCTCGCATCGCCGAAAGCGGCGAAGAGTACTTCCACATCATCGGATCCGAAATACCGGACCAGATCAGTGTAGAGGAGCGGCAGCCGCTTGAAGATCTCCTGCGGCCACTGTTGCATCGACCCCGTCACATCGAGCGCGACCATCACGACATTCGCTGCCGTACTGGTAAACGCCGACTTTCCGTCCGGGATCGCCCTCGCTCCCATCCTGGTCGCGAAGGCATCGATCTTCCGGCTCTTCCCGTCATTGGGATCAAACCCGATATCGACGCGCCTCGCACCGCCAGCATAGGCCGCCTTCGCCCCTGCGAAATCGTCCGGCCTATGGATCCTGGTACCGGCACCAGCCGAATCCGCCTTCACCCATCCGAATGCACCGCTCATGATATGCTCCTCTCGCGTAGTTTGAACAACTCAACGGTTTCCGTCCGGCCGAAAGCCCGACGACGGATCTCTGTGATGGCGCGGCTGATACCGCGCGCATCCTGCGGCCGGGCAAGCGGATCCTTGCGGATCATCGCCCGTATGCATTCCGCCAGAAGCGGCTGCATGTCCTTCGGCGGCACCCCTGTCTGTGGATTACCTCCCGCAAGGAAGAGCGCCGTCTTCCCGAGCGAATAGATATCGGAGGCCGGGATCGGCGGCAAGCCGTTCCCGAATTCCGGCGGCATGTACATCTCTGTACCGCCCTTCGCCCGAGTCGCTGCGTCCGGGTTCGTCACACCAAGACCGAAATCGACGAGCACCGCATTGTGTTCCTTCAGATGGAGGATGAGGTTGTCAGGCTTCACATCACAGTGCACGATGCCCTGGAAATGAAGGTATGACAGCGCATCAAGCGCCCGCTGGATGATCCATGCGATATGCTCATCATCGATCGCTCCTTCGCGCTCGACCTTCTTCTTGAGGTTCTCGCCGACGACGAACGACATCACGATCACTTGCCCAAAATCAGGAAGCTCGTAATAGTCGCGGAACGCCGGAAGAGAGACGTGATGCACCTTGGCCAGCAAGGATGCCTCTTCGCGGAACAGTCTCATGTACGTCGGGTCGCCCGTCCGCTCCTGCTTGATGCAGGCCGGTACGCCGAGCGTCCGATGCCGTCCTTCGAATGTCCGCCCGAAGCTGCCCTCACCGATCTTCCTTGTCACTTCGTATTGGCCGATGTTCATGGCTTCCTCCTTTCGAAACCTTTGAGATCCGGAAAGAGCTCGAGCATCTGGCCCGCGAGCCTCTCAAGAGACGCTTCGTCACCGATCCGATTCACGAACTGGACCACCGTCCCATGCTTCGCTTCATCGGCAGCGCGATAGAGCGCTTCCACCTTCTGCTCCGTGCTCCACTGGAACTGACTGACACGTTCCCGCTCTTCAGGACTGATCAGCCGCGCTGCAGCAAATGCTTCCGCATCAGCCGCTGCGACGACAATCGCCTGATGATTGGTCCAGTGCGAAAGGCCCATCTCTGCGAGCTGCGCCCATTCGACGATGACAAGCCCCTGCTTCCCCGAAAGCGCTTCCCGATACAGGCGTGCGACATGCGGTTCCGTCAGACGATGCAGCTTTTCGCGTTTTTCCGGATCGTTCGTCGGATCGAATACCGCCCGCTTCAGAGCGGCCCGATCCACGCCTTTCCGATCCCCTGTCAGCACCAGACTTCCGAATAGTTCCGCTATCGCCTCGCGTACCGACTGCGCCCCGGGAGAATCCTCCTCAAACAGGCGCCGCACTAGTACATCGATGCTGATCGTATGGACCTGGATACCACGTCCTTCCAACCGCTTCGCGAGAGCCTCCGCTACGAATGTCTTGCCGTTCGCCTGGCAACCGGTGACGGCTACCTTGTACTGCCGGCAGATCCGTTCTTCGAGCAGCTGCTTCACGAAGGCCGGTACGAAACGCGATACGTCGATATGGCTCCGCACGAACGCTTTGACAAGCGATGACGAGATGATGCGATACTCCTCCCTCGACTCAAGAAACACGATGCGTCCCTCAAGCTCCGGAAGGATGAACGTATGCAGCCGCATCTGCTCCTCTTCATACTCGATATCCTTCGCATTGCGGATGCCGCGGAAGACCGCATCACATCCTTCGCGGAGGTATGTATCGACGAGCAGTCCGCCTGAACCGATCACTCGGACACCGTCGATCCCGGAGTAGGCGACCGCCTGGATGGCGATCGCTACCCGCTCCTCGAGAGAGAAGAGGTACGACCCATTCTTCAGATCGTTATTCGCGATAAGCACCACGACGGATTCACATCGCTCCTTCGCCTGCCTGATGAGATCCAGGTGTCCGAAGGTGATTGGGTCCGCCGACAATGCCACGAGGCCGTTCTGATATCGTTCCATGATTCCCTCCTTTTCAGTTGTCAACGAACACACCGTCAGTGTAGAGGCGATACCCACATGATGCGCCACACCGGGCTGATTTCTGATACGCATCCGGATAGGTCCGCCGGATATTCCCCTCTCTAAGCGGAAATATCCGACCTACAAAATCATATTATTGACGATTTTTTTCGTCAGCACGCCAGACGCGCCTGTCTCGATATGAAACTCTGAGGATCCGAGCATTGACACCCCCCTGCGTTTCCGATAGGATACGCAGTCCTTTACCAACCTACTCTCTCCATCAGAAAGGAGTCAGAAATGACTATCGATCGCATCATCGCCCTCTACGGGAAAGAAAGCGAAATCGCCTACGCCGGAGCGCTCGCGATGACGCTTGATGTCGAACTCACCGTTCTCACGATGAGCCAGTCACAAGCCTCGCAAGCAGCTGCCAAGATAGGACTGCTTCGGAAAACCGACTACCCCATATTGGTAGATGTCCGTCGAATACTGGACAGGTCCGGCTATCATCCGAAACAGGTCCAGATCCTCGGATACGACGGTTCGCTCAAGCATGCCGTCTCGCTCTTGCAGCCGAACGATCTCATCGTTTCGAATGCACATATCGCAGACGTCCGATCGCATGCGATTCTCGCGCCGCAGAACGAAACCTCGCTCTTCCGCCAAGGAAAGCCGGGCATCCTCCTGCCGCTCGGTGACAACGAACTCGCGACGCTGACCTATCGCCGCGGCCTTTTCCTCTCCAGACGTCTCCTGCCCCACTTCGGACAGGTCACGCTGTATCACACTACCTGGAAGAAGCCCGACGTATCAGAAGATCAACCGACCGACCACATCAGCCAGAAAGCGCTCGACATCATCCAGGCAGCCGAAAAAGCCGGTGAGGACCTCGATATCGTCATCAAGACGACGGTCCGTACCGACGAAACGGTTGTCCGCGGGATAGCTGAAGCCGCTCTCCGGACCGACGCAAGCCTCATCATCGTCGTACGCGATCCGGAAGTCGTCCTCGGTGATTACGCCGAACAATTGGCTGAGCTGCTCGTCGGATCAGTTCCATTGCTCATCCTTCCCTTCCACCATCTGGAATAGGAGAACCCATGTCAACGCATCCATACGCTTCGGGCTGGCTCAGCTGGCTCGAAAAAAGGATCCCGCCGCTCTTCACGCCACACGGCGTAATGCTGGCGGTCATCACGATGTACATCTTCAAGGTCGTCCTGAAAGGCGGTGTCGGCGGACTGCTCGCCGGTTCCCTCGTCGTAGGGGCCGACGGCATCCACAATACTTCGGATATCTTCGAAGCCAGCCTCGTGATACTCGTCGTATCACTGGCCCGCGATACCGGCAACAGCGACTACCCGTTCGGACGGCGCAATCTTGAAAGCATCTTCGTCCTCCTGATCGGGTTCCTGCTCGGAGGAATCGGGCTTTCCATCTTCTGTAGTTCGGGCATAGGGATCGCACAGACATTCTTCGCGGACTCCATCCCCAAAGCTGCCTTCGCAGCACTACCTTCCGTCCTCGTCCCCGAAACGCATACCGACCCGGCTATTTTCAACGGCTGGTACCCGGTATTGGCATGCATCGTGCTGACAAGCATCGCCCTCTCGTTCGTCGCCTCAAGGATCCAAATGGCGGTCGGCCACAAGCATCAAAAGCCATCCATCGTAGCCGACGGCCAAGAGACGCGAAGCGACGGCATCATCGAGAGCGCTGCTCTCATCGGGATATCCGGCGAGTACTTTTTCCAGGCTCCCTGGATCGAATACCCGTTCGGATTGGCGGCCGGCATCCTCATCCTCCGAGTAGCCTACGAGCTCGGCGAAAAAGGATACTCCGTGCTCATCCAGAAGAGTCTCGGCGATGATCTGAAGTCGGCGGTCAAAAAAACAGTCGAGGACATGCAAGGTGTCATCGCCATGGAAGACCTGAAGATATATCCGATCGGAAGCGCCGCCATCGTAGAAGCGAAAGTGCTCACGCCCTGCAACATCCAGATGGGCGCCGTTCTCAAGCAGATAGCCGTCGAAAAGATCGGCTTGCTACTTGAAGCACACAACTTCCCCGAATACGGCTGCTACCTCCGGATGGCTCCACCGCCGAAAAAAGCCCACCGCGTCGCTTATTTGCTCACTCGCATCAACGGAGTCGCCTTCGTCAGTTCGCATGTGCACCAAGCGACCCATATCCGGATCGTGGACATGGAATACGGGAAACCTATGCGTATCAAGGACTACCCGGCCACAGCAAACGAGGGTAAGCTCGAAAAACTGCTTGCCGGAAAACGCGTCAGCTCTCTCATCATGCGTATGCGCGATACATTCCCACAAGGCCTGCCCCGATTCAAAGGCATCGCATGGGGCAATACCCTCATCACCGACCCGAGAGAGATCGGCATCGACACGCAGTAACATCTGCAAAACCTCCAGGCGGCTTCACCCGAAGCCGCCTTTTCTTTTTCTCTCCTAGACCTTCCGAAGTGGTGCGACGCCAAGCATCATCCATTCTTTCTTGTTTCGAACAATTCTTCGATCTTCTCTGTTCCAGAATAAAACACGTTTCTTCCTCGCTTAGAACGGATAAGAAATCCTTTTTTCACAAGGTTCTTCAAATCATTGCTCGCGGTCATCTTTGATACCTGGTTCACATTCATATGGGAAAACAACGTCGTTTCTCCGTCAGCATCCCCATAAAGATACTGGAGCAAATGTATCTGCCTATCATTAAAATGATATCGAACACCATATATCTTGCGCATCTGGACATTCATTGTTGATTGTTTTTCTCTATATTCCAAAAACTCTCTCATAGCAAGCTTAATTTTCTGGATATTGTAATTTATGAAATATGCGAGATCGTTATCATCCTGTTCGCTGTACACATACGCCATAATATATTGCTTTGGTGAACGCTTGATTACCTTAGAAATCGGCAAATACGCAAAAGCCCAGTATCCTTTTTTCATAAGATACCAATAAAACAAAAGGCGAGCCAACCGCCCGTTGCCATCAGTAAACGGGTGGAGATATCCCATCCAAAAGTGAAGCATGATAGCCTTGATGACTGGATGAATAAACTCTCCGCTGTCCAATTCATCATTCGCGAATTCAACCAATCGTTCAAGCTCATTTTTTACAAAGGCCATATTCGGTCCTTCGTGATATACGATACCAGTCGCATCATCCGACACAACGATTGGATCTTTTTTTCCTCTTAACCTTGGCCTTTCTCCTTCTAAATCAAGAGTATCCGACGTAATCATGCTATGCATCTCCAATAGCAAATCTACCGTCATTTTTCTATCCTTATAATTTTCCTCAATCGATTTCATGGAAAGATACGAATTCACGATCATCTGTTCGGATCGATTTTTCGGCTTTCTTCCCTCACGTAGCATTTTCTTGGCTGCTTGCCGGCTTGTAGCAGCTCCCTCCAATTGGGAAGAGGCGATAGCCTCTTCCATTATCCCCCTGGAAATAAGCTTCTGCTTATTGGCTTTATTTACTTCCGAGCTTTCAACAAATAATCCTCCGCCGGTATTCATATCAAGCTCATGGAAAAACTGCTCGAAATACTGCAGCTTCGACCAAGTAAAAACACTGCCGCCCTTATCCTTAATAGGTGTTTTGATAGATTGTGCCTTTCTGATGAATTTCGTAAGCATCCACAGTGATTCTTTAGAAATGTTTTTTGGCGATGGTTCCTTATGGCGAAAATTATCCCAATATAAATACTCAGCGTTAGAAACCTTTTTTACAAAATCAAAAATTTCCGAACTCCTCTCAGAAAGAAGATCCAGCATTTGACTATTATCCATTTGCGCCACGGATGGCTTTTTTAAGTTGAAAAGCATACGATTTATAAAATAACGGTTATTTACCGATTTTACCCGCACTGCGCTCGGAAACGAAAGTTAACTTTCGTTTCACTCACTTCGTTTGGTAATAAGTATAATTATACTTGAATTATACCTAATTTTGACTCATTATGTCAATACCAGTCTAATTATACTTGAATTATACCTATACTTTACTTATTCTCCTGTCGTTTAAAAGAAAAAAGGGCTCTAATTAAAGCTCTTTTTTAAGACTTGTTCGGATTATTATACTTTCGTAAGTGGTGCGACGCCAAGCATCATCTTCTTCACGCCAGAACGCTTGAAGGCGATGGTCGCGAGCGTGCCCGCGATCGAGACGATGAGACCCGAGCCGAACTGCGGATGCTCTACCATATCCCCCGGCCGGACCTCGCCCGGCTGGATCGGCGTGCCCTGCGGCTCGGCACCTTCGGATTTCGCTACCGGAGCGGTGAGCTTCTTCTTCGGCGCGGACGGATAGCGCTGGAACGACCGCTGGAAATATTTCTTACCCATCATACCGGAGCTCACACGGTCCTGCTCGTCAACGAGATGATCTGGTATCTCCGCGATAAAGCGCGACGGCGGGTTGACCTGCGTCGAACCATAAATAGTGCGGCTCTCAGTGAAGAGGAGATAGACGCGCTCTTTGGCACGGGTCAAACCGACATACATGAGGCGGCGTTCTTCTTCGAGCTCGGCCGGAGAAAGCTGCGCGCGCGAATGCGGGAAGATACCCTCTTCGAGACCGAGGATGAAGACAATTGGAAACTCGAGGCCCTTGGCGCTGTGGAGTGTCATGACATGCACCGCATCGGTATTGCGGCTGATCTCGTCCGTATCGGATGAGAGCGCCACTTCCTCGAGGAAAAGATGGAGTGCCTCAGCAAGCGGAAGGTCGTCGTGCTTTTTGGCAACGGTAAGCAATTCGCGCACGTTTTCCTCTCGCGCTTCGCCCTCTGCCGTGCCGTCATCGAGACTCGCGACATAGCCGCTCGCGCGGCCGATCTTGTCGAGCAGCTCGGGCAGCTTGAGATCAGGATACTCCCCCATCTCCAGGCGGAGCTTGAGAAAGATGTCCGCGAACTCGCGGATCGCCTTGATCTTGCCCTCGCGCAGGTCGCTCGTCTCAGGCGTCATCTTGTATGCAGCGTCAAAGAAATCCAGGTCATTCGTCCGAGCAAAACTGGTCCAACGTGCGAGTGTCGCGTCGCCCAGGCCCCGCTTGGGCTCATTGATGATGCGCTCGAGCGCGAGCATGTCGCGCGGGTTCTCGAGGAGCCGCACATAGGCGACCATGTCCTTCACTTCCTTGCGCTGATAGAACTTCAGTCCGCCCACGATACGGTACTCCACTGAATGGCGGAGGAACATCTCTTCGATCATGCGGGACTGAGCGTTGGTGCGGTAGAGCACAGCGAAGTCGCTGTAGCCCTTGCCGGCTTTCCGTTCGCGGGCTATCGTCTCCGCCACGAAGCGCGCCTCTGCTTCCTCGTCTTCGGCCGGTACGAGCGCGATCGGCTCGCCGCCCTTCATCTCCGTCCAGAGCTTCTTGTGTCGCTGGTTCTTGTTGCGCTCAATGACACCATGTGCCGCATCGAGGATAATCTGCGTCGAGCGATAGTTCTGATCAAGCGTGATGACCGCCGCTTCCGGGTAGTCCTTCTCGAAGTTAAGGATGTTGCGGATGTCCGCCTGGCGCCAGCCATAGATCGACTGGTAGTCGTCGCCGATGACGAAGAGATTCTTGTGTTTGCCGGCGAGGAGCGTCACCAGGAGGTACTGCGGGTAGTTGGTGTCCTGATACTCGTCGACCATGACGTAGCGAAAGGTCTCCTGGTAGCGCGCGAGCACCTCCGGATGCTCCTGGAAGAGCCGGACCGTGAGCATGATGAGGTCATCGAAGTCCAAGCTATTGCCCGCACGAAGCGCCTTCTGGTACGCCGCGTAGACCTTGGCGATGATCTCCTCAAAGTAGCTGCCGGCTTCGAGCATGAACTGCTCTTCGCTCTTGAAGGCGTTCTTAGCGCGCGAGATGGCATCGAGGATAGCACGCGGCTTCACCTGATCCGGATCGATCTCGAGCTCACGCATCGACTTCTTGACGAGTGACTCCTGATCCTGGCTATCGACGATATTGAAGCTCTTGCCATACCCCAAAACCTCAATCTCCCTCCGGAGGATGCGGCAGCAGATATTGTGGAATGTCCCGATATGCTGTGGCAGCGCCACGGCGCCATACTCGGCCGCATCGCTCTGCGACAGGAGCTTCTCGATACGCTCGCGCATCTCCTGCGCCGCCTTATTGGTAAAGGTGACCGCAAGGATATGCTGCGGCGACACCTGCTTCTCCTCGATGAGGTAGGCGATACGGTGCGTCAGTGTCTTGGTCTTGCCAGATCCGGCACCGGCCAGGATAAGCACCGGTCCTTCCGTTTGGAGGACCGCGCGCAACTGCTCAGGATTGAGGCCTTGTTCCCAGAATTTCATGCCCGGTAGTAGAACTTCGACATTTTCCGTCGAAGATGCTCTAAATACGAAATTAACCCTCTTGTTCGAAAATTCCTCATCAACACGAAAATCGCTCAAATGCCATGGTCGAAGTTTCACTGCCGGGCATATAAAAATCCTAAAAAATCCCTTCTATTCTGTCATCCCGGGCCTGACCCGGGATCCAGAAAAAATCTGCTAGAACTTTAGTAGTTTAGCATATTTTATCCTACCTCTCCATTCTCGTTCTTTCGTTGTAGAAAAGCGAATTTCAGGTGTACAATTGACATACATAACTTTGAATTACGAAACTCTCTTTTCTGTCATCCTCGCGCAGGCGGGGATCCAGAAGTATGGCTTATCATAAAAAAACCTGGATTCCCGTCTACGCCAGCCTCGACGTCTAGGCGGGCGGGAATGACAACTAAGAAACAAGAAATTATGAAAAACACAAGAATCGCTCTTTTCGAAGGAAAACAGATCCGCAAGGCGCTCCATAATAACGAGTGGTGGTTTGTTGTAAACGACGTTATCGAAGCGCTCACAGATTCGAAAGATCCAGCACAATACTTCAAAAGACTTAAAACGAGGGATGCTGAACTTGCAAGACTCGTTGATCAAGGGGGGGTACAATTTGTACCACCCCTTATGCTGGAAGTAGAAACCCTAGGAGGTAAGCAAAAAATGTACTGCTGGAATACAGAAGGAATGTTCCGGCTTATTCAATCCATCCCCTCGCCCAAGGCAGAGCCGTTCAAGCGCTGGCTGGCCAAGGTCGGCTATGAGCGAGTGCAAGAAATAGAAAATCCGGAACTGGCAGCGCAGCGTGCCCGCGAAATCTATCGGGCCAAAGGCTATCCAGAAGCTTGGATCGAGAAAAGGATGCGCGGCATCGAAGTCCGCGAGACGCTGACCAACGAATGGCAGAAGCGCGGCGCCAAGCAAGGCATCGAATATGCCATACTCACCAACGATATCCTCGCCGGAACATTCGATATGACCGCCGAAGAATACAAGAAATTCAAAGGTCTGAAGCGCGAGAATCTGCGCGACCACATGGACGATATCGAGCTCATCCTCACTATGCTCGGCGAAGCCGCCACCACGCGCCTCTCGCAAGACCGGGACTCAAAAGGTTTCCCGAAATTACAGAAAGACGCCAAGGATGGCGGAGCCATAGCCGGCCGCACGAGGAAAGACATCGAAACGAAAACCAGCAAGCGCGTCAGCACCAAGAAGAATTTCCTCGGCTTAGAAAAAAGAAAGCCG
Organism: Candidatus Moraniibacteriota bacterium; assembly: GCA_963743885.1. Taxonomy (GTDB): domain Bacteria; phylum Patescibacteriota; class Minisyncoccia; order Moranbacterales; family UBA1568; genus UBA1568. The sequence goes on along the minus strand of CAVURJ010000001.1, from coordinate 205,216 downwards.
CCAAAGAAACTGAAGAAGTAACCCGTGTCATATAAACCACCTGCCTCGACGGCAAGGCGGACGGCCGTTGTTTATGTGACACACTTAGCATAGCGATAAACAGGATGTAAAAAAAACACCCGCTCCTGAAGGTTCCAGAAACGGGGTTGCTGCGCGATGGGTCGGTCTAGTCCTTGAACATCGCTGAGACGACGGCGACTGCCTCATACGGAAGCTTCATCCCGAGATGCAAGTCGAGATTACCCAGAACTTCTTTGATCTCATTGAGACTCTTGCGTCCGAGATTCGGCAACCTGAGAAGCTGGAATTCGCTGCGCTGCACTAATTGACCGATGCAACGGATGTTCTCAGCCACAAGGCAGTTCGACGAACGGATCGTGAGATCGAGACTGTCTATCGATCGGAGAAGGACCGGGTCGACCTTGACCGACTTGTCCACGGACATGCCCGCCTCGCTCATTCCCCGGGTCAGCTTCGCAATCAGGGAGCGGCAGCTCATCATCGCGCTTTCGAGCTCGCCATTCTTCTGCTTCAAGGAATCACGCTCCTCGAGTACCACGCTGAAATCCGCAACCAATGGCGCCAATAATTCCCAGCAAGGCGAACGCAGCAGTTTCCGAATCGCGATAGACTCGATCCGGTGGATGCTCTCGGACGTCAGGCCGAAGTCCTGGCCTATTTCCCGAAACGTCTTCTTGCGTCCGCCGTAAAGCCCGAAACGATCGGCTAGCACCTTGCTCTCACGCAAAGGGAGCGTGAGGAGAGTGTCTTCCACGACCTGCCTAGCATTCTCCGGCCACGGCACAGCTACCTGGACACGGCGCAAATCCGCGATACCGGTCCGGAATGCCGCCATGATGTCCTTCATCGACACCGGCTGCTTCGGAGCATAGAGAATCAGGTAATCGATAGGCTCGCTGACCTGTCGATCACCCACCTTGGGCAGTGAGATTTTTTCTTCCGACAACTCGAACGCTTTATCCAGAAGGTCGAAATAGCCCATCTCGCTCTCCGGTACATGCGGCAGCATAAGCTCCCGCATCGTAAGCAGTACCTGATCCACTACCACTAGACATGAATCGATATCCAGGTATTGGCGGAGCGCAGTATAGAGAGTCAATTCCTGTGTAGAAGGCTCCCTATGCGAAATAGCCTCCTCCTCGAGCTTGCAGAACCGTTCCCATGCGGCCGCGAATACACTGCCTGTCTGCGGCACGATATCCTTGACGCGCTTCTGGACCGTCCCGATCGCAACATCAAGCAACTCTGCGATGATAGAAATCGAGATTCCCAACATACGCAACTGCTGTACAGCAAACATGAGAACGTGCTCAGAATACTTCGTTTTTCCGGCCATGGTCTTCTCCTCGAAAAAACTGCAAAAGAAATTGTTCACGAACTACCCATATCGCATTTTCAGGGATTTCCCCTATCTGATGCGAACTGTCCTTTATACCAGAAAATAACGATTTTGTCCAGACCGCCAAGCGATGCTACTATAAGAGCATATATTCAATGGATTATAGCCATACATATGCGTCGATTCGTCGATTCCGTCATCAAAAACATCGAAGACACACCCCTCACGCTACCGACGTTCGTCGCGGCGTTTTTCGCGCTCATCATCGCCCGGCTCACCGTCGAGAATACGCTCGGACTCTTCGAAGCGCGTTCGTTCTTCTTCTACTTCTTCGAGTTCACCCATACCTTCCTCTTCTTCCTCTGCTCGTTCCTTCTCATCCTGCCGCTCGTCCGCTTCGCCGGCCGTGTCGACTTCCGGAAAGCTGCAAATGTCCTCCTCTTCGGTTTCCTCATCATCCTCACGCCACCCATCATCGATACCCTCATCTTCCAAGGATCCTACTTTTGGAGCTTCTATGAATTCGATGGGCTCCGCGGGCTCATCCTCCGATTCTTCACGCTCTTCGGCGACACGCCGGACATCGGCATCACCTATGGCGTGCGCGTCGAAGTCGTCATCGTGACCATCCTCCTCGGTCTTTATGCCTACATCAAATCAGAGAAGCCCGGCAAGGCGCTCCTGGTCGCTCTCTTGGCCTATGCCATACTTTTCGTACTCGGTACCTTTCCGTCATGGATTACGCTCGGTATCCTCGTCTTCCAAAAGAGTCTTCTCGCTATCAGTGCAACCGACGTCGCCGCACTCTTCCTCACACCGGAACATATCTTCGCGAGGGACCTCTCCGATTTCCGCAGTGTCCTGAACACCAAGATGAGCATCATCTATGCCGCCCTCTCCGTCCTGCTCGTCGGCCAGCTTCTCTGGAGCGGATGTCGCGGGTATTTCATCGCTCTCTGGAAGAACGCGAGGCTCCCGCAGATGATCTGGCATGGCGGATTACTCTTTCTCGGCATGGGATTCGCTTCCGTCTTCGCCGGCGCCGATTTTAAAATCGATTTCTTCCATATCACAGGAGCCCTCGTCCTCCTCGCGGCCGTCGAAAGCGCCTGGCTCGCCTCGGTGATCGCTAATGACATCTACGACATACGCATAGACGAAAAGACCAACGCGACGCGACCGCTCATCAAAGACACTATCCCGCTCGACCATTATAAGGCGTTCGGGGTCCTCTTCTTCATCGCTTCGCTCCTCTTCGCCGGCATCATGAGCTTCACGGCGCTCCTCATCATGCTCGCCTATCAGGCGCTTGCCTGGCTCTATTCGGCTCCACCCTTCCGTCTCAAACGCCTCCCCGGCATCGCCACGCTCCTCGCCGCCTTCGCCGGACTCCTCGTGCTCATCACGGGATTCCTCACGGTCTCACCGGAACATAGCCTCCACACGCTGCCCCTGCCGATTCTTTCCTTTCTCTTCATCGGCTACGCGCTCTGCATCCCGCTCAAGGATTTCAAAGACATCGCGGGCGATGCACTCGACCATGTCTATACGCTTCCCGTGCTACTCGGTGCACCGATCGCCAAGCTCCTAATCGGCAGCCTGTTCTTCATCCTCTTCATGGCCAGTCCGATCATCCTAAGCGCTCGATCGCTCTTCCTCTTCGCCTTCCTCTTCGGTACGCTTGTCTTCTGGGCGCTCCAGCAAGGAAACGCTGATGAGCAATCTTTCTTCACATTCCGCCGGCTTCCTGGTATCGTCCTCGGACTCATCACCTGCTATGGCACTATCATCGCGGTGATGCTCTTCAAATGACCACTGTCTCAAAAAAAATCAGCTCCTTCGCTGGAGCTGATTTTTTTCTTTACTCGTTCCTCGTATCGCTGCCGGATCCATCAGAACTCTCGTTCCCCTGATCCTCATCGCCATGCCCATCCTTATCTCCACTATCCGCAGAATCTCCTCCTCCATCCTTATCAGAATCGCCTGATGACGCATGGCTCTCAATCTCACCACTCTTCTCCGCCGTACCGAAAGACGACTCATTCGTAGGCGGCTTCTCCTCATCATGCTTATCGTCACGCTTATCGCTGGCCGATCTGACAGTCACCCCTGAGGCGCCTGTCACTGATCTCTTCACAGAGGCGGTCCGCTGATCATCGCTCTCTTCCTCAGACCCGCGATGTTCGCGTTCATCATTCTCCTCGTCATCATATGGCTCGCTCTCCTCATCGTGCTCGCCCTCCTCGCGCTCCGAGATGATTATCTTGCGCTTCTCGAAGGACGCTTTGACCCGCGTCCGGCTCTCAAGCATCTCCTTGATCTGCTCTTCGACATGCCCCTTCTCATCATCCGAAGCGAGCTCTTCGGCCCGGTCAGCATGTTCAGTCGCATCATCCTCGATCATGGAGCGGACATCGTCAGCTAGCCGGCCCTCAGAAGAAAGCTCATCCGCTTCAGTGAGGCGACGTTCCACCCGCTCCATCTCCCAAGTGATCTTCGCTTCAGGCGTTAGCAAAAAGGCTCCTTTCAACCGCTCATTCACTTCTGTCTTCACTGGATAGAGCCGATCACCCGGAAGCGACTGCTCGGCCGCCAAGCTGACACCTGTCCCGGAAACGATGACGACGACACCAGCCATCGAGCAGGCGAAGGCCAACCCATGGGCGCGAAGCCAATCCGGCACAGCAAAGACAACTGATTCGCGGCGAGGCAGCGGCTGCACCGCCATCGCTAGCTCGAGCTCCTGGCGGAACGCGGCCTTCTTCTCGGGAGAAAGCCTCATTTCACCAGCCTTCTTCACGATTTGTATAAAAAATCCCTCATCCATAGTAATACGGCCTGATAACAACACAGTTACAACGTTCCGGGACGGCTTTCCTTACGGGGTACCGGCCGCAGGACCTCCTTGAGCTGCTTGAGCCCCCGGTGCAGCCGCACCGAGATGGCGTTTTCCGTCTCTCCGCACAGGAGAGCGATCTCCTTGACCGCCATCCCGTCGACATGCCGCAGAAGGAGCGCCTCACGGTACTTCTCATCCAGAAGCCGGATTGCCTGGATGGCGTCGGCGCCATCGATGATATTCTCCCAGCGGGATGCATCTTCAATCGAAGCATCGAAGCCCTGCTCATGAAGCTCATCAAGCGAGAGCTCTTTCTTCTTGCGGAAATAATCGACGATGCTGTTGCGCGCCACGCGGTAGACGAACGCGCGGAGGTTATCTACCTCCTTGCCGGAAGCGAGGTACTCCCACGTCCGCATGAAAGCCTCCTGTGTCAGCTCTTCCGCCTTCTCCTTGTCGAACAGCTTGAAATAGCAAAAACGATAGATAGCATCAGCATGCTCATCATAGACCTCGAGAAAAAGTTGTTCGGTCGCTTGGGAGCGCATAAGCAGAAGCTCTCTGACTCTCTTGGTATCCTATCTTACCATATCTTCCTTAGAGCCTCCCAATCAGCCACTGAAAGCGCTTGAGCGCGGATATCCTTCCGTAGTCCCACTGACTCAAGCCCGCGCTCGATCTCCTCGCGCGGCACAGAAAGGCTCGTGGCGAGATTATTGGCCAAGGTCTTGCGCCGCGCTGCGAAGCCGGCCCGCGCCAATCTGAACACCTTGCGATCCTCTTCGGGATCATATGGCCGCCTTGGAGTGATATGCACGATAGCGCTATCCACTTTCGGTATCGGATCGAATGCTTCCTTCGGAACGACGAATTTCTTCTCGACCTCAGCATAGTACTGCGCCATCATCGAGAGCAGGCTCATATCCCCCGGCTTGGCCGAGAGCCGGTCAGCGACTTCATTCTGAACCATGAGCGTCATCGAGAGTGGCTGATGCTCGAGCGAAAGGAGCGTCCGGATGATCGGCGCCGTGATGTAGTACGGGATATTGGCGACGATCTTGTATGGATGGTCAGCAAAGCCGACACTATGGAGCAGTTCTTCGAGATGCACGTCGAGAATATTTCCCTCGAGAATAGAGACGCTCTTCGAATCGATGAAGTGCTGCTGCAAACGCTCCACCAGCTGATGGTCGAGCTCGATCGCGACCAACTTCTCTACCCGATCAGAAAGGCGAAAGGTCATCGCGCCCGTCCCGGGGCCGATCTCAAGCACGTGGTCAGTCTTCACGAGCCCGGCCGCCTCGAAGATCTGCTCGATGACTTCGGCATCGTTGAGAAAATTCTGCCCTAATGATTTCTTCGCCCGTACTGGCATTTGTTCCATGTTCATTGTTCGCTGTTCACTGTTAATTGACTATCTCTTCCATCTTCACATTGATGACACCAGCGCCGATAGAAGCGATCTTCTGGAAAGCCACCTTGTCGAGGTCGATGATGCGTCCCGGTACGAATGGCCCACGATCATTGATCTTCACGATGACCGACTTGCCGTTATCGACGTTGGTCACCCGCACATAGCTCCCCATAGGAAGCCATGGGTTGGCGGCGGCCATCGTCCCAGTCCAAGCATACCACGAAGCCGCGCCTGTGTGACTCTTACCTGTCTTCACATACGTCCCCTGGGTCGTGATCTCCGTCACCGGCTCCTTAATCCGCTCCGTTTTGATAAGTTTGCGCGCCACCTCCTTGCCGTCATGTGAACTCACCCTATACGTGAGACGATCAACGCCTTTCTCCCCTTTCTGTGTCACTACCGTCTTCCTCCAGGAGAGCTTGTCATCCTCATTCGCCTTCTTGTCGAAGGCAACCGCTTTCTCGACGGATTCCTCGCGCACCTCGACCCGGATGATCGTGATATTCATGCCGTCATGCACCGCTTCGTCTCGGCCAGGCTTCACGATATCGTCCTCATCGAGCGCGATCCCGGCATCGGCCAGTGCCTCTTCCACAGTACCAAAAAGCGTCTCCCACTCCTTCGTCCCACCGTCGACGGATGCCAAGAGCGGCTTCGCGCGCTTTACAGACACCACCATGCCCGGCAAAGCCCTCGCATCCCGAGCCGGGAACACATCATCATGCTCGCCCGCTGGCACACCAGAAGACGCGAGCAGATCACTGATGTTCGGTGTCCCGGAAAAAGAGACTCGGTACGCCGACCCGTCATCGACGATGACCGCCTGCTTCACCACATCAGTATCCCATACTGTCTGATTATCGTGCATGAAAAAGAAAATCACAGATACGAGCAGGATGAAAAAGAGAGAATACATCCCTCTTTTTTTCCAGAGCTCTGCTTTTGTAGTTCTTCCGTACATCGTCATTCTTTGAATCTGTATTGCAACGCCTCAGCGATATGCGACTGGCTGATCCGTTCCGTCTCCTCGATATCCGCGATGGTCCGCGCTACCTTGAGCACACGCATATAGCCGCGGGCGGACAGCTTCATCTGTGAGACGGCATTCCGGAGAAGATCGCTCGCAGCCGGATCGAGGGAACAGTGTTCCTTCACCATCTGCGAAGACATCTCGGCATTGGTGCGAGGACTCTCGAACCGCCGCTTCTGGAAGGCTCTCGCCCGCTCGACGCGCTCCCGAATACTTTCACTCCGTTCACCTGATTCCGTCGCATCATGGAGTTTCTCCACCTTGAGCCGCGGCACCTCGACATGGAGATCGATACGATCCATGATCGGCCCCGAAATCTTCTGCTTGTACCGGGCAGCTTGGTGCGGTGCGCACGAGCACATGCGCTCCGGGTCGCCGGCGTATCCGCACGGACAGGGATTCATCGCCGCAATGAGCATAAATCGCGCCGGAAAATCGAGCGAACCCCGAACACGTGAGACCGTCACGGTGCCGTCTTCGAGTGGCTGCCGCAGGTTCTCGAGCACAGGACGCGAGAACTCAGCAAACTCGTCGAGGAACAGTACGCCCCTGTGAGCGAGACTGATCTCGCCGGGCTTGGGGAAGGCTCCGCCGCCGATGAGCGAGACGGCGCTCGCTGTATGGTGCGGCGCGCGGAACGGCCGGGTCGAGACAAGCGGCGCGTCTTTCGGTAGACGGCCCGCAACCGAAAAGATCTTCGTCACCTCAAGACTCTCTTCAAAATCGAGATCCGGCAGAATAGTCGGAAGTGTCTTGGCAAGAAGTGTCTTGCCGCTCCCAGGCGGTCCGACGAAAAGCACATTGTGTCCGCCAGCGGCGGCGATCTCAAGCGCTCGCTTGGCGTGCTCCTGACCGCGCACATAGGCCATATCCAGCATAGCATCCGCGCGCGCTGCTGTCCGGTCTTCCCGGATAAAAGGCTTTACTTGAGCCTCTCCTTTCAGATGCCGGACCGTCTCAAACAGGCTTTTCACTGGTATGACATCGACGCCAGAAACAAGTGCTGCTTCCTTGGCATTCTCCTCTGGCACATAGATTTCAGCAAACCCCTTCTCCCGAGCGAAGAGCGCGATCGGTAGCGCACCCTGGACGCGTCGGAGCGTTCCGTCGAGCGCCAGCTCGCCGATGAAAAGCTTCTGCCTAGGATCGAACGAGAGTTGTTCGGTCGCAAGGAGCAGACAGAGCGCCATCGGCAGATCATAGATCGGCGTATTCTTCGGCAGGTCCGCCGGCGCCAGGTTGACCGTGACGCGGCCGGACTGATGGAGCGGACGGAAGCCACTGTTCTTGAGCGCCGCTCCCACGCGGTCGCGCGATTCCTTGATCGCCGTATCCGGCAAACCGACCAGATTGAAATGATGCAGCCCCTGCGGAAGCACATCGGCTTCCACTTCAACAAGAACGCTCTCGAGGCCAATGGTCGCGGCGGAATATGCTCGTGCGGACATACTCTCTTGATACAAGACAAAAGCCGGCCCCTCCCGAGGACCGGCGCTATTTCCCGATGATGACTGTAAGCGGTGCCATGCTCGTCTCCTTGTTACCGGCGACAGCTGGGCTTATCGAGACGGTGGGATATTTCTTGATAAGCGCTTCCTTGAGCGCGGCGGCTTCTTGCTCGAGACCGGCGGCATGATAGATGACCGTGCCGGAATAGTCCTTCACCGTATTGCCGGGCGTCACCTTGGTATAGCCTGCTTGCTTGAGCATCTCAGCGACTGTGCCAGCTGTTCCCTTCGCTGCACCGCCGTTCATGACACTTATCTCCTTGCTCTTGGCATCGGCTGCGGGCTGAGCAGGTGTCTCGACAGCTGGTGCGGCGGCCTGCGGAGCCGGATCAGCCTCTCGCTCTTTCACGGCAAGCTCAGCAATCGACGGGCGGGCGGAGCGTTCTTTGCCTGATTTCCATCCGGAGTATGCGGCATATCCAGCGCCAGCCACCGCAGCAAGCGTCACAATGATAAGTACGCCGAAAAGAAGTGCCCCAAGAAGCGGCTCGCGGGACGGCCTCGAGGCCGGGATATCGGAGACTGCTGGTTGTTCGATTGATTCGTTTTCTGGCATAAAAAGGATATCAGCGGGAAACCGATGCGATGGTCGTATCAACAGAATCGCATGCGGTCACAGTCACGATACCATTGCTATCAGCGACGATGGAGTAATGCGTAGTGCTAGAAGATCCATTCTGTGGATCATACGGCATCTCTTTCAAATACTTGGCGAGTCCTCCCGAAAGATCGAGGCAATCCCCATCACCAGAAACACCGCAGTTACCACTGATGCTGCAGCCAGAACTCGCCGTACCGAGCTGCCGCTCTGTCGTATCAAGCCCCGATGGCAGCACTCCCTTGTTATCGATAATGTACTGCTGGGTGGCATTAAGAATACTCTGGATATCGGACAGTCTCCGCGCATCACGAGCATCTGCAAAACGTTTAGCCGGATCGAGTGCGACGATAACAACCGTCGCCAAAACCGCGATGATGCCAATAACGAGGAGGATCTCGATGAGAGTAAAGCCTTTCTGTTTCTGCTGCATATAGTCCGATCGGTTACATGAGTCCATGATACCAGCTAGGGGCGTGAATTCCAAGAGATGAAACCGAGTGCTGTACGGCGGAATGATCCCGCTGAAGCGAGGTTGAGCACGGCTTCGTCATCACCTGAGACTTTTTCCTCGGATGCCGCCCCGATGAGCGGATTCAGATCACGGCTTTCGCGAGCATACGCGGTCGGAAGCGGCAGATCGGCACCAGAACACATAAGACGCGCGACAGACAAACCGGATTTCCGCTCAGCGAATGCGATAAATACTTCGATATCTCCAGGTATGAGAGCACGCTTCGTTTCGGAAGCGACGACAAATCCATCATGAACAGCAGCCAGAAGCGTCGCCGGACCGTTTTGCGCGATGATGACTGAGAGCTCTGCGAGAGATGGCTCGAGGAGAGCGAGTGCGTATGATTCCGGCACGATACTCTCGACGGAAAGGCCGCTTCCAGGCAATGCCTCCCGAAGCATCCGCGAGAATGCGGACTGGACAACCGCTATCTGGACCGTCACATCGCCATCCGCTCCCGGCTTGGATGCATAACGGATCGCCTGGAAATCCCAGTCTGTCACCTGCAAATCCTCCGGTATCGATGTTTCAGCCTCCTGTCTGATACGTTCGCGAGTGAGAGCTGTCCCTGCCGGCAACCGGAGCGTCGTCACATAGACCAGGCTCTCGGAGAGGACGATGCGGGCCTTCCTGCCCTTCGCCAGCCGGCCGACATCCGCAAGCACCGAGGCGAACGTTTCTTCGGTATACGCGAACGCTTCATCAGCATAAAAAACAGGCTCGTCACGAAGTACGACGAGTCCAGGATCGATGCGATCCTTCCCGATGAATAGTGTGTATCGTTTCTTGGGGAACAGCATATATATCCCATTCTAGCGCGTTTTTACCGCTCGAGCCAGCGCACAGCGGAAAAGGCAGCCGGTGGCCCCACCTCACGATCGGCCGCTATCTCGACAGAACGCGCAAAGCCGTCCTTTTCAGCCGCCACGGAAAACGTATACCGCACACCGTCAATCGCGACATCCACCGTACAGGTAGCGCCGAGCAAATCATATGTCCCGCCGTCATAGGCTTCATCGCGGAGCGAGAGGAGGAGTGCATTCTCCGCACATCCTTCGGCAGCAGTGAATGCCGCCTCCCCCTCCACAAGAGCGAGCGAGACCTGTGCCTCACCAATGGAAAGATACGTCGCGCCCAAGATGAGCACCGCCGAAAAGACGAGCATGGAAAGCACAACAATCATGGCGACAAATCCCTGTTGTCTCATCCCGTTAGAAAAAAACGCTCGACCAAAAGAAGCGCCCCCCTCGCCGGAATCACGGGGCGTCACTGCTGTAATCGGTAGTATCTGTTTTTTTCTAACGGGACTCATAGGTCCTGATTCCTTAGAAAAGCTCCCGAACGTACGGTCGTAGCGGCATCATACGATGCGCGGGTATGGCCGGACTGGACAGAACCGAGCGTCAGGACAAAACCGACGTATTCGGATCCATCCGAGGCTGCTCCGTGATGCTCGAATCGGAGTTCAGAAACAGCTGCTGCAGAAGAATGGAACGCCACCGGATCGATGTTTGTCCCCATGAGCGTCACGCGGCCGCCTGCGACGCTTATAGTCACTGTATCGGACGATCCAGGCTGCCCGAGCACGAGCCGTCCGTCCGCATCATCGAAGACCGATGCTCCCTCATCAACGGAAGCCGCCTCGCGGATGAGTGTCTCCAGCCTCATGGCGACGAAACGCGCATCGGATGCGGTCTGCCGGCTCACATTCTCCTTCACGCCGAGATCAGAAATATTCCAATTAAACATAAGCAGCCCGAGGGACATAATCGAAAAGATGCCCAGGTAGAGCAGCACTTCGAAGAGAGTAAAGCCACGCAAGTTCGTAAAGCCCCTCAAGTCCATAAAGTTTCTCAGGTGTGATGATACACCGATTGTATATTACTTCCAGCGTGTGAGATATGTTTCCAACACCACCGAATCCTCTCTGGATGACGTGACATTCCATGTGACCGTCGCTGTCACCTTGCGAGTATCAGGATCCGCATCGCCACCGCTCTCCACAATATTCCCACTGGCATCGCGGCGCACTTCGGCGACCCCAATGACGCGCCTGTATTTCCCATACGTATCTTCAGAGCCAGCGAATTCCCAATGATCACCCGAAACGGCGACTCCCGAAGACCCCGTCTCAACGAGCGCATCGAAGCTCCCTGCCCGGATCGACCGGACCGCCTCAATCCCCTCTTCGGCGTACAAAGACGCAATCGCTGTCTCCTCACTCAGCCGATCAGTCGTGAGCGCCGACATAAGCACCTCCGCCATCCCCCAGGCGGACACGGAAAAAATCGCTCCCGCCAGGAGCAGCTCAATCAGCGAAAATCCTTTTTGTACGGTCCGCATAAGTTCAACGTTCCTCCAAGACGCCTTCGGCATTCAGCACATATGACCAGCTGTCATCCCTCCAAGTTATCGTTACCTCTGGTGTCGCCGACGGATGGCTGGATGGCCCCACAAAAATCACTTCATCAATACCGGAAACATTGATCCGATCGGGTATAGTATACGTTTCATCAAAGGACACATCCCGGCTATCGTACGAGCCGCCCTGAAACAGCACGATGTAACCATCCCGGACAGCGACTCCCCATGACGCCCCGCCCTTGCCAGACATGGCATAGCCTTGGGCCTTACGTAGGCTCCCCGAAAGCTCATCCGCGACGACTGCTGCCTGCTGCGAAAAGACAAAACGCGCCGGCGATGGCAGAGCAACCGCCGCGATCGCTATGGCGAGCCCGACGACAAGTATGACTTCAATAAGTGTAAATCCTTTCATTTTTCCATACTTATCAACTCAACACCGCGGCGACCCGCCCGCACCGGAGCGGTACGCTTCGGGCGGGGTACCAGAGCTTGCAACGAAGAAGCGCGCCGAATCTCCGAGTCCTACCGGTGGATGGAGCCTGTAAGGGAATAGATAGGCGTCATGATAGCCGTGGCGAGGAACGCGACGATGAGACCAATGACAACCAGGAGCAGCGGCTCGAAGATCACTGTCATCCCCTTGATGCGGCGATCAGTCTCTGCCTCATAAAATTCCTCGAGATAGGCAAATGTCTCTGCGAGACGCCCCGTCTTCTCACCGGCCGTGATCATCCGGACGACGATTGGCGGAATGACAGCATACTGAGGACGCACAAGCTCTAGAGCGAGCGAACGCCCCTGTGAGACAGCGAGTGCAAGCGACTGAGCGAGACGGGCGAACGCCCTATTCTCCATGGCTGCCGACTCGGTAGTAAGCGCTTCGAAAAGCGGCAAGCCGCTCCGGAGCATCACCCCCATATCGCGACAGAAATGCGCGAGCGCGACATCGCGGGAAAAACTACCGAATACAGGGAGTGACAGGAGCAGCCGATGCCAGAATGGCTTCACGGCCGGCAGTGCGATGATGATGCGCCAAAGCATGATGGCAGCAAAAAGCAGCGCGAAAACGATGATGCCGTACCGATCCATGACGGATGCGATGGAAAGCAGGATGCGCGTCGAGAGCGGCAGCACAATATCGAACGAATCAAAGAGCCGAATGAGCCTCGGCAGGATGAAGATGCTGATAGCAGCACCAAGGACGAGCGCCATCGAAAGGACGAGCGCCGGATACAGAATGATGCCCTGGATCTTCCTCCGAAATGCGTACGAGCTATCCATCTCGCGCGAGAGGAAAGCGAGATTTTCTGGTAATGTCCCGGATGTCTCGCCGATACGCACGAGGTTGATATAAAGCGCATCGAACGCCTTCGGAAATTTGGTGAGCGCAGCTGAAAAAAGCTGTCCGTTCTCGATGTCAGAGAGGAGCGAGAGGACGAGTCGCTTCATCGGTCCGCGCTTCGCCTGCGAAGAAAATGACGCGAGCGCCTCGCCGATCGGCACGCCGCTTCGGAGCATGACCGAGAGCTCGCGGGTGAAGAGCAGCTTGTCGATATGAGATACGGAAGAGAACATATATTTTAAGAAATTTTCAATTTCCAATTTTCAATCAATTTTCAAATTCCAATGTTGTGATTTTCAAAAATTGATCATTGTCTCATTGGAAATTCAATGTAAATTGCGAATTGATCATTGGAAATTACTCTTTAGTGGCGCGCATGACTTCATCGAGCGTCGTCAGACCCTGGAATGCCTTGAGCAAGCCATCTTCGAACATCGTCAGCATCCCGGCGCGCACCGCGAGGTCGCGGATAATGCCAGCATCCTTGGAATCCGCTACCGCTTCACGCAAAGCATCATCGAGTACGAGCGCCTCAAAGATGCCGGAGCGACCCTCATAACCAGTACCATGACAGGCGTCACAACCCTTACCACGATAGACGCGCACCGTCTTGCTCTGGCAATCCGAGCCGAAGATCGCCCTGAACGATTCGTCACCGATCCGCTTCCGGATCTCCTCACTGTCAGCCTCCTCGCTCACGCGGCACGGCTCATGAATCTTGCGCACAAGTCGCTGTGCGATGATGATATTGACGGTCGATGCGATAAGGAACGGCTCGATGCCCATATCGATCAGGCGCGGGATGGACGTCGCGGCGTCGTTCGTATGGAGCGTCGAGAGGACGAGATGGCCCGTCATCGCGAGATTCACGGCGATGCCGGCAGTCTCCTTGTCGCGGATCTCGCCGACCAGAATAATATTCGGGTCCTGGCGCAGGATACTCCGGAGACCCGTAGCGAACGTAAGATTCACCTCCGGGTTGACCTGGATCTGGCTCACGCCTTCCATGTCGTACTCCACCGGATCCTCGATCGTCACGATATTCACATCGCGGCGGTTGAGTAGCTTGAGCACGGAATACAGCGTCGTCGTCTTGCCGCAGCCGGTCGGACCAGTGACCAGCACCATGCCATACGGCTTGCGGTAGGCCGTCTTGAGTATCTCGAGCGTATCCTGGGAAAAACCAAGATTGGCGAGCGAGAACTGACGCGATCGGTCGGACAGCAACCGGAGCACTGCCTTTTCCCCTTCGGTCGTCGGGATGATGGAGACGCGGACATCGAGATGCTCGCGGCCTTCAATCGGAAATTCTACCTTGCCGTCCTGCGGCACCTTATGCTCATCGGTGCGCAACCCACCGAGCACCTTGATGCGCGAAAGGATCTGTGGATGGAGCTCCGGCGGCAGCTTCACAATATCGACGAGCATGCCGTCGATGCGGAAACGCACCAGCATATCGCGCTCGCGCGGCTCGAGATGGATATCGGATGCACGATTCTGGTACGCATAGGCGATGAGCGTATCGACGATGCGGATGATCGGAGGATCAGTCTCCTTGCCAGCTTTGCCGGCCGCCTCGAGATCGGAAGCGATGAGATCATCGAACGCCTGGGTCACTCCCTTTTGATAGAGCGAAAGCGCATTCTCCAATCCGCGTTCGGATGCGTACGAGACGATGACAGGCATCCCTGATTTCTTCTCGAGGAACCCTCGCATCTCAAGGTCGCGAGGATCAGCCATGGCCACATGAAGACCATCACTATCGACGGAAAAGGCGATCACATGGCGATGCTTCGCGATCGCCTCAGGAACAATACGAAGCACCTCGTCCGATATCGACTTCTGCGAAAGATCGGCGAACGGCACACCAAGCGCATCCGCCATAAGGCGGCCGAGCTCTTCATCCGAGACGAGACTATACCAAAGAATAGCCTGCGCGAACGTCCCACCGCTCGTGCGGAAATGCTCCTCGGCCATCTCGAGGTCCTTCTCCTCTACGAGCCCTGCATCAAGCAGGAGCGCCTTGAGTTCATCATGTCCGAGGACATCCTCCATATCCCTGATATACATGCTGGAATTATGCAAAAAAGACGTCCGGGCGCCCAAATAACCGTTAAAATCACCGCCTAGGTGAAATAGGCTAGGCTCCGAGAGCGTTCTTCACCTTCTCGACGACCTGGCTGATCGGGACGTTGGCCTTGATGAGATACTCGGCAGCTCCGAGGTCCATGACCTTCTTGATATCCTCCTCCTGGCTCAGGTTGGAGAGGATAATGACCGGGATGTTCTTGAGCACCGGGTCAGCCTTGAGCTCGGCCAGTGTCTCGAAACCGTCCTTGCCCGGCATGATGAGATCGAGCAACACGAGCGCCGGCTGCTTCTCACGCGACAGCTTGATGGCCTCATTGCCATTGCTCACGATCTCGGCATGGATATTCTCCTTCGCAAGCTTCGTCTTATAAATCTTGGAATAGAACGGATCGTCTTCGACGACGAGAACAAATTTTTCCTGGCTCATAGTCTTATGTATTAAAAGATAATCACCTCGAGAAGAAATATATTAGGTATCCAGCGGATTGAACGGGAACCGAATCATGAATGTCGTCCCGACTTCTTCGACGCTCTCAAAAAAGATACGTGCATCCGCCTCTTCCAGATAGGATTTTACCACCGAAAGCCCCAATCCGCTACCTTCCGTCTCCTTGAGGACGGCGTTCGAGGCGCGGAAGAACTTCGAAAAAATCTTTGACTGGTCGTCCTTCGGGATACCGATGCCAGTATCCTTGATCATCACTTCGATGCCCTTATCATCCTGCGTGACAGCGATATCCAACCGGCCATCCTTCCGGTTGTACTTGATACCGTTCGAGATAAGATTCTCGAAGGCCTCATAGAGCCGCTTGGGCGGAGCCATGATTCCCGGAACAGATGCCTCCGGTACGGAAAGATGTACTGTGACCGACCGTTTCTCTGCCTCGGCTGCAAGTGATGCCACAGCATCCCGGATGACTGAGATGACATCGACTGTCTTTTTCTCCTCCTTGCCCTTGTTCTGATCGATGCGCGACACATCCAAGAGGTCATTCACGAGCATCACCATGCGCTGGCTGTTGTCATACAGCTGCGTCACGGCTTCCTTGGCATCCGGCGGCAGCTCCCCGAGATCGCCATTGAGCAGGAGTTCCATGCTCCAGCGCATGCTGCCGAGCGGTGTCCGCAGCTGATGCGCCGCCACCGAAAGGAAGCTGTCCTTCATCTGATCAAGCTCATGCTTCTTGGTGATATCCTGGAAGACGGCAATCGCACCAATGATCTGATCCTGCGCATCACGGATGAGAGAGCACGTACCAGAAACCGGAATCTTCTTCTCACCACGGATGATGAATACCTTGCTCGAGAGGTTCTTCGCTCGGCGCTTGCCGAGGACGTTGTCGACCAAATAGAACGGGTGACCTTCCGCCCCGGTCTCCTCAACGAAACGAAATACTTCCTTGGAAAGCTTGTGCTCCGCCTCGGCGAACGTCGTGCCCGTCAGAAGCTCCGCCGCCTCGTTCATGAATATGACCTTGCCTTCAAGATCAGTCGCGAAGACGCCCTCGCCAATCGATTTGAGGAAGCCAAGGATACTCTCAGCACGTTCCTTCTCAGCCTCAATCCTAGCATTGGCGCTTTCGAGCTCTGCAGCGTGCCTGACAATTCTCGCCTGCGACTTGCGCTCCTCAGTGATATCGCGCTGCACCGCCACGAAAAACTTCACATCGCCATTCTTATCCAAAAGCGGAGAGATACGCGTGCTCGCCAGGTACTTCTCACCATTCTTGCGTTGATTCGTGAATTCTCCCGCGTACGGCAGTTTCTCCTCCTTGATCGTCTTCCAAAGCTTCTGATACACCTCTTGCGGCATCTTTCCGCCCCAAATAGACGGCTTCTTCCCAACAAGCTCTTCCTTCGAATAACCAGTCAATATTTCTGTCGCATGATTGGCATAGAGAATAACCGCATCTGGATCCGTAATGATGATCTGGTCGAAGCTGGAATCAGCAATTTCCTGGAATTTCTTAAGTTCTTCCGTCTGCTTGCGGAGATTTGCCTCGGATTCGGCGATATCCTCAAGAATATTGCCGATTGCCTGGCGAGCATCCTCAAGGAATCGATTCTGCTCCTTGAGCCGATCGATATCCGCTGCGGCCGGACGAGCAGCTGCTCCGTCCAGCGCCTTCTTTTCTTCTTCGGTGCTATTCATCTTTTTTCTTGTTCATCTCGCGGATCTGCTGCTTGAGTTCAATCATCTTGAGCTCGCGGTTCACCATGAGCCGGTTGAGCTTCTCTACCTCGTCCATCTGTTGCTGCCTCCGTGCCTCAGTCTCACGCATCGACTCGAGCATACCGTCCACTTCCTGAGCCAGCTTTGCGAACTCATCTTTGCCTGGCAGACGCACCGATGCCTCAAGATCGCCGCTCTCCCGAACCTTCTTCACCTGGATAGCAAGACGAGCAATTTTTCGTAGCACCAACCAATCGGAGATGAAAAACAACGCCAAAACGAGAACTGCTGAAGATGCCGCGAGAAACTTCGCAAACAGCGCGATGCTTTCCTGGCCCTTATCATAGATATCGCGGGTCTTCTCGACACGGAAGAGCATCACTGGCTTGCCATGCCCGCCCTCGACAAGCATGTATCCGGACACTTTGTCGGCCTCCCCTGGGTCTGGCACATAGACCGGATGCTCGCGAGAAAGGTGTTCATTAGCGCTAGCAAAATCATCTGGAAGCGGCTGGTCAAACGAAAGCGGCGCATACCGCACACGGAGGTGTGCCATGCTTCCGAGCACATCAGCATCAGCCTGATCGAAGAAATAGCCGAACACCATAAAACCGTTCGTCTCGGCCTTGCCATCGCTCGACGTCACCGGCCGGACAGCGTAGACGAGTAGTCCTTCGGGTAGACTGATAACTTCCTCAAAACGCTCTCTCCGATCATCGAACAATTCCGGGACATCTTCGGCTAGATGTTCCTTGAAACTCTCAGGAAATGGCTTCTCTTCGCCATTTATCATCTGTCTCGCATAGATCGGTGCGCCGGAACGGTCACCAATCACAATCAGATCGACCCGAAGCGTTCCGAATGTCTCATCCGTAAGATTGGATTCGACATATTCTCCTCGATATTCCTCGTTCTGGTCAGAAACATACTGATATGTATCATCCCACTGTGCCCAATCGGTAAGCTTGACTGAAAGATCGTCCATACGGAAACGCATCATCTCAGCCGCGCGCGCAACATCGGTTTCCATCTCTTGGCGCTCAAGGACAACAAACTCACTCACCATGAGACGTGAGAGCGCCTGGTTGGCGATGAAAAAGAGCGCCGTCATGACGACACCAAGAACGAGAAACGCCTTAAGACGCAAGCTCATACGATCGCGTTAACAATACTCAGATTATATCACACGATCTGTACTTGCGACTATGCTTCAACTTACGATATGCTATCGAATCGCCTTCGAGACGGCTATGACGACACGCTTGTCAAAAGTATCCGGAATAATCGCATCAGCTTTCGGCTGTTTCACGAGCGCTGCAAGATTCTTGGCGGCCCGGATAAGCATCTCATCAGTGATCCGCCGCACCTGGCGATCGAGCGCTCCACGGAAGATACCCGGGAAACCGAGCGAGTTGTTGATTTGGTTGGCAAAATCAGACCGCCCAGTCGCGACAACCGCCGCCCCAGCCGAAAGGGCGATGTCCGGCATGATTTCTGGCACCGGATTAGCCAGCGCGAAGACGATAGCACCAGACGCCATGCTCCCTACATGCTCCGCCGTCACTGTATTTCCCTTCGAAACGCCAATAAAGACATCCGCGCCCTGAAGTGCACCAGCTAAAGTCCCACAGATACCCTGTTTGTTGGTCCGTTTCAGGATATCGCGCTTGTATCCACTCAGATCCGCGCGTTCTCCGCAGATGATGCCTTGGCTGTCCACCATAAGCAGGTCCCCTACCCCAAACAGGATGAGCAACTCCGCAATCGCATTGCCAGCCGCCCCTGCTCCGGCGATGACTACCTTCGCCTTCTTTGGATTCTTACCGACTACTTTGAAAGCATTGATAAGCCCCGCAAGCACCACCATGGCCGTCCCGTGCTGATCGTCATGCATAACCGGAATATCCAGCTCGTCACGCAGCCGTTCTTCAATCTCAAAACAGCGCGGCGCAGCGATATCCTCAAGGTTGATGCCACCAAAGCCAGGAGCGATATGCTTCACCGTCCGGATAATCTCTTCCGTATCCTGCGTCGAGAGTACGATCGGAAACGCATCCACCCCCGCGAGCGCCTTGAAGAGCATCGCCTTGCCTTCCATGACCGGCAGCGCCCCCTCCGGGCCGATATTGCCGAGACCGAGAACAGCCGATCCATCTGAGACGACTGCTACCATATTGCGCTTCATCGTATAGTCACGCGTCTTGTCCTTGTGTTCCGCAAGATACGTCGAGACGGCGCCGACGCCAGGCGTATAATAGACGGAAAGATCCGCTTTGTTCCTCACTTTCGCCTTCGGTGTCACCTCGACTTTGCCGCGGAGCTTCTTGTGGATTGCAAGCGCTTTCTTCCCATAATCAACCTTTTTCATAGCCATATCATTAACAGATGAGACCTCCATAGTATACCCCGCCGAAGACAGACAATCAAAACCCCGCACTTTCTGAAAGTGCGGGGCTCTCTCCTATCGCTTCAGTCCCCTATCTTTTATCTCTTATCCTACATCACTTATCCTTCCCCTTAATCTTTGGCCTTATCCAGCTTATCCAGACCCAGACCTTTCACACCGAAATACACCACGGCAGCGATGATGATGAAGTCAACCAAAACGGCCGCGAAATCACCCCACATGATGGTCGCATCGCCGACGGTCCAGCTGGCAGCCTTGAGACCCTCCGCCGAACCGAGCACCATCCCGACGAGCGGGTTGATGATATCGGTCACGAGCGCTGTCACTACCTTTGACACCGCACCACCAAGCAGAAAGCCGACCGCGAGGCCGACCACGCCCTGCTTCCTCACAAACTCCAAAAACCCCGTAATATGCTTTTTCATAGGATAAAAACTACTCTTACGCTTTCTAGTATACCACCTCTACCACTCGGTCAACAGGAAATACCCATAACCAGTGATGCTCCCAACAATCGCGAGCGCTAGAGTAATGATAATGTATTTCATACGTTTCCTTTTTGTTTCCAAGTAACTGTTCAGTATCTCATGTCTTGAGAAACTGTTTGGATTTCGTGATAGAAACCGTGAAAAGTGAGAAGGGCTATCGAGATAACCCGACGAGCTTTGAGGGGTTTCCAGCCGAAATCCAAACAGTTTATCAGACAAGCAACTTTTTTGTTTTTATACAGGCGATGAGAGACTGAACAGTTACTAAAACAGTTTATCACAAAAAGCCAGCTCTATGGAGAAGATACGGAGGCCC
Organism: Candidatus Moraniibacteriota bacterium; assembly: GCA_963743885.1. Classification (GTDB taxonomy): domain Bacteria; phylum Patescibacteriota; class Minisyncoccia; order Moranbacterales; family UBA1568; genus UBA1568. Next base: position 184,772 of record CAVURJ010000001.1, on the reverse strand, counting down.
CTGTTTTCCAATGCGTCTCCCAGATCCGCCGGCTGAGCCGCGCGTACATCGCTTCCGCTGCCAATCTTGTTTCAAGAGGCATCACCTCGATTGAACGAAGCGACAAAAGCAGCTCCCGAGCCCCCTTCTCTATCTCAGTCGGATTCCAAGAGACCGGTCCGAACGCTCCAAGCTTCGCGCCCGTCGCCCACCACCATGCACAGCTAGCCAGCCCGCGATCCGCATGCCGGCGCGCCGATACAAAATTGTCATCCTCCGCACGAGCGTTCACAGCATCGAGCACATAGCGAACAAACTGCCAAAGCTCCCGATGGATTGCATTGCCACGAGCATCCCAGAGCGCATACGGCTCATGCTGAGCAATCTCTTCCTCGCTCGACTCCCAGCTCGCATGCCGCGGCTCGATGCTTTCCGTCTTCCCAAGCATACCAAGGTATTCCGATACTGTGAGGAATGCGATATCCGGATGAGCAAAGGCCCGCTCATAATATCCGCGATCATCCGAATGCCAATGTCCGTAGAGCTCACCATCGTGGGCCGTGATGACTATCTGGCCATCCAAGTCTCGACGGTGCTCATAAACATATTCCGGCGGGAACGTCTTCGAGAGGGCGCGATTCCGAAAGAGCGCGGTCAATCCGCTATCGCCGATCTGGTAGTGGATGGATGGATCCGGCTTTCCTGATGGGAAATGTACGTCATCCAATATGATCCACTGGAAGCCGAGAGATCGTACGGTATCCGCCACTGCCCGGCCATAGGCCATCTCGGGAATGAAAAATCCCTTCGGCTGATACACCGAACCGAAGATTCTCTGACTGATCTCTGTATGAAGCGCCATCTGCCGACGCACCTCCGCCTCGGGAAGCAGCGCGAGGATCGGATGATACATAGCACTGCCGACGAACTCGATCCTCCCAGCTACCGCAAGCTCGCGATACTCCACGAGCAAAGACTGATACCCGTAGTCTTCAAGAAGCTCGAGAAGCGACCCTGAGATATTGAGCGTGAGCCGGAGCTTCGAATACCGCTTGAGAAGCTCCGGGATGAGAGCATAGGACTCACGGACAATCCGATCCACCGACCCCCTCGTCTGGGTCGGCGGCTGATACAAATGCAAAAAATTGATCCAGGTGATCATACGGGTGATGGATGCTGCGATGCGACAGAGCGCCTCGACCACTCACGCCCATGACGCTGCTTGAGGCGAAGCGTCACGCCGTAGAGGTCGATATATTTCTGAGCCGGTATCTTCCATGAATGTGCCTCATTAAGACCCATAACGCACAGATCACGCCAGGCACGCGCATGCTTGAAATTTTCGAGCGCCCGGATGATAGCGATAAACAGACTCGTCGAGTCGTATTGTTTGAAGACAAATCCGTTGCCAGTCTTGGTCCGAGGATCGTAGTCCTCGATAGTATCCGCCAGGCCGCCGATATGACGGACGATAGGGATGCAGCCATAACGAAGCGCAATCATCTGGTTGATGCCGCACGGCTCGAAACGCGAAGGCAGGAGGAATATCTCCGCTCCGGCATACAGCAGCGTCTCTTGCTCGTGATCAAAAGGCGTATAGACAAACTGCCCAGGAAACTCCCGCTCGAGCACCTGAAGTGCGCGGATGGTCTGCCCATCGCCGTCGCCCATGATGATGAACTGTGCGCCCCGCTCGAGCACCGGACGGATGACCTGCAGTATGAGTTTGAACCCCTTCTGCTCGCTAATACGAGACGTCGTACAAAGGATCGGAGCATACGCATCCTCGGCCAACCCATAGCGCCTCTGCAGCGCTTTCCTGTTGTACTTGCGGAGCTGAACGGACCGATTGCTGTAGTGCCGCACGAGACCTGGGTCCGTGAGTGGATTGAAATCATGATAATCAATGCCGTTGACGATACCGAAAACGCTGCGTTTGCGCTCCTTGAGTAGGCGATGCAATTCCTCCCCGAAAGCTTTGGTCAGTATCTCCTCACGATACGTCTCCGAGACGGTATTGATGGCGTCGGCGAAAAGGATGGCTCGCTTCGCAAAGTTGAGCCGCTCTATCCTTCGTGTATCCGAAACCAGAGGCAACTCGGAATATCCGTCATCATGTTCTCTCTCCGGAATATCGCGCCAATCATGACCGAGCTGGAAAGACAGATTGTGAATCGTAAAGAGCGTCGCTGTCTTGCTCGAAAAATGAATCCTCCGCATACCGGGTCTTGAGGAGAAAAGGCACGAGACCAGCATGCCAATCATGACAGTGAATGACCGTTGGCCTAAAATCGATCTTTTTCAAAAGAAAAAGCGCGGCCCTATCAAAAAAGAGAAACCGCGCGTTATCATTGTCCGCTCCGTAAAATTTCTTGCGTGATCCGAAAAACTTTTTGTTCTCTATAAAATACACTGGAATCTTCTCGTCCCCGAGAAATCCTTTGCGGAAAGCGACTCGCTCGAAGACTCCTGGCTCCACCTCTATCCTCTCCGACTTACCGATGCTCTCGAGCCCATACGCCTCGGCATCGATATGTTTACCATAATACGGCGTGATGATGATCGTATCCGTCCCGAGCACCTGCTGCGCACGCGGCAAAGAACCGAGCACGCTCGCCAGTCCGCCCGTTTTCGAAAACGGATCCACTTCTGACGCGATGTGCGCGATATGCCATTCGGATGCGGCGTGATGATTCTTCGCCATACTCCGCTCTATATTATGCAAGAATCGCTCTTTATCTTCCGGTGTTTTCAAAGGCCTCTCCGTCTTCCCAAGTAAGGCATCCTACCACGATACGGCCCCAAAAGATACTTCGGCTCCAGATTTTGCGTGCAAAAAAACCAGCCTCGAGCCTTCGAAGCTGGTTTTTGTTGGTATTTCCGAAAAATCCTCCTCGGTACACCTTGATGCTAGTACTCGACGTACTTGACGATCAATGCCTGCGCCCGAAGATCAGCGATATACCCCTGTGCCGCGGCATTGAACTGCTGAGACTGGAGCTGTTCGCGGACCTGGGCCTTGAGCGTTTCCGAGACCGCACCCTTGGCCGGCACCATCTTGTTGTCCTTGATGTACTGATCGACATCTGCATCGCTCACCGAAACCTTGTCAGCTAGGATCTGCTCAAGCTCTTTCTTAATCATGATCTGTTCACGAAGATCGGCCTCCGTCATGCCCTGCTGCGCGAGCACTTCCTCAAGTGTACCGCCCTGCGCCGACACCTGCTCCCCAGCCTTCTTTATCTCAGCATCGACATCCTCGGTCTTCACAGATATTCCAAGCTTCTTCACTTCATCGATAATCAGCTTCTTGGTGATGAGCGCATCGAGCGCCTGCTTGCCAGCCTGTTTCTCAAGATCCTTTATGACCGCGAGACGACTGATTGATCCGCCGTTCACTGTCGCCGCTACGAACCAGCCACGCTTCGCGTACGCGACGTACGACGCCCCGGCAACGACTGCCACGATAAGAGCAATGACAATCAACGTCTTCCGCTTGAGATTGGGCATCGGAAACCTCGACCACTTCGACTTCTCCTCAACCACAGCCTCCGCTTTACTTTCTGTCACTGCTTCCTTCAATGTCCCCTCTTCTATGATTTCCATACGAACTTGTCTAATTAATGGCTTTATTGCCTTCCTAGTCTACCATACTATAAAAAATGGCCCAATACGCGTTTCAACAGACAAATGCGTAATTTTAGACAAATAACCGCGCTAAGCGGGTATCAATAACACATATAGCGATGGCTATCGAAAAGACGAAATAACGGGTATTTACCGCGGCCGGCCTCGACAACTAGGCGGGCCCGCTTCGACTCGAATCGAGGCAAGTAAGCCGTGGGGTATTCAACCCCATGTTCCTGTCACTCACTTCGCAGACACGAAAAAATCCCAGATGAAATCGTTCGCGACAACAGCCTGGGATGAAGACTTGCCATTGACTGTCTTCTTCCCGGGCCAAGAATGCCCGCCCGTTTCCGTCACGACTAGTTCGAAGCGCGACTCATTCTGAGAGGAAATATAGAGATCGGCATAGGCGCCAGGCACCTCGAGTACCCTCTTCGGGCTCGGATTGAGACGATCACGCCTGATCCAGCGATCCGCCGTCTCAGCGACCGATGTGAAATCAGTCACCTTCGTATTGTCCCTGAAAGCATCCTTGCCGGCCCCACCATTGAAGAGCACGTGCGTATCATCCTTCGCATGGATATGCATGACCGATATCGGTTTCGACGGAGAACAGGCTATCGTATTATCGGTTCCCGCGACCGATGCCACCGCACGGAATGTATCCGCCATCTCGCACGCCAGCCGATGCACCATCATTCCGCCGTTCGACATCCCGGCTGCATAGACCTTTCCGGCATCGATATTCGCGCGCTCCTGTATATCCTTCACGACCGACCGGGCAAAAGCGACATCATCGATAGCCTTATCCATGGCATACCCGCAGCAATTGCCCGCATTCCACGTCGCGAGATGCTGACGCGGCAGCGGGCTCGAGCCATTGGGAAAGGCCAGGATGAATCCTGCCTGTTCCGCTTTTTCTTCCCAGCCATACTCGGCAGCCGCCTGTTCCATATCTCCCATACCACCATGGAAAAAGAGCACGAGCGGTGCCGGCAGAGATGGATCGTAGGTCCGAGGTACGAAGAGGATGTATTTCCGCCCATCCGGCATGTCGATCCTATGTTCACCCGGAGCGATTACGGGTTTGATCGCCTGAGTCGGAGTGACCTGACTACTACTATGAGCAACAATAGAAGAAGAGTCCTCATTCGCGGCCACCCGATGCATGTGGCGAAACGCGAAAAAAAATCCGGCCAAGGCCACGATTATCATCAGCAGGAAAAGGAAGCGTAGGTGCATATCTTCTGTAAAAACTATTTGCTACCGCACGTGCCACGCATGAGCGCCCATTCTTCGCACGTCGTGCCGTCCGGCAGATGGCATATGCCCTGCTGACCCTCCAGCATATCAACTATCTCAAGCGTCCCACCCTTGGTCTTCACACAATTGACCGACGCAGGATTGGCGAGCCCGGTCTGAGCAGGAGTGGTTGCTGCGGGCTGGCCGTCATTATTGGTCACACCCTCAGGTGCCGCTACCGGCGCTACGGATGGTTTTGCAAAAAACAAATAGTACCCAGTAATACCTACAACAATCATAAACGCCAAGGTGAAAGAAAAATATTTTTTCATAAAAAAACAATTTATTATGAACGCTATTCAACAGTAATCTCTGTATTAAGATGCTCCATTATAGCCAAAAACGCTGCTGATTTGATGAATTGATTTGCAAAATACATTTCAAAATAATCCTTAAAGTTTTCTTGCGACTTAATTGTTTTCGAAGAAAGCTTACCATGAGCAACTGCATCTCTACATATCCGATTCAGATACTCGCCCACTCTTTGCTTTCCGCTTTTCTGATAGAAATCCATAAATTTATGGTAATCGCCTAAGCCCAGTGAAACGTTCAGCATCTCTTTTCTAATTTCTTCCTGATTATCATCTATTTTAATCGGAAGCATCAAGTACCCGGTATATCCAGCCTCCTTCCAGTCCTTTCTTAATTTATCAAATTTAATAGACATCCTTGATAATTTCTTTTTTCTAAAAACCAATATTAACCTCTCTTTCCCCTCACTATAAACCAAAAACCTCGCCATAGAAAGCAAGGTTTTTTGAAAATTTTCTGAACAGAGCGGAAAGGGAGGGATTCGAACCCTCGGTAGGGTTTCCCCTACGCTTGCTTTCCAAGCAAGTACCTTCAACCACTCGGCCACCTTTCCGCTCTGACCAGAAATCAATTGTTTTTACATCTCCTCGGTAGGCCTGCCGCCGACAGGTAAAGTTTCTCCCTACGCTTGCCTTAAACCCCTGCCCGCCCCTGGCGGGACTCTCCGCCCGAGGCGGACCAGCCTTGGGCTGGGGCCACCTTTCCTTTATCAGTCAACAATCAGCAATCAACAAGAAACGAATCAGGAAATTCCTTATCCCCGTTAACTGCTAGCTGTTCACTGAGAAATGATTCTACCTGATTTCCCGGATTCCGACAAGCTTCAAGGTATCATGGTCCGGAGTGCGGCCATGGAAGACAACCGCTTTCTCCCCCGCAGCGAGCCGACCACCCTTCTTGGCATCATCGATCATCCGACCGATGAAACCCTCGAGATTTTTGTCATCCTCATAGAGGTACGGCACGACGCCCCAGACGAGCGCGAGCCCGTTCCAGGTCTCCCGACTATTGGTCGCGACGAGGATCTTGCTCTCCGGACGGAAATGCGAGATGAGCCGTGCGGTCAGCCCGCTCATCGAGAGGAGGAGGATCGCCTTGGTACCGAAGCTCTGCGCGAGCTCGTAGACGCTCCGGATCATCGTGGCGTAGTCATTGCTGAAATTGAGGTCGAGCGCCTTGTAGAGGTCATCGAATGGGGACTCTTCCGTCTTGCCGATAATCTCCGCCATCATAGCGACCGTCTCCACCGGATACTTGCCCATCGCAGACTCTTCTGAGAGCATCACGGCATCGGCATGGTCGATGACCGCATTCGAGACATCGCTAACCTCGGCGCGGGTCGGGCGCGGATTATCCATCATACTCTTCATCATCTGCGTCGCCACGATCACCGGCTTGGCCGAGCGCAGACTCTCCGCGATGATGCGCTTCTGCAGGATGGCCACTTCGCTCTCCGGCATCTCGATACCGAGATCGCCGCGCGCCACCATCACAGCATCGCTTTCCTTCACGAGGGACTCAAGGTTCTTGATTGCTTCCTTGCGCTCAATCTTTGAGACGATCTGCGGCAGCCGAGCATCCTCGCCGAGCACCGAACGCATCTCCGCCCGGGCATCCTTGATATCATCCACGGAACCAACGAACGAGAGGCCGACAAAGTCGACACCCTCCTCAAGCACGAAGCGTAGATCCTTGCGGTCCTTCTCCGAAAGGATAGCCAGATCAAGCTTGGAGTCCGGCAGGATCACACCCTTGCGGCCCTTGATCGTGCCGTCGTTCTTGGCCTCGGCGATGACATAGTTCTCCTTGCGCTCCACGGTCGTGAGCTCGATGAGGCCGTCCTCGATAAGGATAGCGTGCCCCGGCTCGAGGCCGCGGGAGATGCCGGACATATCGAGAAGAATCGTCGGCAAGCTCTCATCAGACGGCAACCGGTCCTTCTCAAAGATATCGCTCACGCGTATCTTATCGCCCTTCTTCACGTCGAACGCTTCCTTCACCTCGGTACGGATACGCGGACCCTGGAGGTCGGCCAAGATACCAATCGGCAAGCCCATCTCATGCGACAATTCGCGCACGCGGTTGATCACTTCCTTGTGCCACGCATGCTCGCCATGGGAAAAATTGAGCCGCACGACGTTCATGCCGGCCTCGACGAGCTTCCTGAGCATCTCCTTCGATTCCGATGCCGGCCCGATAGTCGCGACGATTTTTGTCTGCTTCATTTTTGTAGGGATTAGGGTTTAGGGAATAGGGTATAGAAAAGATACAACTTTTTTTGTCATCCCCCAACGAGCTCAGGATGACACATACAAGTATACCGCAAAAGAAGTTTCGGAAAAAGAAAAGCGGCCGGTCTCGCAGAAGAGTTATCTTCTTTGAAACCGACCGATCGTTCGACGAGTCGTGATGTTATCGCTGCCGCCACTGACCATACACCGTTTCGGTGCACGTGCGATACTGCTGACCATTCTGCTCATAGTACCGGCAACGCGGAGCATTCTGCCGGGCTTCGTACCGCGCCTGCCGCAGTTCTGCTTGCTGCTGGTGGTACGCTTGCTGGCGACGAGCTTCAGCTTGCCACTTGCAACGATCGTAGTCAGCGGCGCGCATGGAGCGACTGCCGACATAATTGCCACGACCAATCCGATTGATATTGGCTTCGATGGCGCACGAAGCACCCTCTACACCGGCAACAGCAGAGATCGCTACCAAGGTCTCGAGGTCCTGTGCGGCGTACGACCTGGTCGGAAGACCGATAGTGCCGATCATGACCAACGTGAAACCGATGATGACAGCGGTGGAAATACGGCGAATTGAACCGTTCATAATGTCCTCCTTGGACAAAGTGGATGGCACAAGCAGTGCCGAAATCGAATGGGTTGTCAAAAAACTACTTGACTAAACATTATACACCCAAAAATAAAAAAAGTCAAGCATATTATCGTGTTTATTGCTTAAACAAAGCATTATTTGAAACCAAAAAACGGGCTAAAGGCCCGTTTCTGGATCCCGGATCACCCGCCCGCAACGCTTCGCGTAGCGATTCGGGCAGGAGTCCGGGATGACATTTTGGAAAGTGTCAGTTCTTGTACACTTCCTTGACCTGGAAGATGATGTACCAGCCGACGATAGCACCGATAAGGGCGCTGACGATCTGAAAGCTGACGATGCTGCCGAGGACACTGACGACAGACGCATAGAAGAGCAACCGCCACGACGCTTGGGTGCGCTTGAAGAGTCCTGGAAGCGCGATTGCCTCGATGACGAGTGCAGCAATGGAAAACAGGAAGCTCACAATAGCCATGCCCCCACCACCCAATATGAGAATCGGTGAAGTTACCAGCACGAAGAGCGTCGCCGGAATGGCGAGCACAATGCCGATGATCACGAGATACGGAGCGACCATCGCCAGGAAATTCTTGCCGCCCATCGGGATCTGAAACGGAGCTTTCTTGACCATCACACCCTCGAGCCATGCCTCAAGCTGGCCAAGCATACCCTTCACATCCGACTTCATCTGCTCCTTGTTGACCGGCGCAGCGGCTGGTGTCTCTGGAGCCGGAGCGGCCTGTCCTTCATTATTTATACTTTCCATACGTATTGGTCCACCACCTCTCCTCCGCCTCCGCTAGTTGGCGGATAACAGACGGATTCGGCGCGATACCGATTAATTATCTTACTGACGGAGCGGGAAGCACCCACTATTCTCCTACCTCTATTATATCCCCCTCTTCGATTTCCCGCAAAATATCCCGTCAAAGGCGCCTACCTGCTCGCCTCGATGAAACATCAATCGAAGTGGGCAGGCAGAGACAGGCTTCCGTCAGCCCTCCAGAACATCTTCTCTCTCAAGCTCCAAAAGAATATCCTCTGGTATAGGGTTCCTTTTCGGGCTGATTCCCGGATACCGCCAGGCACTTATAATGCGGACCTGTCGGCCCGCAGAATTAAGAATTGAGAATTGAGAATCATGAGACTCCGATTGGTCGCTTCCAGCCTTTTTCTTCTTTTGTTCTTGATTCTTGATTCTTGATTCTTGATTCTTCAAAACGAACATCACCCAGATTTCCTGCTTCCAGGTATCCTTGCCATCAGCACCCCGCTTCACCGAAACCGGCTGCATCACCGCGACCGTGTCTTTCACAATGCCTTCCTCGCGGCGACGCGGATTGCGGATGACACTCCGCACCTTCTGATCCGACAACCCGTACTGCTGCATCTTGAACTGCGCATGCAGCGTGAAACGATACTGGCCAGTACTCTGTGCTTTCGCCTGCCGCTTGGCCTCGAAACGCTCCCGAGCCTTCGCGACGAAATCTTGATATGGAGATGCCATAATTAGAAATTGATCAGTTCACGAGTTAACGCGTTAACGGGTTAAATACGAACTCGTTAACCCGCAAAACCCGTTAGCCGAATAATAATTCTACTTAAGGTTCATCCCCCGGAGCGCCGCAATACGTTCTTCCATCGGCGGATGGGTCATGAAAAACTTGGACACTTTCTTTCCCTTGAAAGGATTCGATATATAGAGCGAAGCGGTGGCACGGTTGGCAGCTTCGAGCGGTTCAGTATCGCCCGAAATCTTCTCAAGAGCGCGGGCCAATCCTTCTGGATAACGCGTCAGGAGAGCTCCTGATGCATCTGCCAGGAATTCGCGCTTCCGCGAGATGGCAAGTTGCATGAGGGTCGCTGCGAGCGGCGCCAAGAGCGAAAGGATGATTGCCGCCACGAACAAGATCAGCTGTAGCCGACCATCACGGTTGTCATTATCCCGACTGCCATACCAGGCCCAGTGTCGGAACCAATCAGCGAGGAGCGCCACGAAGCCGACCAGAATGACGACAACAGTCGCGACAAGCGTATCCCGGTTGCCAATATGCGAGAGCTCGTGTGCGGCGACACCCTCAAGCTCCGCACGATCGAGCCGCGAGAGGATGCCAGTCGTGAAACAGATCACGCCGTGCTCCGGATCACGCCCCGTCGCGAAGGCGTTCATCGCCGTATCCTCGATGACATAGATCTTTGGCGTCGGCAGGCCCGCTGTGATGGCGAGATTCTCCACGAGACGGTACAGCTCTTTGTTGCTTTCAAATTCAACCAGCTTCGCGTCGCTCATCGAGAGCACGATCCGATCGCTATACCAGTACGACGAGACGCTCATGATGATTGAAAAAGCCACCGCGCCATAAAGAATCGCACTCGACTGCATCGCACCAGCGAAGACATAGCCAACGCCGATCACGAAGACGAGGAACCCGGTCAGATAGACCCAGGTCAGCCGGCTGTTCCGATCATAACTTGTATAGAGAGTTGCCATAGGCGTAAAAACTTTGGATTATGAAGCTCCGCTTTCAGTTGTCATTCCCGCCCGCCTAGACGTCGAGGCTGGCGCAGGCGGGAATCCAGGACTTCTTTATTTAGTCATATTTCTGGATCCCGGGTCGAGCCCGGGATGACAGAAAAAGAGGTTTCACAATTCAAGATAAAAAAATGAAAAGGGTATACTCTGCGACATCCAGTATACCCTAAAAACAGAAATTTTACCTGAAACGCCAGTGGATTACCAGCTCCCACCGCCACCTCCGCCGCCACCTCCGCCGGAGAATCCACCGCCACCAGAGCCGCTCGATCCGCCCGGAGCAGAAGCGAGCGTCTGCGATGCTGCCGTCTGGAAGCCGCCGAGATCCGATGCGAACGCTGATGCCGAAAACGCCGCCCCATGCGCACCGCTATACCACTGTGGCTCCGCCATATACATATCCTCGAATTCCCTAGCCCAAAGCTTCTCCACACCGAGGATCATCGCAGCCGGCAGGAGCTTCTCAAAGAGCTCCGGCCGCTTCTCAGGAGCGTTGTGAAACTCGATACGATTCTTCTCCGCAATGGAAAGATAATCCTTGAGACCCAAGATGTGCTCCTTCACGATCGCCCCGTCCTTCGTCACGGTACCCATGAGCGCAGCAAAAACGAAATAGGCGACGAACGAGATAATGACCGAGATGACCGCCACCGGACCACCCGGAAAAACGAAAACAGCCGCAAAGATACCTAAGACCCCGAACAAGATGTATTTACCGATGACATCCTTCGGGTTCTTCGGGAAGTATCCCTTCTCGACGAGCCGCCCCATAGCGAGCTTCTCTATCTCCGGGATGGACTTGTAGAACTTCTGCTTGAGCGACGAGAGCTCGACCGCCTTGCCAAAACCGTCCGCTTCGCCGAAAAGTGCCTCAAGGAATGCTCGATCGATAGCATCCTCAGCTGGCTTCTCCGTCCGGGTAAAGACATACTCATCGCTTGAGAAAACGAGGACCTTTTTCTCAGTCTTCGCAATCTTCAAATAGCCGCGCACGGCAAGGTCGACGATACCCGCCGAGACCTGCTCAGCCGAGACAGAGCTCTTCATCAGTCCCGCCACCTCGATAACAGACAGTCCTTCCCGGCATATCGTATTCTGGGATGACCGTCCCACGACCTTCCGGGTCGCGCCCGTAGCGATACCAGTGCCGGAACATATACCCGAAGACGAGAAGTGGCAGGAGCGAGACCGGATTATCCTTGATGAAATTCCAGATCCGCTCAAGCGTACCGACCTCACGAATGACCCCCTTTGGAAAACCGACCGCGATCGTCAGTCCTTCACTCGGCTGGAGGACCCGAGAAGCAGAAGCGACGTAGGCACGTCCATCGAAATGAGCGGCGTCGTCGCAGGATTCACTGCTCCCGTATGCGCCGAGATAACAACTCGTCTGGATCTTGTCCGACGGCACATTCTCGGGCAGCGTCAGCCTCGCTTCGGCTCGACCTATTGGCACCTGCCAACCATTGCCCGTCGCATTCCAATAGAGCTCATCAAAGCCATCGAAATATCCGAATGCATACCGGGCCCGGTAACGGATGACATACGTATGCCGCCCAGTGATCAGCGTATCGGCATCGCCAATCTTGATCTTCAAGACACCACCAGAAGAGGACGTCTCATACGTATAGCTCTTCCCAGAAGCGTCTTCCACGCCCTCTACGTTGATATCGATACTCTGATCCGCCCCGAGCTTCGTCACGTACTCCGTCGGGATATCACGATAAATGCCATGACGCATCTCCTCGCCAAAATCATAGTCAATGGTCTCAACAACAGCCATCGATGCATCGCTCCCTACCACGATATCGGTAGAGAAACGGCTGATTTCCTCGGCTCGCACCGGTTCCGCACAAAAGAAAAGGAAGCCGAGGGCAATAAGTCCAAGACTCCCTTTTAATGCCTTATTGAGAAGGCTCATAGCCAGCAATTAGAACTCGACCTTGACCGGCTCCTTGGCTGCCTCTTCGTTCAGTTCGAAGAACTCGCGCTTCGCGAAGTTGAACATGCCCGCGATGATATTCGACGGGAACATCTCGATCTTAGTGTTGAGCTCCATGACGTTGCCATTGTAGAAGCGGCGGGACGCCTGGATCTTGTTCTCCGTATCGGAGAGCTCGCGCTGCAGCTCGAGGAAGTTCTGGTTCGCCTTGAGATCCGGATATGCTTCCGCGATCGCAAAGACAGACTTGAGTGCGCCGGCAAGCATATTCTCCGCCTCACCCTTCTCGGCGACACCGGTCGCTGACATAGCCTTAGTACGCGCCTCAGTCACCTTCTCGAAAACACCACTCTCATGCGCGGCATACCCCTTCACCGTACTCACGAGGTTCGGGATGAGATCATAACGACGCTTGAGCTGCACATCAATATCGCTCCAGGCTTCCCCGGCACGGTTCTTGAGGCGAACCAAGCCGTTGTATGCACCGACCACGTACAGCACGACGACTGCCAGAACTATCAGCAGGATCAATCCAATACCCATATGATTTGACATTACGATTTAAGACACCCTTATTATACCACACCAAAAATGCTATACTAAAAACGAAACATTAACCAAAAAGGCTATGGATTCTGTGCAGACATACTACCTCTTCGCGATCCCGATCACAGTTGGTGTCATCGCCCAAATCATCAAGTTCATCCTCTTCACCATGAAGCACGGGTGGCAGCCGGAATATGTCTTCACCCACGGCCACATGCCAAGTGCCCACACCGCGCTCGTCGTCTCACTCCTCACGACGGTCGGCTATTACGAAAGCATCCATTCCGGCACCTTCGCCCTCGCGGCCGTCCTCGCCTTCATCGTCGTCGATGACGCCGCTCGCATCCGCATGCACTTAGGCGACCAGGGCCGCTACCTCAATATGCTCATCGACCAGCTGAAAGGCGAGATCGACGAAGAGAAGTTCCCCCGCCTCAAGGAGCGCGTCGGTCATCGCACGAGCGAGGTCATCGGCGGCGCCATCATCGGCTTCTTCCTCACTCTTCTCTTCATCGCCGTCCTCGCTTAGAGCCAATCTTGACAAGAGCCACGATGGGAGCGCATACTGCTCTCATCGTTTTTTTTGTCCACAAAGCCTCACAAAGCGAACCCCTTCCTTAACAACCAAACGCCCGAAAGGAGGGCCCTATGATCCGTATTTTCTACTGCTTCGGCAAACGGCATCGTAACGACAACCCGTCTTACTTCTTCTATGCCGCTCAAGTAACCGATGAGGGCATGAAGCATCGTCAAAAGCTGACCCCGAAAGAGGTCTTGAAAATCGCAGGCGAAGAAATCTACAGTCTTACTTCTCTTGAAGAAGACTTCGTCTACTCGATGCTGATCCAGAAGCTCTACGATGGACTTCCGAAACAACAGACCGACAGTACGACTCGGGACCTTCTGTGCCGCGCCATGGAAGGCGCCATCACACTCAGTTCCCGACCGACCCAGCCCGCCATCGTTGATCCTGAAAAAGACAGCGATACAAGCCCTCCCACTCTTGCGGCTCAGTTGCTCGCTCAAAACGCGTCCGGCTGATCCACGGCCAACGCGCCAAACAAAAACCGCCCTTCGACTCATCGTCGGGCGGCTTTTCTTTTTTTTCTCCGTCTTTCAGACTCGCAGACTTTATGACTTTAAAAACTTTACAAACTTGATAACTGTGAGAGTTCTTCCTCAACCACCCTGCGTTCATTCCACGGGATGCGCTTGCCACCGAGCGCCATCGTCTCCTCCGCGCCCTTGCCAGTGATGAGCACGATGTCGCCGATCTCCATGATCGAAAGCGCCTTCCGGATCGCTTCGCGCCGGTCGAAGACACGGAAATAGTCCTTATCCTTTTTCTTCGTCACTCCTTTTTCTATATCATCAATGATCTGTTCCGGATCCTCATAGTACGGGTCCTCGTTCGTCAGGATGATGATATCCGCATTGGACGAAGCGATCTCGCCGAGCATCGGCCGCTTGCCCCGATCGCGCTCGCCACACACACCGAAAACATGGATGATCTTCGAACCCGGGATCTTGAGCGGAATGATAGAGGCATAGAGCTTCTCGAAAGCGTCTGGCGTCACCGCGTAGTCAATCAAGATATCCGCCTCGACCGCGTTCGGCACAAGCTCCATGCGCCCCGACACACCCGCGATGCTCTCAAGCGCTTCCCGAGCGACCGAGAAATCAATCTGGAGCAGCCGAGCGACACCGAGTGCTGCGAGCGCATTCTCGATATTGAAAAGTCCCGGAAGATGCAAACGGAACTCTGTCCCATCGACTGCAAACTCCGTCCCCTTGAAATCGAGCTCGACATGCTGGGCAAAGAGATGTGCGCTCACGTCCTTTACACTATACGCGATAGACTCTCTTCCAGGGATACGGAAGTACTCCGGCTCCTCCATATCAGCATTGATGACCGCTTTGTCCGCCATCTCGAAAAGCTTCCGCTTGGCCGCACGATATCCTTCCATCGTTTTGTGATAGTCGAGATGCTCGCGCGTCACATTGGTCATGACAGCAATCGCGTACGGAATACCCCATACCCGGCCCTGATCGAGTGCATGCGACGATGTCTCGACGATCGCATATTCGCAACCAGCCGCCACCGCCTCGGAAAGAAACTTCTGCAGCTTCCACGGCGAGAGTGTCGTGAACTTCGAGGCATTGGTCCACTTCCTCTCTCCAATCTGAAAATTGATTGTCGAGGCCATCGCTATTTTTTTCCCGGCCTTGTCGAGAATGCGCGCGATCATCTGCGTCGTGGTCGTCTTACCGTTCGTCCCAGTCACACCGATCACCCGAAGCTTCTTCCCAGGAAAGCCGAAGAAGACGCATGCGACGACCGCCTGCGCGAAATGATACCAATTCTTGGCCTGCTGCGGCAGAAGCCGCGAAATGAATCGTTTCATAGTACTTCCTAGTGTATAGATATTTCTTAAAAAAAGAAAATCCCGTGCCGAGGCGGATACCAAGACACGGAATATGCGAAAAGGCGCTTCGATTCAGAGATTAGATCTTAAGCACGGCGGAACGATGATCCCTTCCCCGATTATCGAACACTGAACGCCACCCCAAACGCCACTTATTGCACACGCACCACAGATACAGTGTGTATGGATGACCAAGCGGATCGATAACGTACGAGCCATCGAAATAAATGACCCACCCGTTCTTTTTCCAACTCTGTGGAATGAGGATCCTGAACTTCCAAAAAATCATGCATACCTTCGCCCCGAGACAGACACGCCCGCTTCCTTTGAGACGCCGCTTCATTTCTATACCAGATATTTCTGATTCATCATCTGACAGCGCATGCTCCAGAAGGATGGCGGAGATATCTACGCAGGAATGCCCGAACGGATGTCCGCGACGGCGCTCCTCCCATATGCCGTTGCATAATGCTGAATGATGACCATGTTTCCAGCCCTTGCCCATACACTCGACCGGATCGAATTCCGGAAAAAAATCCGTTGCGATTATACCCGACTCATCATCTCCTTTCGTGAAAGCGCTTCGCAACAGCCGTTCATTATGAACAAGATTCTCAAGATCTTTCGGCCCGCGCCCGATCTTCTCAAGCGCTTCTATGAATTGACACACAAGCTCTTCGGGGAAATCATGGATATTTATCATGTTATTCTCCTCAAAATGATGCCCCCCCCTGAATGAAAGGGGCGTCATGCTGTGGTTCCCCTCCCTTATCCGGTCATTAGCTACAAAATCTGCCGCGCACAACAACCGATGCTCTCTGTTGCAAAAACTCTTCAGTTTTTAACGAACAGCTGAGTATAGTACTCTTCTGTCTTCCCGTAAAGCACCGCGGATAAAAACATACAAAAAGAGGCCGTGTAAAGTCTCGTTTTCGATTGAGTTTCTTCTACAGACCGAAAAGCCTCCTTATCCGCACGAGAACACCCTGGATCAGCCGCAGCTTCCCATAGAGACAGTACGCTTTCTTGTCGAGTACGATATCATAGCATCCAGGAAAGACGGTCGGCTCGGTCTTCGGCGAAAATCCCGTTTTGAATCTCGTGATTCCTCCCCACGAGCTTGTAGTTTGTAGTTTGTAGTTTGTAGTTTCTCCGTTGACTGTTGACTGTTGACTGTTGACTGTCCTCACTCCTCCGAAGTCGTACTTCGCACAACCCTTGCTTTTCGCGAACTTGATCTGCTCCCACTGGAGGAGGAACGGCGCCATCGCCTCGCGATACCGGTCGCCTGACCCGCCATGAAGGTACGTCGCCGTATCACCATAGATCATCACGAGATTGGCCGCAACGACGACACCCTCATATTCCGCGACGAAGAGGTGACACATCTCCTCCGGTAGCTCGGTAAAGAATTTCTCATAATAGCTCCTTGGATGCGGCACGATGTCCTTGCGCTCAGCGGTCGCGGTAATGAGATCAAGAAAGGCTTCTTGATATTTCTTTTCCTGTGTCGCGAAGACCCGAACACCCTTCTTCTCTGCCAGTCGGATATTGTAGCGAGTCTTCGGCTTCATTGCTGCGAGCAACTCATCCTCGCTCTTCGCGATATCAATGACAAAAGTCTCCCGCGGCTGCATGTCATGTGGAGATTTTTCTACCGAAACAGTACCATTCTGATCCGCCAGCTGGCGGAGAAGTATCTCTTTCATCCCCTCCGTCTCCGGCTCAATCCGTATCCATTTCGCTCCGACTTTCTCCGCTTCCGCAAGTAGATTCTTGATTCTTGATTCTTGATTCTTGATTCCATCTGCCGGCCATCTCGGCGTATAGAGGTAACGCCCAACCAGCGGCAACACATGCACAAAACCATACGCATCGTCCCCGATACGCACCGCTTCATGTCCAGCCGCGACCTGCAGCTTCGCCCAGGCTTCTGATTGGAGGAATTCGCTTGTATTCATATTTCCTAGTGTATAGTCATTCGCATACTGAGGCAATCCAAGATGCGATATATAAAAAAGCAAGAAATTGAAAAAATGAAACCCCGCACTACCATGTTGGTAAAATGCGGGGTCAAAGGACTAAGGACCAAGCTCAAAGGTCAGAGCAGAATCCGAAGTCCAGAGGACTACTTGCGCAGGCCAGCGAACCACCAGTGGTCACCCCAGCCGTCGTCGATCCGGTAGACGCCCACGTGACGCTCGTCGCGCCACCGACCGAAGGCCGCATAGCACCAGTTGCCATGCACATCCTGCCAGTGGGTACCATTGGGATGCTCGTCAGCAAAGGCGGGGTCGGCTTCGTTGACAGCAGCAAGCGTATACGGGTCGGCAGGCTTGAGGTCGCGCAGTTCGTATTCCTTGTCCAGATCGGCGTCGCTCACCTCGCGGCCGAGCTTAAAAAAGATCACGTATGCTTCGTCGCCCTCACCTCGCGGCATCGTCTTGATGGCATCATTGGTGAGATACTTGTTCCGACCAGTCGCATCAATCGCTTCCATCGGGGTCCGGGTACGACTCACAGTGACATGACGGATGAACATATCATCGCCCATCTTTTCGAACGGATTCTTGTGCTGCAAAAAGAGATCGAATTGGTCAAGCGTGAGGTTTTCCGCACGCAACTTCGCGCAAAGATCCATCATCATGCCCGCCAGACGATCGCCCGGCAGATTCACGGCGTTAGCCATGGTTCGCTCCTTCTCAAAGTACATTCCCATTGCGCCCGGGAAGATGGCGGTTCCAAAACAATCTTTCGACAGTCCCAGTAACGTTCCATTATAGCACTTTTTATCGATTCTGTCGAGAGTGATAAACAAAAATAGGCTCATCAGAGCCATATTTTATGCTATTTAGCTGAAATATCAGCCCTACTTCCCCAGATTTTTCAAAGCCTGGCGGATACGCGTGCTGACATCCGTGATATCGGCCGGCACCTGCTTGAGCGCTTCGCGGGACTCTGTGACAGAGTAGCCGAGCGAGACCAGCGCTTCGATAGCGTCCTGGCCAGCCAGTGCTGTCCCCTGGTCTTCGATGCCGATCGCATCCACCTTGTTCTGAAGCTCCACGATGACGCGCTCGGCCGTCTTCTTGCCGACCCCCGACACGCGCGTCAGGATGGACGGATCCTTGTTCACGATTGCAGTGCGGATAGTCTTGGGATCAGCGATAGAGAGAATAGAAAGCGCGACCTTCGGCCCAATGCCGGAGATAGAGATGAGAAGCTCAAACATAGAAAGCTCCTCCTCGGACAAGAAGCCATAAAGCGCCAGCTGGTCCTCTCGTACATGCGTATGGATATGGAGTGACACTTCGCTCTCTCCGGCGATCTTGCCGAGCGTATAGGCAGACGCAGCCACGAGATAGCCCACGCCTCCAACCATGACGATAGCGGCATTTCCGCGGATTCCGGCGATTTTTCCTTCCAATCTTCCTATCATAAGCGATATTAATCAATTGCTCTCCTGCATATAATCAACCACTATGCCGATTATCTTCCGCACAACATCATTACAGGATTTGAACGAGATTCTCTCAAGAGCAACGTCTCCGTGTTTCCGAAGAGCATCACTGATCATAGCATGGACAAACGATTGTGTCGCCGAGGTGACACCACTGAAGTCAAGGATAATATCCTCACCCTTATCGAGGGCCGGCAATATGGTATGCACCCGGATATCCCGCGCGATATCCTTGTTTTCGGCGAACGCTCCCGTTTTCCCGAATAATTCTACGATAATCATATGAATTTCGGTTTCTTATATTTTTCACGTCTCCGTTCTCTCACTGTTTTCGCATACACGTCCCTGATAAGATCTAAAAGGTCCGAGAATTCTTGCGTGTCATCAAGCGATATATCCACCCCGACAACCGTCCCTTGCCAGACCGGCAAACCTTCTTCGGCTGTATACCTATCATTGAACGGATCCGCGAAAAGCCTTATTGGTCTCTTCGCCCGGAGCGGCTCCTTGAGAAGCTTGTACATGGCGTCGCCGCTGTATATCATGAAGAATTCCCTACTCACCTTTGATATGGATTTTATAAAGAACAGACCGGCACCGGCATTGGATTCCGTGCCTCCTTCCCGGCTCGTCGTACCGGTTATCCCTGGTGTCAGAGCGAGCCTGATCGCATCAATATCGGTTTTCGCCGGATGCGCCTTGCTGATGGTAGACCGTATCCCTACTCCGGTATCGGCAATGCCGATCCGTATAGTGTTATCCGGATAATACTGAGCAGCGACGATTGCTCCGATTGGGGAATCAGCATGCTCGATGACATTCCTCACGAGTTCGCTGATGACATAACGGAGTGCATCGGTCTGGAGCGGATTGAGATGGAGCAACGGGATGATGTCCGTTACGAATTTTGAAAGCTCATCGGAATTGTTTATCTGCGTCAGCGGGATGAATCTTCCTGCCGGCTCATGCTCATTGATCTTTATCCCAGAATCGATCCCGAGAAACTTGAATAATCCCATCCTTTCGAGATAGTGCCCCGATTTCGCCGTCAGCCTATCGAAGAACACCTCATTCGCCTTGAGTGGTAGCCCAATAGCGGCAATCATAGCCAGCGCGACAGGATGGACAGATATCCATTTCTCGTTCGCTGCTATCTCAAAAATTTCCTTATTCTTAGGGTCAAAACCCCTCAAAAAAGGGTTAATATTGCCAAGAAACGCGCTATTTGGTATGGATATCTTCATGACCATATTTTACCGGGATTCCCGGTACTTGTCAAATATACCAGGATTCCCGGTAATTTCAATAACATACCCCTGATATACAAAGTCGAAAAAATGCCGTACTCTTGCCAAAACACTCGGACCATGATAGAAAGAATAGGTCTCAGGTTCCTTGTTTTATCAGTTTTTCGTTTTGATATTTTAATTTTGATATAGCTACTATGCCGATTAAGAAAGCCGCCAGGAAGTACATGCGCGTCACCGCCAAGAACACGCTCCGCAACAAAGTCGTGAACGGTGTCGTGAAGAGCGCCGTCAAGAAGACTCGCGAAGCCATCGCTGCCGGCAAGGTAGACGAGGCGCAGGAGACTCTCAAGAAGGCCATCAAGGCTCTCGACAAGGCCGCGCAGAAGAAGGTGATCAAGAAGAACACCGCTGCCCGCAAGAAGTCCCGCTTGAACGCCCTCGTAAAGAAGGCAGCAACAAAGTAGTATATCGTATACCGTATACCGTATATAGCAAAACCTCCCTTCCGGGAGGTTTTTTCGTTCTTCCTCCCCTCCTGCCAAGGAGGGGATTGAGGGGAGGTCAATTCTTCAGGCTCTCCTCAATCTTCAACACCACCCCTTCCAAGTCATCATTGACTTCATTATTCCAAAAACGCAAAACCCTCATACCGAGACCATTGAGATACTCCGTCCGCTTTTCATCATGCTTCACCGATTCCTTGTGCTGCCACCCATCCAATTCTATGATGAGATTCCTTTCTGAGCAGAAAAAATCAACGATATATCCGTCTATAGCCTGCTGGCGACGGAATTTATATCCAAGAGCTTTTCTCCGCAATCGCGACCAGAGGATTATCTCTTGCGGTGTAGATTCTTTCCGAAGCTTCCTTCGGAATTCAGTCGTATCTTTTTTATTGAATATCCGGTACATATCATAACCCCTCCCTACCCTCCCCTTGGCAGTGGAGGAGGAAAACAAAAATACCAACCAAAAAACCAGGATGAGCTAAAGCTCAAAATTTCCAAATGAACAAACTCAGTGCTACTTGCGGATCCATGGCGCCGGTCTTGAGCTTGGTGTCGGATTCGGAAAGGAGCGCGAGCCCGGCCTTGAGCCGAACGAGCGGAAAATTCGCAATCGTACCGAGTGCCTTCCCTACGACAAACGGCGCGAGCTTGGTAGCGGAAGCAATATCCCCCGCACGCCGCATGCCTTGGTCATAGGCCTCGCGCACAAGGAGCATGCGCCGCACCTGCCACGCACACATGGCGAGCACCGGATACGCGCCTTCGCCACCGTCCGTCTCACGGCTAAGCAACGTAAGTGCCCGCGCCCTATCACCCTGCCCCAGCGCATCAAGCGCATCGAAGATAGCACTCTCCTTCGCGCCCTCGAGCATGAGTACCACATCTTCAGCCTCGACAGTCCCATTTCCGCCCTTGTACGCCGCAAGCTTCTCCGATTCCGAAGCCATGCGGGCACGATCAGTCCCGATGATCGAAACGAACATACGAAGTGCCTCGCGCGAAAAGGTCACCCCAGAAGCGACCGACGCGAGCTCACGCTCCGCGATCTTTGCGAGCGCGGACTGGTCCTTCGCATCCGGCTTCGGGAACGCTTCTTCCTTGCCAGCATGTTTGAGAAGAAAACTCGCGACCGGATGCGTCTTCTTGATCTTTCCTGGCTCCACGAAGAGGAGCACGACGTCATCCTCCTTCTTCGCTTGCTCCTTGAGGAAGGCCTTGAGCATATCTTCCGCTTTGTCCTCAAGCGCGCATGGATGGAGGAAGACGATCATCTTGCGCGTCGCGAAAAGGCCGCCCTCGCAGACGCCAAACGCCCGCCGCAGATCTTCCGGACCGGACTGATCTTCGAAATCGAAGACGGACACTTCTGACTGTGGATATTTTTCCGTAAAGGCTTTCTGCAAATCCCGGCGGCGCCGGCTCACCGAGAAATCATCATCACCGTGGAGGAAGAGAATCATAACAGTAGCTGCATTAGCTTCGTTAGCTGCATTAGCTTTCAGCTAGAAAACTCCCTTCAGTATAGCAAAAAACAGACTTGTGGTCTGTTTTTGCCCTAACGAAGCTAAAGAAGCTACAAGCTAAGAAGCTAGTTCACAGGTTCCCACCGGAGCGTCTGGCCCGGCTCGAGCACCTCGACCCAGATCTGGCCTGGGACAAACTCCATTTCCTTACCTGACTGATCGTAGAAGAAGAGCTTGCTCGAGATGTTTGACTTGTCCTTCTTCCAAGTACCACGGATCTCTTGTCCGTTCACGTAGTAGAAAGCATCACCGCTATCGGTCCGGTCGTACCACGGATCACCGAGCTGCACATTGTTGTACTGCCCCTCGATCTGCTCGGAAAGTGCGATCAATACCACGACGTTCTTCGGAGCGACACGAGCCTTCGTATTACGATCGGTATCCGGCACATTGCCCCAGGTACGGAGATAGCTATTCGTATCCTTGTCATAGTCATACTCGGCCGCATACGGTCCAGCGAATGCTACGCGCAAGTGTCCACCCTTCGGCCGGCTATCAGCTGCCGCTTCAGCCACATGCTTGTAACCAACGAACTTGTTCTCAAGACGGTACCCGAAATCCTTGGCGCACTGGAAGAACCCAGCCGGCTTGCCGTAGCCGCTATCCACACCGCGGGCGATCCCGTCCTTGCGGAAGCAAGGATTCTCCGGGCAGGCGTTGGCCGACTTGCCAGCATCGCCATTGCAGTTGATATTCTCAACCTCACCGCGATCGAGGATACCCTTAGCGAGGCCGACCGGATCAGAATCGTCATGCGACTCCGAGCGTCCCCATGAGACGAAGATGGCATCAAGACCCTTGGCGAGGCTGATGAAGTCATGGCGCGCACTCCGCATTGATCCGGTCTCCGCCGGCGTGTTGCAGAGGTATACGCCCATGAGCCGCGTGATGCTCGACGTGATGACCGGAATCTCGAAGACCATGTCTGCCTCAGAGAAACCAGCAGCTGGACGGGCCGTCACATCACCAGGCTGCATGACCGCGATCGGGCGACGGTTCCAGTTGTCGCACGGTAGACCCGAGAGCGGGCTGACATTGCCCTCATTCACCGGGGAGGTCTGCACTTCTGTCATCGACTGCTGCTTGTTATTGAGCTCGATCGGCTTGCGGGCGCCCTGCTTGCCGAAGGCAAAATACCACACAGCGATAGCGACAACGATCGCGATGACCGCGATGATGACTTTCTTCCTTCCATCCATATGTTTTTTGATAGCTGTTACTTTTGGCAATGCGCGCAATAGAAAACACTGCGCTGCCCGAGTTTTTTACGCTTTATAATTGTACCACATATCTTGCACGGATCACCGTCGCGCTGATACGTATACGCCGCACGCTGGAAACGCCCGTCTCTGCCATCTGTATCACGGAAGTCACCACCAGAGAGTCCACCAAGACGTGCTGCGTGACGGAGCACTTGTTTCACTGCTGGCAGGAGCCGCTGCCATTCTTCATCAGTAATACTCGCGACGATACGATCTGGACGCACGCACGCGAGGAAGAGCGCTTCGCTCCGGTAGATATTGCCAATGCCAGCGATACGGTCCTGATCGAGCAGTGCCTCACCAATCGTCCGCTTGGGCCGAGACAAGACGATCTCACGGAAACGCTTCGTGGTGAGCTCGGGCGAAAGCGCATCGATACCAAGGCCACTGATCGACGGGAGCTCCTCCACTTCCTTGGTCGGCATCACATGGAGCCAGCCGAACTTGCGCATATCAGAAAATTCAAGCGTCGACCCGTCAGAGAAGGAAAGGGTATGTCGGATGAAACCATTATACGGATCATCAACGAACGCTTTGCTCTCGCGATTCTCATCGGTCTTCCAGAGCAGGTGCCCGGTCATCTTGAGATGGATGACGATTGAGAAACCATTATCGAGATCGATGACGATATGCTTGCCGAAACGACGTACTGCGACGACCGATCCACTCTTCGCCCTACGAACAAAAGCAGCGAAAGAAGGCCGCACATTCTTCTTCCACTCACTCGAAAAACCAGAAACCATCTTGCCGATAGCCTTCTTCCCAAGCTGCGATACAACTGTCTGCGCTTCCGGTAGTTCCGGCATATTATGGCTTATATAAAACAATAAATGATTAGCACTGTTGACAAAGCTTTATAAATATACTATCCTGTTTTTTCCTTAACAACTCGGGAGTTATCATGTTTACGCAGGAGTTCCTTGTACAAATAGGGAGGCGGCTCGCTATACGCAGGAAATCAAAGCTTGGAATTTTGCACAAAGGCGGAGAACAAGCGCTGTCGCATTCCTACGACGATATCAAGCGGATCGACTTCGCTGTCAGACGCCTGGCAGACGGACAATACGGCCTCTGCACCAACTGCGGAACACCAATTGAGGAAAAGCGATTGGAACTCATCCCTGAGACGCCATTCTGCTCAAAATGCGCCAAATCCATCGAGACACATTAAGGCCGCACCAATCATCAATGATGTATGGGGCGGCTTTTTGTTTTTATGTAATGCCTCACGATAAACCGTATCTGTTCGTCGCCCAGCCTATCAGCCTCCTCTTCCGTCAGCATCTCTTCTGGAAAGAATCTTACTGGAAACCTCAACGATACCATCTCAATGTCATCGGGAGATATTATTCCTTCTCCTCTCAATGAAACCTGAGCTGTTTCTGGCTTCAATTCCCAGAGTCGAGAATCTCTCGTTATTGGATCAATAGATACTAGATGATTCTTCCTGAAAGTGACAACGGCTTTCACTGTTCCGCTGACATCCTTACCGGAAAACCCCTCTATCATAGCCGTACGAAAACCTGATCCGCCAGCTACAACACACATATTAGCATCATTTTCCGGATTCCTAAGTTCAATATCCTTTCCATCAATAACAGCGCTCATCACTTCACTGAAAGATTCACTACGACAAAGCAATTCTTGATTGTGCATTTTTTCGAAAACCTCATTCGTTTTCGCAAGTAAAAACCCCCCATTCTCAAGGTCCAACTCCAAATCCAAAAGCAAATCCTTGCTGATAAATTCATTCGTTCTTGCAATCCTGAATGCCTCTGCGAGCCGCATGGACTCGTTGTTCTTTTTCATTGGCATCAGTTCCATTCTCATACCATCATCCGCTAAGAATTATTCCCCCCCCTAAAAGCTAACGAAGCTGCAAACTAAAAGCCGCTCTAGATCTCTCCCCAATTCTTCCCGATCTCGACGGCAGCGATGAGCGGCACGCGGAGCGGGTAGGCTCCATCCATCGCTTCCTTCACTTCCTTCGCGAACGTTTCCGCAAGCTCCGCCTTCACTTCGAAGATGAGCTCATCATGCACCTGGAGCACCATCCTTGCCCGCCACGTTTCCCGTTTCAAGCGGGATGCGGGCGGGGGCGGGTTCGCATCATTAAACCTATCGACAACTCTCTGCGCGCGGAGCATCGCGAGCTTCATGATATCAGCCGCCAATCCCTGAATCGGCATGTTGATCGCCATGCGCTCGGCCGCACGCGCTATCTGCACATTGCCACTCTCGATCTCCGGCACATAGCGCCGACGTCCGAGCTCGGTCTCAACGAAGTGATGCTTCCGCGCGCCTTCCTTCATCTCCTCAATAAATCGCGTCACGCCGGAGAATTTCTCGAAATATGCTTTGATAAACTGTGCTGCCGTCTTCTGATTGATGCCAGCCGCCTGTGCGAGGCCGAAGCTACCCATACCGTACATGATGCCGAAGTTAAAGACCTTGGCCTGCCGGCGCATATCGGCCGTCACCTCCTCCGGCTTCACCTTGAAGACCACAGAAGCCGTGCGCGTATGGACATCTTCACCATTGCGGAAGGATTCGGCAAGCGACTCATCTCCCGAAAGATGCGCCATGACGCGAAGCTCGATCTGCGAATAGTCCGCACCGACGAAGAGATACCCAGGCTTCGCCTCGAACGCTCCTCGGATACGCTCGCTCCATGCGTTCCTCGCGGGGATATTCTGCAAGTTTGGATCAGATGACGAGAGCCGCCCCGTCGCCGCAACCGTCTGATGGAAGGTCGTGTGCAACCGCCCGTCCGCTCCCACGAGCGCCGGCAATGCATCAAGATAGGTCGTCTTCAGCTTGAAGAGTTCGCGATAGCTCTCGATCTTCGCGACGATCGGATACTCAGCAAGCTTCGCAAGCTCAGCTGAAGCCGTCGAGATACCCGTCTTCGTCTTCTTGATATTCGTCGTCGGAATCTTAAGATCCTCAAAGAGAATCTCCGAGAGCTGCTTGGGAGAATTGATATTGAACTCACGACCGGCGAACGCATAGATATCCTGCTCGAGCGTCTTGAGCTCCTCCGCGAGCTGCTCCGACAGCACCTTAAATTTTTCCGTATTGAGAAAGATGCCATTCTCCTCTACTTCGAAGAGCACTGGGATGAGCGGTAGTTCGATATCCGCATAAACATCAAGGAGCGACTTTCCCGCCAGCAACGCTGTGGGCGTAGCTCCTGCGGGCTGGCCCGCCGGCTGCTCCGCCGAAATTGCCTTGATCCGCTCGCCGAGCCGCGCATTGAGCGCGTAGAGCGCAGCGGCCTTCGCTTCGGCATGCTCTAGACCGAACTCCTTGAGCAGTAGTTCATCGAAACCAACATTACCACCGGCATCGAGGAGATACGCGATGAGCTTCACATCGCGTGCCACACCAGCCAGCGCCATATACTCATTCACGAGAAGATGCATCGCTTCTTTCGAATCATAGAGAATCTTCGGGCGCTTCGCATCCTCGAAGAATCCCTTAAGAGCCGGCTTCGTCTCGCTGTTCCATACAACCACCACCTCCGCATCCTCCACTATCGAAAGCCTCACCTCTGCGATACCAGCTCCGCCAAAGAGCGATGCCTCGCCCTTCTCGATCCAGACCGCAACACCCTTCCCCTTGTTCGCCTCAAGCCACTCCTCAAGCTCTTCCGCATTCTTGAACGTTTTCGTCTTTTTCGGCTTCTTCCCCTCTTGATTCTTGATTCTTGATTCTTGATTCTTGGCTTCGCCACCCGGCAATCTTTTGACCAAACTGAAGAATCCAAGCTCAGTAAAGAGCGCCACGACCGCCGCCCGGTCATACTCATGCGTCACTGCATCCGTGAGCGCGAGTGTCACCGGAGCCGACGTATCGATCGTACCAAGCGTGCGCGAGAGGAAAGCATTCTCCTTGTCCGCCTCAAGCTTGGCCTTCACAGCTGGCTTGAGCGTCTCAAGCGACGTATAGATGCCTTCGAGCGTACCGTGCGCCGCGATGAGATCGGTCGCTGTCTTGGCGCCGATACCCTTCACGCCCGGGATATTGTCCGACGCATCCCCACACAACCCCTTATATTCGACGAGCTGCATCGGATTGAAGCCGTACTTCGCCCTCACAGCCGCCTCATCATAGAGCACGAGGTCCTTGATGCCCTTGCGAATCGAAAACACGTTGACGAGCGGCGTCACCAACTGAAGCGCATCATTGTCCCCCGTCACGATAATCGTCTGCACACCTTCTTTTTCTGCCTGCCGTGCGATCGTCCCCACGCAATCATCCGCCTCGTACCCTTCCTTCTCATAGATTGGGATATTGAATGCGCGCACCACATCCTTCACACGCGGGATCTGCTCATATAGATCGTCCGGCGCCTTCGTCCGGGTAGCTTTGTAATCCTTGTATAGCTCATCGCGGAAAGTCGGGCCAGAAAGATCAAAAGACGCCGCAATATATTCCGGATGGAACTTCTCAAGCACCGCGAGGAGCGTCATGGCGAACCCATACACCGCATTGACCGGATGCCCCGCCTTATCCGTGAGCGGCGGCAACGCATGATACGCGCGATGTATGAGCGCGTTTCCATCCAATAAAACCAGGATTTTCGGCTTCTTTTCCATGTTTTCAGTATACTTCCGCAGCAAGAGAAAAGCAAAAACCGCCTTTCGGCGGCCTACTTTTTTTCTATCGTGATTTCCCGTTCATTTTCCGAAAGCGATTGGAGCGAGATCTCGACCCTTTTTTCTGGCAGGATAGCCTCGATGCGCTCCGGCCACTCAAGGATAACGATGCCTCTCTGATCGGCGCACCACTCGGCAAATCCGAGCCCCTCGAAGTCCTTCGCTTCAACGCGATAGGCATCGGCGTGATAGATACACTCAATACCAGTCGCGGTCGGCACAGGCCCGCCCACATCGCTATACGAAGTGTTTCGGGCAGGTAGCTCGTATTGCTTCATGATGACGAAAGTTGGGCTGACATATGGCCGCGCCGCACCCAGGCCTTCAAGCAATCCTTGTGTAAAAGTCGTCTTGCCCGCACCAAGATCACCACGGAGACACAGGAGCGTCCCTGGCGCTATTTCCCGCGCCAGCTCCTTCGCCAGCCCCCTGGTTTCCTCTGCCGAATGCGTGGTAAAGATATTTTGCATCATATATGCGAGATTCTTCGCTTCGCTCAGAATGACAGGAAAAACATATTCATCCTAGCGTAAAACCCGTTTTTTGGCGAGGAAAAGCCGAATATTTGACACTGCTGCCAGTCTCTGATACCTTTGACTATCCATCTTTTTTGAGCACGTTTGCGACTCGAAAAATTAGGTATTAGATATTAGGTATTAGATATTTTCCCTGTATGTCCCTCTCTCCTGCCCAGCAATTCCAGGAACTCCTCAAAAAATCCCGCACGCCGCTCATTTTGCTACCAGCCTACCCGAGCCGCGATGCTGTCGCTACTGCATTTGCGCTTGCATTTGCGCTCGAAAGCCTCGGCCAGGAGCCTCATATTGCCGGCGACAACATCGTGAAAGACAAGGAGCTCCTCGCCTTCATCGGCGAGCCATCTCGGCTGCTTCCGGATATCACCGGCGCTCGCGACTTCGTCCTCTCCTTCAATACCGAGCACAACAAGATCAGCAACGTACGGTCAGAAACGGTCGGAGATGAGCTCCGCATCTACCTCACACCCGAACACGGCTCCATCGACCCGCGCGACTTTTCGTTTATCCCGGCGCAGTTCAAATTTGACCTCGCCATCGTCATCGGCAGCCCGGACAAGGAGCACCTCGGCAGAGTCTACGAAAACAACCCGGACATCTTCTACGAGATGCCAGTCATCACCATCGACAACCACCCAGAGAACGAGCTCTTCGGCCAGATCAACCTCGTCGATATCACCGCATCGTCGAGCGCGGAGATCCTCGCGGAGATCCTCGAACAATCATTCCCGGACCGCATCGACACAAAGGTCGGCGAAAGCCTGCTCTCAGGCATCATCTCCGCGACCGAAAGCTTCCAGAAGAAAAACACGACACCGAAGGCGCTCCAGACCGCCTCACGCCTCATGGACCACGGTATCGACCAGCAGAAGATTATCCGGTCGCTCTACAAGACCCAGCCGCTCAACCTCCTGAAGCTCTGGGGCCGCGTCATGGCCGGCGTCCGCTGGAATGAGCAACTGAGGCTTATCTGGGCCCTCGTATCCATCGAAGACCTGGTCCAGTCACGCGCCCGTGTCGAAGACCTCCCCGTCATCCTCGAAAAGATCCGCGGTAACTATTCCATCGCGAGCCACTACATGATTCTCTTTCCGGAAACGCCTGGGTCGATCACTGGCATCATCAAAAGTGCTTCGCCAGAAGGCCTCTCCCAGGCTGCGCTCGAGATTGGCGACGGCGAAATCCAAGGCGATATCTTCCGATTCACCAAGACCGCACAGAGTCTCGACGAGGCCGAGCAGATCGTCATCGCCGCCCTCCAGCCGAAAGCCTGATCGCGAAGCGTATCCTCAAGCAGATGCTATCGTCCCGCACCTCCACATGGTGCGGGATTTCTGTTTTCCCAAGAGCGCGCATTTGAGGTACAATACCAGGTGTAGAAAAGAAAGAAACACAAATACCTATGGTGAAAGTCACCCATCAGAGCAGCCAGCTTCCTGATGAAAAAACAGGGAAGACAGAGGAGCTCCTACAGAAGATGAAGGAGGTCTCCATTGAGGAAACTACCGCTCGTTTCGCCGCCTCATGCGGCCTCCCATATATAGACCTCAGTCTTTTTCCTGTCGAACCGGAAGAGGCCCTGCTTATCCCGGAGGCGGACGCTCGACGCCTCGGCTTTATCCTTTTCCAAAAGAAAGGCTTACAGGCACTCTTTGCGATTACCGACCCAGCAAACCAAGAAGCGCTTTCCTATATCGATACGTTCGTAGAGAAAAAAGGATTCGGCCGAGAGCTCTACGTCGTCTCAAAACCATCCATTGAAAGCGCCTGGGAAGCTTATACAAAACAATCGGTCAGCGATAGCCTTGACCTCGTCCGCGTCTCGCTCAAAGGCAATGACCTTGAGCAATTCGAAAAGGATTTCGGTGAACTCATCAGCCTGAAAGAAAATCGGCCATCAACCACTTCGCATTCCATCGAGGTCGTTCTTGCTGGCGCCAGAAAGCTCGACGCAAGCGATATCCACCTCGAGCCAGAAGAAGATACTGTACGCCTCCGTTATCGCGTCGATGGCGTACTCCAAAATATCGGGTCGCTTTCTCAGGCGGTCTACCGGCAACTCATCTCCCGCATCAAAATGATCGGAAAAATGCGGCTCAATATCCGCGATAAAGCCCAAGACGGTCACTTTTTCATCACGCTCGACCAAAAACGCATCGATGTCCGCGTCAACATCATCCCTGGAAAATACGGGGAAAGCATAAATATGCGCCTTCTATCAGGCGAAGATGTCATCGTCGATATCGACTCGCTCGGGCTGCGAGGGCTCGCCCGCGAGGAAGTGCTCCGCCAGATTGAAAAGCCGAACGGCATGGTGCTCAATACCGGGCCGACAGGATCCGGAAAGACAACGACGCTCTACACTCTCCTCAATATCATCAACCAGCCAGGGGCTAAGATCATCACCGTCGAAGATCCGATCGAATATTCGCTTCCTGGCATCGTACAGACTGAAGTCTCAAAAGACAAATCCTATACTTTCGCTTCGGCGCTCCGAGCTATCGTCCGTCAAGACCCGGACATCATTCTTATCGGCGAGATTCGAGACGACGAAACGGCTGATATTGCTGTCAACGCCGCACTCACCGGCCACCTCGTCATGTCGACGCTCCACGCCAACAGTGCCCCTGGCGCCATCCCAAGATTTATCGAACTCGGAGTGAAGCCCTCGGTCCTTGCTGCCTCAGTCAACGTCCTTATCGCGCAACGGCTCGTCCGCAAACTCTGCGACCAATGCAAACAATCATACGAACCAGCGAAAGGAACTATCGACTCCATCATCCGCCTCATCACTATCATATCCCCCAAAGCAAAAATCGTGCTTCCGAAAGAGGTGCGGGTTCTCTGGAAAGCATCTGGATGCCCAAATTGTCATTTTACGGGATACAAAGGCCGCATCGGAATTTTTGAGGTCTTCGCCATGACGCCGGATATCATCAAGATTATCGAAAATCTCGGAACTGAACAGGAGCTCTTTCGTGCAGCTCTCGAAAACGGCATGGTCACCATGACTCAGGATGGCATCTTAAAGATGCTCGATGGAATCACAACACTTGAGGAGATTTCCCGCGTCACCGACCAATCTGATATGCTGAAAAATATCTACCTCGATTTGATGTCGAGCGACCTTTCGCGCTCATCGTTCATTCCATCCGATATCGTCACCGAAACAGCGCGACACCTCTCTTCTTTCCAGGTATTCGAGGAATACGTTTTGCACTCAGAATCCAAAACGAGATTACAGATCGTTTTCGCTGCGGCAATACATATGCATGCTGGCGACATCCATATCGAACCCTCCGACAAAGATTTTTCCATTAGGCTCCGCATAGACGGCATGCTTCAAACGATCGCACGCTTCCCGCTCAACGAATATCCGAGCTTTATCAATGACATCAAGAACCTAGTGGGCCTCAAGACAAGCGAGCGCGCCGGAATTACCGATAAACGTTTCTCTATTGCTATTGAACAACCCGATGGCGCGCCGGACAAAATAATCAATGTTCGACTTTCTCTCATACTCGGAGGTTTTGGCGAAACCGCAGTTATACGCCTTCTGAACCAATCAAATGCCGCGCTCAACCTTGAAAACCTCGCTCTCCGATCGCAAAACTTGAAAAGGATTCTTTCCGCAATTCATGCTCCAAACGGCATCATTCTCAATACCGGACCGACAGGATCCGGAAAGACAACGACGCTCTACGGAACGCTTGCACTCCTTAATAAACCAGAGACGAAAATCATCACCGTCGAAGATCCGATCGAATACCAGATGCCTGGCATTCTACAGACCCAGATAAACGAAGCTGAAGGATACACTTTCTCAACCGCTCTCAGTGCCTTGCTCCGTCAGAACCCAGATGTTCTCATGGTAGGCGAAATCCGCGACGATGATACAGCGCGCATCGCTATACAAGCCGCCAATACCGGCCACCTCGTACTCTCAACACTCCATGCCAATTCTGCTGCCGGAGCCATATCGCGCCTCATGAAAATGGGCATCTCCGGTGATGATATCGCTAATGCCGGTGGTCTCCTCATCGCACAGCGCCTCGTCCGTAGGCTCTGCGAGAAGTGCAAACAACCGAGAAAACCGACCGATGAGGAACACGCCATCATCTCAAAAGTCCTCTCTGCGCTCTCGCCGGAACACGTTGATACCCTACCAAAGGACGCACTAAAAATCTGGAGTGGTGCCGGTTGCCAGAATTGCAATGGAACCGGTCATGCGGGGCAGCTCGTCCTTTCGGAAACCATCCCTATCGACAATACCATCAAAGACCTCATCGCCCGCGGAGCGCTCACTCATGAGATTGAAGAGAAGGCCATCGAGAACGGCATGATCACCATCGCACAGGACGGCATACTCTCGGTCATCGAAGGCAAAACGTCACTCGACGAAGTCCGTCGCGTCGCGAATCTCTGACCAATCATTCCACAGGCAAAGCAAAAGAGGCCCTCCGCCGGCTGGCGGATGGGCCTCTTTTTGTTCGCTTATGTCACTGTCTCAGCTGTAGACAAATCCCAGACATAGGAGCCCGAGAAAAGGAATGGTGTCGAGGTGTAGCGCAGCCGGAACCACCCTACCCGATCTTGACTAGGGAACCCGAAGGCCCGCCCATCCCCATGATTGAGGACAAAAGATAGTAATCCCCAATTGTCTACATGTGAGACAGCCCCGCCCGCATCGCTACGCGAAGCGTTGCGGGCGGGCCGGGAACATAAATTCTTTGTAAAGCGACTTTGGATGATAGCATGGCTTTGTTTTTTTGTCAACCCCGTTACAAATTAGGCCGAAATCCAGACATTCTCCCAGCTGAGCCGATAGACGGCTTCGCCTTCAAATACCCGATTACAAACATCTTTCTCTGAATTTGTAACCGGGGTCAAGAGGTGGTAAAATAAGATGACTGCCATAGTATTTCTTCCCTTATTCAAGCCACTAGTATGATAAATTCAGCCGAAGGAGCGCCACTCGATGAGCAGACGCTCGATATCACGCTCCGGCCACAGTGCTTCACCGACTATGTCGGCCAAGAAAAGATCAAGCGCAACCTCGATATCGTGATTCGCGCCGCCAAGAAGCGCGAGGAAAGCATTGATCATGTCCTCCTCTACGGGCCGGCTGGCCTCGGTAAGACCACGCTCGCTAATATCATCGCTAAAGAGATGGGCGTGAGCATCAAGGTCACCTCAGGCCCCGCCATCGAGCGTGTCGGAGACCTCGGGTCCATCCTCACCAATCTCGACGACGGTGACGTCCTCTTCATCGATGAGATCCACCGCCTCAACAAGCAGATTGAGGAGGTCCTCTACCCAGCCATGGAGGACTACAAGCTCGATATCATCATCGGAAAGGGCCCGGCCGCGCGCACTATCCAGCTCGATCTGCCCCATTTCACTCTAATCGGCGCCACAACCCGACTCGGATCGCTCTCCAACCCGCTCCGCAACCGCTTCGGCTCCACTCACCGGCTCGAATTCTACACGCCAGAAGAAATCGAGAGGATCGTCACTCGTTCCGCCCGCATCCTGGGCATCGGCATCGACCCATCCGGAGCGAGCGCGATCGCTCATTCTAGCCGCCAGACACCGCGCGTCGCCAATAGAATCCTCAAACGCGTCCGCGACTACGCGGAGATCAAGGACATCGCCATCATCAATGAAGAGACGGCTCGCGAAGCGCTCGCGCTCTATGAGATCGACCGCCTCGGCCTCGAACCGACTGATAGGCATATCCTTGAAAGCATCATGAAGAAATTCCGCGGAGGACCGGCTGGCATCCAGGCGATTGCCGCTGTCGCCGGTGAAGAGATCCAGACGATCGAGGACGTCTACGAGCCGTACCTCATCCAGCTCGGCTTCCTCGCCCGCACCCCGCGCGGCCGCGTCGTCACACCGGAAGCCTACCAGCACCTCGGCCTCGATGTCCCCGAGAACCACCAGGACAAGCTGGTCTAGCTGGGCCTTTGGATCAAGTGCGCGAAATGGTAGAATGAAGGCACTCTGAAACACATACACACATGAAATCGCTCTTCGGATCGCTCTACCTCATCCTCTTCTTCAGCTACATCATGGCGGCGCTCTTCATCGCGTTCCATATCGTCCGCTACTCCATGAGCCGGACCGCGATGATCTTCGGGCTGACACTCTTCCTCTCAGTCTTCATCACACTGCTCCTCTCGAACATGGCGCTCTTCTTCTCGCTCCCGCTCGATTCGCTCCTCCCGAAGCATTTCTAAATATGTCCCAGAGTTACCATTTCCGCGGCCAGCATGAGGACGAAGAGGTGATCCGGATTATCCATCGCCACTGGTTCAACCTGCTCTCACACTTCCTTGCCGTCATCACCTTCGCGTTCCTCATCGCGGGAAGTTTCCTCACCCTTCCAGTCATCTTTCCTGAAACACTCGATCCGAATAACTACCGAGCCTTCTCGTTCATGCAGAACACGCTCCTTCTCTTCGTCTGGATCTATGCCTTCCTCATCTGGGTCGATTACTACTTCGACGTCTGGGTCGTCACGACCGAACGCATCGTCAATATCGAACAGAAAGGCCTCTTCGTCCGACACATGAGCGAGCTCAATCTCGCTCAGGTACAGGATGTCACAACTGAGGTAAAAGGCATTCTCCCAACCATACTCAATTACGGCGATGTCTATATCCAGACAGCCGCCGAGACGGAACGCTTCGTCTTCCGACAAGTCGGCGATCCGTACAGCATCAAAGACATGGTGATCAAGCTCGCACGCGACCGCGGTCAGCACGACCTACGCGCCGCCGTCGCCACCATCAAAGATCAAGCTTGATACTTATTGGCAGGGGTTGATTTTTTCTGTTTTCCCGGCTAGAATTCCTTCGTTACAGAGCGAAAAAGTACCGATTATCTCCAGGAATCCGAGCCTTGGTTGGCTGGATGCAGTCCACGAAAGAACCGCGGAGCGCCGTAAGGCGTATCCGTAGGATACGGTGTCGCGCACCGTAAGGTTCTGGCAAAGGAATGCGCCAGACAGCCGAGACGATATAATACTATGTCAGGACATAACAAGTGGTCCGGAATCAAGCACCGTAAAGAAGCACAGGATAACAAACGCGCCGCCGTCTTCACCAAATTCGGCCGGCTCATCACTATCGCCGCGCGCGAAGGGGCTGACCCCGAGATGAACTTCAAACTTCGCCTCGCGATCGACAACGCCCGGAGCTACAACATGCCCAAAGACAATATCGAGCGCGCCATCAAGGCCGGCAGTGGTGAGGGCAAAGATGGCGCACAGTTCGAAGAGGTCGTCTACGAAGCTTACGGCCCCGGCCAGGTCGCACTCCTTATCGAAGGACTGACCGACAACAAGAACCGAACCGTCAGCGAAGTGAAGTCACTTCTCACGAAGAACAACGGTAAGTTCGTTCCGTCCGGGTCTGTCTCTTTCATGTTCCATCGATGTGGCATCATCGTCTTCTCGCTCGACAAACACTCCGCCGAAACGCTCGAGATGGAGACGATCGAATCCGGGGCTGATGACTTCCGCGTCGAAGAAGAGGTTTTCCTCGTCATCACCAAGCCGGAAGATCTCCAGGCTGTCCGCGCTTACTTCGAAGGTAAAGACATCGCTCCAGAATCCGCCGAGCTCGGCTATATGCCGACACAGACGGTCTCCCTGAACGACAAGGATCTCGAAAGCTACGAGAAGCTCAAAGAAATCCTCGAAGACCACCAGGACGTCCAGACCGTGTGGGACAACCTCGCCTAGCTTATAGCTACGCTCGCTTCATCAGATTGCTAGCAAAAACATGAGGATTCTTGGTATCGATCCCGGCACGGCGACGGTCGGCTGGGGCGTCATCGAATCAGACGGGGGGAAAGTCTCTTCCGTCAGTTTCGGGCATATTTCCACCTCCAAAGACCTTCCCGCCGAGAAGCGCCTGGCTGAAATAGCCAACGATATCGAGGCCCTTATTAAGCAATTTTCGCCAGAAGAAGCAGCAGTTGAGGAGCTCTTCTTCTATAACAACCAGAAAACCGTCATCTCCGTGGCTCAATCCCGCGGCGTCATACTCTTGACTTTGGAGCGTTTTGGTGTTAGAATAGCTGGTTACACTCCATTAGAAGTCAAACAAGCACTCACCAATTACGGCCGCGCCGACAAGGCCCAAGTACAGCTCATGGTCAAGAATATCCTGAAGCTCACGAGCATCCCGAAGCCGGACGATGCTGCCGACGCTCTCGCACTCGCCGTCTGCCACGCCAGCCGCCGAAAAATGGAACTGATAAAAAAATAGTTGACCAGTTAACGCGTTCACGCGTTCAAAACTATCATCCAACCCGTTAACTCGTGAACTCGTTAACGGAATAACTTTCTCGTAGTATGCAATACCATCCTCTCATCGCCTATTTCGTCGAACAGGGTGTGCCGCTCGAAACGGTCGCGCTCCTTCTCATGCTGCCGATCGTCGCGACGCTCGTCGCTTTCTTCCGCCAGGTCGTCGGCATCAAGGCCTTCGGCATCTACACACCGTCCATCATCACCTTTGCGCTCATCGCCTTCGACCCGAACGGACTCAAGTACGGCATCGCGATCTTCCTCTCGGTCATCCTGGTCGGCATGATCTCGCGCTACATCCTGAAATACTTCCGGTTGCTCTATCTTCCGCGCGTTGCCATCACGCTCTCTATCGTTTCGCTTTCCATCCTCGGCATCCTGGTCGTTGGCGGATCATTTCATCGCACCGGCCTCGCCGGCATCGACATCTTCCCGCTCCTCATCATGATTACGCTCGCGGAAAAATTTGTCGCGACCCAGATCGAGAAGGGCAACAAAGTCGCCTCGCTCCTCGCACTCGAAACACTCATCATCTCCGTCGCAGGATACTTCCTCATCAGCTGGGACGCACTCACTGCGCTCATTCTCGAATACCCGTGGGCTGTCCTCCTCACCTTCGCAGTCAACTTTTCGCTCGGCAAATGGACGGGCCTCCGTCTCTCAGAATACCTGCGCTTCCGCAAGGTCTTCCGCAACATGCAGTAACTGCATCTTCCTACAGTCCATTCTTTTCAGCTCCCACATCGTATGTTCGATTTCTTCCGAAAAAGCCGCTCGGTGCTCGGCATGAACGCGCGCAACCTCGACTACGTGCGCCCGCTCAATCGCAAACGGAGCCGAGAGCTCGCCGACAACAAGCTCTTCTCCAAGCGCACCCTGAAGAAGGCTGGCTTGGGTGTGCCTGGTCTCATCGCTAAAATCAGCACCCGCGAAGAGCTCGAGCATTTCGACTGGACCGCCCTGCCGGCAAGCTTCGCCCTCAAGCCGAACCGCGGCTTTGGCGGCGAAGGCATCCTGGTCGTCTACGCGAGGAAGAAGAACCGACCCGACGCCTGGGTCAAGGCCGACGGTTCCATCATCACCATCGAGGACTTGAAGACGCATATCCAAAACATCCTCGACGGGTCCTTCTCGCTTTCCAATATCCCTGATATTGCCTTCTTTGAAGAGCGGCTCACGCTCCTCAAACTCTTCAAGCCCTACGCCTACAAAGGCATTCCTGATATCCGTGTCATCGTCTTCAACCGCGTCCCGGTCATGGCGATGCTCCGCCTCCCGACCCGCGCTTCCGACGGCAAGGCCAACCTCCAGCAGGGAGCTATCGGCGTCGGCATCGACCTCGCGACCGGCACGACGACGACCGCCATCCTCGGCAAGGGCAACATCATCGAGTACGTCCCTGGCGCCCGCCTCGCCCTCTCCGGCATTCGCATCCCTTATTGGAAAGAGATCCTCCGCATGTCCGTCGAGTCACAGAATCTTTCAGGACTTGGCTTCCTCGGTGCTGACATCGCCATCGACCGCGAGCGTGGCCCGGTCATCCTCGAGCTCAACGCTCGCCCAGGCCTCTCCATCCAGCTGGCCAACCTCTCCGGCCTCCGCGGCCGGCTCGATCGCGTCGCCGGGCTCAAGATCAAGACCACTGATCGTGGCATCCGCGTCGGCCAAAACCTCTTCGGTGGTGAGATCGAAGAGGCGGTCGAGGAACTCTCCGGCAAGCGCGTCATCGGTGCTGTTGAGAAAGTGAAGCTCATCGGCAAGGGCGGCAAAGAGATCGAAGTTGAAGCCAAGATCGACACCGGCGCCGACTCCACTTCCATCGATACCGAACTCGCCCGCGAACTCGGTTTCGGAGAAGCAATACGAACATTCGAGGAAAAGATCGGCGGCCGTGACATCATGACTGAGATGTCAAAGTTAGAGCGTGAATCACTCTTTGCCGGCATTCCAGATCTTGCGGATACCGTCCCCGTAAAATCCTCGCACGGCACATCCTATAGGCCAAAAGTGCTCGTTTCGCTCATCATCGACACCTTCGCTATTCCCGCCAAAGTCTCCGTCATCGATCGGTCGCACCTCGAATACCGAGCTATCATCGGACGAAAGCATCTCAGGAAGTTCCTCATCGACGTTAATAAATCAATCTAGCCGCATATGGACATGAACGAATACATCAAGGCGATCAAGCACGGCGGCTTCCGCTCTTTCCTCAAAAAAGCCGTCGAACTCGGAATCTCCGTCTCCGTGATGCACGATGGAGATATCCGCTTCACCAAGCTCTCCTACAAAGGGAAAACTGTTTTCTGCTACAAGAACAACCTCCCCATCAAGAGGAATATGGGGAATTTCACGAAACGCAAGACGTTGACAAAAGCTGTCCTCACAGAGATTGGCATCAGCACACCGCGCGGCATCACTGCCCGGTCGCATACTGAAGCCATCCGTGAAGTCCGATCTGCCAAGCTCCGCTACCCGCTCATCGCGAAGCCGCTTGATGGGTCGCTCGCCAAAGGCGTCACTTGGAACATCCGCTCTGAAAAAGAGCTCCGCGCGGCTACCCAACACGCCCTCATCGCTTACGGGAAACGGAAGAATATATCCATCATCGTCGAAGAGATGTTCGTCGGGAACGAATACCGCGTACTCGTATTTGGTGGGAAAGTCATCTCCTGCGTGCAGAAGATTCCTGCTGGGGTCACTGGAGATGGGAAGACCTCCATTAATAAGCTCATCAAGGCCTTCAATAAGAATCGTCTCAAGGGATTCGAAATCAAGCTTGACGATACGGCGAATGCGTCCCTTAAAGAGGCGGGCTTGACGCTCGACTCCATCCTTAAAAAAGGTCACTTCTTCAAATTCAGGAACAATCTCAACATGTCCGATGGCGGCAGAGCAATCGACACGACGAGAGAAATGCATCCATCTCTCAAGAAGGCGGCGGTAGCAGCTATGGAGGCTGTAGGCCTCACCTACGGCGGCCTCGACTTCCTCGCTGAAAACATCGCTTCTCCGAAGGCTCCTTATGTGATCCTCGAGATCAATCCTCATCCGTTCTACAACATGAACGAAAAACCGCTCGTGGAAGGCAGGGGCACCGACGTCTCACTCCTCCTCTTGAAAAGCGTTTTCCCGTCGTTGAAGAGAGGCTAGCCGCGTGACCATAGCTAGAAAAGAGAAGCCTCGTCGGCTTCTCTTTTTGTTTCTATCATCTATACTGAAAGAAGCCTATGGAAATCATCGAAAAAACCACCGGTACCGCCGATCACGAGCCCATCCGTCGGCCGCTCTACCCTGAGCGTCCGTCATCCGACATAGAAAGCAAGCTCCGACAGCTCGCTGATTTTGAATCCGGCAAAGCTGAAAAAATCCCTCTTTCGCCCGAAGAGCGCAAGGAAATCAGCGCGCTCGAGGATGCTCTCGGATCAACGCTTGAAAAGGTCTTCGAAATCACCCACAAAACAGCCTCGCTCTACGTCGATTATCTTTCTAGTGATGAAGGTCGTGCCGACTTCGAAGCGGTCGTCGGGAGGTCATTCGAATCAGACGGCTCCTCCACAGAAAATGTTCTGCGTGCCCTCTACACCGCGACGCCAGTTCTCGCGGAGATCGATTCCAAAAAACGAAGTGATCTTTGTGGGCGCTCCCGTGATTGGAGCGAACAGAGGCTATTCGAGAAGATCTCTGCATCCATGCTCGCCGACGGCAGTATCCGAACGGAGACCTCGGACAACCCGGTCATCGCCAAGATCCAATTGACGCCGGAAAAAACGCTTGCCAAACTCTCCGCATTGAGGCAATTCAAAACGCAACTTCGCAACTACGAAGAATCACTTGAATCGGAGCTTGCAAAGAAAAGCGCGTCGTTCAGAACCGTACTCTCCGGCATCATCGGCATATACCGCGTCCGGGTAAACCATATGCTCGCCGACAATGCCTCTGCCGCTTTCGCGATTGAACAGAAACGGAAAAGCCTCGGGGGTACCTCCCTCTCCGAAGATGAAGTCTCGATACTCAAACTCGTTTCCGGCACCGAAGCCCCCGAAAAAAACCTTTCTCGCTACGACAAATTCATCAACGGTGCCGCCCCGGGCTACGGGCCTGATCAACAGAGAAAGCAAGTCGATACTGACCTGATCCGATTCGCCGAAGAATTTGAGGGCGAATACGTGTCCAGCCTCGTGCTGCGGCGCGAGCAGATAGAGGCTGCCGGACTAGATCAGGAAAAACTCTTCTCAGAAACCACCCCCATAGCGCAAGTGGAGAGTCTCGCTCAGGAAGTCCTCAACTCATACGGATTGCTCAGCGAGCACTCCGCTGAAAGTTATTCCCCAGACAGAACTGGATCAGCACCTGACGGCAAATGGCAATTCATCGCAAGCGATACATCTAAGACCATGTCCGTCAACGGTAAACAAAAGGTGGTTCATTGTAGTAAAAAAAATCAATCCGCAGCTACCCTCATACCAGTGACTCTCGCACACGAAATTGAGGGACATGTCCTCCAACACGAAAACAAATCGAAAATCCCTCTCCGGCTATTCAAGAAGCTTGGGAGTGGCCGCACAGACATCTTCGCTGAATGTGGCGCCATGAGCAACCAAGATGCTGTTTCTCGCCAAGCCTTCGGGTATTCTTCCCCCACCCATCCTCATTACATCCGGGCCATGGTGAAAAAGCTCGAAGGTGGGAACTACGCCGAATGTCTCGAGGCCTTCTATGAGAGCACGCTGAAAGGGCCGCGTCTGCAGCGGGCCATCGGCAGCCTCTCAGATGAAGATTTCAAAAAACAAGCTGAGAAGAATCTCAAATTAGCAATCAATCGAACAAAAAGGCTCTTCCGCGAGGGAGCTGACTTCTCTTCTCAAGAGGCCTCTCTCTCAAACAGTAAAGATACCGTCTATCTCGAGCAGGTCAGGCTTTTCCAAAAACTGAAAGGACACGGATTGGAAAAATATGCTTTCGTCCTCGGGGCTGATCTCAATACCCTTGTCTTCCTTATGAAATCAGGGTTTCTTAATCCTTCTGATATACAGCAACCGAAATACCAGTCATTAGAAATATGGAAACGTATGCGAGAAGAATATACGAAAAGCGACCCCGCTGGCAATGAACACTAAAAAAACCCTCCTGATTAAGGCGGGTTTTTAATTGGCTTTCTTAGAAGCTCACGCTGACGGATTTCTGGTCGGAGGCCTTGTTGCCATTCTCATCCTCCACCTCCACTTTCACTGTAACCGACGAGCCATTCTTTCCTGACACGTCGTATGATCCGCCAGAACCAGCATCACTGCCATCAACGGTATACTTCACACTCTTGGTACCGTACGGCGCATCGATGTCGGCACTCAGGGATAGTGATGCCCCTGTGCTCCCCGGAACCGTCAGGCTCACTTTCGGAAGATACCCCTCGAAATCATCCTTATCGCATTCATCCTTGGGCGGCTCAGCGACAACAACTCCCTTCTGCTTCTTATACCAGCCCTTCACTCCCTCTTCCCAATTCTTATACTGGGCATCCTTGTCCGGCTTATCCGGCACTGGTCCGCGAGGATCTTCACGGTTCACGTAATAGAGGATATCATGTGGGCTGACGAAGTCCTTCTTGTCGACGTCCTTATCACGGCAATACTTGTTCGCTAAGCAATACTTATCATCCTTACCCGGGATCTCACAGACCTTCACATCCTCCTTCTCCTCGAGCTTTCCGGCAAGCATCGGCTTATCTGTCTTGCCCTCATCGTCACCGATCTCGCTTTCCGGATCATACTTCGGAAATTCTTCCACCGCATAATTTGCGAGTGCCTTATCAAGGAACGTGCGCCAAATCGGAGCCGCGACATTCACACCGTCCGCACCAGGTGCCATCGGCGTATTATCATTATTGCCGGCCCAGACACCAACCGCCAAGGATGGCGTATAACCAATCGTCCACCCATCGCGGAATTCATTCGTCGTACCAGTCTTAGCCGCCACCTGCCGGCTATCGAAACGGAGTGGATTCTGTTCACCGAAGACCCAGGCTCGGTTCTCATTGTTCGACATGACAGAGTCGAGCATCGCAACATACTTCTCTTCGATGACGCGCTCGCCCGCGGATGGTTTGTACTCCTCAAGCACATTCCCCTTCGGGTCCTCAATCCTGAGAATCACCACTTGATCATGCCGTATACCACCCTGAGCGAGCGTCCCGTAGGCATTCACATGGTCCGTCAATTTCACCTCGCCGCCACCCAAAACGAGCGAGAGGCCCACGCGATCAGGATCCCTGATCCCCGTGATGCCGAGGCTATGCGCTACCTCGACCGCATCGTTCACACCGACCAGATACAACGTCTTCACTGCTGGCACGTTGAGCGATCCACCAAGCGCCTTCATCATTGGGATCGGCCCATGGAACTTGCCATCATAATTATTCGGGCGGTAGCTCTTCCCTTCCGCCGTCTCGAAGTCAGTCTCGGTATCATAGAGCATCGTCTCCGGCAGATACCCCTTTGTAAACGCCGTCAGGTAGACATACGGCTTGAAGGATGACCCCGGCTGCTGGTCTGAGACCGCGACATTAACATTCGGCTCGAAGGCGCAGGACTTCCCCGCGACGCAGCCCGCCGGCTCAAGCGCCCCGAAATAATCCTTAGACCCGACCATCGCGAGGATCTGTCCTGTCTTTGGGTCGGCCGCGACCAGCGCTGCGTTCGCCGCCTTCCATTTCTTATTTTTCTCAGCACCCTCGCGCACCGCCTGCTCAGCGATCTGTTGCTTATCCCAATCAAGCGTCGTTGTCACTTTGAGCCCACCCTGCTCGACCGCCTGATCACCATAGGTCTCCTGGAGGTAATCTTTGATATGCATGACGAAATGCGGCGCCGCGATGATATTCTTCTGTGGCATCACTTTGTCGAGTGTGTTGGTACTCATCGCCTCGTCCGCCTGCTCGCTCGTAATATACCCAAGCTTCGCCATCTGCTTAAGCGCATAATCCTTGCGGCCGATGAGTGCATCACGATGCGA
The DNA here is from genome assembly GCA_963743885.1 of Candidatus Moraniibacteriota bacterium. Taxonomy (GTDB): domain Bacteria; phylum Patescibacteriota; class Minisyncoccia; order Moranbacterales; family UBA1568; genus UBA1568. Next base: position 140,741 of record CAVURJ010000001.1, on the reverse strand, counting down.
GCCGTATGGTGAGTAGTAGGTCGTCGCCTGCGGCAATGCCGCGATGAGCGCCGCCTCATCGAGCGAGAGTTCTCGTGCCGGCTTTCCGAAAAATGTCTGCGCCGCTGCCTCGATACCATACGTATTTGACCCATATGGAATCTCATTGAGATACATCGCGAGGATCTCATCCTTCGAAAACTTCGTCTCCATCTCGAGTGAAAGAACAACTTCCTTCGCTTTCCTAATAAGCGTCTTCTCATTCGTGAGAAGTGAGTTCTTCACAAACTGCTGTGTGATAGTCGATCCACCCTGCGCCTTGCCGAACTGGACGAGGTCCTTGAGGATCGAACGGGCAATCGACGTCAGCTTGATGCCATGGTGCGAATAGAAATCCTGGTCCTCAAGACTAATCGTTGCGTATTTCACAACGTCCGGCATATCAGAAAACGCAATGATAGTGCGCTTCTCCTCACCATGCACTTCATAGAGAAGATGCGTACCAGTCCGATCATAGATCTTGGTCGATTCTGCGATGAACCGCTTACTGACACTTCCAGGGTTCGGTAAATCTTTCGCGATATACGCAAACACACCAGCTACAACTACAACGCTGGTAGCGGCCATAATAGCGGATACTCTCCAGAATACCCTCCAGTTCAGCCATTTCCTATTCTTTTGAGGCTGTTCTCCGAATTCAGGCGGAAGTCTCCGCCGCTTCCGAAACCATAAAGCCATATAATTCTTCTGTTTTATGATATGTCGCTATTATATACCCTCCCATCTATACGGACGAGCCTAGAGTCTATCCTAATAAATCACCATTCTTTATTAGGATAGACTCTTAGCTTTCACCCCCGCTTCGACACCACAATACCATCCACCGCTTCGCTCCCGATGACCGCGTTCATCTTATTCCTCAGTGCTTCACGCTCAAGCGATATCTCATTCCCCCAAAGCGAGCTCCGCGGGGAGAGGAAAAGACGCTTGTCTTTATAGAGCGAAGGGATGATATTCTCACTTCCACGCACACCATATTCCTCAAGGAGGACTTTCCGGCAGATATGGAATATCGTCTTCTCATCCAACATCTCTGGGACACGCTTTGATTCTCTTTTTGGTAGCAGATCCCTAAGAGTCTTCATAACATCATTTCCTGATCGGCATCATAATATAAAGATACCCTTCTTTTTCCCTCTCATTATCCATCATCCGAAGCGCTGCTGGCGTCGTCCCTGTATTCGCTAAAAACATCACCACACCACTCGAGCAGGCATTCAAGCCATCTGCGACATAGCGCGGATTAAAGACGATCGTTAATGGGTCATTCCCAGATATAAACTCACACTTAAGCACCGTCTTATTCTCCCCGACTTCGCGCGAAATAGACGCCACGGAACACTCACTACGCTTCGGATCAAATACAAGCGTCACCTCATTTGTATCATACGATGAGAATGCGCTTGCAATCCGGATCGCCCGTTGAAGATCATCCCTCCCTAAAGTACATCTTAATATAAAGGATTGTGGGATAATCTGCTTATAATCAGGGTATTTCCCATTAATACTCCGCGAGATAATCTGGACCCCATCTATTTCAAAAAATACCTGATTCTCCTTAAGTGCCATCTTCACCTCGCTATTTTCCTGAGTAATAACCCTTACCACCTCTTGGAGGGTATTACTTGGAATAATAAGCGATGGATTCCCCTTAATAAAATCCTGATATCCAACGCTCGACTCTTTAAGTGGAATAATCTCCTCTGCAAGCCTAAAACTATCTGTCGCTGCGAGGTGGAGAGCATCTTCAAAGAAAAAAATATTCACCCCAGTAAGCTCAAGCCGAGATTCATTTAAGCTAACACAAAATAAAAGCCTTGAAAGCGCTTCTTTTAATTCTTGGGCTGGTAACGCAAATGGATACTCCTCTTTATATTGTGGGATAATCGGAAAATCCTTTCCATCCACACCTTTAATATTCACTTGATGCGCTGCACTCACTATTTTCATCACCTGCCCAGAAACCTCAATATCCACTACATCCCCACTTGGAAGATTATGGATAAAATTTGCCAATACCCGCGAAGGAACTGCTATTCTTCCTTCACGCTCGATCTTTGCCCCAATATACACCACAACCCCAATCTCGAGATTTGTCGCTGATATCTTCAATCTCCCCTTTTCTGTCTCAAGAAGGAAATTTCCAAGAATAGGAAGGTTTGTCTGTTTTCCTGTAACTCGTTCAAGGTATGATATTGCTCGGTTGAGGTTCTCTTGTGTACAGATGAGTTTCATAAGATATAAGTATTATATATTTAAATAAGAATTATTATTACTTAGTGATGTGGATATGGGGATAATTCTTATTTTTGTTTTAAATAAAGGGTATTTTTTAGAGTAGATGTATTTTTATAATCAGGATATCTCAGAGGGATATTCGTATAACTCATAAAATAATCAAGGAGAGGAGAGTTACTCACAAGAGTGTTTAGTTTATCAACACTCTTATCCAGCGGATATCGTTGGTTATACAGGGTTATTAACAGAGTTTGTATCAGGATTGGTAGTAGAGCTTCTCTTTTAAGGTAAGGAGTTCTTCTTGGAGTCGCTCATTATCCACTTGTTGTTTATTCACTTTCTCATATGCATGAAGGGCAGTGGTATGATCACGTCCCCCAAGGGTATCGCCAATCGTAGAAAATGGCATGTCGAGTTCCTTTCGGAGGAGATACATCATCACCTGTCGAGGGTGGGAGACTTCTTTTTTCCGGCCTTTCTTTAAGAGGTCTTCTTTTGATACGTTATAAAACTCAATAATGGCTGAGAAGATATCATCCAGCTTGATGGTTTTTTTATTCGTTTCAATGAGTTGAGAGAGGACTTTCTGGGTATTTTCGAGGGAGGGAGAGACTTTGTGGAATTCACAGAAGGCGATGACTCGGTTGAGGGCTCCTTCAAGTTCACGGATGTTTTGTGAGATGTGCTCAGCGATGTAACGAATGGATGCATCATCAAGATGAGCTGATTTTTCGCTTATCTTAGCCTCAAGTATAGCGATACGCGTTTCAATATTTGGCCGACTAATATCAGTGATCATACCTCCCTCAAAACGCGACCGAAGACGCTCCTCGAGTGTTGGAATGGCTTTTGGGGGCCGGTCGCTCGATATCACGATCTGTTTATTGAGTTGGTAGAGCGCATTGAAGATATGGAAGAACTCATTCTGAGTTTTCTCTCTGCCGGCGAGAAATTGGACATCATCAATAATGAGGAGGTCCATCTGTTGGTAGTATTCTTTGAATTTATCAATCTTCTGGTTCTTGATGGAATCGACGAGTTCAGTGGTGAATCGTTCAGAGTTGATGTATTTGATGCGCTTTTCAGGCGCGTTTCTCATCACCTCATTGCCGATGGATTGGAGGAGGTGGGTTTTGCCAAGCCCTACACCACCATAGATGAAGAGTGGGTTATAGGCCATGCCGAGGTTTTGTGAGACGGCGTAGCAGGCCGCTCGTGCGAGTTCGTTGTTCTCAGCAACGATGAAGTTTTCAAATGTGTATCGGCTGTTGAGGTTTGTCTCATGGAATACTGGTTCGGATGTGGTTTGCGCGCCGAAAGCGGGCTTTTCGATGATCTTTTTCCTGACGAATCCTTGGGCCTCTGATGGTTGTGACGACACGGACGCGGTCTTGACCGAATCAATTGTTGGGATATTCGGCCGTTCCTGCGATATAACACAACGCATCTCAGTGACGCTTGGGTCGAGGCTTTTGAGCGCCTTCAATATATAGAGGTTGTACTTGTTTTCAAGCCATTCTTTTGCGAAGCCATTCGGCACGCCAATAGTGACGAGGCCGTTTTGGCTACTAAGGATCCGAGTGTTCTTAAACCAGGTTATAAAATTGGCTTTCGATAAAGAAAGTTCTATTTGGCCCAAGACAGCCTTCCAAAGTTCATCGCTTGTCAGCATAAGGTGAGGGAAAATATCAGCAGTACGAGCCATTATAGCACGTGGTGGATAACTGAACGAGCCTCTAGATACTGGGGAATAGTGAATAACCGGTGTATAAGTGGATAATTATAGAGAGATCCTTAAGGGAAAGGATTTTATAGGAGCGGGGCTTGCCTTATTAGAGTACGGATCTCCCTAGCCTGTTGAGGAAAAATGTCCCGATAAGGGTGAAAGTTTATTAGGTAATGAAAAAATTTGACAGGGCTCTAATAGGGCTTGCCAAAAAGAAAAGCTTCAGGTATACTTGGAAAAGTTCTGAAGAAGGGTAATCAGCTAACACAACCTAAGAAGTGGCTGTAATAAGCCTCTGCTAGAGAATGTTCCCTGAAACACCCGATTTTGAAATGGTGTTTTTTGCTTTTTGAAGATAAAAATCCGGTTTTTAACTCAATAACGCACGGTTTCCCGGTTTCCGCGCAAGAGAGAAGAAATATATGACGAAGACAGGACAGGAAATAGCTGAAACAAGCCTTTCCCCGATGGAAGAGCTTTTGACGAAGCATGTTGTAGAAATCCCAAGCATCGGCGATGTCGTGCAGGGTACGGTGGTATTTGTCGCCCCAAGCTCGGCTTTGGTTGACCTTGGCCCGATGGGCACTGGTATCGTGCTGGGCAAAGAGATGCGTGATGGTCTCGGACCGGAGGGCAAGCTGAAAGTCGGCACGACAGTGAGCGCGACTCTCATGGATTATGAGAACGAGGATGGCTATATCGAGCTGTCTATCCGCGAAGCGTCGTATGAGAAGTCGTGGGAGGATATCGAACGCAAGCTGACCGGCCGCGAGGTGATCGGCACCAAGGTGATCGAGGCCAACAAGGGTGGTCTCATGATCGAGGTCAACGGCATCCCGGGCTTTATCCCGGTTTCCCAGCTCTCAAGCGAGCACTATCCGCGCGTTGAGGATGGCGACAAGAACAAGATCCTCGACCTTTTGAAGAAGCTTATTGGCCAGGAGATCCAGGTCCGCATCCTTGATGCTGATCGCGAGAGCGAGAAGCTTATCGCTTCTGAAAAGGCTGCACAGAGCGAAAAAGAGAAGGAGCTCATCAATCTCCTCCGCGTCGGCGATGTCGTCGACGGCGAAGTGAGTGGTGTCGTCGATTTCGGTGCCTTCGTGAAGTTCTCGCTTCCAGAGCAGGGTGACGGCAAGCGTCGCATGGAGAAGCTCGAAGGCCTCGTGCATATCTCAGAGCTCGCTTGGCAGCTCATCGATAACCCGCGCGATATGATCAAGACGGGTGAGGCGGTGCAGGCCAAGATCATCGGTATTGAGGATAGCCGCATCTCTCTCTCGATGAAGGCGCTCAAGAAGGACCCATGGGAGAGCGTACTCGAGAAGTACAAGGTCGGTGATATCGTTCCGGGCAAGGTGGACAAGATCAACCATTTCGGAGCGTTCGTCTATCTCGACAAGGATATCCATGGCCTCGCGCACGTGAGCGAGTTCCAGGATGTCTACCCTGGCAAGCGTATCGAAGAAGTCTTCAAGGAAGGTGAGGCCTACACTTGGACCATCCTCTCTATCGAGCCGAAGAGCCACCGCATGGGCCTCCTGCCTGTGAAGGAGGGCGCTAAGGTGAAGAAGGAGGAAAAAGAGGCTTAAGATAGCAGAAACATCCGCCACTTGGCGGATGTTTTGATACAAAGCAAGAGGCGTTTCTGGAAAGATGTCTTTTTAAGAAAAAGAAACTGTCTGAGACGCCCTTGTTTCTCGAAGGATTTCCTTGGGCTGTGAAGAATGAGGGAAATACTTCGTTGGAAACAAGGGCGACGAGTTTTTCTTTTTCTTCAAAAAGAGTTTCTTTCCGGAAACGTAACTTTTAGTCAAAAACTAAGCAGTAGTATGCAAAACGTATTCATTATTTCCGGACCTTCCGGAGCAGGAGAGGATTCGATAATAAACGGTATTTCTGAGCTTTTCCCAGTGGAAAGAGCTGTTACGACTACGACGAGGGCGATGCGCCCTGGCGAAAGTGACGGGAATCCGTACTACTTCGTGTCGAAAGAAGTATTCGAGCAGAGGCTTGCTCAGGGCGAGTTCGTGGAGCATGCCGAGCAATACAATGGTAACCTGTACGGTATAACGAGACAGGAACTGGACCGTTTGGAGCAATCCGGGAAGATAGGTATCTGGAAAATAGAGTATAAAGGCGTTGAAACAGCGAAGAAGCTCTACCCAGGCATCATAGCCATCATGATATCTGCCCCGCTCGATGTCCTTGAAGAGCGTATCCGCCGGCGAGACAACCCATCTGAAGCATTCATGCGTGAGCGGATGGCATATACGGAAGAATGGCTCAAACATACTGATATCTATGACTACACCGTCGAAAATGAGCAAGGAAAGCTTGACGAAGCGATCGAGAAAGTCGCCTCGATTATCAAGCAGCACGCCGCGATCTAAGCGGGTATTTTCGCCGTTTGCGCGGGCTTTTTTACGACGTGTCCAGAATGCGGCCCATACGCAGGCCTTGTGGAAACCAGGAGAAGGCCTCATTATCGGCGTTTCCGGTGGCCCAGACAGTCTCTGTCTCCTCGATGTACTGGCTGCGCTGGCTGAAAAGCAGGCGTTCCAACTTCATATCGCACATGTGAATTATCGGCTGCGTGGTGCGGCGTCAGACTTGGATGAAGTGCTGGTCCGCGAGCGAGCGGCGGCTTATGATATCCCCTGTACGGTCTTCCGCCCGAAAAAGACTGTGAAAGGGAACCTTGAAGAGACGCTTCGTGATGAACGATATGCGTTTTTTGAGCGGTTGCGCAAGAAACTCGGGTACGGACGAGTGGCGGTCGCCCATCATGAGGACGATCAAGCAGAAACAGTGCTTCTCCGGCTGCTCCGCGGAGCCGGGCTCCAGGGGCTTGCCGCGATGCGCTCACAAAGTGGAGCTATCATCCGCCCGCTTTTATCCATGAGCCGGCAGGATATCCTCCAGTACCTCGAAGAACGCGGTCTCCCCTATCGCGAGGATGAAAGCAATGGAGACCGTCGGTTCATGCGCAATAGGATCCGCCATGAGCTTATCCCACTTCTCGAGCGTGATTTCCAGCCGAATATCCGTAAGGTTCTGGCGCGTTCTGCCGCGGTCATTGCTTCTGATTATGAGCTGGCCAATAAGACTTCACAGGGGGCGCTTACGCTTGCCTGGAAGGCTGGAAAAGTGGCGTTTTCAAGGTCGGAAGCGCTTGCTTTGCCACCGGCGTTGCTCTTGCGTGAGCTCCGGGCTCTTTTTGCGGTGTTTTCTGATGGGAAGATGCCGGAAAAAGGCGTTATGGATGAATGGCTGAAGGCTCTGCGGAGCGAAAAGAAGAAAACGCAATCCGTCACAGTGCGAGGGTTGAAACTGGAGCGGAAAGGTGATACAGTAACACTGCTCAATTCAGCCCACTAATCGATATTTTTGCAGAAACATATGGAAAAGATGCTCAAGAATCTCTCGACGTTCATTCTGATATTCCTCCTCATCTCGGGCATATTCGTGCTCTACCAGTCTCCGGAGGAGAAGCCGGCCGAAGTCTCGCTTTCTGAGCTCGTAGAAGAGATCAACCAGGGTAAAGTGAAATCGATAGCTGTTTCCGGTAATGCGCTCGAAGTGGCGCTCGTGGAGGAAGGTAAACAGCAGAAGGCAAACAAGGAGTCTGAGAGCTCGCTTACCGAGACGCTCGGCAATTATGGCGTTGATAAGGAAAAGCTCAAGGGCGTGAGCATCGATATCAAGGAAGAATCCGGCGCGTCGTTTTGGGCGGCAGCCATTTTACCGTTTCTCCTCCCCTTCATCCTGATTGCGGCGTTCATCTGGTTCATGATGCGCCAGGCGCAGCGTGGCAACGCGCAGGCGATGTCATTCGGTATGAGCCGGGCTCGCATGCTTGACCCGAAAGACAAGAAGAAGCGGATTATGTTCAAGGATGTGGCCGGCGCGCAAGAAGCGAAGACCGAGCTCGAGGAGATTGTTGAGTTCCTCAAGCATCCGAAGAAGTTCCTCAATATGGGAGCGAAGATCCCGAAGGGGGTGTTGCTCCTCGGCCCTCCCGGCACCGGCAAGACGCTCATGGCCAAGGCGGTCGCTGGCGAAGCCGGTGTCCCCTTCTTCAATATCAGCGGCAGCGAGTTCGTGGAGATGTTCGTCGGTGTTGGCGCGAGCCGCGTGCGCGATCTTTTCAAGCAGGCGAAGAAGAGTGCTCCGGCCATCGTCTTCATCGATGAGATCGATGCTGTCGGCCGCCATCGCGGTGCCGGTCTCGGTGGCGGGCACGATGAACGTGAGCAGACGCTCAACCAGATCCTAGTCGAGATGGATGGTTTTGAGACGGACACGAGCGTCATCGTCATCGCAGCGACCAACCGCCCTGATGTTCTTGACCCAGCGCTGCTCCGCCCAGGACGCTTCGATCGGCGCGTCACGATGGACTTGCCCGATATCAATGAACGAGAGCAGATTCTCGCGATCCATGTGAAGGGAAAGCCGCTTGCAGAAGATGTGAAACTCCGCCGCCTGGCTGAACGCACGCCAGGATTCTCTGGTGCCGACCTTGCCAACCTCGTGAACGAAGGTGCGATTCTCGCGACCCGTCGTGAACACAAGACGATTGGTATGGATGAGCTGACTGAGTCTATCGAGAAGGTTATCCTCGGTCCGGAACGCCGCAGCCGCGCTATCAACAAGAAAGAAAAGGAGATCATCGCGTATCATGAGGGCGGCCACGCGCTCGTCGGCACGAGCCTCGTGAATGCTGACCCGATCCAGAAAGTTTCCATCATCTCCCGCGGCCATGCAGGCGGGTATACGCTGGCGGTCCCAGAAGAGGACAAGATGCTTCATTCGAGAGAATATTTCCTCGATGAGTTGGCGGTACTTCTCGGTGGGTATGCGAGCGAGAAGCTTATCTTCAACGACACGACAACCGGCCCGTCGAATGATCTCGAACGCGCGACGCAGATGGCGCGCGGCATGGTGACTCGGTATGGCATGAGCCGTCTCGGCGCCCGTACCTTCGGCAAGAAGGAAGAGCTCGTCTTTCTCGGTCGTGAGATGCACGAGGAACGGGATTATTCCGAGAAGACCGCACAGGATATCGATGCCGAGGTATCGCATCTTGTCGACGGTGCTCTCAAGCGCGCGATGGATATCCTTGTTGAGAAGCGTGCTTTGCTCGATACAATTGCTCAGACGCTCCTTGAGAAGGAGACGCTTGAGAAGGATGAATTCGATCGGATTGTCGGCAAGACCCCTGCTGCTGTCTGATCATATATCGGGACTATGATGGAGAAGGCTCCGTTTTCCGAACTCGTATCGCAGGCGTGGAAGGCATCAACGCCTAAAGCGCCGACGCTCTTTTTCGGCATGCTGGTCGCTTCCGGCATGATGGCGGAGCAGCTTGTCGCGCAGGCTCTTTGGCAACAGCCGGCTTCTGGGGGCGCCGCTCTGGCCTTGAGGGATTTTTGGGTCGAGCACACAGCTATCGCTACGGGTGGGTTTCTCCTTCTGCTCCTTGCGCATGCGTTCGGTCAGGCCAACCTGATCGCAGCGCTTTCTACTCGCAGGATGGGCTTCAGGATGGGCGAGATGATCAGCCGTTTTATCAAGACGCTCGCTGTGGATGTGACGGCCGGAGCGGCGCTCTGTGTGCTCGCGTTCATCTTCGCGGCCCCACCGCTCCTCGCGCTTTTGAGTAATCGTGGAGCCTTCGAAGGAGCAGCTCTCTTGAGCATCGTCGCGTTTCTTCCTGTCGCGCTTGTCATCTCGTTCATTCGGCAGTATGGATTGTTCTATCACCTGCTTTCGCCGCTTAGACTCCGCTCCTCAGTGGATCGCGGCGCGGCGCTTTTCTCGAAGTTTTTTCTAAGAAGCCTCGGCTTCTGGATATTCTCCATAGCGGTAGCGGCAGTCTTTACTTTTTTCCTGAATGCCGCTATGCTGGGTACTAGTTCCCTTTTCATGAAAGTCGGTTTGGTGCCTTTTTCTGAGCAGATAGTCCTCGGTATCGGGTTTATCGGGTTTGTCTGGTTCATGGTCTTCGACCAAGCGCTTTCCTTGAGATTTTTTGAGGATCTTGCTTCAGAAAGGGATAGTGAAAAGCTCGCTTCCGGTGAACACGTGCTCGATCCGAGCATGCCGGCGGCGTAAGTTTTCGGAGTGATGAGCTCAGTTTCCGCCCGAGGCGGACCAGCCTTGGGCTGGGGTTAGTAGAGCGTCACATTGATCCCTCACTTGAATACCTTTATTTTTCGGGTCTGTAGCTCAGTTGGTTAGAGCGCTACATTGACATTGTAGAGGTCCCCAGTTCGAATCTGGGCAGACCCACCCGTAAGGTATTCAAGTGAGGGATGAAGTCACTGGTTCCCTGCCTGTCGGACCGCTTCGCCCGATGCCTCATCGAGGCGAGCAGCCAGGGAATCCAGTATCACCCACCATATATACAAAAGCGCCCTTCGACAAGCTCGGGGCGCTTTTGATTACCAAGTGTAGGGAGTGAAACGAGAGCTTGCTCTCGTTTCCGAGCGGTCATCGACTCTGAGGCTCAGACTCGAAGAGAGCGCAGGTAAAATCGGGTCCAATACCCGTTATGGGTGTCCTTTGAGAAAGAATCACGGGTTGTAGCAGCAGACAAGTCCATCTTCACAACCACCAATCGTATATCCATGGCTGCATGAAGATGATTTTTGGCACGTTGAAGCTTTCCCGTATGAGGAACATGGCAAGCCGACAGCGAGGCCAGTTCCCGCTGGCGGATTGTAGCAGCAGACGAGACCGCTGCCACAACCAGACTCGCTGTATCCGTTTGTACACGTTGCTGCCGGAGCACAACTTCCGGAAGAGCCGCCGAATCCGGAACAAGGCGATATGGTCGATGAAGCAACTGGCGGTGCAGGAGTGTTCGGATTGATACGCACCGATGTCCGTTGGGCCATGACCGGAGAAAAGACCGCTCCCGGACCGCTATTGCGCATAGCGTCACTTCTGGATGTGTTTATTTCGCTTGAAACGTTAGAAATCTCCCGTTGCATGTTGGCTTGCGCTTGTCCGATGCCTTGCTGTACGAGTCGATTGATCATTTGCGATGCCATGGCGGCGACGGCGCTCGAGACGAGTTCCCCGGGGTTCGTAGCGGATGCGATGAGGTCGCTCCCTATATTCTGTACCTTTCCAGCCATAGCCTCGATAGTCCCTGCTGGCGCGACGACTTGATTCCCCTTTTTTGAGCCGAGGAACCCTGATGATTGCGCTTCGACTTCGGCTATACGCTGGTTTTTTATGGATTGGCTTTGGTATGCAGATTGAAATATCAGCGAAGATCCGAAATCATTATTCATCGGATTTTTAAACATACCCGAGAAGCATTGGAAGGACGTGATTTCTCCCGGAATATCGCAGTAATTGTCGAGATCATATGTTGGCACAGTCTGATTGATAGTTGATTTTTTCCCGATATCGACAATATGTCCGGCATAATTGCTAAACGCCCCAGTTCCTGAGCTGATGTAGTTTGATGAAGCTCCCTTCCCGCGTGTTGTGAGCGTAAAGAAATCGTTCATGTAGAGGTTGGTTTTTTGGAGCGGGTCCTGGTAGAGGAAGGTCTCGTAGTTCGTGATAAATAAAGCTTTGCTGGAAGATGAACCGCCAATCAATTGGTTTACTTGCTGATTAAGAGCTTGCATGGCTGCTGATTTGAGGGCTCCTAGCATCATGCCCTGTATTTGCGTGTAGGCGACTTCCATCACCTGCTTCCATATGGTAGCTGAGAATGTTTCTCCCCAAACGCCAGCAGAAGCATTTGGAGCGAAGCCGATTATGATGACAAGGCAGCTAGAAAACAGAACCGCTCGGGGTATTCGCATGAAAAGATTGTTTTTTTGCGATAGCCGCATAGTATTCAGAGGCTGATTGGGATATTCTTGATTCCGTATCCTGAGAGCCTTCCCTGGATTTCTTCTCCAAGTGATGAAGCGGCACCGATCAGTCCTTGTGTTTTTGAGAGTAGCGCTATTTGCCCGAGAGGATCGTTTTGCACCGATGCTGACGAGTCTTTGAGGTTGACGGCATAAGTTGCAATCCTAAGAGCTTTGACGTGCGTATCAAGCATTGTTTCAGGCACTTCGATGTCACGCGTTTCGTTGAGAATCTTCTCTCCTTTTTCAGCGAGCTGATTGATGTAGGATAGGTTGCCAGTGGTCAGTGCGGTCAGCGATTCGCTTGATATTGATGAAGCGAGATCCTCAAGCTCGCTTTCCTCGTGGAATGCTTTTGGTGAATTATTCGCAACGAGATATGACATCACGGTGAGATACTCGAGGATATCTTCACGCTCTTGCTCCTCGCGTTTTTTTTCGGAAAGTTTTTTTGAAACCTTCTTGATTTTTATGGTACTGGCATCGATATCCGGCAACGTAATTTCCTGAGTGTTTTCACTGAGAATTTCCTGAACAGACGAGCTAAGCTGTTCCATAGTGAGCGGTTCTTCGGCGCTTTCCGATGACTTTAACGCCGCAGCAATTTCGCTCGACACCCGGTCAGTCAACGTAGCAGTATCATTGGTAGCAGCTGGTGAGATGGTAGCAGTGGTCGATTCTTCTTGGGTAATTTTATCTCCAGGGGCTTTCTTGAGAGGGTCGTATCCGCTTTCTACTTCTACTCCATCCCCATACCCATCATTATCGCTGTCCCGATTGTTCGGGTCGGTCCCATAGAGCTTCTCTTCATCGTTGCTCAAGCCGTCCTGGTCGGTATCTTGGAAAATATTTGATGTCCCGGAAGCGCTTCCGGAAAAAATAAAAAAAACTGCACTAAAAACAAGCAGGCTGGAAAATACAAAAAGGGACACTCGCGCATCGGATCCGACAGTACTAGAAGAAACATTACGGCTCATAAGAGTCGCTACTTGTTTTTACAATGAAAGTATAACATATTTTTCTGTGTGTATCAATTTTACGATTATGTCAGACTGCGAGTGATGATTAGTAGGCGGGACGGGGTATGAAGTTGTTTTAAAAAAACCGAGCCTTGTGTATTAGGCCCAAGAGGATGATATCGAATACATTGGCTAGGCGTGCCACAATAACGAGGGCTGCGAAGTCGAGACGTAGGGAGCTCGCTGCTGATCGGATGTAGTAGAAAGACACGAGCCCCTTTCGATAAGCACCTGCCCAGCACCGTCTTTTAATTATCGAGCAAAGCGAGCGAAACAAGATTTTACTCTCGTTTCCGTCCGCCAGCTGGCGGAGGAGCGTAGGTAAAATCTGGTCAATACTCTCTGCCAGAGGCGGAGAGGGATTAGATCCAAGGCTTGTGTTGGGGCTCAGTGTCTTTTGTTAAGCTCGCGTAGAACTCGCAGATGGCCAGCGTTTGTTAATAATGAAAATCATCTTGGTAGCATGTATATAGTAGACAGAGCATTATTATACTACAATATAGTATATATGTCAATAATGTAGAGAAAAAGTGATATAAGATGTTCCACGTGGAACATTTTACAGCAGTCCATTCTGTCAATTATTAGTATGATATATAGGATATTTGTATATTTGAGTTTTTAATAATGATGGCTATGTTCCACGTGGAACATAATCCCCTGGCGAAATACCCGATCTTTTGGTGACTTGTTTAAATGTTCCACGTGGAACATTTTTTAAAATATGTTTCAAGCACGATAAGATTTGATTGTGTTAGCATGTTCCACGTGGAACATTATTAACATAAATATTTAATATAAGCCAAAATATACAAATTTCTAACTTTCAAAGAAGAAAGTTCTGGCAAAAGGATAATTTTTAATGTTCATGGAGTGGGTATTCGGTAGATATGTTCCACGTGGAACATCTTTCCCTTATCCATGTATTGTAATGATACATTGTTCCACGTGGAACAATGTATCGCGATAAGTAGAGGCGCAGCTGTTCTGGCGAACCTTTGTATGGGATGGATCGTTTTGAGACTGTTTTTCAAAAAACACATATGTTCCACGTGGAACATTGTGAGACGCCTCAAGGATATCGTTTTTTTAAAAATGTTCCACGTGGAACATTGGTATGGAATTTTGGCATGTTCCACGTGGAACAACTAGTATTTTTGTGTCTTACGTACCTATCATAAGCCAAAAAACAGTATTTTTAGACTTTTTGAAAGGAAAGTATATTTGAAAACGAGGATAAGGGATATTTCAGGCTGGCTGTTTTTTTGATGTATGTTCCACGTGGAACATAGGATGTTTTAGAATATGCTTTCTGTGGCTCCATAGCAATCGCTTATCTTTTAAGGATCCTCAAGACCCATGATTGTTCATAGTGGGTATTTTGTTCCACGTGGAACAAGTCTGTATATATGAGTATGTTTCACGTGGAACATCGATACGCTAATTTTTTGCTGTCACGTAGATACGGAGGTATTTTTTTAAATTGTTCCACGTGGAACAATCTCGTTGTCTCATTGTTATCCGCTACTGGTTTTTTTGAATGTTCCACGTGGAACAGATGATTAATTATTATGGAGTGTAATATGTTCCACGTGGAACATTGTGATGACGCGGGCTGGACCGTGCGTATTTTTGGCTTACAGATTAGCCTAATGGCATGATTTTTACTTTCAAGTAGGAAAGTATCGTTTAAAAGATATTCTGGATTGTTCTGATAGGGTGACTAGTATCGGAATTGTTCCACGTGGAACAATTAGTAAATAGTTGAGCAAGAAAGTCTCATCTTAAAAAATGAACCTAACTTATTTACACATGGAGTAGTTCTATGGTACAATAAATCTATGAAATTATATTCCATCAAAATTAGAGCTCAGCATCTCCGTTCGCAAGGGAGAACATATAGTGAGATTAGTGATATTTTAGGTGTTATTATTTCAAAAAGCACGCTTTCTAGCTGGTGCAGTAAGGTTAAACTGCCAGAAGAATACTATTTGAAGATGAAGAATATGAATAAACTTCATCTTGAAAAATCTAGAATTATGGCTCTAGAAAAGAAAAAAGAGGACCGTTTAGTTCTAGTAGAAAAACTTAATTCACAAAATAATTCGCTTATTAATTTTTTTAAAACCAGCAAAGATTCCCGAAAAATTACATTGGCAGTTCTCTATCTAGCAGAAGGCTCCAAATCACCAAGGGGAGCCCTTATGTTTGGTAACTCAGACCCATCCATCATTGGACTTTTTATGCGCCTTATGCGAGAATGTTATGAGATTGATGAGTCAAAGTTCAGAATTACGGTTCAATGCAGAGCAGATCAAGACGTAGAATCTTTAGAGAATATTTGGTCTAAAATTACAGCCGTCTCTCGCAGTCAGTTTTACAAAGCAAGGATTGATAAGAGAACCATTGGTAAAAAGTCAAGAAAAGCCGATTACAGAGGCGTATGTCGCGTTGACTACTTTTCTTCTTCTATTGATCTTGAATTAAAACACATTGCTAAAATGCTACTCATGTAGCCAATAACGGGCCATTAGCTCAATTGGTAGAGCGCTTGCATGGCATGCAAGAGGTAGCCGGTTCGAATCCGGCATGGTCCACACTGACGGGGTCGAATAGGGAAGGCCTGCCTGCCGGTAGGCAGGGGTCGGCCCGCTTCGACTCGAATCGAGTCGAGGAAACGGGAGTTTCCCGTTCGGGGTGACCGATCCGCCAGCTGGGCGGAGAGGACTAGAGGGCGCCCGCCTGCAACGATGTAGCACTTCGGGCAGGGAAGCCCTATAGAACGCACCCCGAGTTTATCGAAGGGGCGTAGTGAGTGTTCCGGCATGGTCCACACTGTTTTCGGAAAATCAGGCGTTGTCGCGAAAATCTCCTTATTTGGGGATTTTTTGTTTTACTTAACACGTAAGCATTGATAAGATGAATGAGACGTGGTAGTATGCGTCTTCGCCCTTGTAGTTCAATGGATAGAACGACTCACTCCTAACGAGTAAATAGAGGTCCGATTCCTCTCGAGGGCACAATATAAGCCAAAAAAGACGTTTGTACACTGTTATCCACATATATGTCATCACTCCGCGTCACCAAGGTCAATGAGCTGATCCGCAAACATCTGGCGGAAATCATGGAAAAGGAGCTTTCCTTCAAGCCGGGCGTCTTTGCGACGATCGCGAAGGTTGACACATCGAAGGATCTCCGCTACACTCGTATGTTCGTCAGTGTTTTCCCTGAGACAGAAATCCACTATGTTACTGAGACGCTCAAGAAGGAACTTCCTGGAATCCAGAGGAAGCTTTACAGTAAGCTCTACATGCGGCCGATGCCAAAGCTCTCTTTTGAGATCGATCGGACCGAAGAAGAGGCTGATAAAGTCGAGAAGCTTCTCAAAGAAATATTTTGAAGTATCCGATACGTATGCAGAGTTTCGAGAAAGAGTTTCGCACCATTGAATACATCATCTCGAAATCCGAGCGCGTACTCCTTGTGGCGCATAATCGGCCAGACCCTGATGCGGTCGGATCGAATACTGCGCTGGCGGAATATATTCGGTTGAGTGGCAAACATGCTGATGTCGCCTGTCTTGATCCGTTTCCGGATGTGATCTCATCGCTTGCGAAGGAAACATTCTTTCATCCTGACCAGCTCGATCTCGCGAGCTACGATGCCGTGATCGCATGCGATAGTGTCGATAGGGGATTTGATACGATCGTCGGACGATTCTCTGAGGATCAGGCGATTGTGCTCATCGATCATCATCCCGACATATCGGTGCGCGGTGATGTGATCGTGATCGATACCGCGTACTCGTCGAGCTCCGAACTCGTCTATCTTTTCCTTCGTTCAGTCGATGCGAACATCTCGAAGTCGATGGCGACGAAGCTCCTCATGGGGATCATCTTCGATACCGGCGGCTTCCAGCATGGGAGTCTGTCGCCGCGCGTGATGGAGATCGCATCGGATCTCATGAAACGCGGCGCGCCGCTCACCAAGATTTCGCAGACGATTTTCGCACATCAGAATATCGCAGCCCTCAAGTTGTGGGGGAAGGCATTTGAGAAGGCGAAGCTCAATCCGGAGAATGGTATGCTTGTGACGGCGGTGACAAAGAGGGATGTCGAGGATGCCCAGGCATCGGTGGATGATATCTATCAGGTCGCGTCTATTCTCTCGGCGGTGCCGGATGCGAAGTTCGCGATGGTGCTCTCGGAACGTGATGGGGGCATCGTGCGCGCGAGCTTGCGTTCGATGGAGCAGCACGGTGTGGATGTGTCGGCGATTGCAGCGCAGTTTGGTGGCGGCGGACATCGTCTCGCGAGTGGCTTTGAGATTCCTGGTAGTATCATAGAGACGGAGCGGGGGTTCGCTATCGCATAAAATTTGGATGGGTGACGTTTGGATTCCCAGCAAGAAACTCTTTTTGAAGAAAAAGAAAAACTCACCGCTCTTGTTTCTTACGAAACATTTCCCTCCCTCTCTACGGCCAAAGGAAATCTTTCGAGAAACAAGAGCGTCTCAGACAATTTCTTTTTCTTAAAAAGACATCTTGCCGGAAATCCTGAGCTCGATTCATAATGTGTCTGATATGGATAAGCAACAGGCGCTTGATGCTGTGAATGAGAAGTGGGTGCGCGAGTGCGTGTGTGCGCTTCGCGAGCAGTGCACGCAGGCGGTGCCGGGTGATGGCAGCGCGGAAGCAGAGATCATGTTCGTCGGTGAGGCGCCAGGAAAAAAAGAAGACGAAGAGGGGAGGCCGTTCATCGGAGCAGCAGGAAAATTTCTTTCTGAGATGTTGGTGACGATCAACCTTAAGCGCGAGGATATCTATATAACCAATGTCGTGAAGTATCGTCCGCCGGAGAATCGTGATCCGCTGCCGGAAGAGATAGCGGCGTGCATGCCCTGGCTCCATGAGCAAATCGCTGTCATCCGTCCGAAAGTCATCGTGACACTCGGCCGGCATGCGATGGAGCACTTCGTCCCGGGCGAGAAGATTTCCGAAGTACACGGACAGGTATTCCGTCGGACATTTGATGATATCGGCGAGCAGATGTTTTTCGTGCTCTACCATCCGGCGGCCGCACTCTACAATGGCGGATTGCGTCAGACGCTCATCGAGGATTTTAAGAAGATCCCTGGAGTGATCGCGAAGATCAAGAAGAAAAACGAAAACCGGGCATGAACCCGGTTTTTTTGTGGGTCAGGTGGGACTCGAACCCACAAGCCTTTACAGGCACAACATTTTAAGTGTCGCGTGTATGCCAGTTCCACCACTGACCCTATTTTTTGAGAATACTTGAGGTCCGAAGCGGAATTGAACCGCTGTAAAAGCTTTTGCAGAGCTTTGCCTAACCACTCGGCCATCGGACCAATACCTATGTTAACTTAAGCATTGTAGTACACTTTTTGCCTTTTTATCAAGCCTTTCTGGCTTCAGCTGGAAATACTCGCCGTAAATTGCGGCCTTTCTTTCCAAAAAGATAGGAATCTTCGCTTTTCCATAAAAAAACTTAAAAAGCCTAATACTATCACTTGTCGAATAGGAAAGCATATAAGACCGATGGCCATTGTAGACACTCAGCTGTTTTGTGTTGGCGGCAGAGTGTAATTGGATAGCCAGATCTTGTAAAAATGCTTTGCTTCCGCTTGTAAATACAGTGCTGAGCTTCTGAAAGACTCCCTTTGCTGTCGATAGTCTGACGCAGCCATCACCATCGAAATATCCGCGAACGAAGTGGCAGAGAGATTCTTTAGGAATAGAGGGAAATTTCACGGTCAATGATTTATTTGGATACAATCCCAGTTTCGTTAGATCGTTATAGATCTTATGACTCCCGATTCGTAGCAAGTACCCAGTCTTTCCGTTCTTTGACGTTGGCTTCTTGGTGATTATTGTATGTTCTGAATCCATCCATTCTTTTATCTTCTCGATATTTCTTTTTTCCACACTAGAGACGCGGAGGTATCTTCCTCGGAGGCGAGGGGCGTACTCGAGGCTGCCGTCGGCGTAGATATATCCGAGCGTATAAGCCATTTCCTGGGACCATTTTTTGAAGAAGTCCTCGTTTACTTTGTATTTTATTCCCATATAAAAGAGGTTATGTCCTATACTGCAATTTTAGGATAATTCGCAATGATTCGCAATGGGTTATGAAATCAAAAAGCGCCCTCCGCCGGCTGGCGGATGGGGCGCTTTTCTGATCAGGCAGTATTACTTCACGACCTGGGCGATGAGGTTGCGGCGACCGAAGGAGAAAGCCTCTTTCTTGGTCTCCATGTAGATGTCGATCTTGTTGCCTTTGATGGCGCCGCCGCGGTCTTCGCAACGGAATTCGCCCATACCCTCGATGGCGATTTTGGTACCGAATGGGAAGTTGGGCGGGCAGGCGAGGGTGCGTTTCTCGGTCACTTTGATGCCGGAAGCGGTGACTCCGTCGCTTTTACCACACTCATCAGCCGCGGCCGTATAGGCAGAGGCGTTGATAGTGAACTGTCCTTCCGGAAGGGCAGTCCAGAGATGGGCCTGCTTTTCCTTCCAGTGGGCGAGGAGCTTGTCCTCTTTGCTCATCTGGGCGGGCTCGATAGCCTGCTCGGTGTCTTCCGTACGGAAGGTCCAATCGATGAGGAAAGGGTCGTTTTTGAAGTCGTAGGCTGTCTTGACGGTAGTCGCGAGCGGAAGCTCGGTGTGGAACGCCATAGCGTTCGCGTCGGTGATGTCTATATTGAGGAAAACCAGTCCGATGACGAGTCTGATAAGAAGGAGGTCCTTCTGAAAACGCATAGGTTGCCCTTACGTATAAGCCGCAGTCCCTCGGAAGGGGTACGGGCTGGCTTTTCAGCCAACCGCCTATGTTAGCACAAAATAAGAAATCCGTCAATGGTAAAATGTAAGTATTTGGCTTATTTGAAGCAAATATTAAGATATAAGGTGCTTGTTTGAGCCAAAAACAGGCGTATATGAGTTGTTAAATAAAAAATGGCTTATTTTAAGACATTTAGTAACTTATACACGAGCAATACAGTGATTGTGTGGATTATGTCCTCGGATCGCTTCGATCCCATTCGGTCAGTGCCCCGGCTTGTTTTTCTATGGTCGAAGCGGTGCGGATGAGGCGTTTTTGGCTCTCCGGAACCAGGGGAGAGTGAGGGGAGTCATCGAGGGCTTGAGCGATATCCCAGAGGTGGCGTTCGGAGGTCATCCAGGCAGTGCCGAATCTCTTGAGCGAGAAAGGCCGAGAATAGCTCTCCAGAGTCTTTTCTCCTGTTTTCACGAATACGTACTCGTGGAAATAGGAGAGAGCAAGCTCGCGGACGGTCCGGTAGATAGGATCACGATAGCGGAGGACAGGGTGGTTGGATTTGCTGATGGCGCCCCAGTAGCCGTTTTGCTTGAAGAGGGCGACGACATGGTCGAAGTCCGGTCGCTTCGCTTTGAGGTCGAGGAGGAGCGGACGCTCGCCATGGAGCCACAGCGCGGTAGCTGCAATGAAGGCGCCTTCAATACAGTGGGCGCGGCCGTGCCGGAGTGCCATGCGCGGAGAAGAGCAGGAGTCGCTATAGCGGGAGAGGTTGCTCGGCAAAGCATCCAGGAAGTCCTGGATCTTCTGTGGCGTCGAGAGGGGTTTGAGGATCTTGAGCTCCTCTGGTGAGAGATTGAACATATATATAGTGTAGCAGAAAAACAAAAACAACCTCTCCAGAGGTTGTTTTTGTTGCTTGGAGCGGGTAACGGGAGTCCTTTTTGCTCTGACAAAAAGCCTGGGCGCTACACACAGGAAGCTGCGCTCGCTCGCTTCCGACTCGCGCCCTTCTCCTCCCGTTACCACTAAAAAAGTAAAAAGGAATAACGCGAGGTCATTCCTTTTACTTTACTGGAGCGGGTAACGGGAGTCGAACCCGTATCTTGACCTTGGCAAGGTCACATAATAGCCGCTATACGATACCCGCAGCTCACTAGGACATTTTGGCAAAAAAACCCGCCCAGGTCAATGGGGGAGGGGTTTTTGTGGGACTGGTTGGAATCGGACCAACGACCAAGCGGTTATGCTTCTCACTATTGCTTTCGCAACTTCTTTCAAATTTGTGAGCTGGACTATCCCTTCACCCGAATTACGGGTGTCTGCCGTCTAGTCTCTACACCTTCCTCACCTGATGGATGAGGCTTGGCTCGGGATTGTCATGCGGATGAAACTGCTCACCGTTTAGATTTCCCCGAGTTTGACAGAGTATCACTTAGGAATTACTTCCTAAGCAGCCCTGCTAGATCCATTCATTTTGTGTTATCATAAAGTTATGAAAAAACTCATAACTTGTGTCGTGTGTAGCAAGGAATTGTCTGGCAGACAAACAGTCTTTTGCTCGCCCTTTTGTAAGAATCAGCTTCATCAATCGTATCAATCCCAACAAGCCAGGGGCTTGGAGAGAAAGATGTCGCTTTTGAAACGATTCGGTGGGAAATGTTCAGTTTGCGGCTATAACAAAAACCTTGCCGCACTGACTTTCCATCACCTTGATCCGAAAGAAAAAAGCTTTCAACTCGATATGAGATCCCTTTCAAATCGGAAGCAATCCCATATTGACGAAGAAGTGAACAAGTGTCTGCTTGTTTGCAACAATTGTCATGCTGAATTACACAACCCGCAACACAATTTGAAATGAACTTCTTGAGCCGCGCGCTCTACCACTGAGCTACAGTCCCGTTGTCTGCTATTTGTTAACTGCTAACTGTCTTCTGTGCCGAGGGGCAGGATTGAACTGCCGACACAAGGATTTTCCTCTTATTTGTCTTGGGTTTCCCCAAGGATCGGACTATTTCATCTTCGTTCCTCGAAAGGAGTGCGAAGTCGGGCGCTGTTGCAGGATTATTGTTGGGGCTCACCTGCTAGTCTCTACACCTTCCTCAGAACTTTATCCCACTGAGGCTTGGATCGAGATTGCCATATTCCTATTGCTAGAAACGTAGGTTTCCTCGAGTTCACCCGATGCATACATCCTGTATTACTACAGGAGTGACCGAAAATCAGTCCTCTGCTCTACCACTGAGCTACCTCGGCATATTTTATAGGTACTGTGCACGCTCAAGGATTCGAACCTTGGACCCCCTCGGTGTAAACGAGGTGCTCTAACCAACTGAGCTAAGCGTGCGTAGAAACGAGAGACTCGGTCACAAGTAAATTTCCTGACGGAAATTTCTCGCGACCCCGCCTCGTGGCGCTCGCCTTCCGCCTTCGGCGGAAACTCACGCAGCACTGCGGCTTTCTCGTCCTCCGCAGGCCAAGCCCTGCCTGCCGGTAGGCAAGAGTTGGCCTGCTTCCGGGGCACAATCCATTCACTTTGTTCATTTTGTGCCTAGGAGAGGACTCGGTCACCAGTCTCGCTTATGCGAGCTGTCGACCCCGCCTCGCGGTCCACTCGCGTGGATATCGCTCCGGCTTTCTCGCCTCCCTCGTAAGCCAAGCAGTTGGCTTACTCTGGCCACGGCGTTCACTTCATTCACTTGTGCCCAGGAGAGGACTCGAACCTCCAATCCCTTGCGAGAACTAGCACCTCAAGCTAGCGCGTATACCAATTCCGCCACCTGGGCAGGTGTGTCTGAGCCTTCTCAGACATTTTCTCTCATCGTAATCTGATTGTACCGTATTTCTTGCTTTCTGCACCACCAATTCCGTCTGTCTACCTTTGTGGGCAGGTGGGAGGCTCTATTACTAGACCTCGGTCTTCTCAACAACTTCCTCGACTACTGGCTTTTCAGCAGCTACCGGAGCCTCTTCGATCACTTCTTCTGCCGGAGCGGCGACCAATCCGGCCTTCACTGCCACTTCCTTGAGCTTCTTGGAAAGCGTCTTCACGGACTTGGTGCGGACGAAGTAGAGCTTGGCACGGCGGGCGCGAGTGCGCTTCACGAACTCGATCTTCTCAATCTGCTGCGAAGCGAGCGGAAGAACGAGCTCAACGCCGACACCGGAAGAGACCTTGCGGACCGTGATGGTCTTGGAAGAGCTCTGGCCACCCTTGATAGCGATGATGGTACCCTGGAAGACCTGGGTGCGCTCCTTGCCACCTTCTTTGATCTTGCGGTGAATCTTCACGACGTCGCCGGCCTGGATATCAGGAACAGAGATCGGTTCACGCTGCTTCTTGTTGAACGATATGAGCTTCTGGTGCATACTCTCGCTGATAAAAGGATAATCTACTATCTGGAAACTGAAAAAAAGAAAAGCCTCAGGACAAAAGCAGGCTTTCTAAGGCCTCGTCATCATAGCTTGTCTCCCGTGTTTCGTCAATACTTTTCATCACTTTTCGGAAATCCTCTGGCAATGGGGCTTCGAGAGCTACTTTTTGGCCGAATAGAGGCAAAGAAAGGCGCCAGGCATGGAGCATATGGCGAGGAGCAGAAAGAACATCTTTTTGCCGTGAAAGCTTGTTCGAGTAGAGGTGATCTCCGATGATGGGGTGGCCGAGAGCGGCCATATGGGCTCTGATCTGGTGGGTGCGGCCTGTTTTTGGCATAGCGGCGACCAAGTCGCAGTCGGCATAGCGGGCGATGACCCGATAATCAGTGAGAGCTGGCCGGGCATTCGGAATCGTCCCGTCATCCGTCCGGCGGCGCAATTCGCCGCTCCGTTGGCCGAGCGCCCGATCGATAGTTCCTGATTGTTCGGAGAGATGGCCAGAAACGAGCGCGATATAGGTCTTTTCAGCCAGGCGGTCATGGAAGACGTGTTTTAGCTCATCAAAGCCTTTTTCTGTCTTTGCAATCATCATGACGCCGGACGTATCGCGGTCGAGCCGGTGGACGATGCCTGGCCGGAGCGGATCTTCTCCGAAAGCGGCTGTTTCTGGGTAGGTGGCGATGATCCAGTTCGCGAGCGTATCGCCGGTATCATGGTTTCCTGGGTGGACCTGGAGGCCAGCTGGCTTGTCTATGGCTATATAATCGGCTGTTTCAGCGAGGATGACGGTCTGGATATCTGTATTCGGCTGGAGCGGAGCGTCTTCTGATGTGGTATCCGCCTCGATGGAGAGGATGTCACCCTGGAAGACGGGCGTGCTCGGCTTGGCAAGGGAACCATTGCGAAAGGCCCGGCCTTCCCGGATGACCCTGCCGACGGAAGATCGGGAAAACCGTCCCGGAAACTCCTTTTCGAGCAGCGCGAAGAGGGCGGCGTCAAAACGTTTGTCCTGTCCGCTGCGTTTGACCGATACGGTGATGAGAGGGGTTGTTTCCATAGGGTATATCTGTATAGTCTCTGTACAGGATTTTGGCTGCGAATGCAAATCGATGGGTACTTGTCGAGGCTGTTTTTCTGATGCTATCAAGTTTTCTGTCTTGTGTGTCATTTCGACACATACATACAATATATAGTTGAAAAATGTATGCGAGCATAAAAAACTGATTGGATTCTTCGCTCCAGAAGCGGATGTTTGACAGGGTATTTTTCCATGCGTATGATGGAGAGACCCCACGGGTAATATCGTAAAGAAAAACATATGTATCAAGACGAATGCAATTGCGGCGGATGCTCCACATTTGGCGTGTCTCCGGTGATCGGCCAGACGGTTCCAGACTTCGAGCTCGACATCTATAAGGACGAGACGTTCAGTCAGGCGCACCTCTCTGATTTCAAGGGGAAGTGGGCGGTATTCTTCTTCTATCCAGCGGACTTCACATTTGTCTGCCCAACAGAACTCGAGGATCTCGCTGATCATTATGCGAAGTTTCAGGAGCTCGGCGTAGAGATCTTCTCGGTGAGCACGGATACACGCTTCGCGCACAAGGCATGGCATGATCACTCCGCAGCGATCAAGAAGATCGCCTATCCGATGGTCGCTGATCCGGCTGGAGAGCTTGCGCAGTATTTCGGTGTCTATATTGAAGAGGGTGGCGATCGCGGGTTGGCACGACGTGGGACGTTTGTGATTGATCCGGACGGAGTACTGCAGGCATTCGAAGTGCACGCCAACAATATCGGCCGCGATGCGAAGGAGCTTATCCGGAAGATCGAGGCTGCCCAGTTCGTTCGTGAGCATGGCGGCGAGGTCTGCCCAGCCAAGTGGCATCCGGGCGAGAAGACGCTCAAGCCGGGCATCGATCTCGTAGGAAAAATCTAACACACATACCTATGGCCGCGTATACGCCAAAGGATTACAAGCATCTTCTCGGCCTCGAAGGATTTTCGGATACGCTGCTCTCAAATCACTTCGCGCTCTACGAAGGATATGTGAAGAATGTGAATCTGATCGGGGAGCGTTCGAAGGTTATCGAGCCGGGTATGCCGGAAGGCGCCGAGCTTCGGAGACGTTTCGGATGGGAGTGGAATGGCATGCGTCTTCATGAGTTCTATTTTGACAACCTGACGAAGGAATCGGCCGGGCCCGATATGGCGCCGGCAGTTACGGAAGCGATAGTGGAACGATTCGGAAGCATGGAAGCATGGCAGGAAGATTTTCGGATGGCCGGAATCATGCGCGGCATCGGATGGGTCATGCTCGTCAAAGATGGTGAGCGGCTCTTCAATGTTTGGATCAATGAGCATGACATGGGGCATCTCGCAGGTGCAACGCCGCTTCTCGTGATGGATGTGTTCGAGCATGCGTACGTGACTGATTATGGAATCAAGAGAGCTGAGTATATCGAAGTGTTTTTCCGTTCAATCGACTGGAGGGCGGTGGAGCGGCGGTTTCTATAAAACATATTAAAGTAACAGGTTGCTTATAGCGATCAGGGGTCGAGGCTTTCGGGGAGGCTTCGGTTGTCTTCTTTTCGCTGTCGGTGGGCCGCAACGAGTATGACTTTTTCACAGGTGAAGCGTCGGGACGGAGAAGTGGTGAAGTTTGATCGGTCGCGTATCGAGAGCGCTATCGCATCCGCGTGCGATGCGGTCGGCGATCTCGACAAGGCGTTTATCCCCGGACTGACCGACGACGTCGTGCACGAGCTCATGCATCTCTACGAGGAGAGAGAGGAAGAATCCATCCCGTCCGTCGAAGAGGTCCAGGACCTCGTCGAGAAGCATCTCATGAAGTGGGACCGCTACGAGGTGGCAAAGGCGTATATCCTGTATCGCGAGAAGCAGACCGAGCGGCGCGAGGAGAAAATCGAGAAGATCGTCGAGCAGTTCGAGAACAAGTCTCTCAAGGTGACGAAGGCGAATGGCTCGAAGGAACTCTTTGATTCGAAGAAGATCAGAGTGGTCTTTGATCGTGCTGCTAAGGGCTATGAGAAAGAGTGCCCATTCGACCAGATGATTGAGGCGTTCAAGAAGAACATCGTCGATGATATCAAGACGTCGGACATCAACAAGCTTTTGGTGAAGACTTGCATTGACCTCGTCTCGGTGGAGAACATCGCCTGGCAGAATGTGGCGGCCCGTATCCTGCTCGGCAACCTCTACAAGCATGCTATCAAGAATCGTGGCCTGACGCAGGATGATATTTACACACCGGAAGCGTACAAGGCGCTCTTCGATGACTATATCGCGCGCGGACTCTACTATAAGGACTTCTACAAGTATTACTCCGCGGAGGATATCCTCGAGGCGGGTAAGCATCTCTCGAAGAAGACCGATGAGGGATACGAGTATACGACCATCGTTTCTTTCATCAAGCGCTATCTCCTCAACCCGAACAAGGAGACCCGCGAACTTCCGCAGGAGATGTATATGTCGGTCGCACTTTTTCTTGCCATCCCGGAGGAACAGGAGAACCGTCTCGCGCTCGCGCTCAAGATCTACGAGCATTGCTCGAAGCAGCGCATCTCGCTTCCGACCCCGACACTTCTCAATGCGCGCACCAACTACAATCAGCTCTCGAGCTGCTTCAAGATTAATGTCGATGATGATCTCCGCGGCATCTATCATGCGGTCGAGAACATGGCGCAGATCTCAAAGTTTGGCGGTGGCGTCGGCGTGTATCTCGGCAACATCCGCGCCCGTGGCGGAGCGATCCGTGGCGTGAAGGGGATGAGTGGTGGCGTGAACCCATGGGTTAAGGTCATCAATGACACGGCAGTCGCGGTGAACCAGCTGGGGAGCCGGCTCGGCGCTATCTCGGTCACGCTCGATTTCTGGCATCTCGATATCTACGACTTTCTCGATCTGCAGACGGAGACGGGCGATATTCGTTCCAAGGCGTTTGATATCTTCCCAGCAGTGTCGATCCCAGACATCTTTATGCGTCGTTTGAAAGAGGGCGGCAGCTGGACACTGTTTGATCCGAATGAGGTGAAAAATCTTTACGGTAAGAATCTCCAGGATCATTTCGGCAAGGACTTTGATGTCTTTTATGAGGAGCTCGAGCGCGATGAACGCCTCTCGATGAAGAAGGTCGTCGAGACCAAGGAGCTCTTCAAGAAGTTTTTGAAGAGCGCTGTCGAGACGGGTATGCCGTATGTCTTTTATCGCGATACGGTGAATCGTCTCAACCCGAACAAGCATGCCGGCAACATCTATTCTACGCAGCTCTGCACTGAGATCTGTCAGAATACGACCCCATCACGCTTCCTTGAAGAAGTAATCGAGGATGGGAAGATCGTGATCCGCTATGAGCCGGGCGACCTTGTGGTCTGCAACCTGGCTTCCATCAATGTGGCGTCGGTCAATGATGATGCGACGATCGCTGAGGTGTTCCCGGTGGTCATGCGTGTGCTTGATAACGTCATCACCCTCAACTACTATCCGATCAAGGAAGCCGAGCGGACCGCGATGCGGTATCGGAGCGTCGGTCTCGGATACCTCGGTCTCGCCGAGTATCTCGCGACGCGGCACATCGCCTACGATAGCGAGGAGGCGCGCCAGGAGACCGACAAGCTCTTCGAGCGCTACGCCTATCACACCTATCGGGCATCGGTTGACCTCGCGAAGGAGCGCGGCCAGTATCCGCTCTATGATGGCAGCGAGTATTCCAAGGGAGTGCTCCTCGGCCGTGATGAGCAATGGTTCGTCGAGAAGACTGGCCATGCTGATGAATGGAAGCAGCTTTTCGCGGACATGAAGCTTTCCGGCGTACGCTTCGCCTACCATACCGCTCCGGCGCCGAATACCTCGACAGCCGGTGTGGTCGGTACGACAGCGGCGCTCCTCCCGATCTACAAGCGCTACTTCGTCGAGACCAATTTGTCTGCTCCGACCATCCGTGTGGCGCCGAAGCTTTCCAAAGACAACTTCTGGTACTACAAGGAGTACATCAACATGGATATGAATGACGTCATCGATATGATGGCAGTCATCTACAAGTGGATCGACCAGTCGGTGTCGTTCGAATGGATGATCGACCCGGCACGCGTCAGCCCGGCCCAGCTCTACGGCTACTACGTGAAGGCGTGGGAACAGGAGATCAAGACCGTCTACTATGTGCGCAGTCTCTCGGGAGAAGTGAAGGACGGATGCGTGAGCTGCAGCGGATAAGACTGAACTGACGACCAATGACCAACGACTGACAATGGAATGCTCAGAAGTATCCGGTCGTATGTCGTGAGTTGTAAGTCGTAAGTCAAAAATCATATGACCGAAAAAATGCAGCAGAATCAGATCTTCAACCCGGACGGCAACGACCTGGTTGAGGTGCGGACTATCATCAAAGGCCAGACGACCGGCCTCTTCAATCTGAATGCCGTTAAGTATCCTTGGGCGAAGTCGCTCTATCAGGTAATGATTGGCAACTTCTGGGTGCCGGAGAAGGTGTCAGGCCTCAAGGATGACGCCCGTATGTTCCATACGGATCTGACAGAGGAAGAACAACGTGCCTATAAGGGTATTCTCTCATTCCTCATCTTTCTCGATTCGATCCAGACCGTGAATCTCCCGCACTTCTCCGATTTCGTGACGTCGCCGGAGGTCAATCTCATCCTCTCAATCCAGACCTATCAGGAGGCGATCCATTCGCAGTCATATGCGACCATCCTTGAGTCGGTGGTGGATAGCAAGGAGCGCGATGAGATCTACTATTTCTGGCGGACGGACAAGACACTCCTCGATCGCAACCAGTATATCGGCCAGCTGTACCAGGATTTCCTCGAAGATCCGTCTGATGCCAAGTTTTTCCGTGGCATCGTGGCGAACTTCCTTCTTGAGTCGGTCTACTTCTACAACGGCTTCGCGTTCTTCGATACGCTGACTGACCACATGAAGATGCTCGCGACCGGCCGCATGATCTCGTACATCCGCCGCGATGAGCTGACGCATATCACTATCTTTGCGAACCTGATCCGCGAGATCAAGCGCGAATTCCCGCACATCTATGATGAGCAGGTTGTGAAGGATATGATGGATGTGGCCGTGAAGCAGGAAATCGAGTGGTCCAATCATATCTTGGGTGATCGTATCCCGGGTATTAATGGCCAGACGACACGCGAATATACCCGCTGGTTGGCCAACAATCGCCTGGCGATGCTCAATATTGCCCCGATCTATCCGGAAGCGGTCGAGAATCCGTACAAACATCTCGAGCGTATTCAGGATACCAATGGCGATAAGAGCAACTTCTTCGAGTCGACCGTGGTCAACTATACTCAGTCCTCGAGCCTTAATGGCAGCTGGGACTTTTGAGGTCATCCCATCAGATGAAGACTTCTCCGTTAAGGAGGGGTCTTTTTCTTGCCATGAGTTTCTGTGGTATAATAAATAAAAATGATTTCACATATGAAACAAAATAGCATTTTTGTCGCGACTTTTTCTGTACTTTCGGTACTGTTGGCGTCCTTTCCTGTTTCAGCATCGGCGGATGTGACAAGTGCCCAGTGTGTGTCTGACCTCAAGGGGATATGCAAGGACGAGCCTTGGTACGGGAATGCCTGCGAGAGCGATGAGATCGATAAGGGAAAATGCTCGGATGCTGTCTTTACGAAAACCAACAAATGCTGTGTTCCAAAAAAAGATCTTCCTCAGTATACGAAGAGCGATTGCGATTCGTCTAGCGGATTTTGCACCAACCGGAGCTGTTCGAGCATAGGGTCTTCCTTCATGGGTATCTGTAGCGATGTCGCAGGCTTTAGTTGTTGTAGCATGGCCTCATCTGGCGGAGCAGCCTCATCTGGCGGAGCAGCCGTATCCGGATCATCGCTTTCGCCATCGGAATATGTCTTGCTCGAGAAGATTCCTGGCGGAGAAAGTGCCGGGAGCGATTTGAAGACGTATATCGAAGCGATCTATAAGGCGGCGCTCATCATCGTGACGCTCTCCGCGGTACTTATGCTTTCGATCGGCGGTTTCATGTACTTGACGAGCGCCGGCAATACTTCGGCTATGGGGTCGGCAAAAAGCGTCATTTTTGATTCGCTCATCGGCCTTGTTATCGCAATTACATCATGGCTTATCTTGAATGTTATCAACCCGGACCTGGTCAATGTGACATTAAACGGTCTTTCCGTCACGCCGGTCGAAATGAGCATTCCTGCAAGTGCTCCCGTGGCATCGGGGACCGGAATACCGGGAACGTGTGGCGGATATAGTGTAAAAGATATATCTTCCGATCAATGCAGCGATGCATCACCTGCGCTTTCTGACGTTTTGTCGTGCATGCATGGCAAGTATCCCAGCGCGAAGATCACAAGTATTTCTGATAGCGCCGGGTTTCTGACATGTAAGAATTCATGGACTGATCCGAAGTGTGCGCATGCTGAAGGGTCTTGTCATTATGGTGGCGGCGCTAGTCGTACGTCTGACGAGTGTCAAAAATCACAAGCGGCTGATTTCAGTATAAAGAGTGCGAGCGGCACTATTGATATGAGCATTGCCAAGGCAGTTATGTCGGCTGCGGCTTCATGCGGTGGTAGGGTGAATGATGAATCTTCCTCGTCTTGGCCGCATATCCATGTTAGCGCCCAGACAAGCTGTTGCTCGAAATGAGATCGATAACTGCCTGATATGAAACGGATTTTCTATACGTCTCTTGGGCTGTTAGTGCTCGTGCTTATTTTTTTGGGTGCATATAACGTCGCGTTCAGACATAACGTGAACAGTCCTGTTGCTGCGCCGGAAGAGAAGCAGGCAGCGGAAATGATTATAGAAGATGTGATTCCTGAGGTGGGGCGTTTTGAGAATCCGGTGAATGAAGATGTGATTGGCGCTGTATCGGGTCCTGATGATAAGCTGTACTACTATTCGCTTGATGATCACTCCATCAAGCGAGCTACTTTTGATGGGAAGGATAAAGAGGTGCTTATGAGCGATATGCCTGGCACCCCGGATCAGGTTATTTGGTCGCCGAAACGCGCTCGCGCACTTTTGCATATTAGGCAGCTGGATGGCGCGTTTGTCTGGCATTATGCGGATCTTGCGACGAGATCGCTTGTTGCGCTCAAACCAGGAGTAGCTAGGGTTGCGTGGAATAACCTTGGTGACAAGATTTTCTATCAGTATGTCGAATCAGTGACTGCAGCAAAATCTCTTAATATGTCTAATCCTGATGGATCGGACTGGAAGAAACTTTCTAAGCTTGAAAAAGATTCATTTATCGCTTCTGTCCCGCAGAGCTCGTTAGTCTCATTCTGGAATAAGCCGAATGCATTCGACCAGACATTTTTGGAGACATCGGGCATTTCTGGGGATGCGCGAAAAGCTTTGTTTACGAGTAATTTTGGCGCGGATTATCTCTGGTCGCCGGATGGCGAGCATGTATTGGTGTCCGCAAGCAGCGAGAAGGGCGGGCATTCGCTTACGCTGGGTATCATGAATAGGAATGGAGGACAGTTTCGTGATCTTTTCTTACCGACGCTTGTTTCGAAAGTGGTCTGGTCCGCTGATAACAGGACGATTTATTATGCCCTCCCTGGGTCGCTTCCAGAGACAGCGGTCTTGCCAAATGATTATTTCGGAAAGTTATTGCCGACAAAAGATACGTTTTGGAAGATGGACATCGAGACTGGGAGGAAGACCCGGCTTGTCGATCTTGCTGATGTGACAGCCAGCTTTGATAGTGCGGACCTTTTTCTTGGTCGTGATGAGCGAGAGCTCTTTTTCACTGATCGCCAGACACATCGCCTGTATCGGGTCGATCTGTAGTCATTGAGACGAGACCGATGCCGGATGCGATAAGCATCCAGAAAACAAAGGAAAGATCGTTGCCGAAATAGGGAGTATCAGAGAGGCCGTAAGCGAGGAAGAATACGAAGAGACACAGGATGAGCCGGCGGCTCATCTTTTTGTTTTCTGGCAGTGGCTGACGGAGGAGGATCCAGGCGGAGCGGATGAGTATGAGGATGAACCCGATGAGTCCGATGAACCCAGTATTCAGCCAGAGTGCGAGGAAGAAGTTGTGCGGTTCCGGTACCGCCCATTCGAGATATGGCGGGAAGTACTGCTGGTAGGCGAGGTACTCTTCTTGGAAGCGGCCGATACCGATACCGAGGAGCGGCTGATCGCTGATCATCTTGGTGGCTGATCGCCAGATTATGAGCCGTGATGAGAGTGATGAGCGTTCATTGAGAGAGACGAGCGATTGCCATTTTTCGCTATCGTACTCGGAGAGCGTGAAGACAGCGATGGCTGAGAGGACGATTGCGAAGACGGCAGCCATTCGTTTTTTCGTCATGCCTACAAAGAGGAGGTATGCTGCGAGCGCGATCGTAGCTGCGACCCAAGCGCCATAGGAGCGCGTGAAGAAGAGTGCGACGGTGATTGCGGGAAGCGCGAGACTTGTAGCGGCGATGAGAGAAAGGCACCGCTTCTCCTCGGCGAGGAGCGAGATGAGAAGGTGTGTGCCGATCAGGAGGCCTGGAGTGAGCATGGCCGCGAGAAAGTTGGGCGATGTGTACCAGGCTTCGAGCCGGCCATCGAAGGTGAGGATATGGAGTGAGAGGTAGACGAGAGAGGAGATCGCGATGCCGGAGATCGCTATGAACCAAGCAGAGAAGAGTCGGTCAGTGCGGCCTCTTGCGGCGGTCCAGAGCGCGGCAGCAGCGATTGGGAAACACACCCAGCTTTTGATGAGGCCGAGACCAGTCTCCGAGAATGGATTGGCTGCGAACGAGAGCGCGGCACCGGAGGCGAAGAGGATAATGCCGGCCGTGAGGATAGTATCTGAGAAGAGCGGCAGGTAGGGCACGGCTCGTTTCCGAATGATGCCTAAGAGAAAGATGGCTGCGGCGATGAGGACTGGTATCTCGAGCGCGTAGAGCGGCAGTCCGAAGAGGGTCAGCTTGAGGCGCGCGAAGGGGAGTAGGAAGAATCCTGAGAGAATGAGGGTTTCTATGGTGATGCGGAGCGGACGGGTCATAGGCTGTGAATAAATACTATCATATAAGGTTATATGGCAGTGTCATTTCGATGGATGCGGCTGGAAATCGGCGTGTTGACTTCTTTGTGCGAGGCGAGTGCGATGATCGCGAGGAGGAGTGGTAGCACCTGGACAGAGAAGAGTGGTAGTTCGAAGAGGGAGTGCGCTGAGAAGATTATGAGCGAGACGGTGGTTGCTGCTGCCAGGACATCGCGTTGCCTGATCCATGTAGATGAGGCGGTAAGAAGTACGACGATGATGAGACTGACGAATGCTGAAAGCCCGACGAGGCCTATCTCCACACCGATGTCGAGATAGAGGCTGTGAGCATAGATTGGTTCGCGATAATCAGCCGATGGTTTCACGGCGAGTGGATAGTTGCCGAGGCCTACGCCGAGAATCGGCTGGCTGATGATATGGTCCGCAGCTTCCTGCCAGAGGCGGAGGCGTTCGCTATTTGATCCGTCATCGGAAGAGAAGCTCGAGAGGAAGCGTGTCCCGATAGGTGTTATGAGGAGCGTGATAGCAAGCATGGCGACAGCGGCTATCCCAATCAGTATCCGCTTGACTGTTTCGGCGGAGAGGCGTTCATGGAAAGAGAGTATTCCAACTGCGAGTATCCCGGCTGCTAGTCCGACATAGCCGCCGCGGGAGAAAGTGAGGAGGTCGGCAGCGAGGATGATGGTGGCTGCTGCGATCGGAAGAGCGCGCGAGCCTTTTGGTCGCGAGAGCGCATATCCTGCTGCGATCGGTAGTGCAAGCCCGAGGAAGAGCGAGAGCATGTGTGGGTCCGGAAAGAGCGCCGAGGCGCGGAGCACGGTCGCCCCGGAGATGTTGACGAGGAGGCTTGGATAGCTGGCGACCGATCCGCCGAGTCCGGTACCGAGGAAGAATGGCAGGAGCGTGCCAGTCCAGAAGGCGAAGACGCGTTCGACGCCGAAGAGGAGTTGAGCGGCTGACTGGATGAGTCCGATCATGCCAGCGAGAGCGCCGGAGAAGGTGATGGCGCGGATGACAAGGAGGCGTGCACCAGGTTCCTTCAAGGCAGCGGCGAATACTACGAGAAGAGGGAAGAAATTCCAGAGGAAGATGATCTTTCGGAGTGCCCAGTCACGGTTTTCCGCCCAGCAGTATGAGATGGATGCGATGGCGAGGAATGAGACGAACGGCAGGAGGATGGCTGGTCGTGGCAGGATGAGGGAACGGCGTGCTAGGGAGAGAGCCGCCCATACTCCGATGATAGCGAGTGCGAGGACGCGCGAAAGCGCAAGATCGATGCCAGCTATCGGGGAAAGTGCGAACTGGATCGGCAGGATGAGAAGATAGAGTGAGAGGAGGATAGCCATAGCTTGATTGCAGAATGGAATGCGGGGAGAAGCATTGCTCTTATATGTCTGTGCTCTAGAGGCTAGAGTCCGTAACGGAGGAAGCGGAGGAAGCGGAGCATGTAGTATTCGGCGCGTGGGCGATGCTTACGGAAATAGGCGGATTGGGAAGTATAGAAATACCTTTTCTGTAGCGCTTGTGATTCTTGGCTTTGACCGCCGAGGTGGATGATCGGCAGGTGCGGAGCGATCCGGACTTTTGTTCCCAAGAGGCGCGCCCGGCGACAGAGGTCGGCATCTTCGAAATAGAGGAAGAAATCTTCATCGAATCCGCCGAGCTTCTGGAAGAGATCCTTCCGGATGAAGAGCGCACCGCCGCTGACCCAATCAGTGAGGAGCGACTTTTTTTCTGGTTGATTGGTCTGGCGGTTCCGGAGGATGTTGTTCTTGATGAGTTCGGTGAGCGATGGGTCGTGACCAAAGCTCCAATCTTCGGGGCGGCCGTTTGGATCGGTGAGTCCGAGTCCGATGATGCCAGTTTCTCCATCTGATTCGAATGCCGAACGAATCGCTTCGAAGGAGACACCGTCCCAGAGCATGTCGGGATTGATAAAGCCGATGATGTCCCCGGTTGCTGCGAGGGCGCCGACATTCGCCCCGGCTGCGAAGCCGCGGTTCGCACCGGTTTCGATAAGCGTGAAGGGGAATGCTGAAGAGAGCTGTCCGAGCACGCGGCTTTCCGATGGGTCGTTGTTGGCGACGATGACGGAATACTCGCCGTTTCGGGCGGGCAGACTCGCGAGCAAGCGCGCCAGGCGCGCAGCGCTTTTATAATTGACGATGACGATCGAGAAGAGAGGGGTGTTCATAGCGGTCGAAGTCTCTATAGGCTTTCGCGACGGCTTCTGCCTCATCCCTCCCACGAAGCAGATCCAAGCGGTTTTTCAGTCTCCGTATTGTAGCATATATGGCGAGATATGGCCGGATGAGCCGCGGCGCGTGCTTGGCTGAGAACATGAGGCCTGAAAGGACCAGATAGTAGGTCTTTTCTGGGTTTTCCCGGCTCTTTTCGGCATGTATGACCCGTGCTTTCGGAACAACAAGGGAGTGGAAGCCAGAGGCTTTGGCGCGCAGGCAGAGGTCGGCATCCTCATAATAGAGGAAGAAATCCTCATCGAAGAAGCCGATGCTTTCTAAGGCGCCTCTCCTTATGAGGAGCGCGCAGCCGGTGAGGAACGGGCTTGGATAGGCATCGGCCGTGAGTTCTCGGGGCGACGGCTCCACATGGGTGGCGCGCATGCGGAGGAAATCGATCTGTCCTTTGGCGAACCAGACTTTCTCGTTTTGATCGGTGATGACCGGACTGAAGAGCCCAGCCTCCGGATGCGATGAGGCTGTGTCGATGAGGAGCGAGAGGGAATCGGCTGCTGCTTGCGCGTCGTAGTTGAAGAGCCAGACATAGTCAGCGCCGCGATCGAGGGCGACGCGGATACCGCGATTCATGCCGGAAGCGAAGCCGAGGTTCTCGCTGTTCTCGATGAAGAGGCAGTGTGGGAAGTCGCGCTTGGCGAGCGCGAGAGAATCGTCGCTTGATCCGTTATCGATGACGATGATCTCTTTGTCTGGGTAAGAAAGGGAATCGAGAGATGACAAGCAGCCAGGGAGGCAGTCATGCCCGTTCCAGTTGAGGACGATGATAGCGACTTTTGGCATAGTGATGGCTGTCAGTCGGTTTTGAGGAGTATCGGTTTCCGGCCAGAAACTCTTTTTGAAAAAAAGAAAAACTCATCACCCTTGTTTCTAACGAAGCATTCCCCTGCCTACCGGCAGGCAGGCCTCATTCTTTACGACCCAAGGGAATCCTTCGGGAAACAAGGGTGTCTCGGACAGTTTCTTTTTCTCAAAAAGACATCTAGCCGGAAACTAAGAAGGGTGTTTTCGATGACGAAAACGATCCTACGGCAGCATGGTTTCCATGTGCTCGGCTTCTTCTGTTGATGAGCCGCCTTTCTGGAAGAGGCTGGCGAGCTCGGTGTGATTGACGGCGTCTGTCAGCCAGAGCACGAGGATATAGACAGCGACACCGGCGATACCAGAGAGAAGGAATGAGAACGGCTCGAGGAAGAAGAGTGTGGCGGTCATGGCGAGCGCGGAGAGCGCGATGCGGCCGATATTTTCGAAGGAGGGGATGAAGCGGATGTGACGGTAGGCAAGGAAGCCGGTGAGGAGTACGACGAGTGTTTCCGTCGCGATCGATGCGGTCGCGGCACCGAGGTATGAATATTCCCGGATGAGGTAGAGATTGGCGAGGATATTGAAGACGGCGGCGATGATGAGTGTCTGCATGAGTTTCTTTTGGGCATTGCTGACGATGAGCAGCATGTTGAAGAAATGCCCGAAGAAGATGAAGCCGAGCGCGAAGACGAGCATGCGGAGCACCGGGGCGGCCTCGAGGAAGCCGGCTCCGGAGACGATAGCGATGATATCGCTCGCAAGGAACCAGGTACCGATGATGAGTGGTAGCACAATGATGAGGAAGACCTTGAAGGTCTTGTTGGCGACTTCGTCGAAGTGCGGGCGATCAGTGAAGATGGAACGTGAGAGGAGCGGCAAGACGAGGCCGGCGAGCATGGCTGGGAAGAAGATCAGGTTTTCCATGATCTTGTAGGCCACGTTGTAGATGCCGACTTCCGAGCTGGTCTGGAGCACCGAGAGGAGGATGGTGTCCATCTTGAAGTAGGCGAAAGTGATGATCGCGGTCATGCCCATCGGCCAGGACTCGCGGAGGAAATCCTTCCAAGCAGCTGTGTCGATACGGAGGCGGAAAGTGGTGTAGCGCCGGCTGATGAGGAGTACGACGAGCGCATTCCAGGAGAGTGAGACAAGGAGCGTTGCGGCGATCGCGAGGAATCCTAGGTCAGCTTTCACGATGAGGAAGACTGCGCCGACCTGGAGGAGCTTGCCGAGGAATTCGACCATTGCCACCTTGTCCATGGCGAGGTGCTTTTGGAAGATGCCGTTGAGCGTGAGCGAGAGGGTCGAGAAGACGGTGGCGATGGCGGCGATCAGGATACCGATCTCGACTTCTCGCGAATAATCGAAGAAGAAGATGACAGCTGGTGAGAGGAGAATGAGGGCAGCGGCAGAGAGGATGCGGAGCGAGATGACGTGACCGAGGATCTTGCCTTCGTCGGCGCCTTCTCGGGATATTTCGCGAGCAGTGACAGCGCCGATGCCGAGGTCGGCAATAGCAGAAAAAAATGAGAAGAATGCGAGCACGGTAGCGTAGTCACCGAATCCGTCCTGGCCGAGATAGCCGGTGATGAGCCGGATGGAGAGGAGTGAGAGCGCGACCGTCGAAAACACCTTGAGGAAGGAGTTCAGGATGACGATATAGGCAATTTTTCTGGCGACGGCCATAGAGAGGAGATTGGTGCGGCCGGATGATGACTATGCTTCGTCCGGAACGGTATCCGAAACTTTCGGGCGGACGAGAACCTTGCGGTCGGGTCCGTTTCCGATGCTTTCGGTCGTGACGCCGTCGTGCTTGGCGAGGTGCGAGTGCACGATCTTGCGTTCATACGGCAGCATCGGACGGAGCGCGACGGAGATGCGGTTCTCGAGAACTTCGGCGACGACTTTATCAGCTTCCTTCATGAGGAGCGCAGCTTTTTCTGCGAAGTAGTCGTTGACATCGACAGTGATATCGAGTCGTTCCCCGGTCTTCTGGCGGACGATAGCGCGGACCAGGTGTTGGAGCGCGGCGAGATTGGCGCCATGCTGGCCGATCAGGAGATGCTGGTCGCCTTCGACGCGGATAGCGAAGAGAATCGTCTCGGATGAGGCGAGCGGACGGACTTCCACCGAGGCGGTGAAACCCATCTTCTCCATCAGGTCATTGACGATCCCTTTGACGGTTTCTTGGTGTGCAGTTTCCATAGGCGTTAGGCTTTCGGCTTAAGGATGAACATCTGCTGGAAGATCATGAAGAGGGTCGAGACGAGCCAGTAGAGCGAGAGCGCGGCTGGGAAGGTGGCACCGATGAAGAGGGTGATGCCAGGGCCGAGGTAGAGCATCTGCTTATTCATTATAGCGGCAAAGTCCGGCTGGTCGGAAGGGGCGTCGTTCTTCGGAGTCTTGGCCGCCTGCTGGCCCATGATCATCTTGGTCTGATAGTACTGTGCTATGGCTGAAAAGACGGCTAGGACGTAGTTTGGCTTTGAGAGATCGAGGAAATGCAGGAACAGCTGATTGATCTGTCCAGGATCCGCTACGAACGCGTAGAGATCTGCTGGGTTGGCGAGGAAGCCAGCCTGGGAGATATTGATGATGACCTGATAGATAGCAATCAGGAAGACGAGCTGGATAATGAGCGGCAGACAGCCGGAAACTGGGTTGGCCTTATGCTCCTTGTAAAGGTCCATGATGGCCTTTGTCTGCTTTTCTTTGTCGTTCTTGTAGCGCTGCTGTAGCTCTTTGATCTTGGGCTGGAGCTCCTGCATCTTCTTCTGGGATTCAATCTGCTTCTTGGAAAGCGGGATGAAAAGGGTCTTGAGGAGGATGGTCGTCAGGATGATGGCGATGCCGAAATCGCCGCCTGGAACGGTGTCGTAGAGGTAGACGAGCGTGTTGTAGATCGGCTCGTAAATGAAGGAGTGGAAGAAATATCCCATAAGAAGCGTTTTTCTCGTTTGTTAGTAACCGTTCAAAATCTCATGTCTTGAGAAAATGTTCGGATTTCGAGATGAAAACTTTGAAGAAGCGAGGAAGGCTATCGAGATAACCAGACGAGCTTTGAAAGGTTTTCAGCCGAAATCCGGACATTTTATCAGACAAGCATGATTTCTTTTCTTATTTAATAGGCGGTGAGAATTTGAACGGTTACTTATGCGCGATTGGCTTTGTGGAGCATCTGGCTGATGATAATTTTTGCTTCATCAAGGCTGATTGGCGCTGTTTTTTTGGCTGAAAAGAAGATGATATCCATCGATGCCGGCCATTCGGCCGATGCGGCAGCGAAGGCTTCGGAGAGTATCCGACGGAGCCGGTTGCGATCGACGGCGAGCGGAACATGCTTTTTGCTTATAGAAAAGCCTATTCGTATGTGATCAAGCCCATTTTTGAATCCTTTGCAACCGATCTCTCCAAAAAAAAGGGGCTTCCCGCTGCGAAACACCCTGTCAAAATCCTCTTGTTTCGTGATACGGAAGCCCTTTTTTAGCATAATGCAGCCGTTTTCCTTAGGCAACGGTCAGCTTCTTCCGACCGGCGGCGCGGCGGCGAGCGACGACCTTGCGGCCGCCAACGGTGCTCATGCGCTCGAGAAACCCATGGCGCCTGGCGCGCTTGCGGGTCTTCGGCTGGTATGTCCTCTTTGGCATACGAAAATGATATGATCCGGATTAGAAACGTGATGTTTTTCCAGTGTATCAGAGAATCGGAAAAAGTCAATCCCCAGGCTCTCTCTAGCAGTTTTATGGATGTCTGATGATGCTCGACAAGGCATCGCATTCCTGTTAGAATGGCTGTGTTATCTCTCTTTGGTTATCTCCCGCTATGAACATACAGTACTACGGCGATTATTGCTTCAAGATCAGCACCAAGCCGGCTGGTCGTGCGACCGATGATGTCATCATCTGGACTGATCCACTCGAGAAGGGCGCTGGTCTCCGCGCGCCGCAGGGCGAAGCGAATATCGTTTTCCTGACACATGGCGATGCAGATTCGGCCAAGGAATCCCTCAAGGGATCGCCGGTCGTGCTCGACGCTCCCGGTGAGTATGCCGCGAAAGGTATTGCAGCGCTTGGTTTCTCGTCGTTTCGTGATGAACAGAATGGCGCGGAGCGAGGTCAGAATACGATCTTCATCTTCGAGAGCGAGGATATCCATATCTGCTTCCTCGGCGCTCTTGGCCATGATCTTTCACCGGAGATGCTCGATAAGCTGAATGGTGTCGACATTCTTTTTATTCCGGTTGGTGGTTCTGATACGCTCTCTGCAAAGGTCGCGGCCGAGATGGTGCGGAAGATCGAGCCAAATATCGTCATCCCGATGCACTATAAGATCGCTGGACTCTCGCTCCCGCTTGAAACAGAGAAGGCGTTCTGCGAAGCCATTGGAAGCTGCCCGAAGGAATCGCTCCCGCGGCTCAACATAAAGAAGAAGGATCTTGAGGAGAAGACGCTCGAAGTCGTGCTGCTTGAGAGAGGAGCATAGCAGTCGTTTAAATTTCTACCCTAGCCGTTCAGTTTTTCTTATGACACTTAATATCTGGGAGAAGATAGAAGAGGTACGGCGGCAGCCTGAGCCGGTACGCATGCGCTACGCACTTGCTTGTCTCGCTGTCTCGATGCTTTTTGTCATCGGTATCTGGATGTTGTCGGTTCGCGAGAATTTTCATTCGATTTCGCGCGATGTGCCGCAGGCTATCGAGAAGGGGAGAGAGCTCGCTCCGAACGCTACTCCGGCCCCATCCTTGAGCGATATGTTGAAGGAGGCGTCGCCGCTCCGCGTAGACAGTAGCGAGAAGACGACCGGTGAAGAGTTCTTCCGAGACCAGATGAGAACGAGAGGCGATACGAGTCTGCAGGAAGGCATTCCTGCCGTGCAGCCGAGATAATTTCGATATATACGACGAATCTATGACAGAAGAGAAGCGCGCATTCCATGAAGGGAAGATCGAGCCGCGGAGCATCGCGGAAGAAGTGAAGCAATCCTATCTCGATTATGCGATGTCGGTCATCGTGGCGCGCGCGCTGCCGGATGTTCGCGACGGTTTGAAGCCGGTGCATCGTCGCATCCTGTATTCCATGTGGTCGACCGGGCTCCGCTCAACGTCGAAGTTCCGCAAGTCGGCGACGGTTGTCGGCGAAGTGCTCGGCAAGTACCATCCGCACGGCGATTCGGCTGTGTATGACACCATGGTCCGCATGGCGCAGGACTTCTCGCTCCGCTATCCGCTCGTCTGGGGCCAGGGTAACTTCGGCTCGATGGACGGTGACAGCGCTGCAGCGTATCGCTATACCGAAGCTAAACTCATGGCGATCGCTGAGGAGATGCTTATTGATATCGAGAAGGATACCGTGGATTTCATCCCGAACTTCGACGGCGTACATGAAGAACCGGTCGTGTTGCCAGCCAAGCTGCCACAGCTCCTCTTGAACGGTACCGTGGGCATCGCGGTCGGTATGGCGACCAATATTCCGCCGCACAATCTCAATGAGCTCGTGGATGGTATTTGCCATCTCGTCGATCATCCGGAAGCGAGCGTCGATGACCTGATGGAGTTCGTCAAAGGTCCGGACTTCCCGACCGGTGGTATCATGTACAACCAGAAGGATATCCGCGAGGCCTATGCGACCGGCAAGGGCCCGATCGTCACGCGCGCCAAGGCGGAGATCGTCGAGACCAAGGCTGGTATGTTCCAGATCATCGTTTCCGAGATGACGTACGCGACCAACAAGGCGTCGCTTATCATGAAGATCGCCGAGCTCGTGAAGGAAGAGAAGATCGTGGGCATCAAGGACCTGCGCGATGAGTCCGACAAGGATGGCGTGCGCATCGTCGTCGATCTCAAGAAGGAAGCCTTCCCGCAGAAGGTGCTCAATCAGCTCTATCAGATGACGGACCTGCAGAAGAACTTTAACGTCAACATGCTCGCGCTCGTCGACGGCACCGATCCACAGATCCTCACACTCAAGAGTATTCTCGAGCACTATATCAAGCATCGTGAGATTGTCGTCGTGCGTCGTACGGAGCATGACCTGCAGAAGGCCAAGGACCGCGCGCATATCCTTGAAGGTCTCAAGATCGCGCTCGACCATATCGATCAGATCATCGAGACCATCAAAAAGTCTCCGACCAAGGAAGAGGCCCACGCGAACCTCATGAAGAAGTTCAAGCTCTCCGATCGTCAGGCGACCGCTATTCTCGAGATGCGTCTCCAGACACTGGCTGGCCTCGAGCGCAAGAAGATTGAGGACGAGCTCGAAGAAAAATTGAAGCTCATTGCGTATCTCGAAGACCTCCTCAAGCATCGCAAGAAGATCCTTGCGCTCGTGAAGAGCGAGCTCATCGAAGTGCGTGACCGTTTCGGCGATGATCGCCGCACGCGCATCGTGAAGACCGGCATCTCCGAGTTCAAGCAAGAGGATCTCATTCCGAACGAGGAAGCGATTATCACGCTCACCGAGGACGGTTACATCAAGCGCATGAACCCAGGTGTCTATCGCGTGCAGAAGCGCGGCGGCAAGGGCGTCATCGGCGCGACCACCAAGGAAGAAGACAAGATCGCCAAGGTGCTCACCATCGAGACACATGACAACCTCATGTTCTTCACTGATTCTGGCAAAGTCTTCCAGACTAAGGCATATGAGATCCCAGAGTCTTCGCGCACTGCGAAGGGCCAGGCGATCGTCAATTTCCTCCAGCTGACACAGGAGGAGAAGATCACGGCAGTCATCTCGTTCAAGGACGGCGGCTGCAAGTATCTCTTCATGGCGACGGCCAAGGGTACGGTCAAGAAGAGCAAGATCGAAGAGTTCGAGAACGTGCGCCGAAGTGGTCTCATCGCTATCTCACTCGAGAAGGGTGACGTGCTCGGTTGGGTTCGCCCGACGACCGGACAGGACGAAGTCGTGATGACGACCGCTGATGGTCAGTCCATCCGCTTCAAGGAATCCGATGTTCGCCCGATGGGTCGCAGCGCTGCCGGTGTGCGCGGTATGAAGCTCAAGGATGACAAGGATCGCATCGTCGCGATGGATGTCGTCTCTGATGGTGACAAGGATATGGAGCTTCTCGTGCTCTCGCGACATGGTTATGGCAAGCGCAGTGAACTCAGTCAGTTCAAGGCGCAGAAGCGCGGCGGCTCCGGCATCAAGGCGATGAAGGTGACCGATAAGACCGGTGATATCGTCGGTGCGCTCATCACGAGTATGGAGAATATCGAAGACGATCTCATCCTCACCTCCGAGAAGGGCACGATCATCCGCATCCCGTTTAAGAGCATCTCGCTTCTCGGTCGCGTGACGCAGGGGGTGCGCGTGATGAAGCCGCAGGCTGGTGATAGCGTCGCAGCGTTCACGATCCTTTAGTCATAGCCGAGAACGGTTTCCGGCAAGAAACTCTTTTCTCAAAAAAGAAAAACTCGTCGCTCTTGTTTCTTGCGAAACATTTCCCTCCCTCGTCACGGCCTAAGGAAATCTTTCGAGAAACAAGAGCGTCTCAGACAGTTTCTTTTTCTCAAAAAGACATCTTGCCAGAAACCAAAAAGCTGCCTTACGGGGCGGCTTTTGCTTTCTTTACGTGACGGGGGAATTCGTGGTATCGTAGCGTCTGATATTACTTTTTTCTTATGCATGATATTTCCGCATTGAAGCCGAGGAGGAAGTCGCGCGTCGTCATGGTGGGCGGCATCGGCATTGGCGGGGACAACCCGATCCGCGTGCAGACGATGACCAATACCGATACGCTCGATATCGAGGCGACGGTCGCACAGATCAAGAGCTGCGTCTCGGCCGGCTGCGAGCTCATCCGTCTCACGACGCCGACACCGCGCCATGCAGAGGTGCTCGGTCCGATCCGCGAGGCGCTCGAGAAGGACGGTATCGTGATCCCGCTCATCGCTGATATTCACTTCCTGCCCGCGGCGGCTTTCGAGGCGCTTCGGTGGGCGGACAAGATCCGACTCAATCCCGGTAATTTTCTCGACGGTAAGATTTTCCGCGAGTTCGCGTTTGATGATGCGAGCTATGCTCTGGAGATCGCACGCATCGAAGAAAGCCTGCTGCCGTTCATCGAGGCGGCGAAGGCGGCTGGGAAGCCGATCCGCATCGGTTCCAATCATGGGTCGCTCTCGGACCGGGTGCTGTCGCGCTTCGGCGATACGCCGCTTGGTATGGTGGAGTCGACGATGGAGTACCTGCGCATCTTCAAGAAGCATGATTTCAATGAAATCATCGTCGCGCTCAAGTCATCCGATCCGCTCGTGATGATCGAGTCCAATCGTCTGCTCGCAGCGACGATGGAACAAGAAGGCATGGACTATCCTATCCATCTCGGCGTGACGGAAGCCGGTAATGGCGAAGAAGGGAGAGCCAAGTCGACGCTTGGTATTGGTACGCTTCTCCTCGAAGGTCTTGGCGATACGATCCGCGTCTCGCTCACTGAGGATCCGGTGAAGGAGATCCCGACCTGCTACGGCATCCTCCAGGCAGCGCGTCGGCGTATCACGCGCGCGGAATTCATCTCTTGCCCGTCATGCGGCCGCACACTCTATAATATCGAGGAAGTCGCGGACGCCATCAAGGAGCGCCTGGGGCATCTGAAGGGTGTGCGTATTGCCATCATGGGCTGCATCGTGAACGGCTTGGGTGAGATGGCAGATGCGGATTTTGGCTATGTTGGTGGTGCTCCGGACAAGGTCAACCTCTACTATAAGAAGGAGTTGGTACGGC
Organism: Candidatus Moraniibacteriota bacterium; assembly: GCA_963743885.1. Taxonomy (GTDB): domain Bacteria; phylum Patescibacteriota; class Minisyncoccia; order Moranbacterales; family UBA1568; genus UBA1568. The sequence goes on along the minus strand of CAVURJ010000001.1, from coordinate 95,849 downwards.
GCGATGTGCCGCAGGCAGAAGCGCTCGAGGCGCTCATCGGGCTGATCAAGGAGAAGGGGATGTGGGCCGAGCCGCAACAGAGATGATCAAGTCGTCGGCTTGACAAGGCGTATGTTTTTGCTATAATTGATTCATAAGAAACCGGGGAGCGAGCGTGATGCCGCGATCCGGTTTTTTTGTTGTCTAATCAGGAAAAATCTTGAATGAAGATACTTTTGAAAAAAATCGCATTTTTTTTGGCGCGGCATCCTTTGGAATCTTGAATAATTTTTTCTCGAGTACTTCCATTATCATTTTTTCATAGGTGCCTTCCTTGTAAGGCACCTTTCGTTTCTGGAGGTACTTGCATTTTGCGGCGTAGGCGAAGAGATCGGCGACCTGCTCTTCGATATCATGATTTTTTTTCGTAACGAAAGAGATGGAAGTGATTGTTTCTTGGGCTTTTTTGAATTTTACATTGAGTTCGGGTATTCCCTCTGAGAGAAAGTGTCCCAATGCTCTGTGGAAATAGAAATCTTTTTCTGCAGTCGCTGATTCTATAACCACTTTTCCAGTGGAATCCCCGGAAAGCAGGATGAGCAAGAAGTTTTTTACGATAGAGTCCGATGTTTCTTGATAGATTTTTATGTCATTCCATCCCGCAGCTCGAGCAGCTTCCTTGTCGACTATGACAAAGAACATTTTAAATCGAGAGCAAAGAAGAAATCGCCCTAAGTCTTCAAGGAATTCTTCAAAAACCTTTTTATTTTTGAAAATCTCAAAATCACCCTCTCTTCTCCCGATTTCTCTGGAATGAAATACCACGTCGGTATGGCCCCAATATTTGAATTTGATATGATCGGCCCAGGTTTTTATATTTTGCCGGTCAGCCTCATTTACTGAACAACCTGCCAGCAAATAAAGGCTTGATTGGACATCTTTCGTGTTAGCGGTACCGAGCTCATCAATAAAGAGCCTGTATTGAGGCTGGTTTTTGTTCAGATTCTCTTCATGTGTCTTTTGCTGCGTATCTGTCACAATCTTTTGTTTGTATGACTTACATAATAAATTATACAACTTCTTAGTAATATGTCAAAAAGTGGAAAACTTGCCAAATGGCAGGTTTTTCTGTATCTATAGATGTATCGCATTTTTTTGAGAGGGGTAGTGAAATGGCAGATGGCCAGGAAAGCGATTTCGCGGTCGTGGTGCGGCCGCTCGAACCGGAACTTCGGATTGTTCCCTGCGGAGGATTCGTTCCGGCACCGGATGGGGGAAGCGTCAGTTTCCAGTCCAAGCCGCTGGTTCCCGTGGCGGATCAGGAGATGAAGTCCGGAAAAATCGGATAGCAGCAAAGGGCACGCATCGCGCGCCCTTTTTCTTGCTTCAAAAAGGAATCCGTGTTATAGTCCTTTTGTTAATATTTTTACAACGAGCGTGCATTGGTCCCGCGCCGAGAGGTGGAGGAACGAATGCATAGCTGACAAGAATGCCTATGGCACTCACGCACAAGCAGAAGGAGAAGGTCGCCGGAGGGGTCAAGCGCCATGACAAGGACACCGGGTCACCGGAGTACCAGGTCGCGGTCTTCACGGAGCAGATCAAGAAATTGACCGCTCACCTCAAGAAGAACAAGAAGGACTTCCATTCCCGCCGCGGACTCCTCAAGATGGTCGCCAAGCGCAAGCGGCTTCTCGCTTATCTCGAGAAGACCAATGCATCGGCCCACAAGGAGTTGGTCAAGACCCTCGGACTCTAGATATGGCATATCCCGGGCTTCTGCTCGGGATATTTTTTTCTTAAGACACAGCATATATGAATACAGCTAAGCATTCTGACCAGCGCATCGCTGTCCTGGTGGATGTCGCCAACCTCTACTACAGCGCTCGCGTGCTGTATGGGAAAAAAGTGAATTATCGCAATGTCCTCGAGGCTGCGACTGGCGGTCGCAAGCTCATCCGCGCCATCGCGTACGGCATCAAGACGTCCGAGGCGACGGAAGAGAAATTCTTCGAGGCGCTCGAGAAGAGTGGCTACGAGGTCAAGACCAAGGACCTCCAGATCTTTCCGGACGGTTCCAAGAAAGGCGACTGGGACGTAGGCATCGCGGTCGATGCCATCAAGATGGCTTCCAAAGTGGACGTCGTGGTGCTCCTCTCCGGCGACGGGGACTATGTCTCGCTTGTCGAGTACATCCAGAACACGTACGGTTGTCGCGTCGAGGTGGTTGCGTTCGCTGAGTCGGCTTCGGCCAAGCTCATCGATGCCGCGGATGATTTCATGAATATTTCCGAAGGCAAGCGCCAGTTCCTCATCTCGTAGGGGATTGATGGTAAAAAAAGACGGCTATCGCGTTTGCGGTAGCCGCTTTCGTTTTTGGAGTCTTTCCTACTTTCCTTTGGCGGCAGATTGCGGTGGCACTTTGAAGAGCCAGGAATTGCCATCGCGGCGTTCGCGGAGCGTGTCGATAGCCGAGAGTGCGGTCCGTCCTGCTGGACGATTCCTTTTCCGATCCGGCGTGGGATAGGGCCGGTGGACAGGAGGGGCGCTCGGCTCTTCCAAAGAGATATTCCGCTCTTCTGGAGAAATGCCCACATCATCTTCTGTGAACTCGTCTAGGTCTTCGCCCAGTACTATGGTCGGCGCTGGTTTCGCGACAGGTTTCGCTGAGTAGGCCGATTGCTGGCGCAGCTTTCCCTTGTAGATTCGGCCCTTCATTCCGGCGGGCCGATCCATTTCGGAGGCTATCCAGTGGCGGAAATCATTTATCGACGGGTCGATGCCGATATAGATGCCGTCGGCGCTGGCCGCGATCATCCGTTGTTCTGGCTCGGACTTTTTCGTCAATCCGCCAATTTTGAGGATGAGGATGCGGATTGACGGTTTCGCTTCGCGAATCTGCCGGATAGCATCTTCCGGTGTACGGTCGAAGATATGGAGCGTGTCCGGTGAAAGGAGCACACCATCCGCATCGCTGAACCGGCTCTTGAGAAGCAGAAGGAGCGTTGAGAGCCCGTTCGCTGGACAGAGCGCTTTGGCTTCGATGCCTGGTGACCCGTTCGCGATGTCGGCGTATTTGCTCGAAAGCGTTGGATTGGTCGTTACTACGAGAAGCAGCTTCCTGTTCATGATGCATCTCCTCTGGTAGGGTTGTGGATAGGTGTTGATTGGTAAGCAACTTGATGGCAGAGTAGGCCGATTTTCGCCTAGTGTCAAGGTTCCACGGCCTTTTGACAAAAACAGGGGTTTCCGGTACTCTTCGGCCCAAGGAGGGACCGGTTTACTGGTCTCTTTTCCGTACCTAAACAATCTGAAAGAGAGGAAAAATCGTGAACAAGCCGTTTTGTGTTGGTGGTGTCGAGATGGATCTGCCGATCATTGTCGGCGCCGGAGCGTGCAAGTATCTGCCCCAGGCGCTTAAGTACATGGATCCGACCGCTCAGGTCGGAGCTGTGACACTCGGGTCGATTACGCCCGGGAAGAGTACCGGCAACGAAGGCACGCTGTTTTATCCGCCGGATCTTGGGAGTTTCCTTCGAGAGGGGGTTGCCTCCAATTCGTTCGGCATGCCGAATGACGGCTATGAATCGACTGCACGTTTGTTGCAACAGTATTCGTTCTGTAAACCGCTCGTGGTCAGCATCGCTGGGGACGGCGTCAGTGATTACGTCGCCGGTGCGGAAGCCTTCCAAGATGTCGAGTGTATTGCGGCAATCAAGGCGAATCTCGGCTGTCCGAACAAGCACGAGAAGCGAGTGGTGCCAATCGGCCATGACTTCGAGTCGCTGCATCAGATCCTTGAGGCGTTCATCCGGTTGCAGCTCAAGAAGCCGCTCTGGATCAAACTTTCGCGGTATGTCACGCGCGAGTGGATCGAGATGGTTGCGAGCAAATATCCGCGCCTTGATTTCTCGCATGTTCCGACAGTGACGATGGATTTCATCGACGAGGTCGTGAAACTTATCGCGAAGTATCGATTCGTGTGCGCTGTCGTTTATGGCAACACGCTTCCGAACGTGATTTGGCGCGATGCAGACGGGCATCCGGTTACGACGCCGAATGGCGGCAAAGCCGGACTCTCGGGAGAAATCCTGCGGGAGAACACAATCGCTTTCATCAGGCGTGCCCGTTCTGTCTTGCCCGAGTCCATGAGCATCATCGCTTCGGGCGGTATCACGACTGGCGATCATGCGGCGGAATGTCTCAGAAATGAGGCTGATGCCGTCGCTCTGACCTCGCTTCCGTTTTATGCCGATAACGACCCGCGTGTCTTTTCGAGTCTTATCGCCGGAAGTGATGATCTGCAATACCAACTCATTAGGCAAGAGTCCTGAAAGGAGAATCACATGGCAATGAAAGTCGGAAGCATCACTATCATCCGTCCGGATGACTGGCATGCGCATCTGCGTGATGGTGCGGCGATGGCGAGTGCGCTAGCTCATACGGCGCGCGTCTTCGGCCGGGCACTCATTATGCCTAACTTGAAGCCACCGGTAACAACGGTGGAACGGGCGTGCGAGTATTACAGTCGGGTATTGTTTACGATTGGAAGGAAGTTAAGGTTTGATCCATTCATGACACTTTACCTTACGAACAGCACGACTCCAGAGGAAATCAAGGAGGCAGCAAATCTGACGCATATCATCGCAGCCAAGCTCTATCCGGCTGGCGCCACGACTAACTCGGCCGATGGCGTGACGGATATCGCAAAAATGGAAGCGGTGTTCGAAGCGATGGAGGAGTACGGTGTCGTGCTCTGTATTCATGGCGAGCAGCTCCGGAACGAGAACGGCGAAGTGGATATCTTCGATCGTGAGCGCCGCTTCCTCGAAGAAGTGCTCCTCGAACTCGTCGACAGCTATCCGAAACTCCGGATTGTGCTCGAACATGTGACGACGGCTGACGCGGTGGGGTTCGTGGAAGTCGCTCGTCCGGGCGTCGCTGCGACCATCACGGCGCACCATCTTCTCGAGAACCGCAACGCGATCTTTCGCGGAGGCATCCGGCCGCACTACTATTGTCTGCCGATTCTCAAGCGCGAAAGTGATCGTGAAGCACTGCTTCTCGCGGCGACGTCTGGGAGCCCCAAGTTTTTCCTTGGGACCGATTCGGCGCCGCATGCCAAGGGGACGAAGGAGTGCGGATGTGGCTGCGCAGGCTGCTTCACGGCTCATGCAGCCATCGAGCTCTATGCTGAAGCGTTCGACTCCATCGGCGCACTTGGTCAGTTGGAAGGGTTCGCCAGCCATTTCGGTGCGGACTTTTACGGCTTGACGCGCAATCGCGACACGATCACGCTCGTGCGTCGGCCGTGGACAGTGCCAGCGAGCTATCCGTTCGGTGAGAACGTCGTCGTTCCCTTCCGGGCTGGCGAAACGGTCTATTGGCAAGTGGAAGGCCTCGAGTACCCTGGTTGAACAACGTTCGACCCATGCCGACAACAGAATCCTCTGTTGTCGGTTTTTTCTTTGACAAAAGAGCGAAAATGACGCTACTCTAAGGGTAGTTAATCTTAATTAAGGCTCTTTTCAGGTTTATAGCTACACGGGAGTCAGAGAGCAGCGAACAGGGAGCAAGGAACAGAAATGCTAGACTAAGCCTTTTTGTTCATTGTTCACTGCTTATTGTTCGCTGATACCCGCGTGTTTATGAGCTTGGACGGGGCCAGCATACCATATGCAGGAGAAGAAATGGTCTCTGCAGCTCGGCGGTCGCGAGTTGACTATCGAGACAGGGACGCTTGCCAAGCAGGCGAGCGGATCGGTGACAGCGCGTTATGGCGACACGGTCGTCCTCGCCGCTGCGACGATGAGCAAGGAAATGTCCAAGATCACGGGCTATTTCCCGCTCATGGTGGACTATGAGGAGCGGTATTATGCCGCCGGCAAGATCAAGGGATCTCGCTTTATCAAGCGCGAAGGCCGTCCGTCGGACGACGCCGTGCTTTCGGGACGCGCCGTGGACCGCACGGTCCGCCCGCTGTTCGATAGCCGCATGCGCAATGAGGTGCAGGTGGTCGTGACGACGCTGTCGTATGATGGCGAGAACGATCCGGATCTCGTAGCGATGATCGCTGCTTCGGCTGCGCTCACGCTCTCGGATATTCCGTGGAACGGACCGATCGGCGCCGTGCGCGTCGGTCTCCAGAACGATGCATTCGTCCTCAATCCTTCGAGCGAAGAGCGCGAGGGGAGCATACTCGACCTCTTGGTCTCCGGTACCAAGGATAAGATCAACATGATTGAGTGTGGTGCCAATGAGATCACCGAGGAGAAGATGGGTGAAGCGTTCGAGTTCGGCTTCGAGGCTGTCCAGAAGATTGCGACCTTCATCGAAGAGATTCGCAAGGAGGCCGGCAAGGAGAAGCGCCCGGCAGCACTCCTTCGTGGTTCTGATGAATTCGAGGCAGATATCCGTGCATTCTGCCAGGGCGTCGGTCTCGCTGATGCTCTGTATCTCCGCCCGAAGCAGGCGATGGAGGTGAAGACTGCTGAGATCAATGCAGAGATCGCGAAGTATGCATCTGAGAAGTATCCGGACCAGAAGAATCTCTCTGAGATCCTCTCCATCATCACTGAAGAAGTCTCCGACGAAGCGGTGCATGAGAATATTCTGAAGAAGGGTGCCCGTCCGGATGGACGCGGCGTGACGGAGATCCGCCCGATCACCTGCAACGTCGGCATCCTGCCGCGCACGCATGGTACCGGGCTCTTCACACGTGGTGAGACGCAGGCTCTGACAGTCACGACGCTCGGCGCTCCTGGCGATGAGATGGTTGTCGATACGATGCAGACCGACATGAAGAAGCGCTACATGCACTTCTACAACTTCCCGCCGTATTCTGTCGGCGAAGTTCGTCCGATGCGTGGACCGGGTCGTCGCGAGGTGGGCCATGGTGCGCTCGCTGAGAAGGCGCTCGTGCCGGTGCTTCCGAGCAAGGAAGATTTCCCGTACACGATTCTCCTCGTTTCTGAGGTGCTCGAGTCTAACGGATCGTCTTCTATGGCGTCTACTTGCGGTTCTACGCTCTCCCTCATGGATGCTGGCGTGCCGATCAAGAAGCCGGTCGCGGGTATCGCGATGGGTGTGATCACAGGCAAGGACGGTGAGTACAAGGTACTGACCGATATCCAGGGTCTCGAGGATCACTATGGTGATATGGACTTCAAGGTGGCTGGTACCAAGGATGGTATCACCGCCATGCAGATGGATGTGAAGATCGATGGTTTGACCCCGGCGATGCTGAAGGTCGCTATCGCACAGGCGCTTGAAGGCCGGCTCTTCATCATGGACAAGATGCTCGCGACGATTCCGGAGGTACGCAAGACGATGTCTCCGTACGCGCCGCGCATCATTACGCTCCACATCAATCCTGAGAAGATTCGTGACGTCATCGGCCCGGGCGGCAAGATGATCAACCAGATCATCGACGAGACCGGTGTCTCGATTGATATCGAGGATGATGGCTCAGTCTTCATCACGTCGACCGATGAGACGAGCGCTGCCAAGGCAGTGGAGTGGATCAACAACATCACTCGCGAAGTGAAGGCAGGCGAGCTCTTCCAGGGCCGCATCACTCGCATCATGAACTTCGGTGCTTTCGCCGAGGTATTGCCGAATCAGGAAGGCCTCATCCATATCTCTGAGCTCGCTGAAAACCGGGTCGAGAAGGTGGAAGATGTCGTGAAGGTTGGCGATATCGTCCCGGTCATCGTCAAGGAAATCGACGATCAGGGCCGTATCAATCTCTCGCACAAGCTCGCAGTCCGCAAGCTGAATGCGGAGAACGGCGCCGGACAGGGAGAGTAGTATTCCCCGGACAACGGATTTGGTGTATCCTAGAGGAAGAGATGTATCTCTTCCTCTTTCCGTTTCTGGAAATGTTTCCAGGCGGTCGGAGTCGGGTAAAAACAAATATTCTTACGATATATGTCTTTTTTCTCTTCTGACAAGAGCCTGACCAAGGAAGCTGGTCCGGAAATTCCGGCAAGCTTTTTCACGGCTGTCCGCACTATGCAGGATGATCTTGATGGTAAGCCAGCTGAACGACCGTCGATTATTCATGCTGAGAGCGTCGGTGTCAACCCGTTTTCTCCCGATTTCCATTTGTCTGAGACTGCTTCTGCAGACAATCGGTCAGTACCAGCTGCTTCAGTTGTTCCCACCGTCGGACCGTTCGCAGCGCCTGGGGCTAGAGCGGAAGCTGCTCCTGCTCCGGCCGTCGCTCCTGGTGGTATAGCGTTTGAAAATCCTGAAAAAAAGCCGATTTCAGCGAATACCCGCAAAATCATGGTCGGTCTCGGTATCGCCGTACTCGCGCTCTCAGTTCTTGGTATTTTGGCTTATTTCCTACTTTTCTGGAACCGTCAGCCGGCATCTGAGCCGGTCGCGGAAGCGCCAGTAGTAGTCGTACCGGAGACACCGGCAGTGGAGAATCATTCTACAGATACGGTACCAGTTATACCGCCATTCTCTGCCGATCAGCCGAACTATCTCCCGATTGATGTCGAGACAGCGACTGCTGCGAGCATTCGCCAGGCACTCACAGAGGCCGGAGCCAAGATTATTGAAGCGCAGATGGCTGGTCCGGTGGAGTTTCTCGTGACTGATAAGAACAACAACCCGATTGCTTTCAGCCGCTTCGCTTTTATCACGGATCTTGGGTTGTCAGCCGATCTGGTCGCCCTCATCGAGGAACCGTTCTCCATCTTCGTGTATGGTGATATGGACAATACCCGTCTTGGTCTCTCGCTTTCTTTCAAGGATAGTACGCTTGCTGCGGAACGTTTGACAAAGGAAGAGGCCAAGGTGCCGGCCGGATTCAAGACATTCCTCTACGGCAAGGAACAGTCGGTCGCTGCACAAGCGGCATTCCGTTCTGGATCTTATGCATCGCAGACGGTCCGCTTCGTCAATGTCGATGCCGAGCAGAATCTTTCATTTGATTATATGGTGCGCGGCAAGCAGTGGCTCATCGGATCGAGCAAGGATACGCTCCGTGCGATCGTTGATCGCGTGCAGCCGTAGTTTTGCCGAGAGCAAGCCGTTTTTCTGATCGAGAAAAAAAGTCAAAAGACTTTCTTGGAACGATGATTGTGAAGAAAGCGATGTAAATGTTTTCGGAAGAGAGAAAGAGAGGCTCTGATGAGCGATGATGATGCAATGTGCGTTGACCAAGAGCTTTTTTTCTGCTATAATGAGTTTGTAAGTGAGTTTTCTTGACAACCAGCTCCCATCAACCGTTTACGGACGGTGAAAGAATTCCCAATCACAATCTCCCCCTGATTGTGAAGGGGAATTCTTTCACTGTTCAAGCGTTCCGGCAACGTATCGGAACCGCCTCGCCCTAACACGAGGACCAAAACAAAAACAAAGTTCAATCCTGAAAAAATAATACAGTCAGGAGAAAAACAAAAAGAAACAAAAAATCGTTCTTTCAAACAAACTCAAAGGCTTCGCGCCAGAGAACGGTGAAGGGAGAAGTGAGCGGAACCGTTAGGACCGAACACGAACACAGCATATGCACAAACTACACGAATGATCAATGGATCACCGATGCTTTCTCACCCGGAGCTACGTGACCGACATGCGTGTTGGCACATGCAACGTCGGGCGCTACAGCCAAATATTTATATTATTGGGCGCACGTAGCGCCCGACACCAACAATTTCCTAGACAGGGTATAGGTAATAGGGTGTCGGGTATAGTAAAAAAGAACATGAAGGCCGAAAGGCTGTTTTATTTTACAAAAATGGCTTCAATATGCGGTTTTTCTTAAAAAACAAGGTCGGAAGCATCGGTGAGAAGCTCGGCTGCCGTTATCTTCGGGATAAGGGGTATCGGATCCTGGAGACTAATTATTGCAATACGACGGGGAAACGGCTTGGCGAGATCGATATCGTAGCTAAGAAAGACGGGCGGATCATCTTTGTGGAGGTGAAGACCCGGACAGTAGGCGTTGGTGCGTTGCCGGAGGAAAATATCGGCCGGGATAAGCTTCGCAAGCTTGAGCGGATCGCGGCGTGCTATCTTCGGGAGAAGAAGGTGGAGGATGCCCCGTATGCCTTCGACGCGCTGTCGATCCTGTATGATCCAGCCCTAGGAAAGGCCGATATCAGGCATCTGGAAAGCATATTCTTGTAGATACGGTCTTGATTTGGTAAGATAAGGGTGCTCCATTGAAGCAATGAAACGATGATAACCATGTAACGATGAAATGATATGGCACTTGACCAGACAACGCTCGATAGACTGAAGGAAAAGCTGCTCGCCGAGAAGGCGCGGCTCGAAAGCGAACTGTCCCGTTTCGCGAAGTCGACTGATGCTGTCGGCAACTATGAGACGCAGATCGAGGAAATCGGCGATGATGAGGACGACAATGCGACCGAAGTGGAAGGCTATGTCGATAACCTGGCGCTCGAGGACAATCTCGAAGGCCAGCTCCATGATGTGAACGATGCACTTACCAAGATGGACAAGGGCGTGTACGGCATCTGCGAGAAGTCTGGTGAAGAGATTCCGCTCGATCGTCTCGAGGTCTACCCAGCCGCTCGTACGGCCATTTAAGGGTAATTCTTGAAATTCAAAGCTCAAAATTACAAGTTCCAAACAAATAATAAATTCAAAACTCAAAATAGGAATGCACGCGTTTCGGATTTGAGAGTTGTAATTTATTTGGAAATTGAGATTTTGGATTTGTGATTTAGATGTATATGAAGCCGCAGAAAGCGATGCTAGGAATCCTTTTTGCGGCTTTTTTGTTTGTCTTTTGCCAAATCGTTCGTCTAGCCGTGACTGTTTGGAATGATGAAGGGTATTTTTCTTGCAATGCTTGGGGAGCGTTCGGTATGCCGTTCTCTCCAATGATACTTTTTGTACTCGCGCTCGCCGCTTTTCTCCTTTTCTTTTACGGTTTTCGGACGGCGGCGGATTTTTCTGAGGCATGGCCGTGGCTCATGCTCATCGCGGCGGGAGCGAGCAACTTCTATGAGCGCTTCGCTTATGGTTGCGTGACGGATTATGTCTTCTTGCCGCACTTCCCAGTGTTCAATCTCGCCGATGTCTTCCTGACGATTGGAGCCGTCGCGCTTTTTTTCAAGCATTCTTTCCGAGACGCGTGCGCTGAGCCGTCAGATTTGGTATCATAGCGTCAGCTTATGCAGCAGTATTTTCGTCATCTTTTGCGGCGCATCCTTCCTATCCCATCGGGACTTTTTATCATGCTCGTGATGCCTGCGTCTACGAGCTATCAGCTCCAGAATTACAGCTTCGGGAGTGGTGGGACGAGCAACGCGACGTCGACTGACTATGCCGCAGAGACGCTTGCTGGTGAGCAGAGCCAGGGGCTCCTCTCGAGCGCTGCCTATAAGGCTGGAACAGGCCTCCAATATACTAATCAGGCCGATGTACCGCCTGCTCCGACCTTCACCAATCCCTCGAACTATTACAACAAGCTCCACATCGTCCTTGCGACTGGTGGCAATCCGACCGATACGCTCTTCGCTATCGCGATCAGTACGGACGGTTTCGTAGCCGATACGCGCTATGTGCAGAGCGATGCGACCATAGGCGCGACGCTTGGTCTCGAAGACTACCAGACATATGCCGCCTGGGGCGGAGCGAGCGGTATGGACATCATCGGTCTTGCGGCCGGAACGACCTATACGGTCAAAGTGAAGGCCTGGCAGGGCAAGTTTACCGAGACCGGCTACGGACCGACAGCCGCTGTCGCGACATCGAACCCGCAGCTTTCATTTGATATTGATATAGGAACATCGTCATCGGATGAAAATGAGATACGGGATATCGACCTCGGAAGCTTGCCAGCCGGGTCGGTTGTAACGAGCGGAAATCGTGTCTGGATTGATCTTGATACCAATGGCACGACCGGCGGCAAGGTCTATGTGAGCTCTGCCAATGGCGGCCTGTACAGCTCGACAGCGAGCCATACTATCTCTTCGGCAACGGCCGATCTTTCCGCTGCCCAGAGCGGTTTTGGTGCTCAAGGAGCCTCGGTAGCCCAGGGGTCAGGCGGCCCACTCGCACTCGTCGCACCGTATAATGGCAGCTCTGATACGGTCGGCGTGACGAATACGACTATCCGCGAAATCTTCTCGACTTCTGCACCGATCACAGCCGGCCGCGGCTCGTTCGTCCTCAAGGCCAAGTCTGCGAACACTACTCCTGCTGCTGGCGATTATGTCGAGACGCTCACCGTCATCGCTTCGGGAAGTTTCTGATGATGTTTTCATGAGGTCAGTATGAATCGGTGTATGATTTGCACCCGTCCGTGCGAGTCAGCGTAGAGTCTGTATCGGTCCGTATAGATGAAATCTTTGACGAGCGAGCATTTTTCGTGTATAATGGTAAGTGAGCGAGTGAAAACTCTCGTGTTTTCGAACAAAACGAACATTAATCGAAAAGTATGAAGCGAATGTTTATCCGGAGGACGGCCGTGCTTGAGGCGATTGTACTTCTTTTAGTCATTGTTCTCCCGATTCTCGTAAATAAGGTTGAAGCGGCGAACTTCCAGCAAGCGTATGTTCGGCTTGATCGTATAAGTGATGTTACAACAACCGGTGGTACGGTGTGTGCCCGGCCAGCGACTGCCAATACCGAGAGTGATGTTCAGGTCACTTTCCCAACGGTAGCAGGAACTGATTTTACAGTGAATAGCACCGCAACGAACTGGGTAGTGGATGATACTAATCTTCCGACAGGATCAACGTTTTGGATTGGTATGACATCTGGCGTAACTGATGCGGACTCGGTTTCGGGTAAGACGGTCACATTCCCTTCCGGGGATCTTGTTGTTGGAACCATGTACTGCTTTCACTTCACTGGAACATCAACATTGACTACTGGCGCGCTTGGAAATGATCAGGTCGGAACTATTACCACGCGAACAAGCGGGGCGGCCACAATAGATTCTTCCAGCTACGCGCTGTCCGTCATAGCTAATGATCAACTGGTAATTTCCGCAACCGTTCCACCGACATTCAGTGTCGTATTTGGTGATGGAGCCGATGCCGATGCCGATGCGAATACGGATTCGTTTACGGGAAATCTTTCTACGACGACGACTTCAACATACGGAAATACATTAACTGTTGCTACTAATGCTCAGGATGGATGGATAGCTTGGGTTAAGAGCGCTAATGCGGCTTTGAATTCGACCGTTGCCTCAGCCTCTATTGCTACAGCTGGAACGGTAAATGGAGCTCCTTCAGATTTGGCCTCATTAACCGGTTACGTCTTGGATGTTGATGAAACAACGGAGACATGTTCTGGAAGTTCGAACCTTGTTATTGATCCGGAATACCTTGGTGCAAATACAACTTCAGGCGGAACCCTTTCAACTTCTTTCCAACCGATTGCTTCTTGTGATGGCGTGGCGAGCGGAGATGTCTTGACCCTTATCGAGCGCGCGAAGATTTCGGCAGTGCAGGCAGCAGCTTCGGATTATACCGATACACTCACTATTGTGGCTGCGGGTCGATTCTAGAGAATTTTTAACCCCCTCCGAAAGGAGGGGGTTTTGTTTTGGCTGAAAAAGGGGTATACTTGGGGAAATCCTAGATAGTAGATGAGGGATAAAAGATAAGTGATGATAGATATATGACCAAACATCTCTTCTCTGGCTCACTGTTTATTGTACTCTGTTTTTTGATTGCTATTCCGGTTGCTTCTGCTCAATCTGATGGTAGCTTGAATCTTGTCACGTCCCCGCTTCCAATCAGCCTCGTTACCGAGCCAGGAGCACCAGTATCTGCTCAAATCAAGATTAAGAATGGCGGCAGTCAGTCGGAAAGGATCAAGGCGAGCCTGATGAAGTTTAAGGCATACCAGGAAAACGGCCAGCCGCAGCTCATGGATCCGGAGCCGAGCGATGATTTCATCAAGTGGATTTCTTTCTCGGAGGATGCTTTCAATATCGATCCACAGGAATGGAAAACGATTACCACGACGCTCAATCCGCCCAAGAGCGCTTCATTTGGCTATTACTACGCAGTCGTATTTTCCAGGGCTGATGAAGAGGTCAAAACAGGAGTACGACAGACGGCTATTACTGGCGGTTCGGCAGTTCTTGTTTTGCTTGATGTGAGGACTCCGGATGCAAGAAGAGAGGCGCAGATTGCGGAGTTTTCCACCGATCGTTCATGGTATGAATTTCTCCCGACAACATTCAATGTTAAGGTGAGAAATTCTGGCAATGTCCATGTGGCTCCGAGGGGCAATATTTTTATTAGTTCTACTACAGACAAACAAGTTGCTCTTTTGGACGTTAATGAGGGGATGGGGAATATTCTTCCTGATTCCAACCGTATCTACTCGGTTAAATGGGAGGATGGATTCCCGCTTCGTATTGAAAAGCGTGATGGCGATCGCACCGTCTTTGATGAGGATGGACAGCCGATTTCTGAACTCCAATGGGATTTCTCGCAGGCTCACAAACTCCGTTTCGGCAAGTATACGGCCAAGCTGGTCATGGCCTACGACGATGGTACTCGTGATGTCCAGCTTGAGGCGGAGGTATCATTTTGGGTGATGCCTTGGAGAGTGATTGGAGCCGCGCTTCTTAACTTCGCGCTTATTGTCGGTCTCACCATGTACGTCATCCGCCTGCGACGCCGGCTTAAGGCGCTCCAGCAATAGCCCTATGGCTTCTCATATGACCAAACATCTCTTCTCTGGCTCACTGTTTATTGTACTCTGTTTTTTGATTGCTATTCCGGTTGCTTCTGCTCAATCTGATGGTAGCTTGAATCTTGTCACGTCCCCGCTTCCAATCAGCCTCGTTACCGAGCCAGGAGCACCAGTATCTGCTCAAATCAAGATTAAGAATGGCGGCAGTCAGTCGGAAAGGATCAAGGCGAGCCTGATGAAGTTTAAGGCATACCAGGAAAACGGCCAGCCGCAGCTCATGGATCCGGAGCCGAGCGATGATTTCATCAAGTGGATTTCTTTCTCGGAGGATGCTTTCAATATCGATCCACAGGAATGGAAAACGATTACCACGACGCTCAATCCGCCCAAGAGCGCTTCATTTGGCTATTACTACGCAGTCGTATTTTCCAGGGCTGATGAAGAGGTCAAAACAGGAGTACGACAGACGGCTATTACTGGCGGTTCGGCAGTTCTTGTTTTGCTTGATGTGAGGACTCCGGATGCAAGAAGAGAGGCGCAGATTGCGGAGTTTTCCACCGATCGTTCATGGTATGAATTTCTCCCGACAACATTCAATGTTAAGGTGAGAAATTCTGGCAATGTCCATGTGGCTCCGAGGGGCAATATTTTTATTAGTTCTACTACAGACAAACAAGTTGCTCTTTTGGACGTTAATGAGGGGATGGGGAATATTCTTCCTGATTCCAACCGTATCTACTCGGTTAAATGGGAGGATGGATTCCCGCTTCGTATTGAAAAGCGTGATGGCGATCGCACCGTCTTTGATGAGGATGGACAGCCGATTTCTGAACTCCAATGGGATTTCTCGCAGGCTCACAAACTCCGTTTCGGCAAGTATACGGCCAAGCTGGTCATGGCCTACGACGATGGTACTCGTGATGTCCCGCTTGAGGCGGAGGTATCATTTTGGGTGATGCCTTGGAGGGTGATTGGGGCGTCAGCAGTGATTCTTTTCTTCGCCTTCATCGGTTTCAAGAATACCTTCCTTGGCTTCTATCGCAAGATACGTACTTTCGGCAAAGCCTGATATACTGGAGTCGTAGTTATAGCGATCACAAAACAAGTCGTTGTCATTCTGAGCCCGCCAAAGGCGGGGGGGCTTCGCGAAGAATCTTACCTCTTCCTTTTTGGCACGGGATTCCTCGACAAGCTCGGAATGACAGAAAAAACGCAAAGATTCGTTTTGTAGTCGACATATTGTTACGATTTCTTATGCGCGCTCTCCTTGTTGTCTTTTCCGCCGTTTGTTTCTTGTCTCTCGTCTCTTGTATCTTTGCTATTCCCGCGCAAGCAGCGGGAATAGGTGTTTCTGTTGAGCCTTTCTTGAGCGATCTCGTTTTCGAGCCGGGCGAGACGGAAAAGCCTTTTACAATCACGCTTTCGAACGATTCGCCGTCTGATGTGCATTTTTCTGCATTCGCGGTGGATTTTGGATCGCTGGATATTTCCGCTGGTACAGCTTTCCTTGGTGCCGCACGTGATATTGAGCAGTCGTATGATCGGGCGTCCTGGATAGCGCTTGAGAGCGATAGCGTGACCGTGCCGGCTGGTGGTACGGCTGAGCTTCGTGGCCGATTGGTGAATACGCCTGATCTGGCACCAGGCGGACATTACGGGTCTATTCTCTTTGATGCGGGCAATCCTGATGTGCTTCGGAGTGGACCGGCCAATATTGCTCTTGAACAGCGCATCTCAGCCCTTGTTTTCATGAAAAAAATGGGCGGTGAGCGCTATGGCATGGAATTCGTTTCATCTTCGATGGATCGGGATATTTTTGGCTCGGTGCGTTCGATGCGGCTCGCTTTCCGCAATATGGGCAACGTGCATATCGTGCCGCGCGGTCGGTCGGATCTGCTTGATCCTCGAGGTCGTCTGGTAGCAAAAGGTATCGTGAATGAGGATTCTTCCATCGTATTGCCTGGAGCGACACGTGATATAGTTGTCAAGATGCGGCCAGTGATGACTGCTTGGGTTCCTGGCGTGTATACGCTCCGTCTCGGGTACCGCTACGATGGCCTGGAAGCCTTTGAAACCGTAGAAGAGCGGGTATTTGTCGTACCGCCAGCCTTCATCGCTGGATGTATCGGCCTGATAGCAGTCTTTGCGGCTGATAGAGTAGTGAGGCGGAAGCGCCGAGCAAGAGGATAAGGGATGAGTGATAAGAGATAAAAGGGACAAGAGACAAGAAATAAGAAAAAACAAAGAGAAAAAGATTGTGACGATATGACTGAATCTGTATCAGAGAAGAATCCAGAGGAAAAGTCAAAGAAAAGCTGGAAAAAGACCTTGCTTATCGTGTTTGTAGCGCTTGTTGTCATCGCGATTGCGTTGCTTGTTTGGCTTTTCAATCGCCCAGCCGTCGGCGTAGTCCGGACCATCGAGCAGGGACCGACGCAGGCCGAGACGGAGGCATTGCTTTCCCCAGTCCGATTTGATGGGCAATACGCCATTTTCTCGTATCCTGGCGGATATACGCCGCGTGAGACCGATCCGGATACGGTGTCGCTTGAAAAGGGTGTTTTTGTCGCATCGGGAATGTCGTCAAGGACGTTTGCCTTCGCTATCATGGATATGCATGGCAAGACACTTGATGATATCCCGGCTTATCGCCTCCGGAATGATGTCAAGAAGGCACAATATGGCCGAGAAAAAGGGAAAATAGCTGATGGATCCGAGGGAGTCGTCTTTACGAAGAAAGAAGAGGGGTATGAGAAGACAGCTTTTATCCTGGGAAGCGGTATTTTGGCTACAGTAAGCGTTAGTTCGCAATCTTTTGCTGATCCGGATCGTATCGAAAAAGACTTCCAGGATATTCTCGGTAGTTTTTCCTTCAAAAAGTGACCGGACTTTTCTGTTTTTTACTATAATGGCTTAAAAAAGCCATTTTTTGTTTTCTTGACAACGCGGAAAATAGTGGCCGACTTTCTATCTTTCGTGAAATGCATGAAATGACTCTCTATATACGTCAAACTGTTTATGGCTTGACTAAGCCATTTTTTTCGTGTATAATAGATAGTGAGTTCAATGGAAACGGGCGAAGAAAGAAAAAGATAGACCTTCTCCCGTTTTTGCTTCTTTAAAGGGGTTATGGAGGGGAAAAACAAAAATATCATCAGCGTGCTGCTCGTAGCCACCATCCTCGGGATGGGGGGCTTTTGGCTTTTTTCTGCCTCTGTACAGGCTGCTGCTGGCATCAATCGCCAGATCAACTTCCAGGGTAAGGTGACCAATACCGACGGGACCAACGTCACGAACGGCAGCTACACATTCCTGTTTTGTCTCTACACGACCGGCAGTCCGGCCACGGCTTGTACGAGCGGTGCGAACAACGATGCCGTGTGGCGCGAATCCAAGAGCATCACGGTCACGGACGGTATTTTCCAGACTGATCTCGGCGACACCACGACGCTGCCTGGCTCGGTTGATTTCAACACCGACAACATCTACCTTGGCATCAACTTCAACGCGAACGGCCAGATGACCCCGCTCGTGCGCTTTACGGCCGCTCCGTACGCCATGAACGCGGACAAGGTCCATGGCCTCACGGTGACCGACACGACCGGTACTCTCACCGTCGCAAACGGTAAGACCGTGTCCTTCGCGGATGCCTTCTCGACATCCGGCGCCTTCCCGATGACGCTCACTGCGACTGCCTCGACGACGGCGACACTTCCGTCCGGTACCATCACGATCGCCGACCTCGCGACGGCGCAGACGCTCACCAACAAGACCATCGGCTCGACCGGTCTGGTCTTTTCGGGCGCTACGACAGACATGACTACGGCGACTGGCGAAGATTTGACGCTTACCGCTGCCGGTGTTGGCGTTATCAGCTTGAATGATTCGGTTTCCGTCACCGGTACATCGCTCACTGCTACGTCCGCTACGACCGTGACCCTTGGTTCAACTGGTACAGACACGATCACCATCGGCAATGGTGGTGCGGATACGATTACCATCGGCAACGTTGCTTCGACCGGCGTCTCCATCACGGATGATAATTGGGGTATCACGTCTGCTGGCGCAGCCACCTTTGCGGGTATCACATCTGCCGGCACTATTTCCGCCGGCATTTGGCAAGGTACCGCCATCGGTGCCCAGTACGGCGGTACCGGCCTCAATACGAGCGCTTCGACCGGCGTCCCGACCATTTCCTCTGGCACCTGGAGCGTCGATACCAATTATCTCTCTCTCGCTCACGGCGGTACCAATGCTTCTCTCACCGCCAGTAACGGAGGCATCGTTTATTCTACGGCTTCAGCCCTTTCCGTCCTGGCGGCTAATGCCAACTCCGGCCTTGCTCTCGTCTCAGGCGGTGCCGGTGCTCCGACCTGGTTCGCTCCGACCGTAGGGTCTGTCGTTTTTGCAACCACGAACGGAGCACTGTCCAGCGACAATACATCCTTCTATTACGACCTGGCCAATCATCGCCTCGGGCTTGGGGATACGACACCGGATGCCGTGTTCGATCTCAACCTGGTATCGACGAATGCGACTGCTGGTACGGAATATAGCTTTACGAATACCATCTCTGATACCGGTGTTGTTACAAGTGGTACTGATTCTACGTATGGCGGCTATACCACCGTCACGAGGACTGGAACAGGAGGAACGGCTGTGGTCAATAATTATGGCCAATACATCTCGGTTACTGGTGATACGGGCGGCACTTCGACTAACTACGGCTTGTATGTAGACGTTTCAGGGGCGGATACGAATTATGCTGCCAGTTTCCAAGGGGGAGCTGTGGCTATCGGTCCGGGCATGGTTAGTATAGGGAGTACGAGTCTTGCGCTTAATGCTGGGTATGGTAACAGCGCTTGGAATGCGAATGCGACTGCTGTTGGATCCAATAACGTCGCGACATATGATCGGACCGTTGCGGTAGGATATGGCAATACTGCGACGACGGCCGGTTATGCTATAGCGATTGGCGCAAACAACACTTCCACTAGTGATAACGCTTCGGCTTTCGGTTACGGCAACACTGTTTCGGCTCTCAATGCGTCCGCCTTTGGTAATGGTATTACCAATGGTACGGCTAATTCCACTATGATTGGCCCGAGCAATACTGCGAAGGTTACTATTCTTTCAACGGGGTATACTGGTATCGGCGATAGCACCCCGGCCGCCCTCCTTACGGTCGGTAGCGGCGACCTCTTCCAGGTGAACTCTTCCGGCGCCATCGCTGCTGTGGTAGGCATCACCTCCACAGGGGCTATCGCCGCTAATGCCGGCATCACCTTCGATGCTTCGACCGATACGGTCGGTGCTCATACGCTCTCTGGAACGCTTGATGCCAATACAAATATCCTCGAGAATATCGGCAACACCGGCACCGACTTCATCGCTTCGACCGGCGCTTTGACCTTGGCCGGTGTCTTGACGGCGAACGGAGGCATCAGTCTCGCAGCGAGCCAGTCGCTCACTGGCGGAGCAGCCTCGTTCATCGATCTTGCTTCGGTCACGCATGGCACGACGGCCAATCAAGGTCTCCGCTTGCCGAACGCTGCATCAGCTACGCCATCCAATCCAACCTCAGGCGAAGGCTATCTTGCTTGGGATGCGGCCGGCAATCAGCTCATCACCTACAATGGCACCGCGTGGACGACACTCTCGGGCGGAGGCATGAGTATCGGCGGATCGATTACCTCGGCTACGGAGGGCTCTGTCCTCTTTGCTGGGGCTTCCGGTGTTCTTAATCAAAATAATGGGCAGTTCTTTTGGGATAATACCAATTTCCGGCTTGGCCTCGGTGATGCGACGCCAGATGCCATCCTTGACCTCAATCTGGCTTCGACGAGCACAACTGCCGGTACGGAGTATGGTTCCACCAATACTGTCTCTGATACGGGTATCGTTACGACCGGCACCGATACGACCTACGGGGATTACACGACTGTTACACGGACCGGCGCGACGGGCGGTACGATTAATAATTATGGCCAGTATATAAGTTTGACCGGGGATACTGGTGGTACTTCGACCAATACGGGTCTTTACGTCAATGTGAGCGGCGCGGATGCGAATTATGCTGCCGTCTTCAACGGCGGATTTGTCGGTATCAATACAACATCGGCTGGATACGCCGCTTTTGGCGTGCTTGGTACCGGGACATCGTATGAGGCGCTCGTCAATCCCGCTATGACGTATATCCAGGGCCTTGCTAGTGGCGGTGCTGCAGTCAACTTCGTCGTGAGGGAGAATTCGTCGAATATAGAGACGGAGCTTGGATCGTTGAATCCCAATGGCGGGTATGTCGGCACGGCGACTAATCATAATTTCGCTATCAAGACGAATGATACTGATAAAGTGACCATCCTTTCGGGTGGCAACGTCGGTGTTGGCGATACCACTCCCGCAGCGCTTTTCACTGTGGGGAATGGCGATCTTTTCCAAGTTGATAGTTCGGGTGTTATTACGGCCGTAGCCGGCATTACGTCTTCTGGTGCCATCGCCGCGAACGGCGGTATCACCTTTGATGCGTCGACCGATACGGTCGGTGCTCATACGCTCTCGGGTACCATCGATGCTAATACCAATATCCTCACGAACATTGGCAACACCGGTACCGACTTCGTCGCTTCGACCGGTGCTTTGACTTTGGCTGGTGTGCTGACGGCGAATGGTGGCATCAGCCTTTCGGCGAGCCAGTCTATTTCTGCGGCTTCCGCAGCTTTTGTCGATCTAGCGCTCATCACGCACGGTACGACAGCTAACCAAGGTCTCCGCCTGCCGAACGCCGCTTCTGCTTCGCCATCAAGCCCGACGTCCGGCGAAGGCTATCTTGCTTGGGATGCGGCCGGCAATCAGCTCATCACGTACAATGGATCAGGCTGGACGACTGTCGGCGGCGTAGGGAGCGGTTACAACCTGGTCAAAGACGAGACGACATCGCTCACCTCGCGCACCACGCTCGCCTTCCTCGGCGCCGGTGTCACATGTACGGATAGCGGCAGCCAGACAGAATGTACGATCGCTGGTGGCAGCGGCGCTGATCTGGCCGGTACGTATAATACTGGTGCGGCTGGCAATCAGACCATCACTTTGGATGGGACGCAAGATTCTATCATCGTGAGCAACCCAGCTTCTGCTGGTACGGACAGTGCCTTCACGTTCGGCGTGGAGCAGCTCAATACTGGTATTGCCAATGATGCTATCAAGGTAGATAACCGTGGGATAGGCAATGGTCTCCGTATTGATGATGCCTCTGGCGATACGACACCATTTATCGTGGATGGCAACGGGGCTGTCGGTATCGGTACCGAAAATATCGCCGCCTATAATGGAGTAACGAATACGACAAAGCTCCAAATCGGCAGCGCAACGAGCCGGGGGGATGCTGTTGTGTACGGTGATTATTTACGGAAGGGCTTAAATGACCATACGGCGCTTGCTAACATCCAATCAGTGTTCGTATACGATACGACTCGTGATAGCGATGGAGGAGCATGGATCAATAATCCATCTGTTCAGGGTGCGAGTTGGTATGTCGAAACGAAAGATGATGGTCCTGGTGATGCATGCGCGCTCACTGATGACCGATGTGGACGGGCAGCCTTTCCGAGGAAAGCTATTCTTGTTGCGACTACTTCGGCAATGTATATCTTCGATGCTCAAGACGGGAGCATGTGGATGAAATTCGACCAGGATGCGGCTGGAAGCTGCGTGACTGGACCGTGTGCGCTCGGTACGAATACCAATAATGACCCATCGAGCGTGTTCGGAATAAACGGCGTGGTGTATGTCGGAACCAAAGGATCATCGCCGACAGGCATGTATGCGATTGACTTTTATAACGATCGGATCCAGAATTTTGATTCTGTGGATCGTACAAACGGAGATAAGAATATTGCGAGCCGCAATACGGTTGTCGCGTATTCGTCCGGTGCGATTACGGCGCTCTCGATATTCAGCAACGTTGTCAATGATATCCATGGCGCCAATATGTATGGATCGAGCATCACTCAGACGAACGGTGGTCCGCTTAATGGAAACCTTTTCATCGCTGTCGCGACGGATGATGCCGCTCAAGTCATAAACATGACCTCAGGAAGAGTGCTGCGGTATGCCGATGGCGCTACGACGGATGATATAAACCAGGTCTGGGTTACGCGTCGTGGCAGGCTTTATCTCGTAAATGAAACGCTTGCTGAAATAGAGCGCTACAACGATATCGAAACGTCCGTTGCTAACGATGCGGGGCCTGACGATATATGGGATGAGGCGACCGGAAACCTTCCGAATGCCTTTAAAACCGCGCCAACCGTCGCGACTACCGCTGACGCGATGTGGGTGCTTGAGCGTGAAACATACGCGGAAGGTACGGCTGATACTGCCAAGGCAGACGTTGTTTATGTCGGGCATAGCCAAGGACTGACGGAAATCCATGATGTGAACGCTCCTTCCGGTACGGTCATCGGCTGGTCGAAATTTTATGATACGAACCGCATCACGCCGTATATGTCAGGAACTCCACGCGGGATGTTTTCATTCAATGAGACGACCGGTGATTTGGTTGACTCTACCATTCGGAACAGCGTGCTGGAGCCGGAAGTCGCACCGACCTACGGCGTGAATGGCGTGCGTGGGACGGGACTGTCTTTCAATGGTACCTCGCAGTTCCTCTGTTCTGACGCCAACAATGATGGTACTTGCGATGTGGATACTGATTTTGATACGGCCGCCATCTCGTTCCACGTGTCGTTGTGGTTCAAGCATCCGACGGCTATGGCGGGCACCGATGTCCTGGTTGATAAGCGCTACCCGACGTTGGGCGGTGCAGAGGGCATCGGCTACACCATTGAAATGAGTTCTACGGGCAACATCATCTTCGGTATTCAGGATACAGCTGCGACAGCCGCATACGATGACTCGGTGACTTCGACGCTAGCGTACAATGACAATCAATGGCACAACGTCACGGCGGTAAACACCGATGCCGCGCTCTGTCTCTATATTGATGGGCGATTGGCAGTGGCCTGTGATACTACGCTGGCTGCAACTGCGACGCTTTCCGGAAACATCCTTACGATAGGAGCTGACGGATCTGGTGCAGCTGGCGGAAACTTCTGGGACGGACAGATTGATGATGTCTACTTTGCAGGCGGCGGTGCCACAACGTCTGATACGCTTACGCAGGCCCAGGCGCGTCGTATGTATAATGATGGAGTCCAGGCGCTTCGGCATAGCTCGGTGCGTGTTACGGATGCGACAACTGCTACCTCGACGACAATCGGCGATTCCGGGGAGGCTTGGGTATTGAATCAGTTCGCTGGCTCCATAGTTGAAATCACGAGTGATACCGGTGTCGGTCAAACGAGGCGGGTAACAGGCAATACAGCTACGACACTGACTGTTTCGCCGGCGTTTTCTACAACACCAGATACAACATCTGACTTCGAGATAATTCCGGAGCAGTTGTATGGTTCGAGTAATACGGTGACTTCAGTCGCGGTTACGGACACGAATTTCCTAGGGAAAATGCGAGAGAGGTATGTCGGAACGAGCGATGGGGCCGATGGCGGCGGCGTCAGCGTCTTCCAAGGGTATGGCAGCGGGTATATCACTGATGTTTTCCATGGCGATTCAGAAAAAACCGATGACGGCGGGACGGAATGGACGGGGACGGACTTCGATGATGTTACCTCGATCAGCGTCGCTGAAGATGCTGTCGTCTTCGGTTCTCTCGCCGGCGTTTGGATCGGTCGTGAAGATGAGAGTTTTGACCAGTCGATTGACCAGATCATAACGAATATTGATTCCATTCAGAAAGAGCTTCTCGTCGATGGCCTTCTTGGCACGTCGCCGGATACTGGAGTGTTGGGCGGGGCAGACTTGGCAGAAAGATATTATTCTAACGAATCGCTTGAAGCGGGAGAACTGGTCTCTGTCGACACGTCTCTTGATGCGGGGGTAAAACGGACGACTGGCGCATACCAGCGCGATGTGATCGGCGTTGTGGCGACACAGCCAGGCATCATTCTCGGCACAGAGGCGGAAAACAGTTATCCTATCGCTCTTGTCGGACGGGTTCCTGTCAAGGTGACCAACCAAAATGGCTGGCCAGCTGCCGGTGAGCGGTTGACGGCGTCGACTGTTTCCGGTTATGCCATGAGAGCGACGCAGGCTGGACGGGTAATCGGACAGGTTTTGAATGATCCGGTCCCTGGAGATTTCGCACAGTGTCCGATAGAGTATGGGCTGGGAGAAGATGCTCTTTGCGGTACGGCCATGGTTTTCGTCAATCTGGCTGATTATTCCGGCATGCCGGTCGAATTGGCGATGCAGCAAAAGGAATCTCTGGATCAGGCAGGCATCGTTTCTGATGCTTCTGCGGATGCCGCTGTGAGCGGGCTGGATGCCGGTGATGCAGCAAGTATCCGTCTGGCAGCAGCAGAACCGACCAAGGAGGAGAAGATCCTAGCGTTCCTGAAGACGGTCCGCGATGAGAACGAGAAGAAAAATATGGCTCCGTCGGAGATCTTCACGGGTCGCGTGGCAGCTTCGGACGAGGTGATCACCCCGACGCTCTATGCCGACCAGATCTTTGCCAAGAGTATCAAGGCGGACTCGATCGAGGGTCTCCAGATCTTCACTGATCAGATCGGCAGCCTGGAAGAGAAGTATGCCGGACTGGAAGCGGCAGCGGGAGCCCAGAATGGTTCTTCGGAAGCCGCAAGCGTCGTGAAGGAACAGCTCTCTATCGCCATGAAGAAGCTGTCTGTCGATTCGTTCGTCGTCCAGATGGACGGCAGCATCCTGGGCAAGCTTTCGGTCGCGGGAGCACTTCGGATCGGCGGAGATGCGGAATTCGCCGGTGAGACGGTCTTCTCGAAGCTCGCCTCCTTCATCGGGGATGCCGTCTTCAGTGGCAAGACGACCTTTGAGCAGGCGCCGACTTTCGGATCGGATACGGCCGGATTTGCGGTTATCAAGAAGGGGGAGCGAAAGGTTCGTGTGCCGTTCGGTACGGCGTATGAGCGGCAGCCGATCGTCGCGGTCAGCATGACAAATGATGTCTCGCCGCTTCTCGATGATGAGGCGGACAAGGATCTCCGGGCGGATATTGCGCTCGTGGAGCAAGAGTATCTTGATACGGTCTTCGCGGCGGATATGAAGTATATCGTGACGGAGAAGGGGAAGGACGGCTTTACGATCGTCCTCAATCAGAAAGCCCCGGCCGATCTTCGGTTCTCGTGGGTGGCTGTCGCTGTGAAGAAGGCAAATGTGAGCGTTTCTGAGGAAGAGAAGGAGACCGAAGAAGCCGATCAGATAGTGCCGCTGCCCGCTGTGGATACGACCGTCCCTGGTCCGGCGCCATTCGTTGAGGAATCGGCCCCGTCGGTTGAGGTGCCGAATACCGAGGTGGGTGCCACCACCGAAGTTTTGCCGGCAGAGCCCGCGCTGTAAGGTATCCGTGTGATGAATATTGGAAACACGCTCATCTCGAGCGTGTTTTTCTTGGAAAATAACGGGAAAACTGCTATCCTATGCGTAGATTCTGCTGTTTTTGTATGCGAAAAAATCAAAAAGGCTTCACCCCGTACGATTTTCGAGAGAGTGTACTGCCCGGGCAAGATCCTGCCGCGGAAGCGGCTTCGCCTCACAATCTTCCTGTAACGACAAGCTTCATGAAAAATCGTTCGGGGTTCACTCTTATTGAGATCCTTCTCGTCATCGGCATCATTGCTGTTTTGGCGACGGTCGTCGTGGTTGCGCTTGATCCACTGAAGCGGTTTCAGGATGCTCGGGATGCAAGACGTCATGCCGATATAGAGTCGATATCAACAGCAATCGCCCAATACGTTATCGATAATAAGGGGCAGTTCCCTTCTGGAGTTGAAAATCCAGGGCGACAGCTTGGAACGGAATCCGGGGGATGTATATTTACGGATATCCATGGGTGCACGACATCGAATGTGGATGGCTGTCTTGATCTGAGCACCGATTTGGCAAGATACCTTAAAGACATTCCTTTTGATCCGAGGGATGGAAATGCCGCGAGGACGGGTTATATGGTAGAATTGGACAGTAATAATATCGTGACTGTCCGCGCTTGCAATCCGGAGGTCGAGAGCGAGATTTCGGTTTCGAGGTAAAAGGTTTTTGATGGCGTGATTTGAGTATGATTGTGAATCGTAGACATTCTTTAATAGCGCTCGGGATTTTTTTTATAGGCGCTATTTGTGGATTTTTTGCTAGCGATCCGATGAGCGGATGGCTATATGAGAAAAAGGAAAGCGCATCCAAGCAGGTAAGGCAGGCTGGTAATTATAAGTATATCAACCCGTTGCTTGAGTGTGAGGTAGCTGAGGGATCTATCGATGCCCGTAAGGAAAACTTCCATGATGCGCTTGAGGAGTTCGTTTCGGCGCTGAAGGGGAAGAGCTCGTTTTCCAGCGCAGCCGTGTATTTCCGTGATCTGAACAACGGGCCGACGTTCGGTGTCGGCGAGGGAGGGGAATTCTTTCCAGCGTCGCTTCTCAAGGTGCCGGTCATGATGGTGTATTATCGTTGGTCTGAATCCAAGCCGGGGCTTTTGGCGACTGAAATATTATATAACGGACCGCGCGACTTCGGTATCAATCAGACGATTACGCCGCGTGAAGAGCTAGTTCCTGGACAGTCATATACGGTGGAGGAGCTGATTCGTCGGATGATTATCTATTCCGATAATCAGGCGCTTGGGATCCTGACGAGCCATCTTCCGATTGAGAGGATACAGGAGCTTTTCGCGATGCTCGGTGTCGGAGACGATGTTTTGGCGAACCAGGAAGCCAAGCTGACCGTCAAGGAATATGCCGGATTCTTCCGCATACTGTTCAATAGCTCGTATCTTTCACGTGAAAATTCAGAGAAGGCGATCGCTCTTCTCGCATCGACAGATTTTAATGACGGGCTGGTGGCTGGGGTGCCATCTGACGTCGCTATAGCCCACAAGTTCGGTGAGGCCGGGACGGGTAATGTGGAGCGACAGCTCCATGACTGCGGCATTGTGTATTTTCCTGACCATCCGTATCTGGCCTGTATCATGACACGTGGGCATAATACGGAAGAGCTCAAGCAATCGATTGCTGATATCTCGAAGTTCATCTACGATAAGATTGATGAGCAGTACTAGCATACCCCTTTTTCTCTTGCTGATTGTTTCTCTGGTGGAGTATAATGGCAGAAGAAGTATTCATACGGAAACACAATGCCTCGGGCAGTGAAACAAAAATCAATAGCAGCCGAGCCGGTTGCCATCGTGCATTCGAACCGGGCTTTGCCGGTCATCGTTGTTTTGGTGTTCCTCCTTCTGATTTCTTTCGGTGTTGCGGGATACTTCTACTATCAGTACAAGCATGCCGTGCCTGCTGCGGAGAGCGATGAGATAGCGAATCTGACCAAGACTATCGGGGATGTGCTCGAACTGCCGACGGGGGAGACTCCGACCCTGGCGACTGTGACCGATCGGGAGAAGCTCGCAGAGCAGCCTTTTTTCCAGCGGGCAGAGAATGGCGATAAGGTGCTCATCTATACCAATAGCGGTCGGGCAATCCTCTATCGTCCGAGCACGAAGAAGATCGTCGATGTGACGACGGTCAATGTGAACCAGGGAGTAGCCAATAGCCAACAGCCAACACAAACATCTGCGCCTGCGACCGAGACTACTCCTATCGCTCCGGTGTCGGAACAGAGTACCTCTGAGGCGACTTCCGAGGTTACGCATGTAACGGTAGCTCTCTATAATGGTTCTACGAAAGTAGGGGTAACGAACACGCTTGAGAGCGACATCAAGGCTGCGTTTGCGGATACCGAAGTGGTGGCGAAGGAGAAGGCCGCGAAGAATGATTACCAGGGGAATCTCGTCATTGACCTGTCCGGTAAGCATGCTGATCTGGCCAAGAGCATAGCTGAGAGCCTTGGCGGCATGGTTGGTACGCTGCCTGAGGGCGAAGCGAACCCCGGCACCGATATCCTCGTCATCGTCGGGAATAAATGACCATGAGTCTGTCGAATGGTCATCCCGGGCTCGACCCAGGATCCAAAGATTCGGAAAGAAAACCTGGATCCCGCATCCCATGCCTACCAGCAGGCAGGAAGAGCGGCATAATAAGTCAAAAATCTCCCGTTTTATCGGGAGATTTTCTTAATAGTGTGTACAAATCCCCGGGCGTAAGCCCGTTGGATGGGGGCACTTCGCACTTAAGTGTGGCAAACAGCTATGCTGTTTGAATATCAAAAAACCACTGAGCGTAAGCCTGTGGGAGATTCACTAAGTATAAATCTTCCTCTCGTTGTGCTATTCCCTCTATTTCTCACCAGTAATACCACCCCACCGTTTTTTTTCTGTACTGTACACATTTTACTACGACCGTAGTAAAATGTGTACAGAGAGATGGGTGGCACGAGGAGGTAGTATAATACAAAAAATAAGACGTATGAAAATAAATCATATGGAAACAGGTAAGAAAAAAACTGGTTCGAAAAGTGAAAAGTCGACTTCGGATGATAGTAAGAATCGGCAGGGAAAATCGATAAGAAAGCAGGAAAAGAAGGAGCGTCTCCCGTATGGTCTTGTAGGGTCGGCTTTGCTTGGGGCTGTGGCAGTTGCTGGTTTGATGACGATTGCACTTGCAGCGCCGAATATCGTGCAGGCAGTGAAAATATTTGAGAAGCGCGGGAAAAAGCTTCATCGGCGCTATTATTCTGAGGCTTTCGCTCGAGAAGCCGTGAAACGCCTTGCTCGTCGAGGGATGGTGACTATCTTTCTAAGAGATGGTGAAACAGTGGTTCGGCTGACAGAAAAGGGTCGGCAAGAATTGCTTCGGTATCAGCTGAAAGAGCGATCGCTCAAGCGTTGGCGCTGGGATGGGAAATGGCGGATAGTTATTTTTGATATTGAAGAGAAGAAGCGGCACCTCAGGGATCATGCTCGTGAGGATATGCGCTCATTTGGTTTTGTGAAGCTTCAGGAGAGCGTGTGGGTGTATCCGTATGAGTGTGAGCGGGTCATAGCGCTGCTCAAGGCTCAGTACAAGATGGGGAAAGAGCTTGTCTATATCGTGGCAGGGGAGATAGAGAATAATGACTGGCTTAAGAAGGAGTTCGGTCTCAAGTAGTTGCCGATGATTTCTTGTTACGACTCTCGTTTTCTTGTCTTTGCTCGTGTACATATTTTACTACGGTCGTAGTAAAATATGTACAAATAAAAAGAGGATTAAGAGAGTCGGAAAATGGTATGGTAAGGGTTTTTCTTCCCTATTTCTATTAAAGAGATGTTTTTTCTTGCTTTTTAGAGCCATTTAGCGCTACTCTAAGGGAAAGAATCCAATATTGCTTCACGGGAGTATATGAGTGCGGGAACTACAGACGAAATCAAGGCGCGTCTCAATATCGTCGAGCTCATCGGATCGTACGTCCAGCTCACGAAGTCCGGGGTGCACTGGAAGGCTTGTTGCCCGTTCCATCAGGAGCGGACGCCGTCTTTCATGGTGAACGAGGAGAAGAACATGTGGCACTGCTTCGGCTGCGGCAAGGGTGGCGATGTCTTCGCGTTTGTGATGGAGATCGAAGGACTCGAGTTCAAGGAGGCGCTCCGGATGCTCGCTGAGCGTGCCGGCGTGGAGTTGCCAGAATACAACAGCGGTGCGGCCAAGGAGAACAAGGAAGAGAAGGACCGTATCTTCGATCTGCTCGAGCTCGCGACGAAGTTCTATGAGAAGCAGCTCTGGGATGGGCCTGGTAAGGGAAAGATCCTTGAGTATCTCCGTGGACGCGGGCTTTCCGATGAGAGTATCAAGACGTTCCGGCTTGGCTATGCGCCTGACGGCTGGCGGCACATGCTGGAGTTTCTGGTCGATAAGGGATATCGGCTGGATGAGATCGAGCATGCCGGCATGGCGATCAAGAAAGAAGGTGGTAACGGACAGTATGACCGTTTTCGTGACCGCATCATGTTTCCAATCCTCGATATCTTCGGCCGGGTGATCGGCTATTCGGCACGCGTGGCGCCGGGAGGAGATGAATCGCAGGCCAAGTATATCAATACTCCCGAGACGGCGGTGTATCACAAGAGCCGGGCGCTCTATGGACTGTATCTGGCCAAGCAGGCGATGAAGCAGGCAGGTGGAGCAGTGATCGTCGAGGGGAATATGGATGTCATCGCGATGCACCAGGCTGGGATCGGCAATACCGTAGCGGTATCCGGGACGGCGCTCACTGATGAGCAGCTCACGCTCATGAAGCGCTATGGTAACGATCTCAAGCTTTTCTTCGATATGGACGGTGCCGGTCAGAAGGCGGCCCGCAAGAGCGCGGAAGCGGCTCTAGAAAAGGAAATGTCGGTGACTCTCGTCGCTATTCCTTCGGGCAAGGACGCAGCGGATATGGGCAAGGAAAGTCCGGAGAAGCTCCGGGAGTCGGTAGCAGCATCGGTGCCGGCGCCTCGGTATTTTCTCGATGCTGTCCTCGCTTTACATGATCGGACGACGCCGGAAGGCAAGCGCAAGATCGTCGATGAGTATGCGGGGTTTCTCGCGGTTGTGAAGAATCCGATCGAGCGCGCCCATTGGATCAAGGAGCTCGCCCGGGAGATTGGGACGGAGGAGCGCATCGTCATCGGTGTCGTGAATGCTGCGTTCGATGCGAAGCAACGTCGGGATCTTCCGTATCAGCCGGCGGCGAAGGTGGAGGATCCGATCAGGAATGCGCATGTGTTCGGCAAGCGTTCGGAGCTTCTACGCGAGGAGCTGATCGGTCTCGCTATCGCGGAGCCGCTAGTCCGGACGGTGCTCGATGACCCATCTGCTGATCTGGAGACGAAGACATGGATAGGGCAGCACCCGCTTTCTTTCTTCGTTATCCAGGCTGGAGCAGGCGATCCCTTGTCGCTCATTGAGGATACGGCGAAGAAGCAGGATGCCGCGAGGCTCTCATTCCGAGCACTTGAGACGCCGGAGGTGGCCAACGCTCCAGAGGAAGAGCGGTCCGGTATCATGGTGGCGATGGCCAAGCGGTACCTTGAGGATCTGACGCGGGAGGTGACGCGGCGCGAAAAGCTTGTCTCTCTCGAGCGGGCGATCTATGCGGCGAGGAAACTTGGCGATCGGGAAGCAGAGAAGGGGCTGCTCGCGGAATTCGTGAAAGTCTCCTCGGAGAAGTAGCGGATTTCCGGTAAAACTGCTATGATACGGTATCCGGCGGGTCTTCATCCGCCTTTCGTCGTCTGAATATTTGTCAGTAATCTTATGGCCAAGAAAATGAAAAAAGAGCTCAAGAAAGCCAAGAAAATAGTGAAGAAGCCGGTCAAGAAGGCGGCTCCGAAAAAGAAGGTCGCCAAGCACGCGGCCCCGAAGAAGCACGTCAAGAAGGCTGTGAAGCCGGCGAAAAAGGTTACTAAGAAGGTTGCCAAGAAGGCGGCCCCGAAGAAGCATGCAAAAAAGGCACCGGCGCACAAAAAAGCCGCAAAACCAGTGAACAAGAAGAAGTCAGCCGCTGTTTCGAAGAAGAGCGAAGCGAAGACCGAAGCCAAGCAGAATGCGTTTGATGAGCTTATTGCCCGCGGCAAGCAGCGTGGTTTCGTGACCGAGGACGAGATCATCCATATCCTGCCAGATGTGGAGCAGGACCTCGAGCACCTTGAGAATCTGTACGAGCACTTGGAGACCGCTGGTGTCCGCATCGTCGGGTCTGAGGAGATGCTCAAGCTCGAGACCGACAAGGAAGTCGAGAATCTCACGAAGAAGCCGGCGAAGGGCGCTAAGGCTCCGAAGGCCAAGGACAAGATGATGGATATGGGGGATGAGGGTGATGGCACCTCCGATCTCGTCCAGATGTACCTCAAGGAGATTGGTCGCGTGCAGTTGCTTTCTGGCGAAGAGGAAGTCCGGTTGGCCAAGGCCATCGAGAAGGGCGACCTGGCGGCCAAGCAGCGCCTGACGGAAGCCAACCTGCGTCTCGTCGTATCGATCGCCAAGAAATATGTCGGCCGTTCGCACAATCTCTCACTCCTCGACCTGATCCAGGAAGGCAACATCGGTCTCTTTCGTGCCGTCGAGAAGTTCGATTTCCGCAAGGGGTTCAAATTCTCGACCTATGCGACCTGGTGGATCCGCCAGGCGATTACCCGCGCCCTCGCTGACCAGTCCCGCACTATTCGCATCCCGGTCCATATGGTGGAGACGATCAACAAGTACGCCCAGGTGACCCGCAGGCTCGTGCAGGAGCTCGGACGCGAGCCGCTCGCCGAGGAGATCGCTGCTGAGATGAATATGGAGGTCGACAAGATCCGCCATATCCAGAAGATCTCCCAGGAGACGGTGTCGCTTGAGACGTCCGTCGGCGACAACGAGGATGACAGCGTGCTTGGTGACTTCATCGAGGATACCGAGACGGTCATGCCAAACCAGTCCGCCTCGAGGAAGCTCCTCAAATCTCACATTTCTGACATCTTGAATGAGCTCACACCGCGCGAACAGAAGATCCTTCGGATCCGTTTCGGCCTTGAGGACGGCGTGACGCACACACTTGAGGAAGTCGGCCAGGAATTCGGTGTGACGCGCGAGCGCATCCGCCAGATCGAGGCCAAGGCGCTCGAGAAGATCCGTGAGCATGATGACTTGAGGAAGCTCCGCGACTACTAAGGGTCAGTGAGCAGGGAGCAAGGAACAGTGAACAAAGAGCAATGAACAAACCCCGTCTGATAGGCGGGGTTTTGTGTTACAATGGAGGCATAATAAATTCTTTTTTGAATCTATGGGCAAGAAGCTTCGTATCGGCTGGTTCTCGTTCTCGTGCTGCGAGGATAGTACGGTCATGTTTACCGAGATCTTGAATGACCACTATCAGGAGTGGCTGCCGCTTCTCGATATCCGCTACGCCAAGGTGCTCAAGTCAAAGAATGTGATGGATGAGATGGATGTTGCGTTCGTCGAGGGGGCGATCGCCGCGCCGGATCAGGAAGAAAAATTGCTTGAGATCCGCCGCCTAGCGAAGAAGGTGGTCGCGATCGGCTCGTGCGCCGTGGCTGGCAATTTCTCCACGCAGCGGAACGAATTCCCCGAGGAAGTGGAGAAGAAGATTAGTTTCCTTCTGGAGAAGTTCCACTATGGGAAGAAAGCGAAGAGGCTCGATGAGATCATCACGGTGGATGCCGCAGTGAATGGCTGCCCGATGCAGGAGGCCGCGTTCGTGAAGGTCGTGAACGACGCGCTCGTGGAATTCGGTATCGTCCCGGCTTTAGAGAAAGCCGAGTAGCATTTTTTGTTTCTTGTAACTTGTCTCTTGTAACTTTTTGGTAATATGCACCAGGTATCTGATCACAGCAGGTTCAGCATCAAGGAGATCACCAAGATCGAAGGCTCGGCCGGTCTCGACGTGCTCATAAGCGACGGCAAGGTAGAATCCGTGCAGTTCGCTATCAATGAGTACAAGCGTTTCTTCACGCAGGCGATGGTCGGCAAGCCAATCATGGCCATCCCGCAGCTTCTTTCCCGTATCTGCGGCACCTGTTCCAATGCGCATCTCATGGCAAGCATCGAGGCGATCGAGAAAGGTTTCGGCCTCGTACCGACCGAACAGACCAAGGCGCTCCGTGCCCTCACGTACCATGGTCTCATCCTCCGCGACCACGCGCTCCATCTGTATATGTTCGTGATGCCGGATATGTACGGCAAGGATTCGCTCCTTGAGTTTGATGAGAGCGACCCGGCCGAGCACCAGGTACTTCATGACGCCTTTGAGATCAAGGGAGCTGGCAATCATCTAGCGATCTTGGCTGGCGGCCGGAGCGTGCATGCGCCGTTTCTTATGCCGGGCGGTTTCGCGCACGTGCCGGAGGCGGAGGAGATGAAACACTCGATCGAAGAGCTCAAGGAAATCCGTCCGGCGGTGCTTCGTGCCATCGATATCTTCATGAACTGCCCATTCTCGCTGGTGCGCGAGACCAACTACATCGCGCTCAAGGCCAATCCGTTTTCCTATTTCGAAGGCGAGCTCTGGGATATGAACGGAAAAGTGGCTGATGAGAGCGGTTATCGCGACCATCTCGAGCGTGTCGTTATCCCGTATTCGGAAGCGTCCGGTTACAAGTTTGATGGTCAGGCGTATCGCGTGGGCGCGCTCGCGCGCATCAATCTCTCACAAGAGACGCTTCATCCAGACACCCGTCGTGATGCCGCAGAGGCGCTCAAGAAGTTCCCATCGCACGATGTCTATCACAACAATCTCGCCCAGGCGATCGCGATGCTTCATAGCGTGGATGAGGCGTTGGACATTCTTTCGAAGTGGACATTCGTCAAGGAGCCGCTCCAGCATGTCGTGCCCAAGGCGACGGTCTGCGTCGGCGTCGTCGAAGCGCCGCGCGGTACGCTCTATCACAAGTATGAGACCGATGAGAAGGGCGTAGTGCTTCGCGGCGAGGTGATTGTTCCGACCGGTCAGAACCAGATCACAATCGAGGCCGACCTCGGCAAGTTCATCCAGGAGAATCTTTCGATGGATCATGATGCACTTTCGCTCGAGTGCGAGAAGATCATCCGTGCTTATGATCCGTGCATGAGCTGCGCTTCGCATTTCCTCAAGCTCAAGCTGAGAGAGATATAGTAACCTAGTTTATCTTTGTCATCCCGGGCTTGACCCGGGATCCAGTTCTTCTAGATTCCGGCTCGGAGGCCGGAATGACAGAAAAAAGGGTTTCGTAATTCAAAGCACATGAAAAAACCGCCCAACACATCGGAGGGCGGCTTTGTCTTTTAGTCGAGCTGTTTGATCAGCGGGATGAGCTCGGCAAGAGCTGATGCTTCATCGGTCTCCATGGGGATGCCGATGATGTGGGCATGGAGCCCGGGACGGAGCTTCTGTGCGAGGAGGAGCCAGGAAGCGAAGTCGTAGTCATGGGCGGTGGAGCGGGCTTTCTGTGCCGCGATCTCATCGACGCCGATCTCACGGACGTCTTTCAGTCCATCGACCGTATCGATGGCGAGGAAATCTTCGCCGGGCTTCGGCAGATCGAGCTCATTGGGGTCGGTCAGGCGGAAGCGGATATCTGGGAAGGCGGCTTCGAGGCGTGGCATGAGCCGGACCGGGAGAGCATCCTCGGGGAGGTCCGGGTTGCCAAAGATGTGGATAATCATACGGTAGCTTGTAGCTTTTTATCCGCCAGCTGGCGGATTCGTTAGTTTTATTCTTCTGTCATTCCCGCGAAGGCGGGAATCCAGGACTTTTCATAGTATATCGGAAAAACAGGGGATTTGATATACTAGCTTCAGAAGGGTATTTTCCCTGTAGTTCTTACGAAAAGGAGCACATCATGTGTCTCGCAATACCTGTGAAAGTAGCCAGTCTGACGGCCGGCGGTGGCGCCATCGTCGACATGGATGGCGTGCAGAAAGAGGTTTCACTCGCATTGGTTGACGGTATCAGGGTCGGTGACTATGTGATCGTCCATACCGGATACGCGCTTCAGAAGCTCAATACGGTTGAAGCCGAAAAGACGCTCGCGTGCATGGCCGGCGCCGTATCCGATGAGCCGTCGTTCGTCCTCAAGTCTGCCCTCGGCGACGATGCTTATCAGCCGGAAGTGGCGCCGTTTTTCCCGATGAATTTCGGTCAACGGCCGCTGCCGATTTGATACCTGTTCACGGTCAAGTCGTTCTCGCCTTCGGGTAACGTTTCCCGATCTCTCAAGTCCCCTGTCTTCCGTGCGAAGCAGGGGCTTTCTCTTGCCTTTTTCTTTCTTTTCGCGTACAATGACGCCATCGTCCAAAAGGGCGATTTGACAACAGAATATTCCGGCGTAGCTCAGTGGTAGAGCAGGTGACTGTGGAAACATGTGTGGTATACTTATTTATGTATGCCAGACACAAGAACCTATGCTGACCGTCGAGAGTATTTGAAGCGGGCCGTTGCAAAGCGTCGTAAGATGATGCGACTGCGCGCTATCGAATACAAAGGCGGAAAATGCTCCCGCTGTGGGTATAATCGCTGTTTCGGTGCTCTTGAATTCCATCATATTGATGGAAGGAAAGATTTCGGTATATCTCAAGATGGCCTGACAAGAAGTTGGGAGCGGATTGAGAAAGAACTGAAAAAATGCACCCTGATATGCGCGAATTGCCACAGGGAGGAGCATGAAAAACTACGCAGCCTTTCGGAGAAATCCGAAAGTGATAAATGAGGTGAATTGCTGGAAGCCTAAGATCGTTCAGCGCGATTATGGTAATCAGCAGCCAAGCCCGAGAGGGAAGGTTCAGAGACTATCTCGCAAGAGAGTAGGCTTTGCAAAAAGTCGAAGCGCCTCACTCCTAATGCAATGTGCGATGGAGATGATATAGTCCATGCGTCTTGGAAACAAGAGGATCACATGTAATCACTTGGTCATAGGTTCGAATCCTATCGCCGGAGCATAAAGAAAAGACACATCCGTAAGGGTGTGTTTTTTTGTTGGAGGGAGTACAATTGTAAGGGAAGCCTAAAAAAAAGTACCTGGCCCCTTTTCTGCTTTTTGAAAACCACACTAAACTTACCCTACTGTCTCTATTTTTGTCTCGCAGAGCTCGATTATTTGTGTCTAACGCTATTTTGGCGCCGCCACAGTCTTTTTTTGTAACGAGTCCTGGTATATTTTTGAGGTTTTGAGGCTATGAAGCCCTGAACCAAAGCAACCCGGAGAGACCATTTTATCTGCATTGCAGTCAAATGTATCAAGAATTTCGCTTATTGGTTGAGTATAGAATTTTTCAAACCAGCTGGGATGTTCGATAAGAAAATCAGTTACGATATCGTGTACTTCATTAAGGTAGAGGTAGAGACCTGGCAAGGGCACCCTGCGATCAATATTTTCGCCGTCCCCGGTTAGTTTATCAATGCGCGTTAATGCGAGAACAAATTCGCCTCTGAAAAAATACTCTGGTTCGGTAAGTTCAGTAAGCAAATCACTGACATGGTCAGTCATTACTTGCCGTATCCTTTGGCCTATTGGTTCGCACCACCTTTGAGCAAATGCGTCATTGAACAGAGCCTTTGCCTCATACCAAAAAAAGAAAATATCTGTTATGTGCGCACTTGTGCCTGCTCGACGGCCTTTTACCGGAAGATCAAGTACCTTTCTTAGTATTTCTGGCTTATTTGCAGCAACTCCAAAAATAAAGATCGTATATATAATCAATCCGAGCGGATAGTATCTTAGTGCCGTACCAATCCTATTAAAGGCAATGCCATTGGGCACATCTACCATTCTTGCGAGTATTTTTATCGCACGCAAAAGAGCATCGGTATAAATACCCTTATGATCGTTTAGAAGGATTGTTGCTACTGATATTTGGAAGGCCCGGGTTTTTTCTTCAAGTTCGTTAATAATTCGTTTGTTTTCATCGGGGTTGTTGGGTTGTGGTGTCCAGGGGATACCAGAAGATGGACCATCAATCATTTCACGAATCTTTTTCGCTTCCGTTATCAGGTCCTCAGCTATTTTATCCGTCGGAGTTTTTAGTTTTTGCTTGAGGCGAGCGGGAAGATCCATTCCAAGAGCTATTTCAATATCAGAGCCAATTTCCTCTTTTTTCTCTTCCGACCTGCTTTGAGTACTTTCTGGAAGAGCTGAAAGTGCGCGCTCAACCAGTTTGAATAAGGCGCTGTTGTACTGTTCTTCTGTTTTGGCAATACGAATCTGAAGACTTCGGATACTGTCTCGTAATGGCTCGAGGCTTAGCTCTATCTGTTTTTGAGTGATAATAGCGAGATCTTCTGGAAGGCCCGGGTCGGTTGTTGATCCTCGGCGAACGAACCATTCGCCTTTCCTTCGCATACGTGATTTATCTTGGCAAGATAATTCCTTGAAAAACATGTGTGGCTTGCTATTGCGTGGAGGTATCACAATAGCCCCCCATTTTTCTCCAGAGGCGGTTTCAAACCCGATTACATATATCTGTGGCATTGGGGAGATATATGTTTTGAGAAGCTGTTCTATGTTGTTTTGAAATTTATCAACGTCAACTTCTGTTTGAGAAATGCCGGTTATAGTTTTTGCTTTCACTCCATAAATAATAAACCCATGATCGTCATAGTTATCGTCATAGGTGTTAGCAATAGCAATGATGTCTTTGAGTAGGTCAGCCTTTTGTTCCGGAGTGTTGATTGCGATTTCTGTTTTGAAATCTACTTTTGCTACTTCCGACCCATGAGCAATTAATCCCTGAAGAAGAGTTTCTAACTCGCCGTTTTCCCATGGTAGAATTTTTTGAGTCTGAGTTTTCTTGCTCATTTCGTTTCCGTGCTTTTTATGAATCTTTCGAATTCGATCCGGTCAATTCGGTACTCTTTGCCGATTTTATGGGCTTTTAACTTTCCGGCTTTAATATAGCGGTAAATCGTCATGACATTCAGCTTTAGCTTAGTTGCCAGTTCTTCTGTAGTGTAAAAAGCATCTTTCATTTCCATATTTTCACTTCACTTTACTTTACACTACATTTCGGTATAATTCAATTACTAAAGAATCTACATGGCAATTGCAGAAAGAGCTGAATTATACAAGAAGATTGAAGCAAAGAGGGGTAATCCTTTGGTTACTTATGTTACCTCTCAAAGACGAGGTGCTGCTGCGGCTATGGCAGGCGATGTGATTGATGAGTTTATTGATCAGATACAGGCTATAACAAAGACACCGGAGACTGCGATTGACTTACTTATAGAATCAACCGGCGGAGACCCCCTGACTTCTTGGAGAGTAATCTCACTTCTCCGCTCATCCTTCAAAAAGGTAAATGTTTTGGTACCTCATTCAGCATTTAGTGCGGCCACTCTTTTAGCTCTTGGCGCCGATGAAATTGTCATGGGTCCGTATGGTTGTTTAGGACCAATAGACCCACAAATAAAAACAAGAAAAAAAGATGGTACAACTCAAGAGTTTGGATATGAAGATGTAGCTTCATTTTTAAGTTTTGTTCGAGAAGAGGCCGGTATTACGGAACAGGAGTACATTAAAAGTGCATTTGAGAAATTATGTGAAGTTGTAGAGCCAACAGCTCTTGGCTTTGCAAAACGCTCTTCCTCATTATCGATAGCTATTGGGGAAAAAATGCTCCAAATGCACATGATAGACCCTGAAAAAAAATCACAAGCTCATGCAATTGCAACTAAGCTCAATAAGAGTTTTTTCAGCCATGGGCATGCTCTTGGAAGGAAAGAAGCAGAAGAAATAGGGTTGAATGTAATAACGCCAGACATAGAATTGGAAAAAATGATGTGGGATATCCACATGGATTTTGAATCAGAAATCAAGACTCGTATGCCATTTGATCCATTGGCTGAGTACCTGAGGGATCCAAATGCCGCTCCGCTTCTTCAGTCGCCTCCTCCTATCAATATTCCACCGCAGATTTCTAATAACCAGCAATTAGTTTTTCAGTTGCTACAGAACTATATGCAAGAGCAACTCAACGTGGTTCTTCCTACAATTGAGATAGAATTAAAACATGCTTTCTTGGAAAGCCTGAGAGTTTCATCGGAGTTTTATGCAAAAAATAGAATACTAATCCAAAGAAAACTGGATATGCAGTTTAATGGTAATGTAGTTGTATTAAATACGGGTTGGCGGAAAGTTGATCTTCCAGCACCTGTTTCAACACCAACTATATAGCTATGAATACTATAAACAGAGAGCAAGATAGTAGGTACCTGGAAAGTCCCTATGTTGTAAGAAACACTGGGCCTGATGGACAGATGCCTTTTGATACGAAAAACTTGATTGAAGGTGGTTTTCTTTTTTCAAAGAAAGGGTTCACTACGCAGCTATTGGAAAGGGAGCGGGTTAAACAAAACGATGATAAGGGCGTGGAGAGTCTTAATGAGGAGATGTTTAGTTTTTTTGGCTTTAAAGCTGGTGTTATCTCAATTCCCGAAAATTAGTAGAATAAAAGTCTTAGGCCTGGATTTTATTGCTCGATTCTCTCAATATATAGGTTCTTACTTCGTCCAACATGTGGAGTAGTAAGTAAAAACAGCACCCAAGAAGGTGCTGTTTTTGTTTGTATCGAGTAGGGTGGGCGAGTATCCAAGAAGTGGGGCAAGGACGATGAGAGCAGAGCTACTTTGAAACGACAAGAACTGCTTTCCTGTCCGAGTTCAGTTTTCGGTTTGCATTGTCCCAATCAGCAGCAGCGCTTTGGATCGTGGCAAATGAGTAGAGATTATTTTTGCCGCTGGTGGTCCCGGGGTCATTCACTACAAAGTCGGTCTCTGTATACCCTCGGATGACGACGACGTGGTAATCATTGCCTGCTCCTTGGTACTTTGCACTTCCGAGAAGCTTCAGATTGACTGGAAGAATGATGACATGATTTTCGAGGAGTTCTTGTTTCAAATCATCTTCCGTGAAGTCGACGAGCTCTTCGGTCGTAAGATCAAAATTTGCCTCTATCATCGCGCCTATCTCTCCGATACCGGTGTCGACATGGTAACCGAGATTGGAGCGCTCCCAGCGGACCAGAGCGTCAAGAGCGCGCTTGGCTTCAGATGTAGGGATATCCTCTCTGGTATCGCCCGCGAGAAAAGCGCTTACCATGAGTGCACTCGCTTCTTCACAGTTTGCATTATTCTCCCACACACCGTCTGGAGCTTGGGTCGTGAAGGGGACGGCAAGAGAAAAAGTGGCTGGGCGGGGCTTACTCTCCACAACCTCGTAAACGACGGCTCCTGTTACGAGGACCGGTGTCAGAAGGAGGAAGAGGAGTCTGGGAAGCGTGAGAAAAAACATAGGATGATGATTACTTTGAGACGACGATCATAATGGATTTTCCATCGTCGATCGTACCAGTAGTATGATTCCAGTCAGCGCCGGCGTTCTTAATCGTGGCAAAGGAATACGGATAGTTTTCGCCGCGCTTTGTCCCGGGGTCGTTGGTGATGAGCTCTGCCTCGGTATACCCGCGGATGACGATCATATGATAGATTGGTCCGGGCTGGCGGAAGTAGGGATTGCCGAGCTCGCGTCCGCTTAGAGGGACGATGATGACGTGGCCCGCGGCCAGTGCTTTTTTGATATCTTGTTCCGTGAAATCAGCGACCAGCTCAGTCTTGAGATGATAGACGGAGCGAATCATCTCTGCTGTTTCTTCGGCGGTAGAATCCAGTGAATACCCAAAGCGTTTTTCTTGCCAGGCGGTCAGATCGGCCAATTGCTTCTCTACTTCCGCTGCAGGCAAAACCGCTCTGGTATCGCCGGCAAAGTACGCAGCAGCCATGAGGGCGCTGGTCTCTTCGCAGGCCTCTCCATGCATCTCATCCCAGTTTCCGGTAGGGGCTTGTGGAGTGAAGGGGACTTGAAGCAAAAATTTTTCCGGGAGCTCTTTGGGTGATTCGGTCGGAAGGGGATTTGGTGAAGGAGAAAATGGCTGGGCTTCCGGGAGGGATGAGAGAGGTATGAGCGGTTGCGGGGAAGCGGTTCTTTTCTCATACAGAGAGAACATCATCGCGCCGCCCGTGATCGCTATGAGAAGAATGAGAATGATGGCCAGTTTTTTAAAGCGCATAGTTTTGAATAGTGGTGTGGAGAGCGAAGGTGCCCATAGTGTAGCAAGAGAAAAACCGGTAGTCGATAGGGATACTAGGAAGAGGTTATGTGATATTTTCTACTTTTCGCAGGCGCCTGGGCAAAAAGAGGAGAAGGAAGGAGAGCTTGGCGAGGCTTCCCAAGAAAAAAGCAAGCGGTAGAGCGATAATACCAAGACGCGGAGTGAAAGAGAAAGCGACGGTAACCGCGACAATCAGGCCGATGAGGCTGAGGACAACGGGAATGAGCGTATTTTTGGTTGCGTAGAAGGCCCTGGCCAGAAGGTGTATCAAGGATTCGGTGGGGATAGCGAGAGTGAATACCCCTAGGACTAGGGCGGTTCGAAGGACGCTTGCTTGGTCGAATGCTCCGCCACCCAAGACGATGCGGACGAGGGGCTCGCGGATGAGAAAAATAATAACAGCTGCCAACGCGCTTCCGCCAAAAATGATCCAGGAAGATGTCCTCAGTGTTTTACGGAAAGCCTTCATGGCGCCATCGGCGAGGGTCTGGGTCAAGAGAGGAAAGGTAGTGGTGGCGACGGTAATGCCGATCAGGCTTACGGGGACACTCGCAAAGTTTCTGGCGAAATTGAGAACGGCGACGGAGCCCGCCTCAAGATGCGAGGCGATGATGGTGAAGATCCAAAAGGTAGCGAGCTCCACTGGGTGGCCGAGCATCTTGGGCACCATAAGAGAAAGCGTCTTCTTAAATTCTGGTCGTGAAGGGAAAAACCCCCAGTGCCATGTGAAGCCGGAACGGAGAACGTCGAATATCCGTACGAGAAGGTGGAGGAGTGCTCCGAGAAGCGTTCCCCAGGCCGCCCCCATGATGCCGTAGCGAGAAGAGAGGAAGAGGGTGCCAAAAATGATACCGAGGTTATAGAGTACCGGAGACAGTCCATAATAGAGGAAGCGTCGTTTGACGATAAGGAGCGCTCCTAAGGCGTTGGAAGCGCCGAAGAGGAGGGGGGAGAGGGCGAGGGTACGGAGCAGCCTGGCCACCATGAGCTGATCTTCCGGCTGGAAGCCTGGAGCTACCAAGCTGCTGATTTGTCCGGCGAACACGATAATGAGAGTGGCGGAGAGGGCCATGGCTCCTGTAGCCCCACTGATCACTGTGCTTAGGTACTCCGCGGCTCTTTTTTGATCAGACTTCAGGAGGTCGGTAACGATGGGGACGAAAGCTGCGGCGATGCCGCTGGCGATGAAGATATTGAAAAGGAGATCAGGCAGCAAGAAAGCGGCATTGTAAGCATCCAATGTTCGGGATGCGCCAAAACTCTGGGCGAATATTCGATCGCGCCAGAGTCCTGTCCCGTAGGAGAGGAAGGTGGTGATTGCCAAAAAAATGCTTCCGGCTGGGAGAAAACGAAGAAATTTGTTCATAGAATCAGTATACTCCTCTTTCCCTGGGAGAGGGTATACGGGGCTTTGATGGTAGAATAGAGGATATGGATATTATGAACAGGGAAGATCTGGGTTGGGATGATTTTTTCGAGTCTGAGCGTGTGAGGCTTGGGTTGGATGTTTTTCAGGTTGCCCGGGTAACCGCTGAACGGAGGGGAATATATGAAGTCAGAAGTACTCGCGGAGAATATCTGGCGAAAATAACCGGCAAGCGTATTTTCAAGGCTGTCTCTAGGGAGGATTATCCGGCCGTCGGTGATTGGGTGGTCATTTCCGAAGTGGAAGAGAAGAAAGCTGTCATAGAGAGTATCTTGCCGAGGAAGACGGTGATGAAAAGAAAGCGGAGCGGCAAAGATGAGATCCAGGTCATAGCGGCAAATATTGATGTCGCCCTGGTTATCGAGTCGGCTGATCGGGACTATAATCTGAATCGTTTTGAAAGATATTTTTCCATAGCGCGTGATGGAGGGATACAGCCTGCTATTGTCTTCAACAAGATAGATCTGATCTCCAAAGAAGACCTGGATTCAAAGCTCGCCCAGATACAAGAGAGGCTCAAGGATATTGATATCATTGTGACCAGCGCTTTTTCCGATGAGGGGCTGGATGCGTTGAAAGAATATATAGAAAAAGGCAAGACCTACTGCTTTCTCGGTTCGTCCGGTGTCGGAAAATCCTCTTTGATCAACAAGCTGCTTGGCGGAGGCAAGATACAGACCGGCGAGATCGGAGCGCATTCGGGCCGAGGGAAACACACGACGACCGCGAGAGAAATGTATTTTTTGGAAAACGGTGGCATCGTAATAGACAATCCCGGAGTGCGGGAAGTGGGGGTGACGGATGTGAATGCCGGCATAAGCGGTCTCTTCGAGGAAATAGCGGCCTTGGCGGAAAAATGCAAATTTGCCGACTGCACGCACGTCAGTGAACCTGATTGCGAAGTATTGTCAGCGGTACAGTCGGGCAAGCTGGATGGAGAGAGATATTCCAACTACATCAATTTGAAGAAAGAATCCGGTCATTATGAAATGACGGAGCTTG
Source organism: Candidatus Moraniibacteriota bacterium (assembly GCA_963743885.1). GTDB lineage: Bacteria > Patescibacteriota > Minisyncoccia > Moranbacterales > UBA1568 > UBA1568. The sequence goes on along the minus strand of CAVURJ010000001.1, from coordinate 51,200 downwards.
AAAAGAGACAAAAGGGCCGACAGTTCGGTAAGTTTTTAAAAAAAGCGAAAAAGGGTTTGAAAAAGTATAGCCACAAAGAGTACGGCGAGTAGCGCTACGAAAGAGCTAAGTCATCACCACGCTGGTTTTGATGATACACGGTCGTCGGAGTATAAAAGAAAATCACTCCCCACTAGGGAGTGATTTTTCTTGAAGTAGAAACTTGTGTTACTTCTTGCATTCCTGGAAGACGCGGGCGGTGCAGGTCGCGCAGCACTCGGCGGGGAGAAGGGCTTTGCCGGCGGCGATAGCGGCGCTTTTTCCCATGATAGAGGCATTTTTCTCGAGGAAATCGTCCATGCTGGCTCGGCGGAAGGTCGCACGTACGTCTTCTTTGAGATTGATGAAGAGGATGCGGAGTCCAGCCTCTTCCTTTTCGCGGATGAAGCGCCCGAGTGCCTCGATAGCGGTGGCGTCGATGAAGTTGACTGCTTCGCCGTCGACGATGAAGATCTTTGGTGTACATTCGGCGATGATCCGCTCAGCACTTTCGAGGGTCGCGTCGATGTTTGCGAAGTAGAGCGCACGGTCCGGTCGGACGAGCGTCATGTATGGGCAGGTGCGTGCGGCCGGATCGTTCTTGATATCAGCGAAGGCATGACGTTCTTCATCGCGGCCGAGGATAGCGAGATCGGGACGCATGGTTTTCCGGAGGAAGAGCATGAGCGAGAGGATGATGCCGATGAAGATAGCGTAGTCCGGCTTCATGAGGAAGGCGAAGCCGAAGGTGGCGACAGCAACGGCGCCGTCGGAGCGTGTAGTCTTCCAGAGATGGCTGAGTTCGCGGATATCAACCAGTCCGATGACGGCGACGATGACGATCGCGGCGAGCACGGCCTTCGGCAGTGCGTAGAGATACGGCGCGACGAAGAGGAGTGCGAGGAGGACGAAGAGGCTGACGAAGGCTCCAGCCATGCCGGTCTGCGCGCCGGCGAGATTGTTGACGGCGCTTCGCGAGAAGGAGCCGCTCACAGGATAGCCGCGGAAGAGCGAGACGGCCATGTTGGCGAGTCCCTGACCGATGAGTTCTTGATTCACATCGATCTTCTCTTTCCGCTTGGCAGCCAAGGATTTGGCTATGGCAAAGGCTTCCATGAATCCGATGATGCTGATGATGAGCGCGGTGCCGAGGAGATCGCTTGCCATATCGAATGAGAAGGCTGGGAGCGCCGGGAAGGGGATGCCGCTCGGGACGGCACCGACGACTTTGATACCGAGCGCTTCGAAATCGAAGTATGAGGAAGCGAGGATGGAGGTGACGACGATAACGAGGGCGGCAGGGAAAGCTTTGTGGATCCGGCGGAGGATGAGGAGTGCGGCGATGGCGGCAACGCTTATGGCGACAGTTGGGAGATGAGTCGTCGGAAGGTTCCGTGCGATATCGATGAAGGTCTCGAAGACGAGTTCGTGCTGGCCGACCTTGATGCCGAGGAGACTCGGGATCTGGGTCGAGGCGATGATGAGCGCGGCAGCATTGGTGAAGCCGACGACGACCGCGTGCGAGACGAAACTCATCATGAAGCCGAGGCGGAACACGCCCATGAGGAGTTGTACGAGGCCGACCAAGAGTGCAAGGAGGATGGCGAGACTGATGAAATTTTCGCTTTCTGGAGCCGCAAATGGCGTGAGCGAGGTGAGGACGAGGAAGCTTACGATGGCGACGGGACCAGTCGAAAGCTGGGTCGAACTACCGAAAAGTCCGGCGACGCCGGCGCCGATGAGACCGGCGTAGAGACCGTAGACCGGCGGCAAGCCGGCAAGCATAGCATAGGCCATGGCCTGGGGGACGAGGATGACAGCGACTGTTAGTCCGGCCGAGAGGTCGGCGACGAATTTCTTCCTATCGTAGGTCCGGACCCAGGAGAGGAATGGTATGAGTTTCATGAACATAATCTTTGCTAATCAAAAATCCCGCGTACGGGACAAATTACCATCCTATCCTAGTCTTTTTTCGGCTCTATGGGAAGAGTCTGGGGTATAGTTTCTCGTATCTTCGATTGGTGGATCACATTGAAAAATTGATAATTGATAATCCAGCGTCATGAAATTTGTAATTTGAGGCTTGTATAGGCCATATATTGTCGTCTGTCGTTCATGTGATGCTGAGATGGTTTTTGTTGCCCGGAAGGGCGTTTCTTTTGGTTGTTTTTTTGCTTTCTTGCTGGGAAAAAAGTGTTATAATCATAAGTGGAAGATCGTCCGGATTTTTTGCGTTTTTTGCGCGTCATTCTGGAGAGGAAAGATCTTTTGTTTTGGTGCATTCTCTCACGGATTCGGAAATGATCGGAAAGGCAAAAACACAAGCGAAAAAGAACGTATTATCCGGTGCCGAAGCGCCGTCTTTTGCGGCCCTCAAAAAGACGATTGCTGCTAAGGAAAATCGAAAGAAGAAAGCAATCGCATGGGAGTGTGGATCACTCGATGAGGAGACAGAGCTTTCTCGTCGTACGAGGCGATGGATGAGCTATCAGCCGGCAATCAAGCGGGTTGTCCTGCCGCGCCCAGCCCGGAAGTCTTGGAAGAAACCAGATATTTCTGCGACAGTGAGCCGATTGAAGGCGGATTTTTCTCGATTTTTCAAGCGGCAGCAGGCTGATTTCCATGAGACATTCTTCGCTCGAGAGGAGCCGAAGGTAGAGCTGCCTATTGATGCGAAAGACCTTGGAGAATTCCTTACGCGCTACGAAGTCTCACGTAAGGAAAGCTATGGCCGGTCGTATCATCGGCACAAGACGATTCGTACAGCGTTCGGATTTTCCGGCCGTAAGTTGCTCGGGATGCTCCGTCTTGTCCGCGCGCTCTCATGGCGTGGTGGCGTCGCGATCACAGCGGTCGCGATGGTCTATATCTGGGGGATGAATGTTTCTGGCGCTCCGTTCACGAAGTCGGTGAGCACCGAGGCGGAGTGGGGACGTGGTGCAGTTACGGATGTTTCGCTTGATAGTTCTACGGATGCGATACAGCTCGCTTCGCAGGGCACCTGGGCCGCTCGCACGTGGACGCAGCCGCCGGATTCCATCGGCCAGGGATCAAGCTCGGCTTTTGTCGGGAGCGATCTTTATGTGATGCGCGGTTACGCCGACAAGGCCTTTTGGAAGTATGATTCCGTGCTCAATGAATGGACGGAGCTTGGTGATCTGCCCTTCCCAGCGTATTACGGATCGAGCATGGTCTCGGACGGAGCGGACGGTATCTATGCCATCCTCGGCGGCTATTCGAAGAAGTTTTATCACTACGATACGGCGACGGATACGTGGGCGGCGTTGCCGGATCTCCTCGATACCATCTGGACCGGTGGCAGCATCGGCTTCGATGGGACGGATCCGTATGTGCTTCGTGGCAATGGCAGTACGGACTTTTGGCGTTATGATGTCTCGGCCGGCGAGTGGCAGTCGCTCGCGCCAATCTCGGGATCAGCTTCGACTGGTGCGAGCCTGGTCTATGGCGAGGACGGTTATCTTTATACGCCGCGTGGTGGCAACACACTGACCTTTTACCGGTACAGTATCGCGACGAACACCTGGTCAGCGATGGCAAATATCACGTCTGGCTATCTCTTCAATGGTAATCAGAAGGGCGCGTATGCCAACGGCCATATCTACTACATGCGCTCGGCGGCTACTAATGCCTTCCTGCGGTATACTATCGCGAGCAATACCTGGACAGTACTCAATACTGCTCCGGCGACGGCGGATAACGTGCCGATTTCCTATAATGAATCCGATGGCCAGTTTTACGTGCTTCGTTCATCCGGCACGTATGACTTCTGGAAGTTTGATCCGGCGCTCGGGACGACCGGGGATTGGGTTGGTCCGCAGCAGGTGGTGAATAATACCATCACGATGGGGACGGGCAGTGATCTGCTTTGGAACGGCGTGACCGGCGCCGGCTCGTACGTCTATGCGGTGCGCGGCGGGACAGCCGGCTTCTATCGCTACAATGTGGCATCCAATACGTGGACGACACTCGCAAGTCTTCCGTTGGTGCCGACGCAGGATACGACCGGTACGCTCGTTGGGGACTATATCTATTATCCGCTTGGCAATAGCACAACGACGTTCTATCGCTATACCATCTCGACCAATACGTGGGCCGCGATGACGGTGCTGCCTGCGACCGGATCGCACGGCACGAGTGCGGCGTACAATGCTTCTAATGACCGGGTCTATGTACTTCGCGGCATCGGTACCTCGACGCTCTATAGTAGTCCGAATAGTGCGACGCTTGCTTGGACGACGAATGCTGCGATAACCGTGAGCGGTGTCACGTATAGTGCTTACGCCGGTGCTCGGCTCGTCTCGGACGGGACGAATCTTTTCGCTACGATGGGTGATGGTGAGACGGTGTTTCTCAAGTACGACACTGTGGCCGGCACCTGGTCCGAGGTTGCTTCGACGCCGTTCAATCAGTACTACGGTACGGATCTGACCCATGCAAATGGCAAGATCTATGCGCTCGCCGGTCTCTACAAAGACGAGACATGGGAGTACACCATTTCGACCGATACGTGGCGGCTCCTGCCGTCGAACCAGAAGTACCTCTATGGTCGCGGCCCGTACAATGGCGCCAATATCGAATATGCGGGCGGGAGCTCTTTCTATGCGCTCACGGGCCAGGGGACGACCGACATGTGGAGCTATACCGCGGGCGCACAAAACTTTACCGCCTCAGGCGTGTACATGAGTGAGGCAATTGATGTATCGCAGGCTTCGAACTGGGTATCGTTTGAGGCGACTGATGCGACGCCGGCCAATACCGCGATTGTCTATGAGACACGCACGAGCACAGATGCTTCGTCATGGTCGTCATGGGAGGCGGTCTCGGGTACGACGATCGCGTCGCCAGCCCAGCGATACATCCAAGTGCGCATTACGCTTTCGACGACGGATGGCGCGAGCACACCAACGGTCTATGATTATGACATCACGTACAATAATTCCGATACGTTGCCGACCAACCCGACAGCAGTGAACGCCTATTCAGTGAGTGGAGGAACGACGCTGTCTTCGGGGCAATCCTATCCGTATGAGCATCCATACTTCTCATTCTCGGGTGCTTCGAGCCCGGAGGCGGGTGTCTCTGGGTACTACGTGTATTTCGGTCCAAATGCGAGTGCCGATCCGGAGACAGATGGTTCATATCAGGCAGGAGCGACGTATGAGGTCAATCGTGCGATGGATGCTGGCACGTACTACCTCCGCATCAAGACGAAAGACGGCAACGGCAACGTGAGTGCCTCCGCATATGCTGCCTTCACGTATGTCTATGCCGGCGTCTCCCCGGCGCTTATCGAGACCAAGACGACTCAGGCGCATTTCTCAGCCGGTACGCTCGAGAATGTTTCTGCATCCGATGTGCCAGATGCGCTCCGCCTCTCGCTCGCCTCTGGTTCGGGCTTCTGGAATCAGTCGCGTCTCACGTATGCGACGGGCACCATCAATTATGGTGGTGATGCGGTCAAGGCGACGTATGGTGGCATCGACTATATCTATGTGCTCCGTGGCGGCGGACAGACCGGATTCTACCGTTACACGCCGTCGACTGATACCTGGACGACGCTTACATCGACGCCAGCCATTGTGAGTTATGGTGGATCAATCGTTGCTGGCGCAGAAGGCTATCTCTATGCGACGCAGGGTAACAACCTGCCGACTTTCTGGAAGTACGATATCGCGGCTGGTACGTGGTCGGCCGTCTCGAGCGCGCCGAAGAACTTCTATATTGGCGGCTCGCTCGCTTATGACGGGTCGCGCTATATCTATGGCCTGCCGGGCAGCGACGATGCTTTCTATCGATATGATACGGTGAATGACAGCTGGTCAGCCCGGGCGAACGCACAGTTCGGCAATCCGAACGCCGCCGATGGTCAGATGACCAGCTACGGGTCGGATAGCGCCTATGACGGTCGTAACAATATCTATGTCATCCAGGGCAATTACTATCCGTATCTTGCCAAGTATTCCATCGCGACGGATGCAGCGTACGGTGAGACGGCCAATACCTGGACGGTGCTCGCTCAGGCACCGGTCGGTGTCTATACCGGTGGCAGTATCGCCTACGATACAGAGACCGACAATATTTATGTGACGCGTGGCAACCGTATCGACAACTACTTCCGTTATGATGTCGGCACGAACGAGTGGTCACAGCTGCCGGATACCCCGGTCGGCTTTGATCAGGGCGCGGCACAGGTCATCTATAGCGGCTATATCTACGCGACGCGTGGCGCTGGTACGACCAACGTTTATCGCTACAATATTGCCGAGTCTTCCTGGGAGACCCCGAATAAGGGCTTCTTCGGCCCGTCTATCCCCGGAGGATCATCGTACTTCCCGTTCACCTATGGCGCGTATGGTGTAGGGGATGGCGGCGATAATATCTATATGACCCGTGGCGGTTATGATAATCTCTTCGTGCGTTATGATGCGGCGTCTGGTACAACGACCGATCTCGCGCGGCTGCCAGTCGGTGCTTGGGGTTGGCAAGATGCCAACAATGGCGGCGTGTCGATGGTCTACGCGACTGATCGCGATGAGATCTATTATTCGCCGGGCACGCTCCGTATCTCACGCGCGAGCGGCAAGGGCGATTATTTCTACAAGTACGATGTCGCGACCAATGTCTGGACCGAGCTCACGCTTGATCAGCCGCCGCTCCCGGTGGGTGCTGGTTCGAGCATGACCTATGATGGATCGCGTTATATCTATTTGACGCGCGGTACCGGTACGAGCACCTGGTGGCGTTATGATCTCAATGCGGTCGCTGGATCGCGCTGGTCGGCGGCACTCCTCGCCAATGCTTCGCTCCTCCCAACGACTGGCGGAAGTATGGTGTACAGTGGCGGCTACATCTATTCGATGCGTGGCGGTACTAATACTATCTATCGTTACACACCATCCCCGGAAGCCTGGGCGACTTTGCCGAACCTTCCAGCCACCATCAATACTGGCGGCGGCATCGTGGATGGCGGCGATGGCTACCTCTATGTGACGCATGGTACCAATACAGCTGATATCTACCGGTATCGTATCGCGGATGGCCTTGCTGGTACGTGGGCATCTGTGACTGCTATTCCAGCCCAGGTCAATGTCGGTGGTTTCATCACGAATACAAGTAGCCGCCACTGGGTTTCTGCTGGTAATGGTACCAATTCGTATCCGGACGGCCTCTATAGCTACGTGGTGAGTTCATCGGGTAATGGCACCGGCTTCCAGAAGACCGGCACGTATACCTCGGAAGCGATCAATCTCGTCTCGGTCTACAAGTGGGGCAATCTGACCGTCGATTATACTGAGCCGGACAACACGTTCGTTTCCTTCGAGACGCGCACATCACCGGATGGCGCTGCCTGGTCCGAGTGGGTGGCGGTGTCCAATGAGCAGACCATCGGCACGTCGCATGCGTTCAAGATCAATTCCGATCCGGACGGCTATATCCAGGTGCGTGCGAATCTCTCATCATCTGATCGCATCTTCTCGCCGACAGTCGCAAGTTATTCGGTGAGTTACTATCAGGATATGGCAGTGCCGACCAATCCGAGCGCTGTTTCCGCATATTCGTCGGCCGCTAAGACAGCATCTATCACAGCAAATACCTGGTACAACCATGTGGCGCCACACTTTGAGTGGCCGGCAGCTGACGCGGTCGGGGGTGCGACAGACGGTGTCGGTGGTTCCGGCATCGCTGGCTACTATGTGTATTTCGGTACCGATGTGAATGGGGACCCAGTCACTTTCCAGACCGGTACCACGTATACCGCCGGGACGCTTTCGGCTGGACAGACCTATTACCTCCGCATTTCGGCGGAGGACAATGCTGGCATGACCCCGGCGACGCCGTATGCCGCGTTCACATACAAATTCGACAATATCGCGCCGTCCGCGCCGTCGACCATCTCTGTCACTCCGACCGGTTATACAGCATCCGACAATTACACCTTCCTTTGGGCAGCTGATGCATCCGATCTTTTCTCCGGCATTACCAAGCTCCAGTACCGCACGGATGGCGATGTGACAGATACCTGGATCGATATCACCGATACCGCCCAGGTGTCGCTCGCGCTCCCGAATGTCGATCATATCGTTGGCGCCTATCAGTCCGGCAAGAACAAGTTTTACTTGCGGGCTGTGGATGGCGCTGGCAACGCTTCGGCGTCGCTCATGCAGGAATACTATTTCAGCGCGAGCGCTCCGACGCCGCCGCAGAACCTTGCTGTGAGTCCAGCGACCTCGACTGAGAACTCATTCTCCTTCTCGTGGGACCAGCCGTCATCGTTCGCTGGCGATCCGACCGGGCTGGTGTATCATTATGCGGTCAATGTGCTGCCGACAGCCAACAACTCCGTCTCAACCACTATTGAATCGGCTGGACCGAGCGCCTTCGCCACCCAGAAGGGCGAGAATCTCTTCTTCGTAGTCGCTGAGGATGAGGCGGGCAATATCGAGTACGGCAACTACGCCGTCATCCCGTTCACGGCTGATACGAGCAATCCACCGATCCCGGGCAACGTGCAGATCTTCGATACGTCCGATCGTGAGAATTCTAAGTACGGCATCGCCATTAAGTGGGCACGTCCGGACGGCATCGATCAGGCCAACTTCGACGGCTTCGTGATCTATCGTTCCGATGATAACGTCTCATTCACTGAGATCGCCAAGACGACGGGTAGCGCGTACGTGGACTCCGGCGAGATTCTCTTGCCTTCCGGCGATACGACGCTTGAGAGCCGGTTGTACTACTACTATGTGAAGTCCAAGGACAAGACGAGTAACTACTCAGCCGCTTCGTCGACGGTCTCGATCATTCCGACCGGCAAGTATACGACGGCGCCGAAGCTTGTTGGTACACCGAGCTATGTGACGCAGTCGTATCAGGCGACATTTAAATGGGCTACGGATCGTGTCGCGAGCTCGTTCATTGAGTATGGCAAGGCCATCTCGCTCGGTGAGACGACTGGCCAGGTGGATTCGGTGACGACGCATGAGGTCATCACCAAGGGCTTGGATGCCGGGACCAAGTATTACTATCGTGTGAAGTATATCGATCCGGACGGCAACATCGGCACGTCTGAGATTAGCACGTTTGAGACGCTGCCGCCGCCGGTCATTTCGGAAGTGACCGTGACCGATATCAAGCTCAATACGGCCTACGTGAAATGGGAGACCAATGTGAGTGCTACGTGTACCCTCGAGTACGGTTCGTTTACTATCGAGGAAGAGACGGGTGGATCGGGACACGTGCAGCAGATCGATCAGCTTTCTCCAGCCTCGTCATACCGTGTGCAGATTAGCTGTATCGATGGTGATCTCAATACGTTCTCATCGGATGAGTATTCCTTCTCGACGCCGGAAGAGCCGGTCGTGTCTGATGTGCTCATTGAGAACAAGGAGAATGTCGACCTGCCGACCATTACCATCGCGTACAAGACCAATGTGCCGACGTCGACTCTGGTATACTACAAATCAGTGGCTGGCGGTACGGGTACGTATCTGACAGAAGACCTGGGGACGGAGCACGCTGCAGAGATCACGGATCTCGATCCGGCGGTGGAGTATGTGGTCACTGTCACCGGTAAGGATCAGTATGCCATTCAGGCGACTCCGTATGAGCAGAAGATTACGACGCGCACTGACTCGCGCCCGCCGAAAATCGTCTCCAACAAGGCGATGGGACGCGTCTCTGGTCGCGGTGCCGCCGCGCAGGCGAACGTCTATATCAAGATCGAGACCGACGAGCCGTCTCGGCTTCATGTGGCCTATGCCAAGGGCATTGTCACCAAGTCCTTCGAACAGTCGACGAGCGACGATTCGCTCAATACCTACCATCTGATCACTATTCCGGCCGAGGCGGGCGATGTCTACAGCTATCAGATTGAGGCGACCGACGAAGCCGGCAATAAGACAGTATCGGATGCGGCAACGGTGCCGGTAGAGCAGTCCAAGGCCAATGCAACCGAAGTGATCACGAGGACGTTCCTCAATAATTTCGGATGGATTGCGAGATTGAACGGGAATTAGTGGCGATGAGAATGTGGACAGTTACTTAGGAGGGTAATCGGTGAATCGGCAGTATGCCAGAAGAGAAGGAAGTCGTTATCAGGGTAGTAGGGCTCAAGAAGAGCTTCCATGTGGGCACGCAGGATATCGCGGTGCTTCATGGTATCGACCTCGAAGTGCATCGAGGCGAGTTTGTGTTGCTCGTCGGGCCGTCCGGCTGCGGCAAATCGACACTGCTCCACTCAGTCTACGGTCTGGAAAATCCGACTGAAGGCACGGTCTTCATCGAGAAGGATGATATCTGGGCCAAGACCAAGGAGTGGCGCGCGAATTTCCGGAACAAAAATATCGGTTTCATCCCGCAGCAGCCGTTCTGGATCAAGTCGCTTACCGTCATCGAGAATATCGCTATCCCGGGCGTTATCGGCGGCAAGACTTTTAACGAGAGCATTCCAGATGCGGCCAAGCTGATCGAGCTCGTCGGTATGGGGGAGTGGGCCAATCATCGCCCGTACGATCTTTCTGGTGGCCAGCAGCAGCGTATCGCGCTCGCCCGGTCGCTTCTCCTCAACCCGAAGTTCATCATCGCGGATGAGCCGACTGGCAACCTTGATCTCAAGGCCGGTGAGACGCTCATGACGCTCCTTCGTGATATCTCGAGGAAGTTCGGCATCACCATCATGATGGTTACGCACAACATCGACCAGTATAAGTTCGGCTCGCGTATCGTTAATATGGTGGATGGCCGGATCACGTCGGACATCGTCAACCAGCATTCCATCGATGCGATCGAGGACGATATGGGCGAAGAGACGCCATCGGAAGATAGGAGTGAAACTGGAACAGAAACCGTATGAAGATCCCATTTCTGAAAGACAGTCGCGATGGCTCGGAGCCGTTCGCACATATGCGTCTCTCGACGATTCTTTTCATCGGGTATCGCAACATGTTCTCGAACCGGATGCGCTCGATGCTGACCATTGGTGGCGTCGCCATTGGTATCGGTATCATCACGCTCCTCATCTCGCTCGGCTTCGGTGTGCAGGGGATGGTCATCCGCGAGGTCACCGACAACAACCCGATCGATATCATCGACGTGAGCAATAAGAGTCTCGAGAGCTTCGCGCTTCTCGATAAGACGACGCTTGAGCGCATTTCCAATATTGAGGGCATCGATCAGGTAGAGGTACGCGCTTCAATCGGCGGCAAGTTCTTCAATGGCGAGGCGCAGACGGATGTCGTCATCAATGCCGTGAGTCGGCACTATCTCGACCTGGCCCGATCCGATGCTTCTCAGGAGCTTCGCGATAAGCTGTTCGCGGAAAGTCGATCCATCCTTATCACGCCGAAATTGGCCGAGCTCCTCGGCTTTGGCAATCCGGAAGACGCAGTGGGCAAGGAGATTGAGTACACCGGCGTGGTGACGGCCGATATGCTTGCCGATGTCGATGAGGTGCCGAAAAACGAAGCGGATATCGCTACCGAAGGCCGTCTCGTCATCGCCGGTATCCTGAGGGACCAGTCCAAGGATGATGCCGTCTATGCCTATATCCCGATCGATGAGGTCCGCAAGCGCTACGGCAAGGTGGCTGGCCAGTTCGCCAAGGTGCATGTGAAGGATGAAGCGTCCATCGAGCCGGTGCGCCTCGGTATCGAGCAGACGGCCTTCGTTACGGAGAGCGTCGTCGATACGGTCGCTGATATCAATGCCTTCTTCTCCATCGTCCGGGCTGTGCTTGTCGTCTTCGGCGTCATCATCATGTCCATCTCCGCCATGGGTATGCTCAATACCTTGAGTATCTCGCTCCTCCAGCGCACTAAGGAGGTCGGCATCCTGAAGGCGCTCGGGACGAAGCGTACTGATATCTTCAAGATGTTCATCTTCGAGGCGTTCCTCATCAGTTTCTTTGGCGGCGGTATCGGTCTCGCCTTCGGTTATGCGGCAGCCAAGGGTATCAATATCGGCATCAACGTGATGGCTGGTCGGTATGGTGTCTCGCCGACGGACTTTGTTGAGATGCCATCTGTCTTCGTCATCTCGATTGCTATCTTCATCTTCATGCTTGGGCTCGTCACTGGCATCTTCCCGGCTATCCGTGCCGCCAAGATCCATGCCCTCGAAGCGCTTCGATATGAGTAGGGGATAGATGAAGAAGATAAGAGATAATAGATGAGTGATAAGTGATGGGGAATAGTCGGGGAAGATAAAAGATAATGGATAAGTGATGGAGGATACAGGGATGGAAAGAAGGAGGGGTAGAAATATGCTGATATCTCTATATATAGAGTGCCGCCCTAAGGCGGTTTTTTTCTTGTCTCTTGACAGATGCAACTCGGTTGCATTAATATGGGATTACATAAGCCGTAAAGCAGGGGATATGATCTCTCAGAGAGTCGCAGCCATCCTTGAGAAGATGCGGGCGGCCGGATTCCGCCGGTCGGCGGCGCGTGAAGCGATCCTTCTGTCGCTCGAATTGGCAGGGAAGCCGGTATCGGTCGCAGTGCTGCTCGAGCGGGCCAGTCTCGCAGGGAAGGCCTTCAACAAAACGACTGTTTACCGGGAGCTTGAATCACTCAAACGCTCTGGATACGTCAAGGAACTGACGCTTCGGAACGATGTCGCGCTTTATGAACTTGTCGGGGAGCATCACCATCACCTGACCTGCGTCTCGTGTGGCGATGTCCGTGATATCCGCCTAGAGGGGAGCTTGTGCGGTGAGGAACAGCGGATCGCGAAGAAAGAAGGGTTTAGAATTCTGGATCATTCGTTTGAGTTCTTCGGGTTGTGTGGCAAGTGTTCATAAGGTAATCAATCTTTAGGAGAAGGGGATATGGATAAGAAGTTTATTATCGCAGCCGTCATTCTAGTGGTAGCTGCCATCGGCGGATATGTCGTATTCGGCGGTTCTGGTCAGCCGGATACGGAGGACGGACAGAAGAAGATTTCCGTCGTTACGACGCTGTTTCCACTCTATGACTTCGCCAAGGCAATCGGCGGCGAGTATGTCGATGTGGCGCTCCTTCTGCCGCCGGGGGTTGAGTCGCATGCCTTCGATCCGAAGCCGAGCGATATTATGAGGATCGACCAGTCCGATGTCTTCGTCTACACCGGAGAGGTTATGGAGCTGTGGGCAGTCGATATTGCAGCGTCCGCTCTCGGGAGGGGCGTGCGTGTCGTCGATGCGAGCGCTGGGATAGGAATGATCGCGAGTGTTTTTCATGATGAAGACGAACCTGCTGGATCGATGGATCCGCATATCTGGCTCGATTTCGACAATGCGGCCAAGATAGCGTCATCCATAGCGGAAGCATTCGCCGAGAAGGATCCAGCACATGCGACAGCATACCGGACGAATGCCGAGGCCTATAGCAGCAAGCTCGCAGCGCTCGATACGGAGTACCGTACAACACTCGCTTCTTGTCAGTCGAAGACGATTGTCTATGGTGGACACTATGCGTTCGGGTATCTGGCGCATCGTTACGGACTTGAATACATGGCAGCGCAGGGGATCGCTCCGGATGCTGAACCGAGCGCGAAGGATCTCGCGGCCATGGTCGAGCAGATTCGGCGCGAGCATATCGGCACAGTCTTCTATGAAGAGCTCGCGAGCCCGAAGATCGCCGAGACTATCGCCTCAGAGACCGGAGCCAAGCTCCTGCTTCTCAATGCCGCTCACAATATCGCAAAAGAGGACTATAATGGAAGCGTATCCTTCCTCTCCATTATGGAAGAGAATCTCGCTCATCTCAGCGAGGGTCTGGGGTGTTCTAGATAATGAGTGCACATACATGCAAGCAATTGATGTCATTGGACTGACGGTCCGCCTGGGCGGAAGCGATATCCTGAAGGATGTCACTTTCTCCGTAGCTTCGGGCGAGTTCGTCTGTATCACGGGGCCCAATGGCGCTGGCAAGACGACGCTCCTCAAGGCGCTTCTTGGTATCACTCCGACCGTTTCCGGCGAGATGCGGTTCTTCGGCGACCTGGCGCCGCTCGCTGCCGGCCGTTCGCGTATCGGCTATCTGCCGCAGAAGAACGTTTCCGTCAATCCGCTCTTTCCAGCAAGCGCCGAAGAGGTGGTCCTGACCGGGCTTATGGCGGACCGTTCTTTTCCGAAGCGTCTCCGTTCGGATGACCGAGTGATGGCTCGAGAGGCGCTCGCGCTCCTTGACGTGGAGGATCTCGCTTCGCGGCCATTCTCCGAACTCTCAGGCGGCCAGCAGCAGCGCGTGCTTCTGGCTCGTGCGCTTGTGAATCGACCGGAGCTTCTTCTCCTCGATGAGCCGTCGACCGCGCTTGATCCGGAGTCACGTGAGGAATTCTTCGCGCTCCTCAAGGCACTCAACCGCGAGCAGCGTATCACGGTCGCTATCGTGACGCACGATATGGACTATGTCGGCCGCTATGCGACCAAGCTCCTCGTGATCGATCGAAAAGTCGCGTATTTCGGTGATGCCGAGGCATTCCTCCATGAGCACCGCATCACACATCATCACGACTATGCATGATCTGATCGCATTTGCCGGCTATTCTTTCATCCAGCGAGCCTTTCTCGCGGGACTCTTCGTGGCGGTCGCCTGTGCGGCGCTCGGCATGTTCCTCGTGCTTCGCAAGATGTCGCTCATCGGCGACGGGCTCTCGCATGTGAGCTTCGGTGCGCTTGCACTCGGCCTTTTCGCTGGTGTCTATCCGCTCGCGGTCGCGATTCCGATCGTGATGCTCGGCTCCGTTCTCATCCTCAGGCTTTCCGAGAAGGCGCGGCTCTATGGTGATGCTGCCATCGGCATCGTTTCAGCCATCGGCATCGCGTCCGGTATCTTGTTCGCGAGTCTGTCCGGCGGCTTTAATGTCGATCTCTTCAGCTACCTCTTCGGCAACATCCTGGCGATTGGTGCAGGGGAGGTCTGGCTTTCCGTCGGCCTCTCGGTAGTCGTCCTCCTCTCGCTCGTCCTTTTGTACTGGGATCTCTTCTCGATGACCTTCGATGAGGAATACGCGGCGGTCAGCGGCGTACATACCAAGACGATCAATACGCTTCTCGCGCTCCTTACGGCGATCACGGTCGTCCTCTCGATCAAGGTAGTCGGCGTCATGCTGGTCTCGGCGCTCCTCATCCTGCCGCCGGTCGCGGCGCTTCAGGCGGCTCGGCGCTTCTCGCGCGCGATGGCGCTCTCAGTCGCTTTTGCGGTTGCATCCGTCTTTTCTGGCATCCTCGTATCGTTCTTCTTCGATTTGCCGGCCGGCGCCACGATCGTTATGCTACTTGCGCTCTGCTTTGCTGGAGCAGCCTTCTATCGTTTCCGGCACGCGCATTGACGCCGCAAAACGTCGTTATATGTGCTAAAATAGCTAGAGTGGATCTCAAAATTCATGTCGAGATACGCTCTTATGCGCCATCGGTCATCTCCATCACTCAAGCGGCTCGCACGGCTCCATTTCTGGGCCGCCTTTTTCTCATTCGCCGCCTATCTCGGCTTCGGCTTCGCGCTCGGACCGGATTTCTTCCGGAATGATATTACCAAGCGTATCTCGGCGCTCGCTGATGATATCATCACTGTCACAGCGGTCGTGCTCGGTCCGCCGGCGCAGCCTGTCATCATAGCGACACCGGTCTGTGTCTCGGGCGCACCACGTATCAATCTCGACTGGGCGAATGATGCCGCGACTGATACCTGGGATATCGAGCGCGATAGCCTGCCACTTTCGACCGGCGTGACCGTCTCGCAGTACGTCGATACGGCCGTCGTCCCCAACGCGACCTATGCCTATATCATCACAGCCTATGGCCCGATGGCGCCTGGTAGTGCTGTCTCTGCCCCGGTCTCTGCGACGGCGCTCGATTGCCCCAATATTCTGCCCCCAGCGACTGTGACGATCGAGACGCTCGGCGGCCGATCTGTCGCTTCCGATCGTACTGGTATCGTCATGGACCGTACCCGACCGCAGGTGACCGGTACGACCAATATCGCAGATGCGCTTGTCAGAATCGCTATGACCAACCCTTCCATAGAGGCGGATATCGTCGCCAATGGGAACGGCTACTTCTCATGGATTCCGCCGGTTCGTCTCGAGAACGGCAATCACATTCTCTCCGTGACAATCACCGATCCGAATGACCCGTCCCGGACAGCGACGGACAGCTTCATCTTCCGGACGCGTGATGGAGATGCGAATGATGGCAGCGGTAGTGGGGGGGATGCTGCCACTGGTTCTGGTGTTGGGCAGTCGGGGAGTGTCATTCCGGGTATCGGTATCGGATTCACCATTCGTGTGAACAATGGTGCAGAATTCGCTTTCCAAGGTGATCCGCTCGATATCGCCATCGTGAGTACGGGCGCGGCATTTCCTGAAGGGACCGTATTTTCAAGCTTCATCCTCGATGCGTCCGGCAAAGAGATCCGTGGTCTCGGCGCACCGGTCGACGGTTCCGGCCGATCATCGCTTCGTATGGATCGGAAAGCGCCGCTCTCACTCGAGCCTGGGACGTACCGTATCCGAATTGATGCAGCTCATGGCGGGCGTATCGTGAGCCGCGAGGCAGTGATCGGTATTCGTGCTTGGCCGCTCATTCGTTTCAGTGAGAACGCCGAGGTGACGTACTATGAAGTGGCGAGCTTCTTGGGGACGATCTTCTTTCTGCTCCTCTCACTCCTTATCCTCTTTCTGCTCCTCTTCATCCGCGAATACTGGCTCTATATGCATCATATCCGGCATGTCACTGAGCGCCATCTGGCGGCGATCGGTCTCATCAGCCCGAAGAGAAAGGGGGTGGCGAAACCATGAACACCGATATCATCCTCTCAGTCCTCTCGCTCTTCACGGGTATCTTCCTGTGTGTGACGCTCGTCTATGTGATCGGCATCGTCTGGCGTGTCGAGCTTGAGCTCGATCTCTCGTACAAGCTCCTTTCCGTGGCACTCGTCTGCCTCATCGTCGCAGGCGGGCTCGAGACGCTGCCGGTGACGTACGAGGACGCAGCCTGGGCTATCGCGCTCCGCATCGTCAAGCTTCTCGCCGCATTCTTCTTGTTCGCCGGCATGTACTACATGCGCGACCTGATCCGTCGTCTCGATGGCGAGAAACCGGGAAAGTAGTTTTGTTGAATACAAAAAACATCCTCAGAAAGAGGATGTTTTTTTTAGACAAGTTAGCTTGTCTGGGTGGTAGCTGATGGATTTGGCCGGGCTGTATTCTGTTGCCCGTAGCGGTACTGGTTACCGTTTCCCGTCGCCTGGGAGGCTGTCTGTCCGGCTGTTTGGGTATCCGCTGATATGGCCGCGGTCTGGGCATTTCCTGAGTTACGGGAGAGGAGATAGGTGGCCGCTCCGAGCGTGGCGAGCGTGATGATGACAGCGATGGCTTTGTTCATAGTACCGGATGCTTAGCGGTTACCTCCGTAGTACGGTCTGGCCCGGTTTTCCGGCGCAACGGCTTCGTGTTACCATATGGGCAGATAACTTGAGTAACCGTTCAAACTCTCACCGCTCATAAAATAAAAAAGAATCATGCTTGTCTGATAAAACATCCGGGTTTCGGCTGAAAACCTTTCAAGACTCGTCAGGTTACGAATGTAGCCTTCCTCATCTCTTCAATGTTTTCATCTCGAAACCCGAACGTTTTCTCGAGACATGAGATTTTGAACGGTTACTTACCCATATGCGTATCCAGATGATTATTTTCCTCCTCCTTGCTGAGACGATTCTTCTCTCCGCGCACGCGTTCGTGTATTTCTCGCTCACGAGGATATTTCCGGCGCTTTCTTCCGGGCAGCGGACAGTACTTTTCGGTTTGCTCCTCTTCCTCTCGATAAGTTTCATCCTGGCGTCGGTCCTGGTGCATCTCTTCGAATACCAGACGATCCGCTTTCTCTACCTCGTCGCCGGGTGGTGGCTCGGGGTCCTGACTAATCTCGTGCTCGCGTTCCTCGCTTTGTGGGTGGTCGTCCTCATCGGAAAGATAGTCCACTTCGAGGCATCTCTGCCCGTGATCGGATCAGTGCTTATCGTCATCGCGGGCCTCGTCTCCATCTACGGCGCTTGGAACGCTTTCCATCCGCAGTTGAAAGAAGTCACGGTAGAGATCAAGGATTTGCCGGAAGAGTGGCAGGGCAAGCGGGTCGTACAGCTCTCTGATGTCCATCTCGGGAGCGTCTACCGGGCTGATTTCCTCCAGTCGGTTGTCGATCAGGTGAATGCTGTGCAGCCGGAAGCGGTCTTCATTACGGGTGATCTCTTCGACGGTATGGATGGGATGCTCGATGATCTCGTGCTCCCACTCCGGGATCTCCGCCCGTCGCGCGGGACGTTCTTCGTCACAGGCAACCACGAGACGTATCTCGGAGTTGGAAAATCTCGGGACGCTCTTCAGAACACCAGCATCCAGGTTCTCGACGGCGAGATGGCTGATCTCGGCGGTATTGGAGTGATCGGAATTAGTTGTCCAGAATACGGGACCGTCGATGGCACGCCGGAGAAATTCCTCGCGCTCAAGCCGCGGTTTGCTGGCCAGCCGATTATTCTCCTCTATCATCCGCCAATCTACGTTGAGGAGTTTGCCAAGCAGGGCGTGAGCCTCCAGCTCTCCGGCCATACGCATAAGGGCCAGCAATATCCGTTCAATTTCATCACGCGCCTCGTCTACCACGGGTTCGACTACGGGCTCCGCACTATCGGTGACTATTCCATCTATACGACGAACGGCGTCGGAACCTGGGGGCCGGCCATGCGCGTGGGTAATACGCCGGAAATCGTCGTCATCACGCTGGAGAGGAAATGATTGAGTGTGTCAGGTTTAAAGTTATCAAGTCTGTAAAGCAGAAGAGAAACTCTTAGAAGAATCTGATTTTGTTTCTAGGTCGGTTCGTTAGGCTTGATTTTTCTGACAACTCGTGCTATACTTTTCTTCTGTAACAAACGACGAAGAAACGTATGAAGCAAGAGAAGCACGAGCACCCGAAGCATCTCAAGGTCAAGCGCTCAAGCGCGGGCCTCGGACTGTACGCCGATATCGATATCAAGAAGGGGACGACCATCATCGAGTACGTGGGTCATCGCATTCCTGCCAAGGATACGGTGAGCAACCTCTATATCTTCAACGTGAACAGTCGCTGGGATATCGACGGCAGCCCGCGATGGAATACCGCCCGCTACATCAACCATTCCTGCCGCCCGAATTGCGAGGCGATCAACCGCCGCGGTCGCATCTTCATCGTTGCGAAGAAGAATATCAAAGCCGGTGAAGAGCTCCACTACAACTATGGCCGTGATTATTTCGAGGCGCTCAAGGAAATGGGCTGCCGCTGCGACAAGTGCTACAACGATTAATTGAGTTTATAAAGTTGAAAGTTATCAAGTTTATAAAGCAAAGAATAATTTGATTCGGAGGGTCTCTGCTTTATAACTTTACAAACTTTACAAACTTGATGACTTTACAAACTTGATGACTTTACAAACTTTACAGACTTTATAAACTTGAAAGACTTTATGAACTTGATGACTTTACAAACTTTACAAACTTGATACCTGTATGGAAGAAATTACCTATCCTATCCGCATCAATCGCTACCTGGCGATCAAGGGGTTTTCGACGCGCCGCGGAGCCGATGATCTCATCACATCTGGGAAAGTGCGCATCAACGGAAAGAAAGCCGAGCTTGGCAGCAAGGTAGAGGAGTCCGATACTGTGGAAGTCTCTGGCAGCCTGACGCCCCAAGAGAAGGAGTTTACGTATATCGCCTATTACAAGCCGCGCGGCATCATCACACATTCGCCGCAGGGGAATGAGCGATCCATCGCCGAAGTGGCCGGTTTTCCAGGTTTGTTTCCAGTGGGCCGTCTCGACAAGGCATCGGAAGGACTGATCATTCTGACGGATGATGGTCGCGTGACGGATCGTCTACTCCATCCGCGCTTCAAGCACGAGAAGGAATACGAGGTGATCGTTCGCGAAGATATTCCGCCTCTGGCGAAGAAAGTGCTCGAGGAGGGCGTCAAGAGCGAAGGTGAGTGGCTCAAGGCAAAGAAAGTGACGGTCGCTGGTCCGCACACGCTCTCTATTATTTTGACTGAAGGCAAGAAGCATCAGATCCGTCGCATGCTCTCGGAGGCCCGTATGACCGTCGAGCGGTTGACCCGCGTGCGTGTCATGGGCATCTATCTCGGTGCACTGAAGCCGGGCAATAGCCGCCAGCTCCGCGGCCTTGCGAAGAAGATGTTTCTTGAGGGGATTGGATTGTAGATATCTTAGTGGAATATAAGAAAAAAGCGCGAAGGGAGATGGAACTTCCTTCGCGCGTATTTGTCTTGTTGCCGTTCTTAGATGGAGAGGGTTGAGTCCAGAACCTCGTCGATCACCGTCTGTTCGATGGGGAATTCTCCCCACTTTGCGATGATCGCTACCGCCGCCCCACGGCACCCCTCGGTCACGTAGACGACGGAATTCTTCTCGGTCCGCAGGGTCTTTTGAAGCCTTCTTTGTCCTATGAGTTCGAGTGTTCCTTGAGGGAGGATGAAAATAAGGAGGCACCATGTTATGCTCCATGCTGTGTAAATCGATGGTTTCGAAAAGAGAACCATCC
Organism: Candidatus Moraniibacteriota bacterium; assembly: GCA_963743885.1. GTDB lineage: Bacteria > Patescibacteriota > Minisyncoccia > Moranbacterales > UBA1568 > UBA1568. The sequence continues at coordinate 30,589 of CAVURJ010000001.1, read as the reverse complement.
CGCACACTATACTGATGATACAAAGAGCAAACATTCCTGAAAAGATAACGAAATCCAGTTTTCCGTTCCCAGTCCCCTCTGGTTTTTTCTGGATGCCTCGCACTATCTTTCCTGCGACGAGCTTCTTTTTCTGCTCTTGCGTATCGACCAGGACATCGAATCGGAGGAACCCTCCGGCATGAGTGCAGAGTTTTCCCCAAACTGCGTGGGGCAGGATGCTAAGCGGTGTGATGCCTTCGAGCCGGAGCTTTGTGCGGAGAAGTTTGGCATTGGCTTCGAATGTACTAAGCTCACAGAGGTATTCGGCGGATTTCAAGTCGGTTTCCGCTTGGTGGGCGGCATTTTTTTTGTCGCTCGCGACGGTTTTGGACACGAGACGGTTGAGCATTGCGATGCTGTCTGGCATGTTTATCTCCTTATATCTGACTTTCTATAGATTGCCCTTTGGCGATAATCAAATACCCGTCACCTTTTGTGATGGAATCGCAGAGATATGAACTCACTTTTTCACAATCGATGTCAGCCCGGCCGATATTTAGGAGAAATTCCTTTCGTTTTCTTCTAATACGAAGTGATGCGATGAGGGGTGGCCCCATAAGACTGCTTAAGCCAGCGGACGTAAGCAATACTATGAAAAGGAAACCGAAAAACACTCCCTTAACGAGGGCGGAGAGAATGCCGCTGATCGTATTTTCCACATGCACGACAGGTCGATCCAGTATCGCGAGGTGCCACAAAAATACCAAAAGAATGGTGATAAAGAGAATAGAACCAACAAAGAATGAAAATTCCTCGAGAATTTCCGTGCGCCTCCATGTTTTGTAGTCATTCTCGCTTACGCGGAGGATATTCGCGATGATTCTTCCGCAAGGGAGACTCACATATTCCTTGTTGCTTCCAATGGTTTCGATTTTCATCCCGATCTCCTTGGTTGTCAAAGGGAGCGCGGCTCCCGAACGAATCTGCTGATAGGGTACGTATCTTTATGGGAATACGCAAAATAGATACGTACTGATGATATGTTTTATGCTTATAAAAGCCAATAAATATACGTATAGAGTAAAAATGTGACGGAAATAGTTGACACTTTTTGAAATGCGCGTAGGATGGGGGCATGGAAAGCTTGTTGAAAAAACTGGAACGGATCGGGCTCTCCGGCAAAGAGGCGGACGCCTATGCAGCCGTGCTTCGGCTTGGCGAGGCCACGGTGTCTGATATCGCGCGCGAGGCGGGAATCAAGCGTACGACCGCGTACGAATATATCGACGCGCTTCTTGAAGGCGGACTGGTCTCCCAGACGGTGCGCAAGAAGAGGACACTGTATATTCCGGAGCACCCGAAGAAGCTGCTCCATAACCTCGATCGTGAGGAAGCGGTAATCCGGGAAAAGCGTCGGGTAGCAGGGGAATGTCTGCCTGAGCTCGAATCGCTCTATGCGCTCGCATCGTCGCATCCGACGGTAGCGTTTTATGAGGGGCGCGAGGGACTTTTGGATGTCTATCGGCAGATCGTCGAGACACACAAGGATGTTTATTCGTTCTTCACGCCTGAGAAGTTCTACGGGGTATTTACCCTAGAACAGAACGATGCTCTCCTTACACGTCTCTATGAGAACGGTGGCCGGCTTTATAATTTGGTTGAGCGTTCCGAAGCAGCCAGGGCACATCTCAAGCTGAAGCAGTACGATAACTTCGTGAAGAGCAAGGTCCTACCGGAGGGGTTCCGTTTCGAGACTGACCTCATTATCTATGGCGATACGATAGCGCTTATCTCGTTTCGGACGTTGATAGGTGTTCTCATCCGCGACCAATCTATTGCTGATCTTCAGAAGAGCATTTTCAAGATGATTTGGAAGACGGTATAAATTTGTATTCTCTTCGGTAATAGCCGCCAGCTCCGCGGCCTTGCGAAGAAGATGTTTCTTGAGGGGATTGGATTGTAGGCCAAGAAAAGAGCTTGAAAGAGGGAATGTGGTATACTTTCTGTACCACTTTTCTTTTTGCTTATGCCACAACAAAAGATATTCGTTTCTGGGATGCACTGCCGCTCGTGCGAACTGACGCTTGAAGGCGAGCTCGCAAAGATCGCGCATGTCACTCGGGCCGAAGCCAACCACAGGACTGGGACGATCATCATCGCCTCGGACGGTACTGCGCCCGATGAAGAGGCGGTGCGGGCTGTCATTGAGACGGCCGGCTATACAGTGGCAGATGCTGCAGGGCATCTACCGCTCGTCTCGCGCGAGCTCGAAGCATATGTCGCGGCACTCTTCGCGATCGCGCTTGTCTTCGTCGGATACCTCGCGCTCGGCCATCTCGGCTGGCTCTCGGCTTCCTTCGGATCCGAGACGCTCGATCTCTCCCGACTCGGCCTCGTGTTCCTGATTGGTCTCGCAGCTGGTATCTCTACCTGTGCGGCGATTGTCGGCGGCCTCGTGCTCGGCGTCGCAGCCCGCTACAGCGAGCTTCATCCCGAGCGCTCTTTCCGTGACAAATTCATCCCACAACTCTGGTTCAATACCGGACGCGTCGGCGGCTTCGCGTTCTTTGGTGCTCTCCTTGGGCTCTTCGGCGAACGGCTCCAGCTTTCACTTTCCGCGACGGCTTTTTTGACCCTTTTGGTCGGTCTTGTCATGCTGCTCATCGGTCTTCAGCTCTCGGATATTTTCCCTCGTTTGAGCCATTTTTCATTCACTCTGCCGAAAGCCATCAGCCGGATGCTTGGCGCAGGCCGCCACGACGGAGCCGGGTATTCGCATCGCGGCGCCCTCCTTTCCGGCGCTCTCACGTTCTTTCTTCCGTGCGGTTTCACACAGGCAGTGCAGCTTTCCGTCATTACACTCGGTGATACTTTCGCTGGCGCGATTATCATGGCGGTCTTCGCGCTCGGTACGATGCCAGGGCTGCTCGCGTTCGGTGGTTTGGGCACAGCAATCCAAGGCGGGATGCGCCGGGTCTTCTTCGCGATCATCGCGGTCGTCCTTATCGCGTTTGGCCTTTGGAATATTGGGAACGCTTGGCACCTCTTCGGATGGAGTGGAGACCAGAGTCCTGCCGCGGCGACGGATCCTACCACATCTGGTGATGCCCAGGTCATCCGCATGACGCAGGATGCGGACGGCTATCACCCGAGCACGTTGCCCGAGCTCACGGCCGGCGTACCGGTGCGCCTCATCATCAATTCGGAGGATTCATATAGTTGCGCGTCGTCATTTGTCATCCCTGAGCTCGGCATTGAGCGCCGTCTCAAACCCGGAGAGAACATCATCGAGTTCACGCCGACTCGCGCTGGCAAGATACCCTTCAGTTGTTCGATGGGCATGTACCGCGGGACGCTTCAGGTGAGATAGGCTTGATTTTCGGCCGGAAAAGTGCTATACTGTATGTAGAACTAAAGAAGCGGGTGCCGTCCGGGTGCTCGCTTTTTTACTTGTTCAAGCCATTTTCTCACCTATGACACAGAAAAAGAAACATCAGAATATCATCCAAAGAGCGCTTGATCGGTTCGAGGCTTTTCTCGCGCGTCCGCTCGCTATCTCGTCGCGTGGCGCTTATGTGGCCTTCATCGCCATAAGCTTCGTTGTGACCACGGCTCTCTATGGTGCGACGCTCCGTGTCTCGCTCGACCCTGGACCGGTCTTCGCTGCTCCGGATCCTCATGCCGCGCTCGAGCGCCGCGTGAACAAGGTCGTCGTTGGCTTTCCGATCGAACGGATGTCCCGATCCATCTCCCGGTATGACCAGACGACCGCTGCCTTTCTCGTCGGCATTGCCAAGAAGGAAAGTAACTGGGGTAAGCGCGTGCCGGTCGATGAGGACGGCAAGGATTGCTACAACTACTGGGGCTATCGTGGTGCAGGCTCGCGTGGCATCGCTATGGGGCACGGCTGCTTCGGCAGTCCGGAGGAAGCCGTGGGCGTCGTCGGCGGCCGTATCGATACCTTCGTCAAGAAGTACGAGTTTGATACGCCAGAAGAGCTCATCGTCTGGAAATGCGGCTGGAACTGCTCGGCCCATACCTCAGAGAGCGTGAAGAAGTGGATCGCTGACGTTGGTATCTACTACCGGAAAGTGAAGGATTGAGATTTTAGTTAGAAAATAAATGGTATTTACCCCGGAGCCCGCCCGCAACGATTCGCGTAGCGATTCGGGTAGGCAAGTCCTGGACCCTAAAAACGATCCGCCAGCTGGCGGATCGTTTTATTACCAAGTGTAGTGAGTGAAACAAAAGTTTACTTTTGTTTCCGAACGGAGCGCAGGTAAAATCGGGTCAATACCCTGCAGCTTGCTGCGGGGAAGGCAAGTGAAGCTTGTCTGTAATGCGGGGCTTGTCCCGCGGTGCAATACCCGTTATTCCGCGGCCAGCCTCGCCGGTTAGGCGGGCCCGCTTTGACTCGAATCGAGGCGGCTTGGCTGGCAGGCTGGTTCTGGGTCTCAGTACCTGTTATTGTGATAGATAAGAAAGAGAAGAATAAAAAAACCACCCTTTTAGTAGGGCGGTTTTTTGTTGGAGAGGGGAGGGTCTTTTTTACAAGAGTCCTGCCTGTCCGAAGAAGGTGAGTGCGATCACCGGGAGCATCGCGAGGAGGAACGCGAAGTTCGTGTTCTCTGACTCCTCGGCTTCTGCAGCCGCTTTGGCGCACTTCGGGCAATCAGGGCCCGAACACTCTGACACCACTGGGGTGTCTTCCATACGTACTTCTGTCATACGTCTTTTTTGTTTTTGCCTGTCCCGAGGCTTTTTTAAAGGGACTTGATGAAAAAAGAAAACGGGCGAGATTATGACATCTCTCACCCGTTTCCACTTCTCAACTTCTTAAGTATAGCGCAAAAAATGGGAAAAGTCAAGGCTTTTTTTGAAGTGAATCTCTGTAAGGCGATTGCCGTGCTTTCGGTAGGGCAACTTTTGGCAGGAGCCCTATTACAAATCAGGCAGGGGCTTGCGTTGTGTAATGGTAGAGCTGATAGGCGGCTTCGCCTTCGGGTTGGCGGTTATCGAAAATCTTTCGTGGATTTGTAACAGGGTAAAGGCTTTTAAAAAAAATCTAGGACCTGTCTAATGTTTCAGACAGGCCCTTAAGCGCTTCAAGATATCCAATCCACTATGGGCACTACGTCCCAACTGCCACCAGGCGGGTTTTGTGGACGAATTAGCTTTATGCACTTCTGTATACCATTATACACCCTTTTTAGCTGCTTGTCAATGGTAACGGTATCATGTGCGTGGGAATGTAGTATACTGATGGGAGTGTGCTAGTAACAAAGACGCGTATGAGAAAAAAGATAGCAGTGGCAATCATCGGCGGCATCGCGCTTGCGGGATGTTCGATGGATACGCCGGAGGTACGGACTGAGAAATCGTCCGAGGGGTCGGGGCTGACGTTTGATAAGCCTGCCGACAAGACGGCAGACAAACCAGCCGAGGCGAAGAGCCAGGCGAAGCAGACGCCGCCGGTCCAGGCGGATAATTCTCTAAAAGGAAAGACCTATATGCAGGCACCAGCAATGACGATCGATGCGAAGAAGCAGTATACCGCGACACTCCATACGGACCAAGGCGATATCGTGGTGGAGCTCGCAGCAGCAGCGACGCCGATCACAGTCAACAATTTCGTGTTCCTTGCTCGTGAGAAGTTCTATGATGGGACGATCTTCCATCGGACGATTCCTGGCTTCATGATCCAGGGTGGAGATCCACAGGGGACGGGCATGGGCGGCCCGGGCTACCGCTTCGATGACGAGCCGTTTACGGGGCAGTATACCCGCGGCACGATCGCGATGGCGAACGCCGGTCCGGATACCAACGGTAGCCAGTTCTTCATCATGCACAAGGATTATCCGCTTCCGCCGAACTATGTGATCTTCGGCCATGTCGTCTCGGGCCTCGAGGCTGTCGACACCATCGCTGATGCGCCGACCAAGGCGGGCGGCGAGGGATCCTCTCCAGTCACGCCGGTCGTTGTGAAGAGCGTGGAGATTGCTGAGAAGTAGAGAACCCCTCAGTCTCGCAGACGAGCCACTTGCCTACCGGCAGGCAGGGCTCCTCTTGGACCCGCTTCGACGGAGCGAAAGCGAGGCGAGAAAGGGGAGCGGGATAAGAGATGAGAGGGGATAGATGAAGAAGATGAGAGATAAAAAAAGACCGATATGGAATTCCATATCGGTTTTGGTTTTGCATGATTTGTCAGCTGGGGACTGTGATCGTTATTGAGACGTAGCTTGCCAATGCCCAGCAGTAAAAGACGAGGGCAACAAGGCCTATGAAGAACGCGTAAAAACAGAACAGAGGATCAATGCCATGGTAGTCTTCGACTTCTTCGATGAATTTTCCTATGCCTATGGCGCTGACGATGAAAAGAACGATAGGGACGAGCACGTAGGTCGGATGGCTTGCCAGGAATGGCAGCAGGGTAACACTGATCCAGGAATATTGCCAGATGGATAATCCGACAACAGCAGCCAGCAGGAAGAGTACATAGCGGTCAGAGAAGGTGATTATTGCTCCGTTGCAGATGCCGCGTAATAGGGTTTTCATAGTGAGTTCCTTGTCGTCTCGGGTTGTGAAGGGACTTCTGTTCCGGCTCAGCATAGCAGAACAAAAAACCCCTAGCAAGGGGTCTTTTTGTCGCTCTCTTTTTTCTTTCTATACCCTGTACCCTATCCCCTAAACCCTATCTGCCTTCTCTCTCGTGCTTGCAAGCATCCGGTAGAGGACCGGGATGATGAAGAGCGTGAGGAAGGAGGAGAACATCAGTCCGAAGATGATGGCCGAGCCGAGCGCCTGCCACAGGGCGTTCGAGAGCGTGATCGGGATGATGCCGAGGATGGTGCAGAACGACGTGATGAAGATCGCTTCGAGCCGCGACTTGCCGGCATCGACGATGGCTTCCTCGAAGGGGATGCCGACCGTCAGGTTGATGTTGATCTTGTCGACCAGGATGATGGCGTTCTTCACGACGATGCCGAAGAGGGCGAGGATACCGATGAGTCCTGGGAAGGAGAGCGGCACCTGGAAGAGCGCGAGGCCGATGAAGACGCCGATGAGCGCGAGGGGGAGTGTGACGAGCACGAGGAGTGCTTTGCGGAAAGAGTTGAACTGGATGACGAGGGTCGAGACGATGAGGACCGCCGCGATGATCATGGCCCTGAGGATGGACTGCACTGATTCTGTATTCTCTTCGTTTTCGCCGCCGTAGCTCAAGGTATAGCCGTCTGGGAGTGTGTAGCTTGCGGCGACTTTGTCCTGGAAGGCTTTGAGGAGCTCTTGGGCGTTGGTGTCGCCGATGACGTCGGAGGAGAGCTTCACGACGCGTTTTTCATCGATGCGCGTGATGGCGTTGACGGACGGCTTGAGCTCGATAGTCGCGACGTCTTTGAGGTAGACTGGCGTACCGGATTGGTTGATGATCTGAAGGTTCTGGAGCGATTGGAGCGTCGGAAGCGCGCGCTCATCGAAGCGGGCGATAACTTTGATTTCGTCGGTATCACGGATGACTTTGGTGATCTCGGTGCCGGAGACAGCCATGCGCAGCGTCGAGCCCACAGAGGCAGCGTCCAGGCCATAGAGCTCCATGCGGGCAGGATCGAGCGTGAAGGTGTATTCAGCGGGGGCTTCCTTGAGTGAGACTTCGATGCCGGTCACGCCGGGGATCGTCGCGAGGATATCCTTGAGATCGCCTGCGATGCGCGAGAGTTCGTTCAGGTCTTCGCCACGTATCTGGGCTTCAAAAGCGTCGCCGGCCGGCGGTCCGCCTGAGGGAGAAAAGACGGTGATGTCGGCTTCACGTATCGGAGCGAGCTCGTCGCGGATCTCAGTCGCGAGGTCGTAGGAGGTGATGTCACGGTCATCGGGCTTGGTTAGTTTGACGGTGATGCTCCCGACATGCGTGGAGGAGCTGCCGCTACCGAGGCCATCGCCCGAGGAAGAGCGGCCGACGACGGTGGAGAAGTTTTTGATTTCCGGGTAGGTGAGGAGTGTCTTTTCGACCTCTCGCACGATGACATCGGTTTTCTCAAGCTTCAGCCCGATCGGGGCGGTGATATTGATGTAGAGAAGCTCTTCGTCGGAAGCAGGGAAGAACTCGGATTTCACGATGCCAGTGATAGGGAGGAGAGCGGTCGCGACAAAGAGGGCCACGGTGCCGAGAACGACCGTGAGACGGCGCTTCTTGGTCGAGAGGGTGTAGCGGAGCCAGCGCTCATAGAGCGGGATGAAGTGGTCGATGCGGACGATACCGTGCATGAGACGGTTCATGAAGTGGGCTTCGTCGCTGATTTGGTGAGAGAGCTTTTCTTTGATGAGGGCGTCGCTCGTGCGCTCTTTTTCGACGAGGAGTTCGTTGTGCTTGAGGACTGCCTCGCCACCCCTCTGGTAGCGGTAGCGGATGAGGAGGAAGAAGGCGGCGAATGAAGCAGCCGCGAGTGCGAAGCGGGCGATGCCCGAGAGGGACACGATGGCGATAAGACCGACAGCGAGGGCGAGGAGCGCGAGTGCGGAGAAGAGGCCTCGGGTGAAGCGGATGCGCTCGAGGGCAGCCGCGAGAGGATGGTTGATGACGATGGCGATGATGAGCGAGGAGATGAGCGTGATTGAGACGGTGATCGGGATGGATTTGATGAACTCTCCCATGATGCCACTCGAGAGGAGGAGCGGCATGAAAGCGAAGGTGGTGGCGAGAGTCGTGGTGAGGAGTACGACCTTGAAGTCGCGGAGCACAAGGAGTACCGCCTCTTCCGGTGTGAACTTGCCAGTGCGCAGGTATTGCTTGGTGGCGGAAACGACCACGATGGCGTCATCGACCAGGAGGCCGAGTGCGAGGAGGAGCGAGAAGAGCGAGAGGAAGTTGAGCGAGGTGCCGGTGAGCATCATCGTCCCGAAGGTTGCGAAGAAGACGAGTGGGATAGTGAGGCCGGCGATGAGTGCCTCCTTGAGCCCGACCAAGAGGATGAGTGTGATGACGACGAGCGTGACGGTGATGAGGAAGTCGTGACTGAGTTGCGTGAAGTCATTACTGATCTGGTCCGAGAGGTCGACAGTGATATCGGTCTTCATGCCGCTCGGGAAGGTGGCGAGAAGATCGGCCACGGTCTTCTTCGATGTGTCGGCGATATCGATGATCGAGCCGCCGGTTTTCTTGACAATATCGATAGTGACGGCGTTTTCCGGGGTGCTGCCGCTGATGGAGAGGCGGGAGAGTGCCGTGCGTTTGATGGCGCGTTCCTCGACGGTTGCGATATCGCGGAGGGAGATGATAGCGCCGCTTCTTGTCTTTTGGATTGGAGTGTCGCCGAGTGCCTGCGCGTCGAAGAAGCGACCGTCGGAACGGATGGGGTAGACGAATTCTTGTCCGTCGAAATTGCCGCCGGGGACGGCGATATTGGCGCTTCGTACGGCGTTATTGGCGGCATCCGCCGAGAGCCCGTAGACTGCCAGTTTGGCGGGGTCGTAGGCGATGGAAAATTCCACCTCATCGCCGCCCGAGAGCGTCACGTCGCGGACATCAGGGACTTTTTCGAGCTCATCCTGGAGCGTTTTGGCGTGTTCGCGCAGTGTGAAGCCGTCGTAGGGGCCAGTGAGGACCATCGTGAGAATCGGCTGGTCATCGAAGGAGATCTCGGAGACGGTCGGTGTCTCGACTTCGGCTGGCAGGTCCGGAGCGACGGTGTTGACGGCATCGCGGACGCGGCGGATGGCATCGTCGAGATTTTCGCTTGCTTCAAATTCGATGCTCGTGACCGAGACGGAGTTGGATGATGTCGAAGTCACTTTGCTTGCACCTTTGAGCGAAGAGACTTCGGTCTCGATCTTTTTGGTGACGAGCTCTTCGACGTCGCTCGGTGAGGCGCCAGGGAGGACGGCGGAGACGATGGCGATAGGGATCTTGACCTCTGGGTTCGATTCGCGCGGGAGGATATTGTAAGCGTAGATACCCCAGCCGGAGAGGAGGATGATCAAGAGGATGACGACGCGCGTGCGGGTCACGAAGAAATTGAGGAAACCCTGCTTCAGCTCCGGGTCGAAGGTGAGCGTATCGAGGTAGCGGGAGTCCGAGGATGGGTCGCGGTGTTCCGGTGTAGTAGGCATAAAGGGAAAGAAACCAGATGAGTTACTGTTTGAGCGTGATGGCATCACCTTCTTTGAGGCGCTTGACGTCCGTCATGATGATACGGGTCGCGGTATCATTCAATCCGGAGAGCTCGACTGTCTCGCCATCGATGCTCCGGATATCGACCGGAAGGCGCTTGGCCTGGCCATCGTCATAAGCGAGCACGGCAGCGCCGCTCTGGTCGCGGAGCACTGCGGAGAGGGGAAGGAAGAAACTTCCAGCCGGGGCTACCCGAGTGACGGATGCAGATACAGTGACGACGGATCCGCTCGCAAATTTCTTGAAGCGCGGATCAGCACTTTCCGCTTCGGCGAGGAAGCGCCGGCTTTCAGGGTCGGCAGTCTGGGCGACGCGGAGGAGCTTGCCCACGATGGCGTCCTGGCCGTCGGCATTCTTGCTGAAAGAAATCTCTTGGCCCGGGGTGAGGAGCAGATGTTCTGTGTCATGTACGAAGAATCGCACGACTTTTTTGCCGCGGCTCACGGTCGCAAGCGGCGTCCCGGCCGAGACGGTATCACCGACAGAAGCATGCTTGATGGTGACAGTTCCGGCTATCGGACTCTTCACGAAGCGTTTGTCGCGGAGCGATGCGTAGGCGATCTCAGCCATATCGCGGCTGTTTCGGGCCTGGATCTTGGCGCTTTCCGAAGCACTCGTGCCTTCCTGATGGTCGTTCCGGACGGCTTCCTGGTAGGCTTTTTTGGCGTTTTCAAGCGAGAGAGCAGCGCTCTGGAGGTCGGCGCTCTGTGTACCACCCTTCGATCCAAGGCTTGTACCGGTTTCGTCGATAGTATAGAGCGTCTGTCCGGCACTGACATATCTATTGAGGGCGAGGTCGGCCGAGACGATCGTGCCGGAGACTTGCGCGGTAAGTGTAGCTTCGCCTTCGTTTGAGACGGTGCCGGGGTAGGAGAAATGGAAAGACGAGGACTGTCTTTCAGCGACGCTTTCGGTCCGAACAGCAAGCGGGGCGTTTGTCTGATTAGCTGAGGTCTTTTCCGGAGAAGACTCTTCCCGGGAGAAAAAGAAGGCGAGTCCGCCGAGAATCAGAGCGAGGGCTGTAGCGATAAGGAAGCGTTTGTTCATAGGATAGGGTGGTTATTACTTGGTTATGGCTTTTTTCGGCTGTTTCTTGAGCTCTTGTTCTTTCTGGTCGAGCAGAATGAGGAGTTTTGTGAAGAATGCCCGATGATGCTTGATCTCCTCTTTGGTGAAGTCTTTTTCAAAGGAGAGGCCGGCTTGTTTGGCGACGAGGGCTGCTTCACGGAGCTTGCGTTCTCCGGCTGGAGTAATCAGGAAAGCGACTTTGCGGCGGTCGTCTGATATGCCTGCCCGAGAGCGCTTGATGAGGCGCTTCTCTTCGAGGGCGCGCAGTCGCTGGCTCAGGTTGGACTTGGTAATCTCGAGTTCGGCGAGGATATCGCTTGGGGTGATTGAGCGTCTGCGAGCGATCAGGGCGAGGATCTTGAAGCTCGATGAGCTCAGCCCGACGCGTCCGAAGACATGACGTTGAGCGAGGGATTCGAGCCTGGTCCAGGCACAGAATATCGGCGAGGCGATGTCGGCTTTTTCGAAACGGCACGGGGTGTTCATAGAGCGTATGATTAGTTCATGTATGGATAGTTTACTTATAAACTAATAATCTGTCAATATGGGTAGGGTAGAGGTAATAGGGTACAGGGGATAGACGAAGAAGATGAGAGATGAGGGTGGGAAGATGGGATTAAACCTCTCTTTTTTATGCTACAATTGAAACACTCCTATGGCACCCCAGATAAAGACAAACAGCATCCTGGCGGTTTTCGTGATGGTCCTCTCCGGCTTTCCGATATTTCCGGTTTTGGCGCAGCCGTCTGCACTACCAGAAGAGGCGCTCGCTGATTTGGCCAAGCCGTCAGTGGTCCGTATCGCCGAACATGTGTCCGGTACGGCGAAGGTCCCGGCGGTCAAGGTGGATATTCGGAAGCGCTTCGTGGCGGTTATTCCGGATGAGTATACCGAAGTAGAGGTCGATGAGTATCTTTCAGGGAGCGGCTTCGTCATCCACTCTGACGGCTCTATCGCTACCAACGCCCATGTCGTTTCGCAGGAGACAGTCAAACAGTCCCTCGCATCCGAGAGCGCGCTTTCGGCGATGTTCGAGAATGCGCTCTTCCTTTCCGAGGAGGAGCTCGGGTCCTTCATTGATTCTGAGGAGGGTGAGCGCTTCACGCGCGAGGTGCTCCGCTACGTCATCGATCACAGCACTTTCGATCTCCATCATGAGGTGGCGGTGCTCCGGCCCGGATCGGACAAGACCCGCATCGCGGATCTGATGGCTGAGGGGTATCCGGCTGAAATCATTTCCGTGAATGATCGTTTCCTCGATGATGAGCGCGATATCGCCATCATACGGATTGCCGAGACTGGTTTGCCGGCGCTCCGCTTGGGCCGCTCGGAAGACTTGTCAGTCGGAAGGAAAGCCTTTATCTTCGGGTTTCCGGCGACCGCCGAGGCTAACCGGAATGATCCGGCCGAGGCGACTTTTACTGAGGGTGTCGTGAGTGCTATCAAGCAGTCATCCGATCGGAGCTTCCGGATATTCCAGACTGATGCCAAGGTATCAGAGGGCTCGAGCGGTGGGCCGCTCTTGAATGATGCTGGCGAGGCCGTGGGTATCATTACTTTTCAGACGAGTGGGTTTGACCAGGTGTCGGGCGACAACTTCGCCTTCGCGCTTCCGATCGATATCCTCCGTACGGCGGCCGATGAGATGCGGATCGCTCCGGAGGAGGGCGTATACGGGCAGCGTTTCCGGGAAGGGTTCCTCCAGTTCTCAGCGAAGCGTTGCGAGAGCGCTGAGGCATCTTTCATGGCTGCTGCTTCGGGGACGAACAGCGGATTCGGGGCGCTCGAACGGCTGGAGCCGTACTTTAATCGGTGCGCTGAGCTCCGGCAGGCAGGATTGTCGGTTGATACGCGCTGGGATATGCTCCGGATGGCTGCCGGTTCGCCGAGCAATCTCTTTCTTTATCTTTTCGGCGGTGTCCTATTCATTTCTGGTATGTTTGGGGCGGCGTTCTTTTGGCTGCTTCGGCAGGTGCGTCGTGAGGATCGGGAGATAGAGGCGCTTGAGGAGCGCCTTCAGGCCGATGAGATTCGGATTCGTGCGTACAAGAACGGCAATCCGCTACGAAATCACCTTGTTGATCCAGCAGCTAATAAAAAGAAAATCATTTAACAAAAAATCATCATGATATCCGTATTTGATATCCTGAAGAGTCGAGAGTTTCATTTTCCGATTGTACTTGCGATCGTGCTCATATTTGCTTTGGCTACGGATTCCGCGATTGCTTATGCAGCCATGATCGCGGCCGGACTCATATCTCTCGCATGGGAATCATGGGAGCGTCTGCGGATGAAGAAGTGGAACCTCGATTATCTGGCGTTCATCGCGCTTGCACTGTCACTCACACTCGGCGAGATGCTGCCGGGTGCGGTCGTGGCGCTCATGGTGGCGGTCTCGGCGGCGCTCGAGAAGTATGGCACGACGCGGGCAGAAAAGACGCTTCGTGGCCTTTTCGAGAATATCCCGAAGACGGTGCTTCGGAAGGTTGGGCAGGGTACGGAGAATGTAGCGCTCCAGGACGCGCGTCCGGGCGATGTCATCATTGTGAAGCGCGGCGAGATGATCGCTATTGATGGGACACTTGTTTCGGAGAAAGGCCTCTTCAATGAGGCGAACCTGACGGGCGAGATGGAGCCGGTCGTCTATGAGCATGGCACGCTCCTCAAGGGCGGCATCATCAACGTCGGTGAGACGGCGGAGCTTCGCGTGAAGGGCGACTTCGAGCATTCGAGCTACCGACGGATCTTGGGCCTGGTCGAAGAGGGCAAGACGCATCCGTCGCCTCTGGGGCGTCTCGCGGAACGATATAATGGCTATTTTACGGTATTTTCTTTGGCAGTCGCTTTTGCGGCATATGCCGTTTCCGGGGATTGGGGACGGTTCTTGGCGGTGCTCGTCATCGCGACGCCGTGCCCACTCCTCATCGCGGCGCCGCTCTCCTTTATCGGCGGGCTTAACAAGGCAGCGCGCAAGAATATTATCATCAAGGGCCCGTACGCGCTCGAGCTTCTAGCGCGGACCAAGCGTTTCTTCTTCGACAAGACCGGGACGCTCACGCTCGGCGTGCCGCACCTCGAGCGGATCGAGCTGTCTGACAAGCATATCGATAAGGATGGGGCGCTCGCGCTCGCGGCGGCGCTCGAGTGGCACTCTTTCCATCCGCTTGCCAAGGCGTTCATTGAGGCGCACGCGGTGCATGGTGAGGAACGGTTCTTCGCCGAGGATGTGGAAGAGGTCATCGGGAAGGGTATCTTCGGGACGATTGCTGGCCAGCGTTATGGCATCGTGAAAGCGGAAGATGCAAAGGATAATGGCATCGTTGTGGATCTGCTCTCGGGCGAACATCGGATCGCCCGCTTCTATTTCGATGACGAGCTCAAGGCAGGGAGCGCCAAGGTCTTCGATTATCTCAGGGAGCGTGGCTATAGCCTTGGTATATTGACTGGTGATCGCAAAGCGAATGCTGAGCGCATCTTCGGGCATTTTCGGATCCCGATCTACGCTGATTGCAGCCCAGAAAAGAAGACGACACTGGTTAAGCGTTATCAAGGAGAGGGGGAGCTGGTTGGTATGATCGGGGATGGCATGAACGACGCGCCGGCGCTGGCGCTCGCTGATGTTGGCATCGTCTTTTCGGGCACGGAGAACAGTGCGTCAATCGAGGCAGCGGATGTTGCTATCCTCGGCCGCGACGCTTGGCTCATCCGCGATGCGGTGCATATCGGCCGCCGCTCCTACCACGTCGCGTTCCAGAGCATCATGCTTGGCATCGGGCTTTCATCGGCTGGTATGCTCATCGCTTCGGCTGGCTATATACCGCCGCTCTATGGCGCCATCCTCCAGGAGGTCATCGACGTCATTGTGATCGTCAATGCGCTTCGCTCGACGTACTGAACAGGGGATAGGGGTTAGGGTGTAGAAAGGGCAGGGTATAGATGATAGGGTTTAGGGTGTAGAAAGACAGAGAGGGTAAAGAGTACAGGGCAAAGATAGAGTTAAGGGAGGATAGGTTTGGATATAGCGGCTCTTTTGAGCCGTTTTTATTACGTAATATTGACAGAATGATAAAAATATGCTATATTCTTTTGAAGTGCATTAACAACCAATTCTTTATCTTTTTGGTTCATTCCCGAGGGGGTCATCATGCCGTTCCTGTTTATTCTGCTGATTGCTGCCATTGTGACTTTGCTGTTCGGACTGTTGCAGGTTGCTGTTTGCTTGTTTGCATTCACTGTCTTCATCGCTGCTGTGATTCATTCTGCCGGTGGCTTCCAACACTGTCCCAAGTGCGGTAGTCGGCTGACGGTGCAGATCCACGATGAGACGCCAGATTTCAGTTACGGTCCCAGTCGTATGCATCCGTATGTGGTACAGAAGTGCTGGCATCCCAGGTGTCTGAAAACCACAGTGCTTGAAGGTCTCGTGGTCACGTCTTCGGACGAACCTATCACTGGGGGCAGCTGAGAAATCAGCTCGTTCCTACCAACCCGCCGCAACAGGCGTAGAGAAACTCTCCACGTGTTGTATCGGCGGGTTTTTCTATGGGTAAAAAATAAGCAGCGGATGATCCGCTGCTTATTTATACGTGATACATACTACGATATACGTAATACGTTTTCTACTTGTATCGGAGTGCTTCGAGGGTATCGATGCTTGAGGCCTTGCGGGCCGGGAAGAGGCCGGTCAAGAATCCGACGAAGGCGCCGAAGCCGATGACGGTCGAGATGAACCAGAGTGGACTGTAGAAGAGGCTGACGGATTCGCCGCCGAAGCGGGTCGCGACGGCATTGATAAGGATATTGAGCACCTGACCTTCGATGATACCAAGGACGACGCCACCTAAGGCGCCAAGGAAGCCCATGAGCGTTGATTCCATAATGAACATGAGTGAGATGCTGCCGCGTGAGGCGCCGATGGCCTTCATGATGCCGATCTCCTCAGTACGCTCGAGGAGGGCGATGGTCATGGTGTTGAACATACCGATAGCCGAGACGATGAGCGCGATCATGCCGAAGACCATGAGGACGATCTGGACGGCGCGGAAGACTTTGTTGGCCTGGTCGATGGTCTCGGAGATGGACGAGGCGATGAAGCCGCGATTCTCCACTTCGCTGCGGACCTGGCCCATGACGCCAGTCGACTGGCATTTCACCTTGAGCTTGGTGTAGCTTTCGATCTGGAATCCGGAAAGCGATGCGATCGGGAGGTAGACGATGTTCTCTTCACCCGAGACGACGCCGACGATAGTGTATGGCTTGCCTGGACTATAGGATGATTCCTTGCCGGTGCTATCCTTGTCGCGGAAGAGGGTCAGGTCAACCGGGCGGCCGATCATCTTGTCCGGGGTCGTATTGAAGACCTGTGCGACAGCTGTGGTGATGACGATGCCTTGAGTCTCGCCTTTGTCGAGGAGTCGTCCCTCCGTGACCTTGAGACCTTCAATCTTGAGGAGTGAAGCTTCGGAGCTGACGGTATTGATATCAAGCGTGATCCCGTCGAAACGGCCTTGGCCGGCGAGCTCGAGGACTGGGATGACGTCTGTTACGTCTGGGATGAGGCGTAGGTCGTCGATAGCAGTGCTATCGAGTTTGTCGGGCCCACCTTCCTTGCCCGCGGTGACGTCGAGGCTGACGAGCGCGTCGGAAGTCGTGATCTTCTGGAGCAGTGTCCGCTGGAGGCCGTAGCCGAAGGAAACGAGGAAGATGATGGCTGCGATGCCGACTGACATGCCGAGGATAGTAAGGAGCGTCCGCATGGTGCGGGCCTTGAACATTCGAAGCGACAGTTTGAGGAGGTCGAAGAAACGCATTTCTTTAGCTTCGTTAGCTTTTAGCTTTTTTAGCTTCGTTAGCTTGTGAGTACTCGGGATTCATCCTTCTTATCATAACATTGAGCATTTTCATGGTCTCTTCAAGAAGCAGGTTTACATGCGTATAGTTCGTTTTGGTTTTCTTGAAGATTTCTCTCGATATCTCCAATTGTGTTTCTAGTTCAGCCCCTGATCCGTAGGCTATGCGCAAAAAAGAAAGAAAATCCTTCCTTGTCCCACGCATTCTTCCCTCAGCTATATTAGAGGGGATTGAAATGGCGCAGCGTCGCATCTGTGAGGTTATTCCGAAAATTTCTTCTCTCGGGAACTTTTCCGTCAGTTCATAAACAGCGATAGCGAGCTGTTTTGATTTTTCCCAGACGATGAGTTGTCTGTAGCCGTTTATCATAAAAGCTAATGAAGCTAAGGCAGCTAGTGAAGCTAGTTAGCTATATTTGAGGAGCATGATGATTTCGACTTCGCGGACGATCTTCTCGGCAGTGCGCCTGTGGAGGCCGATGCCGTTCTGACTGACTGGGGTATCGAGCTTCTTCTGGAGCTCGATCTGACCGATTTGGCTGTCGATGCGCATCTTGAGTGCTGCCTGCAGACGGAGCTGCTGCTCCTCGGAGAGCTTGAGGTGAAAGAAGCTGGCAAGATAGCTGGCGAGGGTCGCGGGCCCTTTCTCTGGTACCTCTTTGATCTGCTTGGCTTGGTCGATGATCGTTCCGGTCCGTTCGGCGAAGGACATTGCGCGGAGCTTGTTCCAGCCGGCGCCGCCCTCATCGAGCTCGAGGTCGAGGTGTTCGGCGAACTGGGTGGTGTCGATATTTCTGAAGAGGAGCTCTTTCATGAAGGCCTCAGCCATGCTGACCTGTTCATCGGAAAGTTCGGAGAGGAGATGGGAGAGCAGCTGCTTGGCCTTGAACGGCACGAGAAGGACGTCGACCTGCTGCGGGAGCAGATTCTTGAAGGAATTCATGAGGATCTGGAGCTCGGAATTCTCCGGCTTTTCCTGGGACTCAATCTCCGGGGCCTTGCGTTCTGAGATAGGACGCTTCTCTTTGTGGACCTCTTCTTTGATGACGCGGCCATCCTTCATGTGGATGACACGGTCGGCGTAGGGGAGGTGTTCTGGATTGTGCGTCACGAGGACGATGGTCTTCTTGTCGACTTCGTTGAGCTCTTTCAGGATCTTGAGCACGTTCTCGGCGCTTTCTGAGTCAAGGTTGCCGACTGGTTCGTCGGCGAGGATGATGTCGGGATTGTTGACGAGTGAGCGGGCGATGGCGACGCGCTGCTTCTGGCCGCCGGAGAGCTGGCTTGGGAACTTGTCTGCCTGTTCGGCGATGCCGAAACGGCGAAGGAGTTGGACGCCAGCCTGGCGTCGTTCCCTGGGGGCTTCTCGGCGGAAGACCTTCGGCAGGCAGACGTTATCGAGGATATCGAGTGATGGGATGAGGTAGAAAGCCTGGAAGACCATGCCGATCTTGGTCTGATGGAGCTCGAGCTCTTCTTTGCGTGACATCTTGGCAATCGAAATGCCGCCGATGGAGACGTCGCCGTAGGTCGGGGATTGGAGACCTGAGATAGAATAGAGCAGCGTCGATTTGCCGCAGCCGGAGGGGCCGAAGATGATCACGTACTCGTGGGGATAGATCTGGAGGCTAGTCTCTTCGAGGGCGCGCATCTCATTGGATTTGCCCTGATTGTAGATGATGCGCAGCTTATCGACGACGATGATGGGATCGTTCATGGATGGGTTCGTTTTGTCTCCATGATAGCATATTTTTCGGCTTATGCCCTCTCGGAAAGGCGTTTCCTGATATGCTATACTGGCCATAGCGTTAGCATTTCGCCCTATTCCCTAACGAAGCGAGTGTAACGAAAGTAAACTTTCGTTACTGAGCGAGTGACGGGAACATAGGGTAGAATACCCCGCGGCTTGCCCGCCTAGTTGGCGAGGCTAGCCGCGGAAGTGAAACAAGCTTTGGCTCGTTTCAGTGGCCGGAGCTTGCCTGTCCGAATCGTTATGCGAATCGAGCAGGTGAGCTTCGGGGTAAATACCATCTATGGACACCCAGATCCGCATCATCGTATTGCTTGGCATCGTAGAAGTGATCATTCTGACCATGATCGGCCTGTATTTTTTCCGTTTCACTGGTGACACTTCGGCGGAGCAGGCGCCTGGCAGGCCTGATCCGGTAGCGGAGGAGGTCCGGCAGCCAAAGCAGTGTGCTCGCGGAGGCTGTAGCGGCCAGCTGTGTGTCGAAGCGTCGATGGCAGACCAGATAGTATCGACATGCGAATATCGTGAGGAGTATGGGTGCTATCGCGTGGCCAGTTGTGAGGCGCAGAGCGATGGGAAGTGTGGGTTCACGGAGACGGAGGAGCTTGCCACCTGTCTGGAAAAGGCTCGTCAGGCTCCGAGAGCGTTCGAACCGATGAAGTAACTGATGCGTATGAAAGCCTTTTTTGAAACAATCGATCCGCTGCTCGTCCTCTGCTTCCGCCTTCATGATGTCGTGAGCGGATTTTTGGCCCGGAATATGCGCGAACTGAAGGTAGCGGTACTTGCTGTCGCGCACCTCTCACTCTTTGGCCTGCTTTTTCCTGAATTTCGGAAGGATTTCGGCAATATAGCCGCTGTTGTGCTCATTGCGATCTTGTTTCTTAGTCCGTTGTCCAAGATTTTCCGCATGCGGCTTTTGCTCCAAATGATGGGTTTTCGTCGGGAACTCGGCATCCTTATGGGGTATCTTGCGACAGTGCACGTCGTTGGATATCTCATCGATCCGCTCTGGTTCGATGCTTTTTTTGCGCCGTACATCGGAAATGATCTTTTCGCGATGGCACCGACATTTTTGTTCGGTACAGTGGCGTATTTCCTTACGCTTCCATTGCTTTTCACTTCCAATACCATCGCACTCCGCGCTCTCGGTGGACGGCGCTGGAAAGGTTTACATCGGCTGGCGTATCCGCTGCTTGTTTTCACGATGCTACATCGATTCACGGTAAAAGGTATGACGACAATGGCATTGCTTCAGGCAGCACTATTGATCGGCGCTTATGCGCTCATCAAGCTTTTGGCTCGAAACAATTTTCTGCCGACGCTCCGGGGCGCGATAGATATCGTCGGGATGAGATATGTCACATGGAGCGAAGGTAACCGGAATATCATCAATTAAGCACAGCTTATGAAACGCATTTTCTTATCGCTCATCGTCACTCTCGGCATCTTCGTATCGTTCGTGGTCGGCCACGTATCCGCTGCGGAGAATCAAGCGCTGATCGAAATCTTCAAGCGGCAGGATTGCGCCCATTGTCAGGCAGAAGAAGCCTATCTCGATACGCTTCTAGCGAGCCGTTCCGATATCGAGGTGCGTCGCATCGATATTGATACGCCTGAGGGCAAGGAACTGTTCGACCGATTCACGGCTTCACAGAAGCTTTCCAAAGCGACGCCGATCACAGTGATCGGAGATACAGTGCTTCAGGGCTTTGACCGTCCGGAGACGACGGGCAAGCGGATCGTTGCTCTTGCGGACCGGTCTATCGGCCAGGAGCGGGTCGGCATCGAGGGGCTCTTGAGCGGCCGTACAGCGGCGCTCGAGCAGCGCGGGGCGACCTGTGATAGTACGACCGGCATCTGCACGATGCCCGCGCCCGCGCCGCTTCTCGTGGCAATCCCGTTCGTCGGTACGACGATCGATGCGGCAGAATATTCGTTGCCGGTGCTCTCCGGTATCCTCGGGCTGATCGATGGGTTCAATCCGTGCGCCATGTGGGTGCTCGTGACCTTCCTCATCGTGCTGGTGCAGATCGGATCGCGCGATCGGATGTGGATGATTGCCGGGATATTCATTCTCGCTGAGACGATCATGTATTATCTCATCCTGAACGTTTGGTTCACAGCGTGGGATTTCGTCGGGCTCGACCGGGTCGTTACGCCAATCGTCGGCGCGGTGGCGATCGGCGGTGGACTCTTCTTCTTGTACGAATGGTACAAATCGGATGGCACCTGTCAGGTGGTGGATCTCGAAGGCCGGGCTAAGATTTCTGGGCGGATCAAGAAGCTCGCGACCGAACCGTTTACATGGGTGACAGCGCTTGGCGTTATTGCGCTCGCCTTCTCGGTCAATGTGATCGAGTTTGCCTGCTCTATCGGCATCCCGCAGGCCTTCACGAAGATCATCGAGCTCAATGACTTGGGCTTTTGGCAGACGCAAGCCTATATGGTCGATTATATCTTCTTCTATATGATTGACGATTTCCTTGTCTTCGGCCTGGCACTTTGGGGCTTTGACAAGCTCCATCTGGCGCAGCAGTATTCGAAGTGGTCCAATCTCCTAGGCGGCATCCTCATGCTTATCCTCGGATATCTCCTCATCTTCCATCCGGCGGCGCTCAGATTCGTCTAGGATATGTTCCGGGTTGAGACTCTTTTCGGTATCTGGTATACTGAAAGGACTAAGTAATCAATAGTGATTTCGAACTATGACTGAAGAAATGAACGGCGGATGCTGCGGTGGCGGTGAGAAGAAGGTGAGTAAGGACGCGCTTGCGGTAGCCGGCGCGATACTCACCGGCTGTCTTGTGATAGCAGCGGCCATGTTTGTAGCCAGTCCGAAAGTTTCGCAAGTCGTCGATTCTGGTGCCGGGGCGCAGAAGGCTGGGCAGCCGAATAAGCCGGAAGTGACCTTTGATATGATCAAGGGATTATTCGGTGACAAGCATATTTCGTTTGGTGATAAGGATAGGAAGGTGCTGTTCGTTGAGTTCAGTGATCCGTCGTGCCCGGCCTGCCATATAGCGGGAGGGAAAAATAAGGAGTACATGAAGAAGGCTGGTCCTGGATATGTCGCTCCGATACCGGAGATGAAGAAGTTAGTCGATGCCGGCAAGGCGTCGTTTGTGTGGGTGTATCTTAATGGGCATGGCAACGGGGATCTGGCGGCGGAATCCCTTTATTGTGCTCAGGAAACCGGTAAGTTTTGGGAGGTTCATGATTTGCTTATGAGCGATGCCGGGTATAAGCTTCTCAACGAGACTGTCGGGAGTGATCGATCGAATTCTGGTATCTTGGCGGATTTCTTGAAGAGCGCTGTCAAGCCGGCTGACATGAAAGCGTGCCTTGAAAGCAGCAAATATGCCGATCATTTGGCGCAGGATATCGCTGTCGCGCAACAGTTTGGCGTGGCTGGTACGCCGAGTCTGTTTGTGAATGCTAAGAATTTTCATGGCGCGTATAGCTTTAAGGATATGCAGGCGACGGTGGATCAGTACTTGAAATAGTTTTTAGCTTCGTAAGCTCCTCTAGCTTCATTAGCAGAGCCCCGTGATAAAAGCGGGGCTTTGTGTATAATTGTGGTATGTATGCCTGATAGTAGAACTTCGAAATAGTTCTGCCGGGAAGTGAAAAGTATGCGTACATATTTTCCTACGACCGTTGGAAAATATGTACATTCTAGAATGGAAAGAACTTAATCGGATTAATCTTCGAAGTTTTCGCTACTGGATATGAAAAGCAGCATTTTGTCGGAATTGAGGGCATGGCGTGATCGCCAGGCACGCATTGAAGGCGTGGAGACGTTTCGTGTGTTTCCGAACGCTGTTTTGGATGCGATCGCGGGGGCGCTTCCAAAAAACAAGGAGGAGATGATGGCTATCAAAGGGATCAAGGATGCGAAGTACGGGAAGTACGGAGCCGCCTTACTGAAGATTGTCGAGGAGTGCGCTGGCACTTCTGTCATTCTGAGTGAAGCGAAGAATCTCGAAGAAAAAAATAGAGATGTCATACTCCTAGATCCTTCAGCTTCGCTTCAGGATGACGAAAAGGAGAATCGTGATAATCAGAATCAAACACTCTCTGTCACCGAATTCCTCGATACGATCAATCTTGAACTTTCCGGCATGGCGGCGCGTGTGAAGGGCGAGGTGACGAGCATGAGCGAACGCGAGCGTTGGATATATTTTTCGATCAAGGATACAGAGGGGAGTGCACTCAGCTGTCTCATCTCGCGGTACCACTATGAGATCTGCGGCGTGCGGCTTGCGGAGGGTGATGAGATCATCGTCGAGGGTAGTCCGGAGATCTACAAGCCGATGGGCAAGTTCAGTCTCAAGGTTTCGGTCATCGAGCTTGCCGGTGAGGGGGCTCTCAAGAAAGCGTACGATGCGCTTCGGAAGAAGCTTGAGGAAGAGGGGGTATTCGCGCCAGAGAGGAAACGCGAGCTGCCTAGGTATCCTGATCGGATCGCGCTCATCACATCGAAGGATGGTGCGGCGATTGATGACTTTCGTATGAATCTCGGAATGCAGGGATTCCGGGTTGATTTCTATCCGACCTTAGTTGAAGGGCAGCGGGCAGCCGCCGATATCATCAGAGCGGTCCGTTTCTTCAATCGGCAGCCCGAAACATATGATATCCTCGTTATCGTGCGCGGCGGCGGATCGCTCGAGAGCCTGCAGGCATTCAACAATGAGTCGCTGGTGCGCGAGGTGTCCGGATCCGCTATCCCGACGCTTCTTGGCGTGGGTCATGAGAAGGATGTGACGCTCGCGGCGCTCGCTGCGGACGTGATGGTCTCGACGCCGACTGCGACGGCCAAAGAGCTCCGGTACCATCTGGACGAAGCGCGGCAGCTCGTGAAGCATTTCGAGCATCAGTTGCCGGCGCTGTTTCGTGAGCGGTTGGCTGATGTGCGAAGTGAGCTCCGGCTCGACGGTGAGATCATGCTCGCCCGGCTCCGCTCTTTCCGTGATATCGTCGCGACGCTTAGACAGGCTCTCGGTGAGCGGCTGCTCTTGGCGCAGGCAGCTGTGAGACGGCATCTCGATGGGCTGGACCAGGGAGAAAAGTCGCTCAGAATAGGTTTTGTATCGCTTTTTGAACGGACGATGAAGCGACTCGATCATGCGGCTGAACGTCTCGTACAGTACGATCCGAAACGGGTGCTTCGGCTCGGATACAGCCTGGTGCGAAAGGGCGATGCCATCATGAAGAGCGTTTCCCAGGCGGTCGCGGGTGATATACTGGAAGTGCAGCTCGGCGATGGCAAACTTCAGACGAAAGTGGAGAGAATTATTGAAAGTTAATATCGTTTCATGTCATCCCGGGCTTGACCTGGGATCCAGAAATCCTAGATTCCGGCTCGGGGGCCGGAATGACAAGAAATTAATTTTTTATCAATATGACGAAAGCGAATCTCGGAGAATCCTTGAAGAAGATCCAAGAGATCATCGGCTGGTTCGATAATCAGGAGGAAGTGGATGTGGAGAAAGGGCTCGAGAAGATCAAGGAGGGGACGGAGCTCATCAAATCGAGCCGCACCCGCCTCAAGGAAATTGAGAACGAGTTTGAAGTCGTGAAAAAAGAGCTGGAGAAGGAGTGATTTTGATTGCAGATTGCTGATACAGATTTCTTTCAAAAGGAATCCGTATTTTTTGTAGTGATTTTTGACAGCATGTCCCATTTTTGCTAATCTAAGCCTGTTCTTTTACAACCGAAAGGAGCATATCTTCACCATCGAATCCGGAAGAAGTATTCTGAAAAGCAACACCTCGTGCTGTTTTTTTTTGTCTTCTTTTTAAGGAGTATGAAACATGAGAACGTTCATCTTGATCCTCTGCCTCCTCTGTTCCGGTCTGGCCCAGTCCTATGATGCCTGCCAGCCGTACCACCCGTACAACAATCCGAATCCATCGGTGCCATGCTCGTACAACGGCTATGACTACGATTCGCTCGCTGTCGAAGCCGGTGTGAACTCATTCTTCTATAAAGGCCAGAACTATACCCTGACTGATAACGACTGGTGGTGGGCACTGCTCTCGCAACCGTATGAGACATGCGATGGGCTCATGGTCGCCTGGGGTACGTACAACTGCTCGCATAATCTGTCGTTTTCCAAGTCGGGAGCACTCTTCTTCGGTCCGGGAGCGTCGTATGGTGCTTGGCAGCTGACCGTCAATCTGGCTCCTCAGGCAGGTGGGACGGTCACGAGTAGTCCGGCATCGGATTTCTCCTGTTCGAACGGAGCATGCCAAGGAGGTTTCTCTGGGAACGTGACGCTCACGGCGACGGCGGCAAGCGGATGCCTGTTTAGTTACTGGAATGATGGTACTATCATGTCCAGCGATAATCCGCTTACGGTAACCATGAGTGGGGACAAAACACTCAGCGCCGTGTTTATCTGTTCGCTCCAGTGGCCACTCAGTGGTTCCAAAGAAAGCCGAACAACAACTCTGGGGTTTGGGGCTGATTGGGTAGATTCGTGCGGTGGGCAAATAGAGAAACATGCGGGCATTGATGTCTCTGCTACCGCGGGTGAAGACGTGAATGCGGCCATAGATGGAATTGTTTCCGAAATCTATACTGGGCAGCATTCGTTATGGGCTGATGCGGTTGTGATAAAGGATTCAGCAAATTCCTTCACAACGGTATATTGGCACATTAATCCAACAGTATCTGTCAATGGTCGGGTCGTGAAGGGAAACAAGATCGGGACCGTTGCCAATCTTGGAAGCAACACCCACTTTCATTTTGGTATTAGGGCGAGGCCGTTTGTCGCGGGAAAGTCTGATAAGGGTGCTTTGCCGCAACAGAATGGATGTGATAATCACCCAGCATTTCCGGAATATTTTATTGATCCGGACAGTATTACGTACGAGTAATACTACTGGCGTGAATTGAAGTAATGGGAATTTCGTTAATAACGGAATTCCCATTTTTCTTATTTTAATTTCCCAATGAGTGTTGGTTCACCAGCAAATGCACCAAGGATGTAAATGTTGTTGGTATTTAGATCTATTTTGAATTCTAGTGCAGAAACCATCATAAAATATATCCCATCTTTGTAATTAGAATCAGCAGGATTTTGCTTGGTAATACTAGTAGGAAGATTTCCTCCGATTGTATTATTAATTACATTTTCGCATATTCTGTTGGAGCTATCTTTTGAAAAACTCGCTATGCGTTGCATTACATCCGTACCATTTAAGAGAATCTTTTCTGTTGTAAAAGTCTTTCCGCAGAAAGTTACATTTTCAACATCCGAACTGGTGTTGGTAGTGGGTTGAGTCTGGTTTTGCTGATCTTTTATTGGAGCTTTTTTGATGGTAGTAAATTGTTGTGGTTGGTCTACACTTTGTCCCTTCTCATACACCCACACAAAAGCACCAGCGGTGATAGCAATGACGACAAGAACGACAGTTCCAAGACAGGTTGGGATTTTTTTGTTATTCATGATTTTGTTTTCTGTTTACGTTTAAAATTATACCATAGATTTTTGACAGCCATCTCGTTTCTTGGTACCGTTGTTTTGTTCTTTTACAACCGAAAGGAGCATATCTTCACCATCGAATCCGGAAGAAGTATTCTGAAAAGCAACACCTCGTGCTGTTTTTTTTGTCTTCTTTTTAAGGAGTATGAAACATGAGAACGTTCATCTTGATCCTCTGCCTCCTCTGTTCCGGCCTCGCCAATGCTTTCGATTGGAGCCGGCTGCCTCCTCCGAAACCGATCCCGTTCACGGAGAACGGCGTCACCTACGACGCCTTCGTCCAGACGAGGCATCCGTGGTACCACCAGAACTACACCGTCTACTATCCGGAAAACATCCCTGAAAGCCTGAAGCCGGTCGCCGTCGACTACAACCAGGGTCCTCCCTACCAGCACCTCTGGATCCTGCTCAATCCGCTTTCCCAAAGCCAGGCGTTCGACAGCTTTGACTACAATCCGAATGTCATCATCTACAGCTGCTACGAGAATCAGGATGGCAAATGCGAAAACGATACCTGGGGCAATCCGGTCTCGATAAACCAGATCCGGTATCGCCAGTACACCTGGTTCGACTGGACCTACGCTGGCCCGACCGGGTACGATCTCCAGAACGACCTGGTTAGGGCGGTTGGCATCGATATTAAGGTCAACTTCGGTTACAACTGGGATGGGCAGTTCGGACTACCGAGCCTTGCGGCAGGGGATGTGCTGGTAGAGGGAGGAGTTCCATTCGCATACCTCGGTTTCCCGATACAGATTAATGATCCAAACGGTAATCCATACACGGCTTATACGGCACCGGTGAGTTCAGTGATGGATCACAGCGGAGCTACTCCGTATAGTGATTCTGATCATCAAGTTGTTACATTTACCGGTCAATCCAGTGAGATTCAGACACCATATTCCGGAACTACGTGTTATTCGAAGTCCGATAACTCAGCCTTCGGATTTGGAATCACATACGTGGGTTACGTCGGAACTAATTACCTCTGTTACAATGGCCACCCCGGCTACGACTATCCGTTTAGTCAAGGCACATATATTGTGGCTCCTGAAGGCGGAACCCTTTGTGTGGCTACAGCCAATACGCAGAGTTATGGTGCTGGAACGGTATGGCGCGACCCAACAAGATGTCCGCTTGCGGCATTAGCCGGATCAACAACATGGGACACTAATGGTCATGAATATCACGCTTTCTATATCGTGCATTCAGGGCTGAATATTAATGGTAGTCCTGCCGATTACATAACCGGATTTCTCCATAGCAACAATCTTGAGGGTTCGATTCAATCATCAATCGAGCAGCATGGTTATGCCACTGTTACGAAAGGCCAATTCGTTGCCCAAGTAGGCGGATGGGGGACGTCGGGTGCCAATACATACGGGTACCATATGCATCTTGAAATCTACAAGAAGAGCGTTTCAACCAGTAACTGGGATCTTGTCGATCCGTACGGAGATGGCACGAATAACATCCTCTGGTCGCACTGAACAGCAACGCCTGTAAAATAAACTCCCTATCAGAGAAATCTGGTAGGGAGGTTTTTTATCATGCCTAGTTTATTACCAAGTGTAGTGAGTGAAACAAAAGTTTACTTTTGTTTCCGAACGGAGCGCAGGCCCGCTTCGACGGAGCGAAAGCGAGGCGAGTAAAATCGGGTCAATACCCCGCGGCTTGCCGCGGGGAAGGCAAGCGAAGCTTGTCTGCAATGCGGGGCTTGCCCGCCAAGACGTCGAGGTTGGCTCCGCGGTGCAATACCCGTTATTCGAAGATAAAATTTTTAAGGAAGTTTTCGAATGTGTCGTTTTGATGCTCCGTGTCTGTTAACGCTGTTCCGTTATTGAACATCAATGTATAAAACTTATTATTATTTTCAAACCTCCATGTTGAAAACTGAAATAGTGATTGGTTACCGCTTGGATCAAGATGTGAATACGTTCTCTTCAGGACACGATATTTGTTTAGGACAATAGTTTCTGATTTTAATAGTTTCGGCACTTGCGCCTGAGGTCCTCCGATTGAAGAGTAATAATTTAATATACAAGTATCTTTTGGGTCATCTACAAAGATATCAAAATCGAATATTTTGTCTCGAACATCTTCGCTTGCATTGCTAATTGAAGCGTTTTTAAAAATAATATTAGTTCCATTTGTGTCATCTTGTTTTGCTGTGCAAGGAGGGAGATACTTATGAACGACGTAGCCTCGTGGGTATTTTACCGTATAGCCAAATTTATTGTCTGTATACGTTTGCCAATCCCCCAGGTCCATTTCTGGGAATGACGGTGCGGTGATAGTTGATTCTTGAAGCGACAAGGCTTTCGAAGCCTTCTTCATATTCTGGATCGTAACATCTGTTGTTATCAATCCTTGATTTTTTTCGTACACCCACACAAAAGCACCAGCGGTGATGGCGATGACGACAAGAATAGCCGTTCCGAGACAGGTTGGGATTTTTTTGTTATTCATGATTTTGTTTTCTGTTTACGTTTAAAATTATACCATAGATTTTTGACAGCCATCTCGTTTCTTGGTACCGTTGTTTTGTTCTTTTACAACCGAAAGGAGCATATCTTCACCATCGAATCCGGAAGAAGTATTCTGAAAAGCAACACCTCGTGCTGTTTTTTTTGTCTTCTTTTTAAGGAGTATGAAACATGAGAACGTTCATCTTGATCCTCTGCCTCCTCTGTTCCGGTATGGCCCAGTCCTATGATGCCTGCCAGCCGTACCACCCGTACAACAATCCGAATCCATCGGTGCCATGCTCGTACAACGGCTATGACTACGATTCGCTCGCTGTCGAAGCCGGTGTGAACTCATTCTTCTATAAAGGCCAGAACTATACCCTGACTGATAACGACTGGTGGTGGGCACTGCTCTCGCAACCGTATGAGACATGCGATGGGCTCATGGTCGCCTGGGGTACGTACAACTGCTCGCATAATCTGTCGTTTTCCAAGTCGGGAGCACTCTTCTTCGGTCCGGGAGCGTCGTATGGTGCTTGGCAGCTGACCGTCAATCTGGCTCCTCAGGCAGGTGGGACGGTCACGAGTAGTCCGGCATCGGATTTCTCCTGTTCGAACGGTGCGTGCCAGGGGAATTTCTCTGGAGATGTAACACTGATAGCAACGCCAACGGAGAACTGGGCGTTCGGCTATTGGGATGATGGCACTATCACTTCTACCAACAACCCACTTTCGGTGAATGTGAGCGGGAATAAGATGCTGAACGCAGTATTTTTCAGTGTGCCCGATCAAGTGCTTTCTCCGGTTGAGGGGCAATTAGGGGTTGTCACCTCAGATTCATACTGTAGCGGGTTGTATCAACAAGGAAAATGGTGTTTCAACCAGCACGGGACGGGATACCACGTCTTCGGCGGTGGGATTGGCGGATCCGATGATTCAAAGGCATGGGATGTCAATTGGAATTATCCATTCTACGACAGCGATAATGGGAAGCCGGTGTATGCTGTTGCGAATGGAACTGTTGCAACCTCATATGCTGGAAGTCAAAACGCTGGAGGAACTGCCGGGCAAGTGCTTATCGAGCATCCAGGGGTGAGTGGCGGAAGCTGGTGGAGCGGATATCTGCATTTAAGCAATATCCAAGTTTCCCCAGGTACTCCAGTGACAACTAGTACTGTTATCGGCTATGTTTCGGATACCGGGACTAGCAATAACCATCTCCACTTTGTTGTCTATTCTGGGGAGAATGTGCACGGGAAATTGAAGAGCATCGATGTCCCTATAGTTGCTCGTTAGAAGTAAGCGGACTGGAGTCTAAATAAATCCATGTCCTTTGTAAAAATTAACGGGAGTAGGAAACAATCTACCCCGTTTTTATTTTTCGAAAAAAGTTTTATAAGGTCTTGAATGAAGACATTATTTGGTTGAATATTTCGTTTGGAGCCGGGGATAATTCCGGATAATCTTGTTTCAGCTCGCTTGGCGGATTTATTTCTGATGTCCAGAATTGATATACAGCGTCATTTATTTTTAACGTCCGATGGAATTCATTTATAAAGCCTCTTGGCTCATCAATTCGTATTCCTGAATATCGGACGGTAAATTCTGCTCCGGTCCCATTTTGAATTGAGAGATCTTTCCATGAGGTTATTTTCCCGCAAGCATCCGTTTCATTGCACATATTGAGCGCATTTTTTTGCTCAGCCTCCCTTAAGTTATTTTTTTTGTACAAATCGACGACATTGCTGTTTGTAATTTCGTTGAGAGCAAGTTTTTTGAACGTGATCCGGTATTTATTATCATTAGAATAAACGAAAC